>NZ_VIVP01000001.1:0-656321 GCF_007993955.1 Pseudomonas sp. AG1028
CCCTTTCTCGTAAGCCATCTCAACCAGATCCAGGTGATAGATGTTGGTGGCCTCAACACAAATAGCCGTACTGGCCGGTTGAAGTGCCAACCACTTGCGAATCTCTGGCTGAGTGTTTCGAAACGAGTGATGTTGACCGGTCTGCTCGCAATAACTAACCAGTTCAACTTTGGCGACATCGACACCAATGATGAATGGCTTCGCTGGCATTGCCATCAGTTGAGCTCCCACGCTATGGTTTTTAGGCTCGGAGGGGTTCACCAAGAGGCGCTGACTTGCTCCTATCGTCGCTTGCAAACGATGCATTCTTTATCGGCGCTTTGGTGAAGGGGTGGGGCGAGGTCTCCTACCGTCTGTACTGCTGCGAACAGTCAGAATTGGCTTTGTCGTCCCACCACCCCTTCGAGTATCACCATACAAGAGGCTTTAGCCTCGATTGTGCCTGGCTAGGCGTAAAGCACTCGCGGCTAAAGCCCCTCCCACAGAGACGACTCCGGCATTCCCGCACCATTTTGCAAAATTTCGCCCCGGCAGTTTTCCAGAACCATTCACGCCTGCCCCAGTCCCAAGGTTCTCTATTTCAAACGAGGACGTTAAGGCGTGAAAACCGTTCTAGCCCTGCTGGCTGCTGCCATCACACTACCTGCCATGGCCAACCAGCCGACTCTCTACGGTCGCTATGAGTACATTCAGCTTCCCCAGCTCGGTCAGACCCTCAAGGCCAAGATGGACACTGGCGCGATGACCGCTTCGCTGTCGGCCCGTGACATCGAGCAGTTCAAGCGTGATGGCGAGGACTGGGTGCGGTTCCGTCTGGCCGTAGAAGATGCGGACGATCAAGTTTTCGAGAAGCCCCTGGCTCGTGTCACCGAGATCAAGAATCGCGCCGAGGAGGGCAGTTCTGCCAAACCGTCCTATTCCGCGCGCCCGGTGGTCAATATGGACATCTGCCTGGGCGAGGAGCTGCGTACCATCGAGGTCAACCTCACCGACCGCAGCCACTTCGACTACCCGCTGCTGATCGGCGCCAGTGCCATCCGCAAGCTGGATGCGGCCATCGATCCATCCAATCGCTATACCGCCGAGCAGCCTAGCTGTTGATTTGCCACCGCTGCGCTTCCTTTTCATGCGTAGCGGTGTGATTCTTGCCTTGAAATAGCAGATTGCCACGTTGTGTGGGTGCTTGTTCGAGGTGAGGTATGTGGGGATTGCTCAAGCCGGGTGTGCGCGTTCTGGAACGTGTCAGTTTCGCCCGCAAGTTTCAGCTGCTGTTCGTGCTTTTTGTCGCGCCAATGGCCTATGCGCTCTGGGTGATGCTGAGCGGTGCCCAGGAGCGTGTCGAGGTGCTCGCCATGGAGGTAGACGGCATGCAGGGCATTCACGCCCTGGGTGCAGTCGAGGCGCAGCTGCACGATCAGCGCCTGTTGCTGGCGCGCTGGAAGAGCAACGACAAGCCAGCTGAAACCCCGCTGCGTGAGAGCAACGGCAAGCTCGGCCAAACGCTGGCCGAGGCCGACGACGAGATCAAGCTGACGCCCAGTGAGCATACTGCCCGGCAAATCGAGGCATTGCAGGCGTCGGTCACCGGGCTGGACATGGCCGCGCTGGGTAAATTGGGACTGCCCGATGCTCTTGAGCGTTACCAGAGCACACTCTCGACCCTGACCGTGTTACGTGATCAGGTCGCGACCGACAGCGGCCTGATACTTGATCCCTTTCTCGATACCTACCTGATGATGGAGCAGATGACGCTGATTCTGCCCCGCCTGGCCGATGGTATTGGCAGCTTCGCCAGCCAGGGCTACGACCCGCTGGTGGCTCAGCGTTTCACCTTGCAGAACCGCCTGACCGTGCGTGATCTTCGTCGCGCTCTCGAACAGACCGGCGCGCAGCTGGCCAAGTCGCGCAATGCCCTGCAGCAGGCCTCGCCTGCGACCATGAGCAACCTGGAAAAGGCCTATGAACAGGTCGACAAGGGGCTCAAGCAGTTCCTCGCCGAAGTGGATCGCGACATGTTCGAGGCCAACCCCATGGTGCTGCAGCCAGCCCGCTTCGTGGAGCAGGTGCAGACCTTGCAGGCGAACGTGCAGACCTTGCGCCAGGCGGTGTTCGAGCAGTTCAACAGCAATATTTCCGGGTACCAGAGTGCAGCTCGCCAGGACATGCTTCGCACTTCGCTGATCTTCGGCGTGCTGACCCTGCTCGCCTTGTACCTGCTGTTGTGCCTGCACGCCTCCATTCGCCGCAGTACCGCCGGCATCATCCAGGCCGCTGAAGGCCTGCGTGACGGTGATCTGCGGGTACGTATGCAGGTGCACGGCGCCGATGACCTGGCGGCGATCTCCAGCGCACTGAATACCGCGGTCGCCCAGTTGCGCGATTCCATGCAGGGCGTCGGCCGCGAAGGGCATAGCCTCGATGAGACCGTGCGTAGCCTGGGGAGTCAGGCCGCGGGATCGCTGAGCGCGGTCGAACAGCAACAGGCGCAGATGAGCCAGATCGCTACCGCTGCTACGCAGATGGCCGCCACCGCCCTGAGCGTGGCGCAGAGCTGCGAGCAGGCCGCCCAGGAAGCCGGGCAGACCCGCGAGATCGCCAACCAGAGCAATCAACGCAGCGCCAAGACCAGTGCCAGTATGCGTGAGCTCAGCGAGCGCCTGGCCGGCAGCGCACAGACGCTGCAGAAGCTGCGCCAGCAGACCGAGCAGATCACCCGAGTGGTCGACGTCATCAAGGGCATTGCCGAGCAAACCAACCTCTTGGCACTCAATGCGGCTATCGAAGCGGCGCGTGCCGGCGAGCAGGGCCGTGGCTTCGCGGTGGTCGCCGATGAGGTGCGCTCCCTGTCGCAGCGCACCCAGAATTCCACGGCGGAAATCGCCCAGACCGTTGGCGATCTGCACAAGGTGGTGGGGCAGTCCGTCGCCGAAATGGAACAGGCCATGCACCAGGCCGAAGGCGATGTGGGTAACGTGCTGGCGATGAGTGCGGATCTCGACGGTATCGTCGAGTCGGTGCAACGGGTCAGCGACCGCCTGGCACAGATCGCCACCGCTGCCGAGCAGCAGGCCGCGACCGCTGACGAAGTGAGCGGCAATATCCAGCAGGTCGATCAGGCGGCCAGCGAGTTGCTCGACGGCGCGCGCATGGTCAGCGACGCCAGTGAACAACTGCGCCGTGGCAGCGAAACCCTGTCGCGCAATACCGGCCGTTTCCGGGTGGAATGAGCGGCTGATCAATAAGTGAACGATCTCTTGCAGGCCGCGATTCCATTGGCCTGCAGGGGATGATCTCCAGGTTGTCCACAGGCCCATGCACGGCCATTGTGCATGAATGCTCGTTTGCTGCTGCGCCCGAACTCAGGGCCTGATTAAGTCAATAAAGTCAAGCAATACAGTAGGTTGGGACGCATGTGGATGGATCTGATCAATAACTGACCAGGCGTCCGAATGCCGCATATGGCGTGGCCTCTATGGTTCGATACCAGGCTTATCCACAGAATCTTCCACGGCTATTGTGTATAGCGAACCGCCCTGAAGAAGATTTTTTGTGGATGACAACGCCTATTCGTTTAAAGCGCGAATATTTTTATCAGCTCTGGTCATTGCTCAGTAAATGATCAGTGCGCTGGAGGGCCCGTTTGTCATGGCCTGTAGCCGGCCATGCAAAGGTTATCCACAAAGTGTTCCACTCAAGTTGTGTATTGTCCCCAGTATGCTGGCGTACTCACGAGTCTTGACAAAATTTCTTTAGTAACAGCGGTTTGGCACGTTTTCATCTGTGAATAAAGTTCTGGTCAAATAATGATCGATTGGCTGGAAGGCGCGTTTTCAGTGGCGTTCAGCGCTTCGCTCCAAGCTTATCCACAGAATGATCCACCTGATTTGTGTATGAGTGGTGACGCCTCGTGCTATTGACGCTGACAACTGCCTCGCGCAGGCTCCGCAACCCACGTGCCGCAAGGATGCCAACCATGGCGACCATCCTGATCGTCGAAGATGAAGCCGCAATCGCCGATACCCTGGTTTACGCTCTGCGGGCCGAGGGTTTCGCTACGCGCTGGACGACGTTAGGCGGTGAGGCATTGGCGCTGCTGGAGCGTGAAACCTGTGATCTGGTGATTCTTGACGTCGGCCTGCCCGATATCAGTGGCTTCGAAGCCTGCAAGCGGCTGCGGCGTTTTTCCGAAGTGCCGGTGATGTTCCTGACCGCGCGCAACGACGAGATCGACCGCGTTGTGGGGCTGGAGATCGGCGCCGACGATTACGTGGTCAAGCCCTTCAGCCCGCGGGAGGTGGCAGCGCGGGTCAAGGCCATCCTCAAGCGCGTGGCGCCCCGCGAACCCGCGCTCGCCAAGCTCAATGAAGGCCCGTTTCATCTCGACAGCGAGCGCGTGCGCATCGACTACCATGGCCAGCCCCTGAGCCTGACCCGCCTCGAGTTCCAGTTGCTGCAGTGCCTGCTCGGCCAGCCCGAGCGGGTGTTCAGCCGCGAGCAGTTGCTCGACGCCCTGGGCGTGCCGGCCGATGCCGGCTACGAGCGCAACATCGACAGTCACATCAAAAGCCTGCGCGCCAAGCTGCGCCAGGTCGCACCCCAGGCCGAGCCGATCCAGACCCACCGTGGCCTGGGCTACAGCCTGCGCCTTGAATAGCGCCATGCCCTGCCTTCAGGAGGCCTGCTGATGCCGCTCGGAGTCCGTATCTTTCTGGCTTACTTCCTGTTCGTCGGGCTGTCCGGCTGGTTCGTGCTGAGTACGGTGATGGACGAGATCCGTCCCGGCGTGCGCCAGTCCACCGAGGAAACCCTGGTCGATACCGCGCACCTGCTGGCGGTGCTACTGCGCGAGGATGTACGCGATGGCCGCCTCGCCCAGGGGCAGCTGCCCGAACTGCTCAAGGCCTACGGGCAACGCCAGCCCGGCGCGCAGATCTGGGGGGTGGCGAAGAATCAGGTCAACCACCGTATTTACGTTACCGACGCCAACGGTATCGTGTTGCTCGACTCCAGCGGTCTGGCGGTCGGGCAGGATTACTCGCGTTGGAACGACGTGTACCTGACCCTGCGTGGCCGTTACGGCGTGCGCTCGACCCGCGAAGACCCGAACGACCCGGATTCCTCGGTGATGTACGTGGCAGCGCCGATCATCGATGACGGGCGCATTCTCGGCGTGGTGTCGGTGGCCAAGCCCAACCGCACGTTGCAGCCTTATATCGAGCGCTCGCAACGCCGCCTCGGCTGGCTCGGCGCCGGGCTGATCGGCCTAGGCCTGCTGGTCGGCGGGTTGCTTAGCTGGTGGCTGAGCGGCTCGCTGCGCCGTTTGACCCGTTATGCACAAGCGGTCAGCGAGGGCCAGCGCGCCGAGTTGCCCCAGGTGCGCGGCGGCGAACTCGGCCAGCTGGCAAAGGCGGTGGAACGCATGCGCACCGAGCTGGAGGGCAAAGCCTACGTCGAGCGCTACGTGCACACCCTGACCCATGAACTGAAGAGCCCGCTGGCGGCGATCCGCGGCGCCGCCGAGCTGCTGGAAGGCGAGATGCCCGAAGCCCTGCGTCAGCGCTTCGTGGCCAATATCAGCGAAGAAGGCGAGCGCTTGCAGAACCTGATCGAGCGCTTGCTGCACCTGGCCCAGGTCGAGCAGCGCCAGGGCCTCGACGAACGCGTCGCCGTGCCGTTGCAGCCGATGATCGACGAGCTGGTGCACGCCCAGATGGCGCGTATCGAACAGCGCCAGGTGCGGGTGGATAACCGCGTCGACGCCTCGCAGATCGTGCTCGGCGAACGTTTCCTGCTGCGCCAGGCGCTGAGTAACCTGCTCGACAACGCGCTGGACTTCGCGCCGCCCGGCGGCCTGATCTGCTTCGATTGCGCAGCCGATGACGAGGCGGTGCAGCTACGGTTGTTCAATCAGGGGCCGGCGATTCCCGACTACGCCCTGGCGCGCCTGACCGAGCGCTTCTACTCCCTTGCGCGGCCGACCACCGGCCGCAAGAGTACCGGCCTGGGGCTCAACTTCGCGCAGGAAGTGGCGCAGTTGCATGACGCGACGCTGAGCATCGCCAACGTCGAGGGCGGTGTGCAGGTCGCTTTGCGCTTCCCACGCTGAGGCGTGGCTGCGACCTCGGCGATGCTGGCGGCGACTTGTCGCAAACAGGGGGCGTACAGATGCCCGCACTTTGGCTATTCTGAAGCCGTTCGCCAATCTACCGGGACAGGAAGAACGCGCATGAAAAAGACCGTGGCTGACGTGCTCAAGAGCAAGCCCATATCCAACGTATACAGCGTTACCCCTGACAGCAGCGTGTTCGCGGCGGTGAAACTGATGGCCGAGAAGGGCATCGGCGCCTTGGTGGTGCTCGAGGGCGAGCGCCTGGCGGGCATCGTCAGCGAGCGTGATTACGTGCGCAAGGTGGCGGTGCAGGAGCGCTCGCCGGCCAACCTCAAGGTCAGCGAGATCATGACCAGCAAGGTCATCACCGTGACGCCCGAGGAAGACAGCCGCCACTGCATGGAGCTGATGACCACCGGGCGCCTGCGCCACCTGCCGGTGATCAATGACGGTCGGCTGGTTGGCCTGCTGTCCATCGGCGACCTGGTCAAGGACATCATCAGCCAGCAGGAAAACCTGATCCAGCATCTGGAGCAGTACATCCGCGGCGAATGACCGATGGCTGCGCCCGTAGCCATCCAGCCCGACGGGTGACGCCTGCCGGGCTTCTCACAATTCCCACATAAACTCCACCTGCGGCCCATATTGGCTCCACTTGGCCTGGCGAAACTGCGCGCATCCCAACTGCACGGAGCGCTGTGCCATGAACCGAAGTCTGCTGTTCAAACTGGGCGCCATCGCCCTGCTGATTCTGTTGTTGATGATTCCCCTGTTGCTGATCGACGGCCTGGTCAGCGAGCGCCAGGGCGCGCGCGACGACGTGCTGCGCGATATCGCCCGCAGCTCCAGCTACGCCCAGCAGATCACCGGGCCGATCATGGTGGTGCCGTACCGCAAGAAGGTGCTGACCTGGAAAACCCGCAAGGACAGCGACGAGCGTTATCAGGAAGAGTCCATCGAGCAGGGCCGTCTGTACTTTCTGCCCGAGCGTTTCGCCCTCGATGGCGACGTGCGTACCGAGCTGCGCTATCGCGGCATCTACCAGGCGCGTCTGTACCACAGCGATAGCCAGGTCAGCGGCGAGTTTGCGGTGCCGGCCAACTACGGCATCAGCGATGTCGACGCCTACTGGTTCGGCGAGCCCTTTATCGCCGTTGGCATCAGCGATGTGCGCGGCATCGGCAACGATCTCAAGCTGCAGCTCAATGGTGCCAGCCTGAGCTTCGAGCCGGGCAGCGGCGACGACAACTTCGGTAGCGGCGTGCACGTGGCGCTGCCGCCTCGCGATACCCGCAACGAGCAGGCCTATAGCTTCGCCTTCGACCTCAAGCTGCAGGGCACCGAGCAACTGAGCATCACCCCGGTGGGCCGCGAAAGCCAGGTCACCCTGCGCTCGGACTGGCCGCATCCGAGCTTTATCGGCGAGTTCTTGCCCAGTCAGCGTGAGGTGACGCAGCAGGGCTTCACCGCCAAATGGCAGACCAGCTTCTTCGCCACCGATATGCAGGATGCCTTGAGCAGTTGCGTCAGTGGCTCCTGCGGGGCGATGCAGAGCCGCGCCTTCGGCGTGAGCCTCATCGACCCTGTGGACCAGTACCTCAAGGCCGATCGGGCGATCAAATACGCGCTGCTGTTCATCAGCCTGACCTTCGCCGTGTTCTTCCTGTTCGAAGTGCTCAAGCGCATGGCCGTGCACCCGGTGCAGTACGCCCTGGTCGGCCTGTCCATGGCGCTGTTCTACCTGCTGTTGCTGTCGCTTTCCGAGCACCTGGGCTTCGCTGTCGCCTACGGCCTGTCCGCTCTGGCATGCGTGGCGCTGAACACCTTCTACGTCAGCAGCGTGCTGCGCAGCTGGCTGCGTGGAGCGGCATTCGGCGCTTTGCTGGCCGCGCTATATGGGCTGCTCTACGGCCTGCTCAGCGCCGAGGACTACGCCCTGCTGATGGGCTCGCTTCTGGTGTTCGGCGTGCTGGGATGCGTGATGGTGCTGACCCGCAAACTCGACTGGTACGGCGTCGGCCGCCCGGCCACCAGCGACACTTTCACTTCCTGACCCTTTGCCGGGGCGTGCCACAGTGCACGCCCCTTGGAGATCGCCATGCGAGTCTTGGTGCAATTTTCCGCCTGCTTCGCCCTCGGCCTGTGCATCGCCGGTGTACTGCTGATCGGCATGATGTTCGTCGGCCGCTTCGATTGGATCGAGGCGCTTATGCTCAGCGGCTGGCCGGTCGCCACCCTGAGCCTGCAGCTGCTGCCGGAGGCGTTCTGGAACGGCCTGACCGGTGTGGCCGATGCCGCCGCCAATCACTCGGTGCAGTCGTTCCTGCAACTGTGCGTGGCCATGGCGCAGATCGCCCTGTTGTTCGCGATGGGGCTCTTTCGCCTGTGGTACCGGCGATGAGTGGGCGGCTTGGGTTACGCGAGGAGCGTGTGGCGCGGCAACAGCTGGCTCGCAGCATCGCCGGGCTGTTTCCCGTACGCTGGCCAGGCGGCGAGGGCCGCCGATCCGCACGGCAGGCCGTACACGCGCCGCCATAGACCTGGATCAATGGTTGGGCGGGCCGGCCTCTCTAGAATCACCGGCCCTGTTTTTCCGCGAGTTCGTTGCACCATGTCTAGCCAACCGTTTCGCCCCGAACTGCTATCACCGGCCGGCAGCCTGAAGAACATGCGCTACGCCTTCGCCTACGGCGCCGATGCGGTGTACGCGGGACAGCCCCGCTACAGCCTGCGGGTGCGCAACAACGAGTTCGACCACGCCAACCTGGCCCAGGGCATTCGCGAGGCCCATGTGCTGGGCAAGCGCTTCTACGTGGTGGTCAACATCGCGCCGCACAACGCCAAGCTGAAGACCTTTCTTGACGACCTGCAGCCGGTGATCGACATGGCGCCGGATGCGCTGATCATGTCCGACCCGGGGCTGATCATGCTGGTGCGTGGTCGTTATCCACAGACGCCCATCCACCTCTCGGTGCAGGCCAATGCGGTGAACTGGGCCAGCGTGGCGTTCTGGCAGGGGCAGGGGCTGGAGCGGGTGATCCTGTCGCGGGAGCTGTCGCTCGGCGAGATCGAGGAAATCCGCACCCAGGTGCCGGAGATCGAGTTGGAAGTGTTCGTCCACGGCGCCCTGTGCATGGCCTACTCGGGGCGTTGCCTGTTGTCCGGCTACCTCAACCGCCGCGACCCCAACCAGGGCGCCTGCACCAATGCCTGCCGCTGGCAGTACGACCTCAAGGCGGCGGGCGAGAACGAACTCGGCGAGGTCGTCCGGGTGGTCGAGCCAACGCTGGGTATCGGCGCGCCGAGCGAGCAGGTGTTCGTGCTCGAGGATGGCGAACAGCAGATGCCGGTGTTCGAGGACGAGCACGGTACCTACATCATGAACTCCCGGGACCTGCGCGCCGTGCAGCACGTAGAGCGGCTGGTGAACATGGGTGTGCATTCGTTGAAGATCGAAGGGCGCACCAAGAGCCATTACTACTGCGCTCGCACCGCTCAGGTGTATCGCCAGGCCATCGACGATGCGGTGGCGGGGCGGCCGTTCGACCGCGGCCTGATGGCCAGCCTGGAGTCGCTCGCCAATCGCGGCTACACCGAAGGCTTCCTGCGCCGCCACGTGCATGACGAGTATCAGAATTATGCGCATGGCAGCTCGGTCTCCGATCGCCAGCAGTTCGTCGGCGAACTGAGCGGCGAACGCCGTGGCGAGTTGGCCGAAGTGCGGGTGAAGAACCGCTTCACGGTGGGCGTCGGCATGGAATTGATGACACCGGAGGGCAATTTGCGCTTTACCCTGGAGCACCTTGAGAACCGCGCAGGTGAGTCGATCAGCGTGGCGCCCGGCGATGGGCATGTGGTGTACCTGCCGGTGCCACCCGAGGTGGATCTGCGCTTTGCGCTGCTGATGCGTGACCTCTAGTTCGGCGTCGCCCTTCTTGGGTATCACTGCGCTCAACCGCAGGCTACGGACGGTTAACGCTCCCGTAGCCCGGGTTAGCCGCAGGCGTAATCCGGGACGTTTTGCGCCTAGAGCGAAGGCCCCTGCAACCGCTGCCGCCAGCTCTTCAGCCGTTGCTCCAGTGCCTTGAGGCTGTCGGCCTGTTGCTTGCGCGCGCGGCTGAACAGGATCAGTGCCAGTTCGGCGGTCACCAGGGCGTCGGCGCTGGCGTGGTGGCGCTGGCCGACCTGCAGGCCGAAGTGCGCGGTCCAGTCGTCCAGGCCGCCGTTGCGGATCTCGGCCTGTGGGCAGAGCATGGGTGCCAGCTCGGCGACGTCATAGAAAGGGTGGCGCAGGCGCAGGTTGAGGGTGTCCTTGAGGGCGCGGGCCAGCATGCGCTGGTCGAAGCCGGCGTGAAAGGCCAGCAGCGGGCTGTCGCCGAGAAACTCCATGAACGCCAGCAGCGCTTGGGCCGGCTCGATGCCCGCGGCGATGTCGCTGGGCGCCAGGCCGTGGATCAGCACGCTGGCGCTGACGGTGTGGCCGTCGCGGTGCAGAGTGCACTCGAACTGTTCACCGAGCTGGATGGCGCCGTTGTCTATGACTACGGCGCCAATCGACAGCACCTCGTCGCGCCTGGTGTCCAGGCCGCTGGTTTCCAGGTCGAGCACCACCAGGCGTTGCCCGGCGAGCGGTGTGTCGTCCGCCGCGCGTGGGACGGGCAGGGCGGCGCAGCGGCGTTGCTGGTCGGCGGGCAGGGCGCTGCGGCGGCGGGTCAGCCAGGAAAAGGCATTCATAGTTGGTAACGTAACCCCAGGCTGGTTTGCAGACGCTGGGCCTGACGGAAGGATTCGCGCAGGATGCGCCGGTCCAGGTGGTTGAGGCTGTCCGGGTCGAGGCGATTGGAGTACGGCTGGGCCTGGCGTGCCTGCAGCTGGTGCTGCTGCAGGCGCGTTTGCTGGATGAAGTGGTAGGCCTCTTCATAGGCGGCGCCATCCAGCTTGTCGATGATCCCGCGCTCGCTCAGTTCACGTAGCCGCTGCTGGGTGTTGCAGGCCTTGATGCCGTTGGCCAGGGCGAGCAGGCGCGCGCCGTCGACGAAGGGCGTGAGGCCCTGGGATTTGAGATCCAGGGTGTCCTTCTCGGCGCCGCGCCTGGCCACCACAAAGTCTCGGAAGCGGCCCACCGGCGGGCGCTGGCGTAGGGCGTTCTCGGCCATCATGCGCTGGAACAGGCGGTTGTCGGCGATCTGCCCGAGCAGCTCGTCACGCAGGGTTTCGCAACCACTGGCATCGCCCCATACGGTGCGCAGGTCGAAGTAGATGGTCGAGGCCAGCAGGTTTTCCGGCGTCGCTTCGCGGATGAAGCCGGCGAAGCGCCGCGACCATTCCTGACGCGACAGGCACAGCTGCGGGTTGCCGGCCATGATGTCGCCTTTGCAAAGGGTGAAGCCGCAGCGCGCCAGGCGCCCGTTGATCTCCATGGCCAGCGGCAGCAGTCGGCCGCGCAGCTGGGCGGCTTCGACGTTATCGCTGGCTTCGAAAAGAATGCCGTTGTCCTGATCGGTGTGCAGGGTCTGTTCGCGGCGGCCCTCGCTGCCGAAGCACAGCCAGGTGAAGGGCACGCCGGGGTCGCCCAGGTCCTCGATGGTCAGCTCGATGACCCGGCAGACCATGTGATCGTTGAGCAGGGTGACGATATGGGTGATCTGGCTGGAGCTGGCGCCATGGGCGAGCATGCGATCAACTAGCTGGCGTATGTCTTCACGCAGCGCGGCCAGGGTTTCCACCCGGCCGGCGTGGCGAATGGTGCGCGCCAGGTGCACCAGGTCGACGCGCTGCAGGGAGAACAGGTCGCGTTCGGAAACCACGCCGCACAGCTTGCCCTGGTCCACCAGGCAGACGTGGGCGATATGCCGCTCGGTCATGGCGATGGCAGCGTCGAAGGCGCTGGCGCTCGGCGGCAGGTGAAAGGGCGCCTGGGTCATCAGGCCACTGATCGGCTGGTCGAGTGAGCTGCCGTCGGCCACCGCGCGGCGCAGGTCGCGCAGGGTGAAGATGCCCTGCGGACGCAGGCCGGCATCGACGATGACGATGCTGCCGACCTGCTGTTCGTGCATCTGCCGTACCGCGTCACGCAGGGGCAATTCGGGGGCGCAGGAAATCGGTTGGCGCATGGCCAGCTCGCCCAGGCGGGTGTCGAGCGAATACTGCGAGCCGAGAGTTTCCACGGCGCGCATCTGCACCTGCTGGTTGACCTGATCGAGCAGGCTGCTGACGCCGCGCAGGGCGAAGTCGCGAAGCGGCGTGGACTGGGCGAACAGGCGGGCGAAGGCGGCCTTGTCGAGCAGCAGGCAGAAGGTGTCTTCGGCGGCCAGGTGCGCGGTGCGGGTGGCGCGCTCGCCAATCAGCGCGGCCATTGGGAAGCACTCGCCGCTGGTGATCTCGAAGGTGGTCTCGGTGCCACGCCGCGCCGAGTGCGGACGTTGGCCGTGCACGCGGCCCTGCTTGACGATGTAGAAGTACTGCACCGGGCCGTCATCGGGGTGAATGATCACCTCGTCTTCGCCATAGAAGCGCAGCTGGCAGTGCTCGACCAGGTAGGCGAGGTGGGCCGCATCCATCTGGTTGAAGGGCGGGAATTTCTGCAGAAACTCCATGGTGCCATGGACGTTCTGGCGTACCGCTGTCTTGCCGGCCTGGACGAAATCGTCGGCTGGTTTCATTGCGCGCGTTCCTTTTGTTCTTGTAGCGGCATGGTGGCGAGCCAGGCCTGGAATCGACATAAGACGTAAGTCTAGGCCAGGCGATTGGCGGATGAATATGCCGGCCTGCGGTGAACCTCTCACCTCTATTGGCGTCCTGATGTGTCTGAGACGCGTTTTTCAGGCAGTCATCCCATCCAGGCACAGAGGAGACCTCACCTATGAGTGGCAGCATTCTGCGTCACGCCGTGGCGCTCGGCACCAGCATCCTGCTCAGTTGCGGCGTCGCCAGCGCACAAACCAAGCCGGTCGAGCTGATCGGCATCAACGTTGCGGGCGCAGGGTTCGCCAGCTCGGTGCTTCCCGGCAAGCACGGCACCAACTTCTTCTTCCCGCCCAAAGGCTATTACGAGAAGTGGCAGCAGAAGGGCATCAGCTGGGTGCGCTTCTCCTTCATCTGGGAGCGCCTGCAGCCCAAGGCCAATGGCGAGTTCGACGAGGCCTACGCCAAGCTGATCGACAAGACCCTCGATGAAGCCCAGCAGGCCGGCATCGAGGTGATGCTCGACGTGCACAACTATGGCCGCTACTACGGCAAGGTAATTGGCACTGACGATGTACCGATTTCCGCCTACCAGAACCTCATGGAACGCATCGCCAAGCGCTGGGGCAGCCACCCGGCCGTGTATTCCTACGACCTGATGAACGAGCCCCACGGCGCGGCCAACAAGTACTGGCCGCAGGTGGCCCAGGCCGGTATCAACGGCGTGCGCAAGCACGACTCGAAGAACGATATCTACGTCGAAGGCGCCGAATATTCGTCTGCATTGCGCTGGCCCAAGCTCAACGACAACCTGCTCGACCTGAAGGACCCGGCCAACAAGCTGATCTATTCGGCGCATATGTACATCGATCCGGATGCCAGCGGCCTCTACAAGACCGCCCTGGCCACCGATCTGGATCCGCAGATCGGCGTCAAACGCCTGGAGCCCTTCGTCAACTGGTTGATCGAGCACAACAAGAAGGGCCATATCGGCGAGTTCGGTGTACCGGCCGAGGACGAAAGCGGCCTCAAGGCGCTGGATCAGACGCTCGCCTACCTGCAGAAGCACTGTATTCCGTTCGCTTACTGGGCAGCCGGGCCATCGTGGGGCAAGAACAAGCTGTCCGTCGAGCCGGTCAAGGGTGTGGACCGTCCGCAATGGGCGGTGCTGAAGAAGTACCTGGGCGGCGGCAACTGCACCAGCATCGGGCCGGGAACCTGAAGCGCGGGTTGACGATCTGATCAGCGTGGCGGCGCTCCGGTCGCCGCCATCGCTCCTCGCGCTGACCTCGATCTCAAGGATTCCCGCATGCAAAACCGCAATTTATGGGTGGATTACGCCAAGGCCATCGGCATCCTCCTGGTGGTCTATGGCCATGTGGTGCGGGGCTTGCTCAACGGCGGCATCATCACCGAGAACGTGGATTTCCACTGGCTGGTGGACAGCATCATCTACACCTTCCACATGCCGCTGTTCTTCTTTCTGTCCGGGTTGTTCTTTTGGCATTCGCTGAACAACCGCGGCGGTGTCGGCCTGTTCTGCAACAAGATCGATACCATCTTCTATCCGTTCGTGCTCTGGTCCCTGCTGCAGGGCACCATCGAGGCGATGCTGTCGCGCTACACCAACGGCGGCGTCAGCATGGGCGAGGTGCTGACGTTGCTTTGGTCGCCACGGGCGCAGTTCTGGTTCCTGTACGCGCTATTCGCCGCGTTCTGCCTGGCGATTCTGCTGTACCGCCGTTTCTCGACGCGGGCCTTCCTGCCGCTGCTGGTGCTCAGTGCGCTGTTCTACCTGCTGCAGCAGTGGGCGCCACGTGTCGGGGTGCTGATATTCCTGGCACAGAATTTCGTGTTCTTCGCTCTGGGCATCTGGTTTAACCAGGTGCGTGGCAGCATCGAATCTCGTGCTTCGGCCGTGGCCCTGGGCAGTGGTCTGGCCTTCGTGGTGGCGCAGTATGTGTTCCACGGCGTGCTGGGGCTGACCTATATCGACCGCGGCGCGGCGTCGCTGGTGGTGGCCTTCATCGGCATCCTGTTCACCGTCAGCCTGTGCATGGTGCTGGCGCGCCGGCCGGTGGGCTGGATGCTGACCCTGGGCGCGCTGTCGATGCCGATCTTCCTGATGCACATCCTGGCTGGCAGCGGCGCGCGGGTGATCCTCAACAAGTTCCTGGGCATCAACGACGACACCGTGCATATCGTCGTCGGCTGCCTGGCCGGCGTGCTGCTGCCAGTGATTGCCGCGAAGATTCTCGAGGCGCTGGGCATTAACTGGCTGTACGAAATGCCCAAACGCTTCTCCGTCTACCGCTGGCAGCAGCGGCGGGTGGCGGTGCAGCCGGCGGCTTGATCGTGTCTGGGGTGAGATCGCTTGGTGGGTTACGCGACGCGCAGGGAGCAGCGGTGTCAGGACGTAATCTGCCATGCGTCGTTTACCCACCCTACGGGGTGTGCGTGGTCTCTTCGAATCGTAGGGCGGGTGCAGGCGCCGCTTCGCCGTTGAGGCGTGTTACGGCGTTCGTGGCGCCGTAATCCACCAACCAATCTGCGAATAAAAGAAAACCGCCTCTCGGCGGTTTTCTTTTTTGCGTTGACGCTTAGCGCGCCAGGCTGGCCTTCAGTTCCCGACGACGGCGATGCAGCACCGGTTCGGTGTAGCCGTTGGGCTGTTTGGTGCCTTCGAGCACCAGCTCCACGGCCGCCTGGAAGGCGATGTTGGCGTCGAAGTCCGGTGCCATCGGGCGGTACAGCGCATCGCCGGCATTCTGCCGGTCCACCACCGGCGCCATGCGCTTGAGGCTCTCCAGCACCTGCGCCTCGCTGACTACGCCGTGGCGCAGCCAGTTGGCCAGCAGCTGGCTGGAGATGCGCAGGGTGGCGCGATCTTCCATCAGGCCGATGTCATTGATGTCCGGCACCTTGGAGCAGCCGACGCCCTGGTCGATCCAGCGCACCACGTAGCCGAGGATGCCCTGGGCGTTGTTGTCCAGCTCGTTGCGGATTTCCTCGTCGCTCCAGTTGGTGTCTGGCGCCAGCGGAATGCTGAGGATTTCATCCAGCGAGGCCGGGGCGCGTTTGGTCAGCTCGGCCTGGCGGGCGAACACGTCGACCTTGTGATAGTGCAGCGCGTGCAGGGTGGCGGCGGTCGGCGAGGGCACCCAGGCGGTGTTGGCACCGGCCAGCGGATGGCTGATCTTCTGTTCTAGCATGGCGGCCATCAGGTCGGGCATCGCCCACATGCCCTTGCCGATCTGCGCACGGCCCTGCAGGCCGCTGGCCAGGCCGACGTCGACGTTGTTGTTCTCGTAGGCGCTGATCCACTTCTCGCTCTTCATGGCGGCCTTGCGCACCATGGCGCCGGCTTCCATGGAGGTATGGATTTCGTCGCCGGTGCGGTCGAGGAAACCGGTGTTGATGAACACCACACGCTCGCTGGCCGCGGCGATACAGGCCTTGAGGTTGACGGTGGTGCGCCGTTCTTCATCCATGATGCCGACCTTGAGCGTGTTGCGCGCCAGGCCCAGCACCTGCTCGACACGGCCGAACAGTTCGCTGGTGAACGCCACTTCTTCAGGGCCGTGCATCTTCGGTTTGACGATGTACACCGAGCCGGTGCGGCTGTTGGCGCGGCTATTGTTGCCGTTGAGGTTGTGCAGCGCGGCGAGGCTGGTGCACAGCGCATCGAGGATGCCTTCGGGCAGCTCGTTGCCGCTGGCGTCGAGCACCGCCGGGTTGGTCATCAGGTGGCCGACGTTGCGCACGAACAGCAGGCTGCGCCCGTGCAGGGTCAACTCGCCGCCGTTCGGTCGGGTGTAGACGCGATCCGGGTTCATGGTACGGGTGAAGGTGCTGCCGCCCTTGCTGACTTCTTCGCTGAGGTCGCCCTTCATCAGGCCCAGCCAGTTGCGGTAGACCAGGGTCTTGTCGTCGGCATCCACCGCCGCCACCGAGTCTTCGCAGTCCATGATGGTGGTCAGCGCCGATTCCATCAGCACGTCCTTCACGCCAGCGACGTCGGTGCTGCCGATCGGGCTGGCGGCGTCGATCTGGATCTCGAAATGCAGGCCGTTGTGCTTGAGCAGGACGGCGATGGGCGCGGCGGCCTCGCCCTGGTAACCGACCAGTTGATCGGCGTCGCGCAGGCCGCTGATGTCCCCATTGGCCAGGGTAACCAGCAGTTTGTCACCTTCGATGCGGTAACCGGTGACCTCGGCGTGGGAGCCGGTGGCCAGCGGCGCGCTTTCATCGAGGAAGGCGCGCGCGGCGGCGATCACCTTGTCGCCGCGAACGCGGTTGTAGCCCTTGCCCTTTTCGGCGCCGCCTTCCTCGCTGATCGCATCGGTGCCGTACAGCGCGTCGTACAGCGAGCCCCAGCGGGCGTTGCTGGCGTTGAGCGCGAAGCGCGCGTTCATCACCGGCACCACCAACTGCGGGCCGGCCATGCGTGCGATCTCGTCGTCGACGTTCTCGGTGCTGACCTGCACGTGCTCAGGCTGCGGCTGCAGGTAGCCGATCTGCTGCAGGAAGGTTTTGTAGGCCGCCGCGTCGTGGGGCTTGCCGGCCCGTTCGCGGTGCCAGCCGTCGATCTGCGCCTGCAGCTGATCGCGCTTGTCGAGCAGCGCGCGGTTCTTTGGCGTCAGGTCACGGAACACGGCATCGGCGCCGGCCCAGAATGCCTCGGCGGTCACGCCGCTGCCGGGAATGGCTTCGTTGTTGATGAAATCGAACAGCACCTTGGCGACCTGCAGGCCACCGACTCGAATACGCTCAGTCATCTCTCGCCTCTCTGCTTCGCTTAGCCTGTGTAACGGCGGGAACCCTCGATGCTGCGCAGACCGATCGCCTTGGGGCCGTGGTCGACGGCTGCCCGCGTTGCGGCGTGTCTGGAGGTGCTTCGTGAGCGGGGTTTTCCACAACCAGCAGGACTGGGTTTGGGTTCATGTAGTGGGGTTTGGCTGATACTACATGAACGAATTGGGAAAAACAGTCCGGAAATGATCGCCGCGACCTTGGTCGTATTCTTGCCAGGAAGCTGATTGGCGCACCGCTGCCTATACTGCAGACCACCTGTGAGGACGCCAACATGCCGACACGCGCTGCGACCACTGCTGATCTCGATGACCTGGTGCCGCTGTTCGCGGCCTATCTGACCTTTTACAAGGTCGACAAAAGCACCCGGGAGGTGCGCGATTTTCTCTCGGCGCGGCTGGAGCGCAGCGACTCGACGATCTTGATCGCCCGCAGCGAAGAGGGCGCGGCCCAGGGCTTCGTGCAGCTCTATCCGCTTTATGCATCACTGGCGCTGCGCCCGAGCCTGCTGCTCAGCGACCTGTACGTCGCCGATCACGCGCGGCGCCAGGGCATCGGTGAGCAACTGCTCGAGGCTGCCAGGCAGCATGCGCTGGCTACCGGCGCCTGCGGCTTGCAGCTGGAAACGGCGCGAACCAACCTGGCGGCGCAGTCTCTCTATGAACGTCTCGGCTATGTTCGGGATGAGGTTTACCTGACCTATTGGCTCGACCTGAATTGAGCGCCCACGACGAGGACATGAGCATGGATCACCTGATACTCACCGTTATCGCCCAGGACCAGCCCGGCCTGGTCGAGCGCGTTGCCCAGTGCGTGGCCAAGCACGGTGGCAACTGGCTGGAGAGCCGTATGTCGCGCATGGCCGGGCAGTTCGCCGGCATCCTGCGCGTCGATGTTCCGGCCGCCTCCCATGGCGCGCTGATGGAGGCGCTGGGCGAGCTCAGCGCCCAGGGCATTCGCGTGCAGCTCGCCTCGGCCGGCGCAGAGCCGGACTGCACCTGGAAGTCCATTCACCTTGATCTGTTGGGCAACGACCGCGCCGGGATCGTGCGCGACATCACCCGGCTGCTGGCCGCCAATGGCGTCAACCTGGAAAACCTGGTGACCGAAGTGACGCCCGCACCCATGAGCGGCGAGCCGCTGTTCCACGCCCAGGCGACCCTGGCGGTACCGGAAGGCTTGCCGCTAAGCACCCTGCAGACCTCGCTGGAAAGCCTGGCGGATGACCTGATGGTGGAGCTCAAGCTGCGCATGGAAGACTAAGGGACTGAACCTGTTCGCCAGAAACGACAAGGCCGCTGAATCAGCGGCCTTTGCTTTCAAACGGTTGCCGGGCGCTTGCGCAGGGTTCGCCAGGCGTCGACGCTGTATACCGCCAGCCCCGCCCAGATAAGCAGAAAGGAGATGAGTTTCGCTGGGTCGAAATGCTCGTCGAAAACGAACACCGCCAGCAGCAGCACCAGAGTCGGTGCCACGTATTGCAAAAAGCCCAGGGTGGCGAAGGGCAGATGCCGCGCAGCGGCGTTGAAACACACCAGCGGAATCAGAGTGACCGGGCCGGCGGCCATCAGCCACAGCGCCTCACTCGTAGTCCAGAACGCCGGCTGACTGCTCATCGCGTCTGGGTGGAAGACAATCCAGCCGATGGCCAGCGGCAACAAAATCCAGGTTTCCACCACCAGCCCCGGCAGCGCGGCGACTGGCGCTTTCTTGCGGATCAGCCCGTAGGTCGCGAAGCTCAACGCCAGGGCCAGCGACACCCAAGGCAGGCTGCCCACCTGCCACACCTGTTGGCCGACGCCAATCGCCGCCAGCGCCACCGCGACCCACTGCAAGCGCCGCAGCCGTTCGCCAAGAATCAGCATGCCGAGCAGCACGTTGACCAGCGGGTTGATGTAGTAACCCAGGCTCGCCTCGAGCATGCGCCCGTTGTTCACCGCCCAGACGTAGATCAGCCAGTTGCCGGCGATCAGCGAGCCGCTCAGGGCCAGCACCGCGAAGCGCTTGGGGTGGTCGATCAGTTCGCGCAGCCAGCCCGGGTGCTTCCAGACGAGCAGCAGCAAGGCGCCGAACAGCGCCGACCAGATGGCGCGATGAACGATGATTTCCAGCGAGGGAACGGCCTGGATCGCCTTGAAGTACATCGGGAACAGGCCCCAGATGACGTAGGCGGAAAGGCCCAGGATGTAGCCGCGGCGCAAATCTGCGGTGGCCATGTAAGTCCTTATCGAGGCAGTGGGGAAAGCGCATCATTCTAGTGCGCAGTTGTCTGCGCGTTCAGCTTTTTCTTGCCGAATCCGTGAGTTTCAGAACAGCTTCAGCGGCTCTTCATCCAGCGCCGCGATCTGCTCGCGCAGCATCAGGATCTGCTCGCCCCAGTAGCGCTCGCTGCCGAACCAGGGAAAGCTCTGGGGGAATGCCGGGTCGTCCCAGCGGCGCGCCAGCCAGGCGCTGTAATGCATCAGGCGCAGGGAGCGTAAACCTTCGATCAGCGGCAGTTCACGGGGATCGAAATCGTGGAATTCCTGATAGCCGTCGACCAGTTCGGCGATCTGCCCGAGGCGCTCGTGGCGCTCCCCCGCCAGCATCATCCACAGGTCCTGAATGGCCGGGCCCATGCGGCAGTCGTCCAGGTCGACCATGTGGAAGGTCTCGTCACGGCACAGCAGGTTGCCGGGGTGACAGTCGCCGTGCAGACGAATCGCCTTGACCGGATTTGCCGCGAACAGTTTGTCCAGACGCGCCAGCAGGTCGCGAGCCACCGATTCGTAGGCCGGCAGCAGGCTTTTGGGAATGAAGTTGCCGTCCAGCAGGGTGGCCAGCGAGGCGTGACCGAAGTTGTCGACCCGCAGCAATTCGCGGTGCTTGAAGGGGCGCATCGCGCCGACCGCGTGCAGGCGGCCAAGCAGTTGGCCTAGGCGATATAGCTGATCCAGGTTGCCCGGCTCTGGCGCGCGCCCACCGCGGCGCGGAAACAGTGCAAAGCGAAAGCCGGCGTGCGCGAACAGGGTTTCGCCGTCACGCTGCAGCGGCGCCACCACCGGCACTTCGCGTTCGGCCAGTTCGGCGGTGAAGCTGTGCTCTTCGCGAATCGCTTCGTCCGTCCAGCGATCCGGCCGGTAGAACTTGGCGATCAGCGGCGTTTCGGCCTCGATGCCCACTTGATAAACACGGTTTTCGTAGCTGTTCAGGGCCAATACACGGGCATCGCTGAGGTAGCCCAGACTCTCGACGGCATCCAGAACCAGATCGGGGGTGAGGGCGGCGAAGGGATGGGTCATGGGCGGCTCCTGCGGTTGGCCGCAGAGTGTAACGCCTCGGCGCGGCCTGCACGGGCACTATTCGCCCTAGACCTGAGTGCCGAGCAGTACCTGAGAGGCGGCGAACTGCGCGCGTACCGGGCTGCCAACCACCAGGCCCAGGTCGCTAAGCTGCTCGGCAGGCGCCTGGGCGCACAGCGTCTGCCCGTTGGGCAGGCCGATGCGCACTTCGCTGGGGCCGTCGGCCTCGACCTGAATCTGTTCGATATGCCCGAGCAGGGCGTTGAGCGCCGGGTCGTGCTCCTCGCTGACCGCGCTGAGCTGTAGCCAGCCAGCCTTGATCAGCACCAGCAGCGCCACGCCTGGCTGCAGTTGCAGGTGGGCGGTGCTGCTGCGGGTGATCTGCGCCTGGATCGCCACTTCGCCGGGCAGTTCGATGTCGATCAGGTCATTACCGCCCTGTGGCTGGATCGCACGCACCCGGCCGCTGAGCTGGTTACGCGCACTGGTGCGCAGCATCAGACGGCCCAGCAGCTGCAGGTCGGCGTCATCGTCGGCGGCCTGCAGCACCTCGGTCTGGATCGCCTGCAGGCGTTGGTGCAGGTGCAGCAGGCGTTCTCCGCTCGGTGTCAGGCGTGCGCCACCGCCTCCCTTGCCGCCCACGCTGCGAGTCACCAGAGGCTGGTCGGCCAGGTTGTTCAGCTCATCGATGGCGTCCCAGGCAGCCTTGTAGCTCATGCCGGCGGCCTTGGCGGCGCGGGTGATCGAGCCCTGTTCGGCGATCTGCTCGAGCAGGGCCATGCGCTGCGGGCGGCGGGTAACGTGTTGGGCGAGCAGGGACAGGGTGGGCATGGGCAGCAGGCGATGAATGAGGGCGGTCGGCCACTGTGCGTGACGCTCCCAGGCGGCGTCAATCGTCGCCCGGAGCCGGCGTGCGCGCCAGGCAGTACACATCTACCCGCAGAGCGCCCGCGCGCATCAGCAGGCGCGCCAGCTGCTGAGCCGTTGCGCCGGTGGTCAGCACATCGTCGATCAAGGCCAAGTGCAGGCCGCGAGGCTGGGCGGTGAGTCGCAGGGCAAAGGCACCACGCAGATTGCGGCGTCGCGCGGCGGCATCGAGTTTCTGCTGGGCGGGAGCATCGCCGTTGCGCTGCAACCAGTCGCTGCGTTGGGGAATCTGCAGTGCGTGACTCGCCACCTCGGCAAGCAACTGCGCCTGGTTGAAGCCGCGTTGCCGCTGGCGCTTGGGTGATAGAGGAACCGGCAGCAACAAGTCGGGCCTTGGCAAGCCCTCGTTGAAGGCGTGAGTAAGATGGCGCGCGAGCAGATCGCCCAGCAGGCGCCCGATGGGCCAGCGGGCCTGATGTTTGAAGCGATTGATCAGCGCATCGACCGGAAATCCATAACGCCAGGGCGCTTCGACACGGCTGAATGGCGGCGGGCGTTTCAGACAACTGCCGCATGTCAGGCCATCGACCGCCAGCGGCAGAGCGCAGACCTGGCAATGGGGGCCGAGCCACGGCAGCTCAGCGTCACACTCGGCGCAGAGCGGTAGTCGCGTATCTACCCGTTCATCACACAATAAGCAGGTTTGTTTTATTTTTAGCCAATTGTAAACCTTTAGGATTGCTGGTGGTTGACAGTGCATAAGGCTTCCTTAACTATGCCGCACATCCGTGTTGGGCCTGCTTCGACTCTAGCAGGCCGCCTGTAGATAAGGACTTGCCCCCATGAGCGCCAGTACCGCCACCTCCCTGCGTCACGATTGGAGCCTCGCCGAGGTTCGCGCGCTGTTCGAGCAGCCGTTCAATGACCTGCTGTTTCAAGCCCAGACCTTGCACCGCGCGAACTTCGATGCCAACCGCGTGCAGGTCTCCACGCTGCTGTCGATCAAGACCGGCGCCTGCCCGGAAGACTGCAAGTACTGCCCGCAGTCCGGCCACTACAACACCGGCCTGGACAAGCAGAAGCTAATGGAGGTGCAGAAGGTGCTGGAAGCGGCGGCCGAGGCCAAGGCCATCGGCTCGACGCGTTTCTGCATGGGCGCTGCCTGGAAGCATCCGTCCGCCAAGGACATGCCTTACGTGCTGAAGATGGTCGAGGGTGTAAAGGCTCTGGGTCTCGAAACCTGCATGACCCTGGGCAAGCTCGACAGGGAGCAGACCGCCGCCCTGGCCGAGGCCGGCCTGGATTACTACAACCACAATCTGGATACCTCGCCGGAGTTCTACGGCAGCATCATCACCACCCGTACTTACAGCGAGCGCCTGCAGACCCTGGCCTACGTGCGCGACGCCGGCATGAAGATCTGTTCGGGCGGCATCCTCGGCATGGGCGAGTCGCTGGACGACCGCGCCGGCCTGCTGATTCAGCTCGCCAACCTGCCCGAGCACCCCGAGTCGGTGCCGATCAATATGCTGGTCAAGGTCGAGGGCACACCGCTGGCCAATGAGGAAGACGTCGACCCGTTCGACTTCATCCGCATGCTGGCCGTGGCGCGCATCATGATGCCCAAGTCCCACGTGCGCCTGTCCGCCGGCCGCGAGGCGATGAACGAGCAGATGCAGGCCCTGGCGTTCTTTGCCGGTGCCAACTCGATCTTCTATGGCGAAAAACTGCTGACCACCGCCAACCCCCAGGCCGACAAGGACATGCGGCTGTTCGCCCGCCTCGGCATTCAGCCCGAAGCCCGCGAAGAGCACGCCGACGAGGTGCACCAGGCCGCCATCGAGCAGGCACTGGTCGAGCAGCGTGATTCGCGGCTGTTCTACGACGCCGCCGTTTGATCCCTTGCAGGCGCCAGGACGGCGCCTGCCCGTTGCCGGTGAGCCGTGACAGCCGGTAAGCGCTGGACGCTCTGCGCCTTAGGGTGAACCCATGAGTTTCGATCTTGCCGCTCGCCTGGCCGAGCGCCGCGCTGCCGATCTGTATCGTCAGCGCCCCCTGCTGGGCAGCCCTCAGGGACCGCTAGTGGAGGTGGATGGCCGCCGATTGCTGGCCTTCTGTTCCAACGATTACCTTGGCCTGGCCAATCACCCCCAGGTGATCGAAGCCTGGCGCGCCGGCGCCCAGCGCTGGGGCGTCGGTGGCGGCGCATCGCATCTGGTGATCGGCCACAGCACGCCGCACCATGAACTGGAAGAAGCTCTGGCCGACTTCACCGGCCGGCCCCGCGCACTGCTGTTCTCCACGGGCTACATGGCCAACCTGGGCGCGGTCACCGCACTGGTGGGCAAGGGCGACTCGGTGCTCGAGGATCGCCTCAACCATGCCTCCCTATTGGACGCCGGCCTGCTCAGCGGCGCACGTTTCTCACGCTACCTGCACAACGATGCGCAGAGCCTCGCCAGCCGCCTGGCCAAGGCCGAGGGCAATACCCTGGTGGTGTGCGACGGCGTATTCAGCATGGATGGAGACGTGGCCGATCTGCCGGCGCTGTGCGTCGAGGCGCGGCGCCATGACGCCTGGATGATGGTCGACGATGCCCATGGCTTCGGTACGTTGGGCGCCACCGGCGGTGGGGTGGTCGAGCAGTTCGGGCTGGGTATCGATGAGGTGCCGGTGCTGGTCGGTACTCTCGGCAAGGCGTTCGGCACCGCCGGCGCCTTCGTGGCGGGCAGCGATGAACTGATCGACACCCTGGTGCAGTTCGCCCGGCCGTATATTTACACCACCAGCCAGCCGCCGGCGCTGGCCTGCGCGACCCTCAAGAGCCTGGAGCTCTTGCGCAGCGAACACTGGCGCCGCGAGCACCTGGCAGCGCTGATCGCGCGCTTTCGCCAAGGCGCCGCCACGCTCGGGCTTACGCTGATGGAGAGCGACACCGCCATTCAGCCGATCCTGGTCGGTGACAGCGGCCGCGCCATGGCTTTATCCCAGGCGCTGCGTGAGCGCGGCATTCTGGTCACCGCGATTCGCCCGCCTACCGTGCCGGCGGGCAGCGCGCGCCTGCGGGTTACCCTGTCCGCGGCCCATGAGCAGGCTCAGGTCGATCAACTGCTCGACGCCCTGGCCCAGTGCTGGGCGCAGCTGCCGGGGGAGCCAAGGTGATGCGTCCATCGCTTATTCTGCTGCCCGGCTGGGGGCTGGGCAATGCGCCGCTGCAGCCCTTGGCTGCGGCGCTGGCTGATCAGGCTCAGGTCGCCATCGAGCCGTTGCCGGCGTTCGAGCACGCCGATAGCGAGCGCTGGCTGGATGCTCTGGATGAACGCCTGCCACGCGGCGTATGGCTGGGCGGCTGGTCCTTGGGCGGCATGCTCGCCACCTTGCTGGCGGCGCGCCGTGGCGCGGATTGTCCGGGCCTGCTGACTGTGGCCAGCAACGCGCGCTTTACAGCCAGCGAGGCGTGGCCTGCCGCGATGCCAGCTGCGACCTTTGAGGCGTTTCGCGAGGCCTACACGCTCAACCCCGCCACGACGCTCAAGCGTTTCGCCATGCTCTGCAGCCAGGGGGCTGTGGATTTTCGTGGATTGTCCCGCCGCCTTCTGGAGCAGGCCGATGGCAGCGATTCCCTGGCAGGCCTGGATCTGCTGGCTGCGCTCGATACGCGGGAGGCGCTGCAGCAATTCAGTGGGCCGCAACTTCATCTGTTCGCCGCTGACGATGCGCTGGTGCCGGCCGCTGCTGCGGTCGCCATCCGGGCGCTGCAGTCAGTCGCCGATGTGCGTCAGATCGAAGGCGCAAGCCATGCCCTGGTGATCGAGCAGGTGGGCGAAGTGTCAGCCGCAATAGCGCGCTTCATGGAGGCGCAGCCATGAGCGCCCGCCCGGACAAACGCCAGGTGGCGGCATCCTTCTCCAGGGCCGCTGACACCTACGACAGCGTGGCGCAGTTGCAGCGCGACGTCGGCCGGCAACTGCTGTGGTACTTGCCGCTGCACCTGCAGCCACAGCGTTGGCTCGACATGGGCTGTGGCACCGGTTTTTTCAGCCGCGCGCTGGCGGACTGGTATCCGCAAGGCGAGGGCATCGCCGTGGACATCGCCGAGGGCATGTTGCAGCACGCTCGGCTGCTGGGCGGTGCCCAGGTGTTCGTGGCCGGCGATGCCGAGCGGCTACCGCTGCGCGACAGCTGTTGTGACCTGATCTTCTCCAGCCTGGCGCTGCAGTGGTGTGCGGACTTCGCCGCAGTACTGAGTGAAGCGCAGCGGGTGCTGCGCCCGGGTGGCGTGCTGGCGTTCAGCAGCCTGTGTGTCGGCACCCTGCAGGAGCTTCGCGACAGCTGGCAGGCGGTGGACGGCTTCGTGCACGTCAACCGTTTCCGCCGCCTTGAGGACTATCAGGCGCTGTGCGCCGCCAGTGGCCTTCGGGTGGAACGGCTACAGGTGCGCGCCCATCGCCTGCATTATCCGGAGCTGCGCAGCCTTACCCATAGCCTCAAGGCTCTCGGCGCGCACAATCTCAATGAAGGCCGCCCCGTGGGGCTGACCGGCCGAGCACGGGTGCGGGCCCTGGCCGATGCCTATGAACGGCAGCGTCAGCCCGAGGGTTTGCCGTGCACTTATCAGGTCATCTACGGCGTACTGCAAAAGGAGCCCCGACCATGAGCGCTGCCTATTTCGTCACTGGCACCGATACCGAAATCGGCAAGACCACCATTGCAGCAGGCCTGCTGTTCGCCGCTCGCATCGCCGGGCAGTCGACCGCGGCGGCCAAGCCGGTCGCCTCCGGCTGCCAGCTCACCGCCGAGGGGCTGCGTAACGACGACGCACTGGCGCTGCTCGCGCAATGCACGCTACCGCTGCATTACGAGGAGGTGAACCCGCTGGCTTTCGCGCCCGCCATCGCACCGCATCTGGCCGCCCGGGATATCGGTGTGTCACTCGATGTGTCGACCTTGCAGGGGGCGGTTCAGGTGATTCTGGATAAAGGTGCGGACTTCACCCTCGTCGAAGGGGCCGGTGGCTGGCGCGTACCGCTGGGCGGTATGGCCACGCTGGCAGATCTCGCAGGTGTTCTGGCGCTTCCGGTGATCTTGGTAGTGGGCGTGCGGTTGGGCTGTATCAATCATGCGGTGTTGAGCGCCGAAGCCATTATTGCTGACGGACTGCCGCTGGCCGGCTGGGTTGCCAATGTGGTCGACCCGAACACAGCGCGGCTTGAAGACAACCTCGCCACGCTCGCCGAGCGGCTGCCGGCGCCCTGCATCGGACAGGTACCGTTTCTGTCGTCGGTGTCCGCTGAACAGGTGGCGCAGCACCTCGATTTATCGCGATTGATGCTATGAACCCGGTCACGTGCAGCATTTTTGGTTGTACATCTTTTAACCGGCTTCTGCTTAAATGCACGTCATAAGGTTCCTGCAGCAGGAGACGTCCCATGCAGATCTCGTCCGTCAGTGCTTTCACTTCCGGTATCAATACCATCCAGTCCGGCCAGCGCCGTGTCGATCAGGCAGCAGGTGAGATCGCCAGCGCCCCGGTAACTGCCGAGCGCGCCCAGGCCAACGAGCCTTCCGCAGCGCGTGCCGACATCGCCGAAAGCATGGTCGAGATGCGCGTCGGCCAGTACGAAGCCCAGGCCGGTGCTCGCGTCGTGGAAACCGCAGACAAGGTGCTGGGCACCTTGATCGACGTCACCGCCTAAATCGCAGCGCCCGTTCGGGCGCTCGACTCCAGGAGGGAGCACGCCATGCAGATTGCCGGTTTTTCCTCCGCCTATTTTCCCGCTTACTCACCTGCCGCCTCTGCACCGCGCCCGGTTGAGTCCAGCAGCTCGCCCGAGCTTGCCCGCGCCTCCTTCTCTCCCGTAGCCGCCGGCAACGAAGCCGATAGTGCCAACGCTGCCAGCTCCCAGGAAGAGCAGGGCAAATCTCAGGATTCATCCACACCCGCCAAGCCCGGCGAGTCACGCACAGCCCAGGAAGAGCAGAAGCTGCAGCTAGTCATCGCTGAACTGGCCAATCGTGATCGTGAAGTGCGTGCCCATGAACAGGCACACGCCGCTGTTGGCGGTGTACATGCCGGTTCACCCACTTACACCTATACCCAAGGGCCGGACGGCAAGCGCTACGCCTCTGGCGGAGAAGTGGGTATCGATGTCGGCGCAGTCGCTAACGATCCCCAGGCCACCATTACCAAGATGGAAATCGTCATTCGCGCCGCGCTGGCGCCTGCCGAGCCCTCTGGTCAGGATCGCAGCGTGGCCAGCCAGGCGCAGGCGCAACTGGCGGCGGCGCGTGCCGAGCTGGCGGTCACTCAGCGCGGTGAAGCTGGAGAGGGCAAGGCACCTGCCGACGAAAAAGCCGAAAAAAGCGACGACCCGTCAGTCACGGCCGACAGTGTCGCGAGCCCGCCAGTGCCAGCTGGCATCAGTCTTTATGCCGCGTCCACGGATGAGCAGCGGCCTTCAGGGCTGGTGGATCTTCGCGCCTGAACGCCTATAAGCAGCCTTGACAGCTATTGGGCGTAAACGTATGTTTCAAACATGTGTTTGAGGGTGTCGTCGACGCTCTCCCCATGGCTATTCTGCAAACGACCGCCCATCGGTCATTCCCAACATAAGAGCCCACCCGCAGAGGTACCCGCTATGCCTGATTACAAGGCCCCCTTGCGCGATATCCGTTTCGTACGTGACGAGCTGCTCGGCTATGACGCGCATTACCAGAGCCTGCCTGGCTGCCAGGACGCCACGCCAGACATGGTCGACGCGATTCTCGAAGAAGGCGCCAAGTTCTGCGAGCAGGTGCTCTCTCCACTGAACCGCGTGGGCGATACCGAAGGTTGCACCTGGAGCGAGTCCGGCGTGAAGACGCCGACCGGTTTCAAGGAAGCCTACAAGCAGTTCGTCGAAGGCGGCTGGCCGAGCCTGGCTCACGATGTCGAGCACGGTGGTCAGGGCTTGCCTGAGTCCCTGGGGCTGGCGGTCAGCGAAATGGTTGGTACCGCCAACTGGTCTTGGGGCATGTACCCAGGCCTGTCCCACGGTGCGATGAATACCATCTCTGCCCACGGCACTGAAGAGCAGCAGCACACCTACCTGACCAAGCTGGTGTCCGGCGAGTGGACCGGTACCATGTGCCTGACCGAGCCGCACTGCGGCACTGATCTGGGCATGCTGCGCACCAAGGCCGAGCCAAAGGCTGATGGCTCCTACAGCATCTCCGGCACCAAGATTTTCATCTCCGCTGGCGAGCACGACATGGCCGACAACATCGTCCATATCGTCCTGGCCCGCCTGCCCGATGCGCCGGCTGGCACCAAGGGGATCTCCCTGTTCATCGTGCCCAAGTTCCTGCCCAATGCCGAAGGCGGCGTGGGTGAGCGCAACGGCGTGAGCTGTGGATCCATCGAACACAAGATGGGTATCCACGGTAATGCCACCTGCGTGATGAACTTCGATTCGGCCACCGGTTTCCTGATCGGCCCGCCGAACAAAGGTCTGAACTGCATGTTCACCTTCATGAACACCGCTCGCCTGGGTACCGCGCTGCAAGGTCTGGCCCACGCCGAGCTGGGCTTCCAGGGCGCCATCAAGTACGCCCGTGAACGCCTGCAGATGCGTTCGCTGACTGGCCCAAAAGCGCCGGACAAGGCCGCCGACCCTATCATCGTGCACCCGGACGTGCGCCGCATGCTGTTGACCATGAAGGCGTTCGCCGAAGGCAACCGTGCGATGGTCTACTTCACTGCCAAGCAAGTGGACATCGTCAAGTACGCTCAGGACGAGGAGCAGAAGAAAGCGGCCGACGGCCTGCTGGCCTTCCTGACCCCGATCGCCAAGGCGTTCATGACCGAAGTCGGCTTCGAGTCGGCGTCCCACGGTATGCAGATCTATGGCGGCCATGGCTTCATCAGCGAGTGGGGCATGGAGCAGAACCTGCGCGACTGCCGCATCTCGATGATGTACGAAGGCACCACCGGCGTTCAGGCCCTCGACCTGCTGGGCCGTAAAGTGCTGATGACCCAGGGCGAAGCGCTGAAAGGCTTCACCAAGATCGTCCACAAGTTCTGTCAGGCCAATGAAGGCGTTGATGCGCTCAAGGCATTCGTCGAGCCGCTGGCCAAGCTCAACAAGGAGTGGGGCGAAGTCACCATGAAGATCGGCATGGCTGCCATGAAGGATCGTGAGGAAGTCGGTGCCGCTTCGGTCGATTACCTGATGTACTCCGGCTACGCCTGCCTGGCCTACTTCTGGGCCGACATGGCGCGTGTGGCGGCCGAGAAGATCGCCTCCGGCGAGGGTGACCAGGCCTTCTACAAGGCCAAACTGCAGACTGCGCAGTTCTACTACGCGCGCATTCTGCCACGCACCCGCACTCACGTAGCGGCCATGCTTTCCGGTGCCAGTAACCTGATGGACATGAGCGAAGAAGATTTCGCGCTGAGCTACTGATCCGTCAGCGATAAATGAACCGCGGCCTGAGTGCCGCGGTTTTTTATGGGACAGGATCTTATGAGTGCCGGCGTGCGTTGCCGGCTAATTACAGGCAGAATGCCAGCTTCCTCCTTTGGCCATTGCGGAGCCCGCCTTGCCGCGTTTAGTCGCGTTGCGCCTGTGGCATTTCGTGCCGGCCTTGCTGCTGCTTGGGGGCGGCTTGCTGGCCGCGACACTGCCGACCCTGACCGACTTCTTCACCTCGCTGTTCAACGTGCTGCCCACCTCGCTGCTGCTGCTAGGTGGCACCTTCTGCGTGGTTTACGGCCGCCAGCGTGAGCTATTCATGTTGCTGGTGCTCTATCTGGGCTACTACCTGCTCGACGAACAGGCCGATTACTACCGTGAATTCGGCCGGGTGCGCGAGGACGCCGCTCTAGTTTTCCACCTCTGCAGCCTGCTGTTGCCGGCGCTTTACGGTCTGTTCGCCATGTGGCGCGAACGTACCCATCTGATTCAGGATCTGGTTGCGCGCGTGGCCGTATTGCTAGCGGTCGGCGGCGTGGCTGCGGCGTTGGCACGGCGTTATCCCCACGAGTTGGAACAATGGCTTTCGGTGATTCGCTGGCCGTCGCTGCACGCTGGGTGGATGAACCTGGTGCAACTGGCCTATCCAGTGTTCCTGTTGGTGATCATCGCTTTGCTGGTTCAGTACCTACGCAAGCCCCGGCCTGTACACGCCGTGCAACTGATCGGGGCCCTGGCCCTGTTCTGGATGCTGCCCAAGACCTTCATCCAGCCCCATGCACTGCAGGTAATGTCCAGTGTGGTGATGCTGATGATCGTCGTCGGCGTGGCTCATGAGGCCTACCAGATGGCCTTTCGTGACGAACTGACCGGATTGCCCGGTCGCCGAGCGTTGAACGAGCGCCTGCAGCGCCTGGGGCGCAATTACGTGATCGCCATGGCCGATGTGGATCACTTCAAGCGATTCAACGATACACACGGCCATGATACCGGCGACCAGGTGCTGCGCGTGGTGGCCAGCCAGCTGCGCAAGGTCGGTGGTGGCGGTAAGGTATATCGTTACGGCGGCGAGGAATTCACCCTGGTGTTCCCCGGCAAGGACGTCGAGCAATGTCTGCCTCACCTGGAAGCGGTACGTCAGGCGGTCGAGCGTTATCAGATTCAGCTGCGTGATCAGCAACTACGCCCAGTCGACGACAGAGTAGGGCGCCAACGTCGTGCCGGCGCAGGCGCATCCCAGGTGTCGGTGACGGTCAGCATCGGCGTGGCCCAGCCTAGCAGCGAGCACCGCAGTGTGGAGGAGGTGCTCAAGGCGGCCGACAAGGCGCTTTATGGCGCCAAGAGCGCCGGGCGCAACTGCGTGAGCAGCCAGGTGCAGCGCCGCCGCGGCGCGGTAAAGGTGAAGGCTGATCCGGCCTGACCGATCGGTGGTCGACCGGTCACGACACGACCCTATGTCTCTGAAAAGTTGTTGCGCTAGACTCGGTTTCTGACCGTGCTACCGAGGATTTCCCATGGCCGACTATAAAGCTCCCCTGCGTGACATGCGCTTCGTGCTCAACGAAGTTTTCCAGGTTTCCAAACTCTGGGCGCAGTTGCCTGCCCTGGCCGAGGTCGTCGACGAGGAAACCGCCAACGCCATTCTCGAGGAGGCAGGCAAGATTACTGCCGGCATGATCGCGCCGTTGAATCGCGCCAGTGACGAGGAGGGCTGCACCTGGGCCAATACCGAGGTACGCACGCCGGCTGGCTTCATCGAGGCCTACAAGGCCTACGCCGAGGGCGGCTGGGTTGGCGTGGGCGGTGACCCGCAGTTCGGCGGCATGGGCATGCCCAAGGTTATCTCCGCCCAGGTCGAAGAGATGGTCAACTCGTCCAGCCTGTCGTTCGGTCTCTACCCGATGCTGACTGCCGGTGCCTGCCTGTCGATCAACGCCCATGCCAGTGAAGAACTCAAGCAGGCCTACCTACCCAATATGTACGCTGGCGTCTGGGCCGGCTCGATGTGCCTGACCGAGCCCCACGCCGGTACCGACCTGGGCATCATCCGCACCAAGGCTGAGCCGCAAGCTGACGGCAGCTACAAGGTCAGCGGCACCAAGATCTTCATCACCGGCGGTGAGCACGACCTGACCGAGAACATCATCCACCTGGTGCTGGCCAAGCTGCCGGATGCACCGGCCGGGCCCAAGGGCATCTCGCTGTTTCTGGTGCCCAAGTTCATGGTCAACGCCGACGGCTCGCTGGGCGAGCGCAACGCGGTTTCCTGCGGCTCAATCGAGCACAAGATGGGCATCAAGGCGTCTAGCACCTGCGTGATGAACTTCGATGGCGCCACCGGCTACATCATCGATGCGCCGAACCGCGGCCTGGCGGCGATGTTCACCATGATGAACTATGAGCGCCTGGGCGTTGGTATCCAGGGGCTGTCGACCGGTGAGCGTTCCTACCAGAGCGCCATCGAGTATGCCCGCGAGCGCATTCAGAGCCGTGCGCCGACCGGTGCGGTGGCCAAGGACAAGGCGGCCGACCCGATCATCGTGCATCCGGACGTGCGCCGTATGTTGCTGACCATGAAGGCCTTCAACGAAGGCGGTCGCGCCTTCTCCAGCTACGTAGCCCTGCAACTCGATACCGCCAAGTACAGCGAGGACGAAACCATCCGCCAGCGCGCCGAAGAGCTGGTGGCACTGCTGACGCCGGTGGCCAAGGCATTCCTTACCGACCTGGGATTGGAGACCACCATCCACGGCCAGCAGGTGTTCGGTGGTCACGGCTACGTACGCGAGTGGGGCCAGGAACAGCTGGTGCGCGACTGTCGCATCACGCAGATCTACGAAGGCACCAACGGCATTCAAGCGCTGGATCTGGTCGGCCGCAAGATCGTCGGCAATGGTGGATCCTTCTGCCGGCATTTCACCGGCGAAGTGCGAGCCTTTGCCAGCGATGCTGCATTGGCCGAGGAGTTCAGGGCGCCGCTGCTGGAGGCCGTCGAGATTCTGGAAACCCAGACGGCAGCACTGCTCGCACGTGCGCAAGGCAATCCGAATGAGATCGGGGCTGCTTCCGTGGAGTACCTGCACCTGTTCGGCTACACCGCCTACGCCTACATGTGGGCGATGATGGCGAAGGCGGCGCAGGGCAAGGAAGGGCAGGATGATTTCTACTCCGGCAAGCTGGGCACCGCACGTTTCTACTTCGCCCGCCTGCTACCGCGCATCCACTCGCTGAACGCCTCGGTGGGCGCCGGCAGCGACAGCCTGTATCTGCTGGCCGCCGAGCAGTTCTGAGTCTGTGAGCCGCGTGTAGGCTATTGCTTACACGCGGTTCTGCCTTTAGCCACTATGGCCACCTGCGGCACAGGCGTAATCTTCACTTCACGGACTTAGCGCAGGAAGCGCACTGAACAGACAAGGATACGTGGGACGCTGCCAGGATGGCGGATTGATCAAGGATGTCAGGTTCAAGTCTGAAAAACCCCGCCTCGGCGGGGTTTTCTTTTTGTGCGGCAAAAACAGTTTGGTTGCACCGCGGCTAGAGCCCGCTGGGCGGGCTCTCGGGCTCAGCCTTATGGCTTCGCCGTCTTCTCTACCCAGGCTGCAAAGGTGTCGATGTACTTCTGCAGGAAGGGCTTGATGCTGTCGCTCAGCTTGCCGCTTTCATCGAAGAAGTTACCGGCGCCGCCCAGGTAGGCCTCGGGCTGTTGCAGCACCGGCATGTCAAGGAACACCAGAGCCTGACGCAGGTGATGATTGGCGCCGAAGCCACCGATGGCACCTGGCGAGGCGCTGACGATGCCGGCCGGTTTGCCGCTCAGTGCGCTCTGCCCGTAAGGCCGCGAGGCGACGTCTACGGCATTCTTCATCGGCGCTGGGATCGTGCGGTTATATTCGGGGGTCACGAACAGCACGGCGTCAGCGGCTTTGAGCGCGTTACGGAAGGTGGTGTAGGCGGCTGGAGCCGGATCGACGTCGATGTCTTCGTTATAAAGCGGCAGCTCACCGATCTCGACGATATTCAGTTTCAGCTGCTGTGGCGCCAGATCGGCGAGTGCCAGCGCCAGTTTTCGGTTGATCGATGCCTTGCGCAGGCTGCCAACCAGTACGGCCACGTTGTACGTTTTGCTCATGGAAGCTCTCCTGAACGGGGATGGAGCAGTTATAGACAGGCCTGCTCACTATAGACTCCGTAGCGCGACGATAAACTTTCCTGACTGTGTCCACTTGCATGCGAGGCTTGGCAAGGCGATTTTCCCTGAACCGCCGCTTGCCAGCGTCAGTCGATTATGGGGTATCGCCCGCTTGGGCCTCACCATAGGACTATCATCATGGATCTGATCCGCATTCTGATCGCCATTATCCTCCCGCCGCTGGGAGTGTTCCTGCAGGTCGGCTTCGCTGGCGCCTTTTGGCTGAATATCCTGCTGACGCTACTGGGCTATTTCCCGGGCATCATTCATGCGGTGTACATCATCGCCAAGCGCTGAGCCAAGCGAGCAATAAAAAACGCCCCGAGGGGCGTTTTTTATTGCGTGCTCAGTTTCAATCCTGTCGATCTACCCGCCGCCAGCTTTGTCGACCGATGCTTGAGGGGTCTGGGTAGACGGTGACGCACTCCTGACCAGTACAATACTGGTAGCCACCATCAGGATTCTGGGAGAGCGTGCCGCCACCTTCACCGTCCTGGCGTACCGCTGAAATGATAGAAGTGCCAAGAGAGGAGTTCGATGCACTATAAGCGAACGCTCGCTGCGAGGTTCGACCTCCGGTAAAGGGGTTGATGGCGTAGCTCCAACTGCTGGCACCGTCTCCGCAGGGATCGCTATTGGGCGTCAATGACTGGAAAAGAATGGTGCGGCCGAGCTGCGACATGTTTTCAACCACCATTTCTCCATCGGTTTGAGACAGGTTCAGGTACCAACCGTTTTGTGCCGGTTGTGCAGAGCTCCCTGTAGTTGCCTGCCATCGAACGGTGTTATTGCTTATGATGCGAGCCTGGCGAGTCGTGCCATCGCCGGCAGTCGCCGTTACCGAATCCGTTACAGTCTGCTGCTGCAAGCTGCTGCGGTTGATTGACGGGTTGTTAGCTATTTCGCCCAAGGTCTGCTTGTCCCAGATGCCATAGACAGACTGCGGCATACTCTTGTCACCGTCCTTGTCATCGCTGTCGAAAAAACGACCCGTTCCGAACACCACCAGGTAGCCCGTTCCAGTTGGGTGAGCTACAAGGTTGGGAGCCGATGTAATGGCTTGGCGTTGAGTTCCCGCGTTGTCTGCAGTAGCCCTGAACAGAGGACTTCCGCCAAACCCGACCTTGAATTCGCTGACAGCGGAATCGCCATCGTCGGCCGTGGTGAAAGGGGTGGTGTTACTACGACCGCTGCGTAGGAGATCGAAGCGCCACATATTCCCCTGCAGGTCGCCCGCGTACGCGTAATCGGCTACACCGTCAGCGTTGTAGTCAGCCAGCTTGGGCGTCGATAACCCATTGGCAACGCCAGCCGAGCCTTGAACTTCAAGGCTCCTAAGCAGCGTACCTTGCATCGCATCCAGAATGAAAAGGGCTGCTTTGCCATTGGTATTGCCCGCGCTTTCATAGCCATTGCCGAAAACCACTGCCCACTTGCCGTTGTGCAAGCGAGCGATGGTGGGCTGTGAATAGCTATACCCCATTTTTGCGGCGTTGGCCGTAGCGATGCTGTTCTCATCAAACTGCCACAACAGCTTTTCGCTGCCAGGTGTGGTGACATCAAGCGCGAATATGGATTTGCCGCCCGCTTTGAGCGTTCCGACCAGAATGGTTCGCCATTGCCGTGTAGCACTGTCATAGACATCGCCAACAACAGGCGAACCGTCGACATAGAACTCGTGTGAATAATTGGCGCCTGTCAGCTTATGCAGTTTGGGAAACACAGCGGATGGAATGAAGGCGAATTCTTCGACCCCCGTAAGCGCATTGAAGCCGTGCAGCATGCCGGCGTTGCCACCAACATAGATGCGCGGAGTGCGATTGGCGATGGCAGTTTTGAAGGTGGTGTAAGCCGTATTGCCTTCCAGACGATTGGAAAACTGTTCGAGGTATCGCGCCCCCGACACAACGGCGGGGCTGGATGAGTAGAAGTCGCCGAGTAGCCCGCTACGGCGACGGAACGTGGTGCCTTCACCCGTCCGACTGCCACGCAGATAGTCCACTCGTGAAGCGGCCAGATTATCCACAAGGCCGGTTTCCGGGTTTCTGGTCAGATAGGCAAGCAGCGTGGTTCCAGCGTATTGGCTGAGAAGCGCGTTGGCAGAGGTGAGATCCTGAAGTCCGTTGTTACTGGCAGTCGTTGGGGCGGCGATCTTTATTCGCCGTTGCGACCAAGCCGGGACCTTGGTCTTGGCGCTCCAAACCTCCACGGTGTCAATGGTACTGGTTTGAGCATTCCAGCGTTTTTCGAAGCGCTTTACGTCCCCGGACCAATTGTCGTCACTGGCATACGAGGTCTGATAGGAAACCGTTTGAGTCGTACTCTCGTCGGAGCTTATCTGGCCAGAGTTGATCGCAGGGCGGGCGGCACTGGATTTTCGATCCGCGATGCGCGAGAGGATATCCGCGAAGGCTTGCACCATGGCCTCTGGGCTGTCGACGCTAAAGAATTCTCCCCGGGAATTGATTGCGGCGTGCCACAGGTCGTAGACATTCGCATCGGTGGCATTGGCTGCCGCCGCAGGCCATGCGGCGCCGGCCTCAAGCGCCGCGTAGCCGCTTCCCGCAAAGGTGCTGCCGCCCCATGGGATGTTGCTCTGGGTTAGAGACTGCGTCAGCCCAAGCCCCATGGTGAAATTGGTCATGTGCTGCCAGGTCGCCGGGTCGTTGCGCGGGTTCCAGTAGTCTGCTGTCGTATCGCCACTTTTGAATGGCAGGTAAGCGGGCAAACTGTTGCTTAGGTTAGGGTTCAGGTCAGTAGCCCAATAGTGCATGGCCAGATCCGCTAGCGTATTGGGCGTACTGTCGTAATAAGGCGCGCGTTGCGTGAACGCCCTGCCATCCGGGAGCGTGAAGGACGCCGCGTCATGACGGAAATTGCTTGGCGCGCTTGCCGCCTCGTTCCACTGCCCATCGGTCATCATGATGTGGTAACTGGCGCGGCACGCGTAGGTGTTCTGGGTGGTATTGGTTCCGGTCGCGTTGGGAAATACCTGCCATGGAACGGTCGTTCTATAAAACTCACCAGCACGCTTCATCGCCGCAGGCAGATAGGTGCTCTGGTCGAACGCAATATTCTGTAGCCATGCGTAGAGCTGACCTTTGTGAGCGGGCGTATAGGCCTTGAACGCGTTGTTGCGGCAATAGGTAGTATCACTGCCATCGAAAGTGGTGCAGCGTCCCAATCCCTGCCAACTCAACCTGACGGAGGGTGAGAGGTTATAGAAGGCCAGCGCTGCAGCGGAAATGGTCGATAGTGCGCGATTGCGGTAGAAGGAATACCAATTCGCAAAATTAGCCTGTTCGTTGCTACCGACGAAACGCAAGGTATAGCAATTGTCGTTGCCCGTTGTGCAATTGCCGGCTCTGCTTGGATCGTAGATGTAGTAGTAAGCCGGTACTGGTCGCCTGACCAGCGAAGCGGTGTAACCGCTGGCCGTCCTGCTGCAGTCCGCGGTGAGGCCTGAAAAAATGCCTGGGTAGCTGGCGACCGCTGTACAGCCGAGCACTCCAATGAGGACCGGAGTGATGGTGAATTGGATGCCGCCGGGCGAGTTTGCTTGGGTAGCAATGAGTGTACTGAGGCTTACCGTGGCGGAGAAGTCGGCGCTGGGGTTATCAGCCAGCCGTGAAACCGTGCCAGTCGGTTGGGCATAGTTGCTGACGTCTCCGTAGTTGTAGCTGGTACTTCCTGGAATGGTGGTTAAGGGGACGTCCCAGGCCACTCTATAGCCAGCACCGCTCAAGTTTGCCGAGCCTACTGAGGTTTTGAATCCGTTGTGCCAAGCCTGAGTGAAAGTGGTCGCCAGCTGCTGCTCATTGCCCGATGTATCGAAGACCACCGGAGCGGCATAAGTGGCATTTGGATTGTAGTAGATCGGATTGTAAGCGCTGGATTTGGCCCGTCGAGTTGCGGATTCGCTGCTTAGTCCGTCTGGCGCAAACCCCCAGCGCATGCTTCCTGAATCATCGAGTGTCAGCAGCATATTGGGGGGCACGCCCACTGTAAGGCTCAGCGGGCTCTGCGAAACGGCTGCCAAGCTGCTCGTGGTGCTCGATAATGCAACGCTCAACACGGCGTAGCGCAGCGTTTTGACATTGAAGATGGTTGTGAATCGCTTCATCTCGCCGGCTCTCCCTCGCTCATGCTCCTTGTGTATACGGTCGTGCGTAGAGCAGATAGTTCTGCCCAATTCGGCTACCTCTCGTCGTCTGGGTGGCGGTACGCATCACGGTTTCGTTCGCGTGTTTCAAATACAAGTGCCACATAGGCCTTCGAGAGGACTTGCCTGTCAAATCGTAGGCAAAAAAAACCGCGCCTAGCGCGGTTTTTAGTTGCAGATTATTGAACTAGCGCCAGCAATCACTCGCACTGGCGCCTGATGCAGTAGCCCCTTTAACGCCATTCGCGGTAAGCGTGAGATTGCCGCATTTTGTATCGCTAAACTGCTGGGTGGCTGTCAGGGTATAACCGCCGTCACCAGCAACCTTACCTACGGAAAAGATATATTTCCCAGTAGCTGACTTGTTACTCGAAAGATTCATTCCCAGCTTTCCTATGTCGGCCGCTGCCGTCACATAGGCATTGTTCTGATTGAAATAGCGCTCCTGGCGAGCGGCCGCATCACTTAGTAACGCCTGACCCTCTGTGCGATTACCGCGTTTTACATATTCCGTGTAACTCGGGTAGGCGATGGCGGCCAGTATGCCGATGATGGCTACGACGACCATCATCTCGATCAATGTGAAGCCGGTTTGTCTGTAGGTGCGAGCGGAGAGCCTTGCGTTGCTTGTGAACTTATTCATTCCTTTTCCTCCGTGCGACGCCATGCCTGGCGGCCAATGCTAGTTGGGTCTGGATAAATACTGATGCAGGATTGGCCGGTGCAGTACTGGTAGCTGCTATCTGGATTCTGAGAAAGAGTTCCGCCGCCCTCACCGTCCTGACGAACGGCAGAGATGATTTTCGTGCCGACGTCAGATGTTGGCGCATAGTCAAACGCTTTCTGATTCGTTCGGCCGCCTGTAAAGGGGTTAAGTGCGTAAGTCCAGTTACTTGCACCGTCGCCGCAAGGGTCGGTATTTGGAACCAAGGATTGGAAGAATATTGTTCGCCCCAACTGGGACATGTTTTCCACTACCATCTCGCCATCATTTTGTACGAGGTTCAGGTACCAACCATTTTGAGCTGGCAGCGTGGAGCCTGACGAGTTAGTCGTATCTTGCCAGCGAATAGCATTGTTGCTGATGACGCGGCCTTGTGCCGTCCGTCCATCAGCTGAAACTGTGGTGCTATTCATAATACTCTGAGCTTGTAGTGTTGATCGCGAAATATTGGGATTATTAGCAATCTCTCCCAGCGTTTGTTTGTCCCAAATTCCATAGACGCTCTGGGACATGCTTTTATCGCCTTCCTTATCGGCGGTATCAAAGAAACGTCCGGTACCAAATACCACCAAGTATCCGCGACCTGTTGGATGCGTGATGAGGCTTGGGGCTGAGGTGATGGGCTGACGTTTTGTACCCTCATTGTCTGCAGTAGCTTTAAATAGCGGGTTACCACCGAAGCCTACCCTGAACTGACTGACAGGCACATCGTTCGTGACTTTGAACGGAGCATCGGCATCACGTGTTGTACGCAGGAGATCAAAGCGCCACATATTGCCTTGCAAATCCCCCGCGTAGGCGTAGTCAGCTGTGCCGTCTCCGTTGAAATCGCCAAGCTTCGGTGTTGAGAGCCCATTTGCAACGCCGCTGGCACCCTGTACCTCCAGGCTTTTGAGTAAGGTCCCTTGCATCGCATCAACAATGAACAAGGCAGCTTTGCCATTGGTATTATTAGCGCTTTCATAACCATTGCCGAATACGACTGCCCATTTTCCTGTATGCAGTCGTGCAATCGTAGGCTGCGAGAAACTGTAGCCCATCTTTACTCTCTCAGCATCCGTAATGCTGTTCTCATCAAATTGCCACAGTAGCTTTTCTTCTCCCGGCGTAGTGATGTCAAGTGCAAAAATAGATTTTCCACCAGCCTTTAACGTGCCAACCAGAATTGTGCGCCATTCGGTACCAGTGTAAACGTCGGCAACAGTGGGGGAACCATCGACATAAAATTCGTGGCTGTAGTTGGAGCCAGTCAGTTTGTTGAGTTTAGGGAAAACTGCAGAAGGAATGAATGCGAACCTCTCGATCCCCGTTTGTGCATCAAAACCATGCAGCATGCCGTCATTGCCGCCCACATATACGCGGGAGGGACGATTGGCAATGGCGTTCTTGAACTCAGTATATTTTTGGTTGCCTTCTAGTCGATTGGTAAACTGCTCCAGATAACGTGGCGTATTTAATACCACAGCAGGTGTGGAGGAGTAGAAGTCGCCCAGCACCCCGCTTCGACGTCTGAAAGTGGAGCCTTCACCAGTCCGATCACCTCGTAGGTAATTGATACGTTCCGGAGCTTTAGTGTCGGCGACGTTAGCGCTTTCTGGATTTCTATTCAGATAGTTGAGCAGCGTAGTACCTGAGTAGCTAGTAAGAGCTGCATTTTCAGCGTTAAAGTCCACGAGCCCCAAGTTTCCTGCTCCCGCAATTTTAATGTTGCGGATGCCGGGGACATTGGCTTTGGCGCTCCAAACTTCCATGGTCTCGATTGTGCTGGTTTGAGCGTTCCAGCCTTTTTCGAAGCGCTTTACATCACCAGACCAGTTGTCATCACTGGCATAGGATGTCTGATACGACACTGTTTTAACTGTGCCGTTATTATTTTCATCGACACTAATCTGCCCTGAGTTAATCGCTGGGCGTGCAGCTGTGGACTTGCGGTCGGCGATGCGTGAAAGTATATCGGCAAAGGCTTGGACCATATCTTCGGGGCTGTCCACGCTAAAGAACTCACCCCGGGAGTTAATTGCCGCATGCCAAAGATCGTAGACGTTTTCATTAGTGGCATTGGGGCCGGCGGCGGGCCAATTCGCCGTACCTGCGGCCAGGGCGCTATATCCGGTACCGGCAAACGTACTTCCTGCCCATGGAATATTGCTTTGATTAAGCGACTGAGTAAGACCAAGGCCCATCGTGAAATTGGTCATATGCTGCCATGTGGCGGGGTCGTTGCGCGGGTCCCAATAATCAGTCGTGCTATTTCCACTCTTGAAGGGGGTATAGGCAGCCAGCTTATTAGTCAGGTTAGGATTAAGATCAGTTGCCCAGTAATGCATCGCCAAGTCAGCCAAGGTATTTGAAGTGCTGTCGTAGTAGGGGGCTCTTCGCGAAAAAGCTGTACCATCAGGGAGCTCGAAGGTCCTCGCATCATCCTTGAAATCACTAGGCGCCGATGCCGCGGTATTCCAGACGCCATCCGTCATCATGATGTGGTAGCTGGCTCGGCAGGCATAGGTGTTCTGAGTAGTATTACCCGCGGCATTGGGAAACGCTTGCCAAGCGGTAGCGGTTTGGTAAAAGTCGCCAGCCCTTCGCATAGCTACCGGCAATGGGGTGCCATTGTCGAATGTCATTGTGCGGAGCCAGTTGTAAAGCTGGCCTTTGTGAGTCGGGCTGTAGGCTTTGAAAGCGTTATTGCCGCAATCAGCATCTGATCCGTTGAATGTTGTACAGCGGTTCAGTCCTTGCCAGCTTAGGCGGACCGCCGGGGAAACATCATAAAACGCTAGCGCAGCAGCTGAAATGGTCGCCAATGCGCGGTTTCGATAGAAAGAATACCAATTAGCAAAATTTTGCTGTTCGTTAGGATCGACAAAACGCAGTTTATAGCAGGCATCTACTGATAAGTTGCAGTTGGTGGCGAGTGATGTGTCATAAATATAATAATATGCGGGTACCGGCTGTTTCGTCAGGCTCGCGGTTACCGTGGTTGCTGCACCATTTACGCTGCAGCTTGCTGTAATCGGCGATGCAAATGATGTGTGGCTGGCTGTTGCGCTACACGTTGTGCTTCGACGGTCAGTGGTTCTAATAACTGTGAATGTAATGCCACTATCACTGATCGTTCTTATCTCGGTGCCATCGCGGTTCATGTTGAAAGTTAGTTCAAAGTCTGAGTCAGGGTTCTGACTTAGTCGGCTAACTACCCCGGTGCCTGAATAGTTTGTGGAGTTATTGTAGCTGTAGTTGCTGGGCGGAGCTGTAATAGGTACGTCCCAAGCTGCACGGTATTCGGCTTTACTTAGATCGATCGAGTTGATACCGGTGTTGAATCCATTGTGCCAAGCTTTGGTGAAGCTTGTTGTTAGTGCTTGCTCTGTTCCATCTGTTTTGAAAATCGTGGGGGATTTGTATTTTGCGGTTGGGTTGTAGTAGAGCGGGTTGAATGCGCTGGATTTGGCGCGTCGAGTGGCTGATGTTGCACTAATAGCATCGGGTGCAAACCCAAACCGCATGCTGCCTGAGTCATCAAGCGTCAGAAGCATGTTGGGAGGAACGCCAATTGTAAGGCTTAATGGGCTTTGCGAGACAGCAGCATAACTATTGGCTCCGTGCAGTAGCGTTGCACTAAACGCACCGTAAAAGAATAGTTTGGTGTACTGATTGCTTTTCATTATGCTGGATCTCAATTGTTCAGGCCCATATATATATTGGCATGCGTTGACTGCAGATAGACCTGATCGTCAGCTTTGGAATTGTTCAGGTAGTAGTAGGTGCCTTGGCCTTGGGCAACCATCCCATACTCTGCATTGACCGCGTTGTTACTGACGGTTACCGCCCGAGTGCTGTTCCAAAGGGTGGTCTGATTGTTGGCGGTTTCTCTATTTCCAGCGGTCGTTTGGTTTGCCGCATCCGTACCCCTATAAGGCATCCACACTAAGCTATTCGTGGACTCGCTTTTGAAAAAAGCTGATGTGATCAACCAAGGTTTGTCAACGAAGTTGAGCAAATTTCCATCGTTGATTGCGAGCAAGCACGGTTTATTCAGGCCGTTGCTCTTGATTGTATTGGCTGTGGTGCAATTGGCTGCGTTACCTTCAAGTTTATCGATTAGGTTTGCCGGGCCGTAGTAGCGAAATTCTGCCTCACGCAGCGCTGCATCAGCTGCACTTTGCTGTTGCGTGTCGTGGGCGCGGTTTGCCGTGATGCGGCTTTCCAACGTGGTGCCTCGCATGCTGCCTACGGCCATCAGTGTCAGTACCAGCAACATGACCAGGGCGACGACCAGGACAGCGCCGTTTTGTGAGTGGCGATCAGATAGATGGGTCATGGCATTAGATTCCTGACGGTTTGAGTGCTTCCGACGACCTGGTAAATACGTTTGTTGTCGCCTGCTTGCAGGCGCGTTTTGGTTGCGGCTGGTGCCACGGCGAGCCAATCGGTGAGCACCTTGGAGTCGTCGCTATCCCGCTGCCCAGCTGCACTTGCCATCAGCAGGGAGTAGCGCACACTACGGATCGCCCCCGAGCTGGCCGTCCAGTCTTTTTGCGGTAAGTAAGACGTCACTTCCTTGGAAAGTACGTCACTGCTGCCGACACCAAAATCGACGCGCATATCAGCGATGCCTGTGAGCTGTTCGGTGAATTGAGGGGTAGTTGCGTTCAGGCTTTTGCACAGAAGCCTGCCGTTCTGAAGTGCGTTCGAAGCCCCTGGCTCATATTTGAAGGCAAGAATGATCAAGTCGTTTGAGGTCAGATTCGAAGGGAAGGCTTGTGTGAATGTGGTGCTGCTTGCCACGCCTTGGCAGTCGAGGTCGCCGCTTACCTGGGGCTGGTATCGCAGGCAGAAGCCTACTCCTTCAGTTGTAGCCAAATTGGTAACTGACGCACCTGCGCTAAAGGCCATGCAGCCATCTGATGCTGCGCGCTCCGGGAAAGACATTTCCAGAAGGCTTGAGGGAGTTCGGCGATAGCCGGCCTTGCCCAGATATTGATCGAGCAACAGCGCTGCAAATCGGCCGCTGTCGAGATTGCCGCTTTGACTCTGCTGGAACAGGTAATGCCGCTGGTTATCGATGTATACCTGAGTGATACCCAGAATCAGAAAGCTGCTGATCGCCAGCGCGATCAGCAGTTCGATCATCGAAAGACCGCTTTGGCGCTTCATGTGATTCATGGTTGCACTCGCACGGTATAGGTACAGATGGTCGAAGAGTTGGTGGTGTCAGCCGCATCTAGGCAAGTACCTTCTCGAACTTGCCAGGCAAGGCGGATTTCGATCATGGAGCCTTGGCCATTACAGTTGCCGGCGCTGCTGCTGCGGCAGATATACGAGTCGCTGACGAAAACGGTCGAGCCGCCCGGCAGCAGCGCCTTTGCCTTACTGGCCCAGCAGTCACGTTGTTCGGCGGCGGTCTTGGGCACTACGGTAGCGCTGGCGACACAATCGGCTGGGCTGGAGAAATCCGACGCTTTGGCTTTATAGAAGATCGAACTGGACTTGAGCCCATTGTTCATCGGGAACTGCGGCGCGGCGTTGCTAAAGGTCTCGCCGGGGTTGGCGCGGATGATTTCAACCAGTTCATTAGCTAAATCTACTGCCACATTGCGCTGCACGGAATCTTGCGAGTACTGCACGCTGCGGCCTTGTAGGGCGACCATGCCGAGCACCCCGACGGTGGTTAGCAGCAAAGCTACGAGTACTTCGATCAGGCTGAATCCCTTTTGCACGTTTTTCATCACCTTTCCTCGGTACTACTGACAGGCTGTCATGCTGGTAGTGGAACTAGTCATGCCTCTTGGCCAACTTCGGACGCTGCCGCTGGCTTTGACGTCGATGGTAAAACCGTTGGCGTAGTCAGTACCTTGGCAGGTAAGCAAAGTCGTATCGGTACTGGTTCCGTTGTACCTGAACAGTATTTCAGTGACGGAAGTGACCACTGGATTCACCGTGCTGCCAGGCGGAATATCCAGTCTTCGCTGTACTTCAGCTGCATCGGTACAGGTTTTTTTCACTGTCCAGCGACCGCTTTCCTTGCAAACCCTCATGAAGGTCTTTTGCTCGACTGCAGTAGTGCGTGCGTACTGCACCAGTGCCAGCATCTCGTTGTTCAGCGACTGCGTGCGACTCTTATTGATGAATTGGGTGAAGTTCGGAATGGCGATGGCGGCGATTATCCCGACCAGAGCGATGATGATCATCAGCTCAATCAGGGTGAAGCCACGTTGCGTATGCGAGTACGCCGATGGCAGGCTATCCGAGAGTCTTGGCATGGTTGTCCAGTCTAAATACAGGAAGACATGCAAATCCTGACGGCTTCCCTGATAGCTGTCTTCAGGCTGTAGATGATCGGCCTTGAAGTGCGGATGACTGGTCTAGCAGCATTGAGAAGTGTGACTGGTGCCAAGTTTCAGTCGCCCTTGGCGGTTGAGTGTCAACAGTTGGTGAGGCCCATTGCTGTTGCATATGAAAATCGTGCCGTTGCTAACCCAGCTGGTTCCATTGGGATGAAAGCTGACACTGTCGCTGCCGAAACCTATCCTGCAGATATTCCCAGTCGGGGCTGCCTGTTGGCTCAATATCGTCGGCTCATCGCCTGCCGTTGTGATAAGCCAATAGCTGCTCCAGTCGCCGTCACAGATTGCGCCATCGCTCGAACCGCATAGCTTGTGGGGGCGACCTTGAGTTATGGCGTTCGTACGAGTTTTCTGAATATGGCTGGCAAGAAGGTCGCGAGTCGATTCGTGGCGCTTGTTTTCTTGGAAGCGAGCGAAAGCGGGAATGGCCAGGCTAAGCAAAATGCCCAGTAGAGCGACCACAAACAGCAACTCCACCAGGCCTACGGCCTTCTGTTGATCTCTATTCATGATGCATATCCCTATGCGCGTATGATTGGCGGCCTTCCTGGCCTGCCTTTTCTGTTTAGACCCTGAGGTGTCGCTGTCAAGGCTTGCCGTTTTCGTGACTGGGGTGAGTTGTGCGTGCGGATGTGATTGTGGTGGGGGGCGGGGTTATCGGGTTGTTGTCGGCCTATCAACTGGCGATGGCAGGCAAGCGCGTCACCTTGCTGGATCGTGGTTCTGTTGGTTCGGAGGCATCCTGGGCAGGGGGCGGGATCGTGTCGCCGCTGTATCCATGGCGATACAGCCAGGCGGTGACGGCGCTGGCGCATTGGTCTCAGGATTACTACCCAGGCTTGGGCGAGCGGTTGCTGGCGGACACCGGTATCGACCCCGAAGTGCATGTCACCGGTCTGTACTGGCTGGATCTGGACGATCAGGCCGATGCGTTGGCCTGGGCGCAGCGTGAGGGGCGGCCGTTGCATGAGGTGCCGGTCGAGTCGGCCTATGGGCAGGTTTCCGCTCTGGGCGCCGGATTCCAGCGCGCCATTTATATGTCCGGCGTCGCCAATGTGCGTAACCCGCGGCTGGTCAAGGCATTGCGCGCCGCCCTGCAACGTTTGCCGAATGTAACGCTGCGTGAGCACAGCCCGGTTGTGCAGTTCGTGCGCGAAGGCACCCGTATCGCAGGGGTGCAAATTGCCGCTGGCGAGTTGTTGGCCGAGCAAGTTGTTGTCGCTGCCGGCGCGTGGAGCGGCGAGCTATTGCAGAGTCTGGAAATGAGCCTGCCCGTCGAACCGGTCAAAGGGCAGATGATTCTGTTCAAGTGTGCGCAGGATTTTCTGCCCAGCATGGTGCTGGCCGGTGGGCGTTATGCGATTCCGCGGCGTGACGGTCACATTCTGGTGGGCAGTACGCTGGAGCATGCCGGCTTCGATAAAACGCCGACCAATGACGCACTGGTCAGTCTGCGGGCGTCTGCCGAAACGTTGCTGCCGGCATTGCGCGACGCCGAGGTGGTAGGACATTGGGCTGGATTGCGGCCCGGCTCGCCCGAGGGCATTCCCTTTATCGGTGAGGTGCCGGAGCATCAGGGCTTGTGGCTGAATTGCGGGCATTACCGCAATGGACTGGTGCTGGCGCCGGCATCCTGCCGGTTGCTGGCGGATCTGATGCTGAGGCGTGAGCCGATCATCGATCCGGCGCCTTACTCGCCGGCAGGGCGTTTTTAGGTAGGCGACCTGCTTTGGGGCGGGGCCGCTGAACCTGGGTATCGCTTCGCTCAACCTCAGGCTACGAGGGCTGTGTGCTCAGGGGGGGGCAACCGCAGGCTACGGTCTCAGTCGATGCCCAGTTTCTTGAGGCGATAGCGCATCGAGCGAAAGCTCAGGCCCAGGCGCTGGGCGGCGGCGGTGCGGTTCCAGCGGGTTTCCTCCAGCGCCTGCATGATCAGTTTGCGTTCGACGTCTTCCAGGTAATCCTCGATGTTGTCGATCTGCGCCAGGCTGGCGTCGCCGTTCTCGCCAGCCGGTGCGGCGTCTGCGAGGCGGAGGTCGTTGGCGCAGATCACGTCGCCTTCACACAGCGTGTAGGCGCGCTCCAGCATGTTCTCGAGCTCGCGCACGTTGCCGGGGAAGCGGTAACTCTTGAGCTTTTCCAGCGCCGGGCCGTCGAGCTTGACCGGCGGCAGGCCGATGCCTTCGTTGAGGCGCTTGAGCATCACGTCGGCCAATAGCGGAATGTCTTCACGGCGCTCGCGCAGCGGCGGTACGCGCAGTTCGATGACGTTGAGGCGGTAGTAGAGATCCTGGCGGAAGCGACCGGCCGCCACTTCGGCGGCGAGGTCCTTGTGGGTGGCGCACAGGATGCGGGTGTCGACCACCACTTCCTGCTGGCCGCCGACGGCGCGGACGGCCTTTTCCTGAATGGCGCGCAGCAGTTTGACCTGCATGGTCAGCGGCAGATCGGCCACTTCGTCGAGAAACAGGCTGCCGCCGTTGGCGGCCTGGAACAGGCCCTGTTTGTCTTCGACGGCGCCGGTGAAGCTGCCCTTCTTGTGGCCGAAGAATTCGCTTTCCATCAGCTCCGAGGGAATCGCGCCGCAGTTGACCGGCACGAAGGCGCGCTCGCGACGCGGGCCCTGTTCGTGGATCAGCCGCGCGACCAGCTCCTTGCCGCTGCCCGACTCGCCACTGATGTACACCGGCGCCTGGCTGCGGGCGAGCTTCTGAATTTGTGCACGCAGGGCGCGCATCGGTGGCGATTCACCCAGTAGTCGGCTGGCTCCTGGGGCTTCTTCATCTTCAGGGCTGCGCAGGCGCAGCGCCGTATCGACCAGCTCGCGCAGGCGGCCGAGGTCGACCGGTTTGGTCAGAAAATCGAAGGCGCCGGCCTTGAGCGCGTTGATCGCGGTATCCATGCTGCCGAACGCGGTGATCATCGCCACCGGCGTTTGAGGATAGCGCTGCTGGATGTGCTGCACGACGTCGAGCCCGGTGCCGTCGGGCATGCGCATGTCGGTCAGGCACAGGTCGAACGGCTCTTTGGCCAGCCACTCACGCGCTTCCTTGACGTTGCGGGCGCTGCGGGTGTCGAGTTTCATGCGCCCGAGGGTGATCTCCAGCAGTTCGCGGATATCGGGTTCGTCGTCGACGATCAGGGCTCTCTGGCGATTCATCAGGTCGTTCAGCTCAGTTTTCGCGGATGCGCGAAGGTGATACGGAAGCAGGCGCCGCCGCCTTCGCGTGGTTGATAGTGAAGATGAGCCTGGTTGCTTTCGCAAAGCTCGCGGGAAATATACAGGCCCAAGCCGGTGCCTTTGTTTTCCGTGGTGTAGAAAGGCTCGAAGATGTGATGCAGTTGGTCTGCCGGCACGCCTTCGCCGTCGTCAAGCACTTCGAGCACCGGCAGATCGTTGCGCGGATCGCGGAACAGCTTCAGCCACACCTGGCCTTGCGGATTGATCTTGGCGCTGTGGCGCAGGCCGTTTTGCACCAGGTTGGTGATGACCTGGTTGAGCTGGTTGGGATCCATGCGCGTTTGGATGCTGCTGCCTTCGATGGCCAGGTGCAGCACCTTGGAGGCCGGCGCTGTGCTGCGAAATTCAGCAGCGAAGCGGTGCAGCCAATATTTGAGATCCAGCAGTTGCGGCTCGGCCTGGCGGCGGCGCGAGAGCTGCAGTACGTTCTCGATGATGAGGTTCATGCGCCGCGAGTGATCCTGAATGATCTGCGCCAGGCGCAGATCCGGCCCCTGCAGGTCTTCGGATTCCTGCAGCAGCTGCGCCGCATGGCTGATGGCGCCTAGCGGGTTGCGAATCTCGTGGGCGATGCCGGCGGTAAGGCGCCCAAGGGCGACCAGCTTGAGCTGCTGCGCCTGCTGGGCGATCTGGGAGATGTCGTCGAGCAGGATCAGGATGTGCCGCTGGCCGCCACGCTGCAGTGGGATGAAGCTGGGCTGCAAGGTCGGGCCGTCGCTGAGCGTCTGCAGGCTGGCAGGGCGCAGGCTGCTATTTTCCTGCCATTGCTGCAGGCGTTTGACCAGTTCAGTGCAGTGCGGGTCGAGAATCTTACCCGCCAGGTTCTGCTGATCCAGCAGGGCGAGGGCTGCCTGGTTGGCCAGCAGCACGCGGCGCTGCTCGTCCACTACCAGAATGCCGGTGCGCATGCGCTGCAGAATCAGGTTATTGAGAGTTTCCAGATCCGCCACATCGGCGGCGCGCTGTTCGGCGAGGCTCTCGCTGGCCTGCAGGCGGCGGGTCACACCTTGCACGAACAGCGCGGCGGCGAAGCTCAGGGCGCCTAGAGCGCCGACCTGCACGTACTGGGCGCTGGCCTGCGCGTGATGCAGGCTCAGGTAGAAGGTCAGGTAGATCATGCCGATCGACGCAGCGGCGGCGATCAGCACGCCGAAGCGTCCGCGCAGCAGGATATTGGCGATCGCGACCGAGACGATCAACAGGTTGCCGATGCCGCTTGGCGTGCCACCGCCGGCGTAGAACAGCGCCGAGAGCATGATCACGTCGCCCAGCGCCACGGCGAATACCGGCAGCAGGCGGTTGGGCGTGTGTAGCGTCAGCGCGATCAGGATGTTGAGAATCAAATAGACCCAGCTGGCACCGCGAAACAGCGGCACGTGGGCCAGCTCCAGCAGTTCGGAGTCCAGGTTCGCGGAAACCAGCAGCACCAGCACCACGCCGATGATCAGGCGATAGAGGTGATACAGCCGGAAGATACGGTGGCCCTGGGAGCCGCGTACCGCTAGCGCGCTATTGGGCACCGGGCTTGGGGCCTTGTTCCAGGTGGGCCTGGCTGCAGTACCAGCGCTGCGCCAGCTGTAGGGCGTGCTGCTGCGGTGTGTGCACGCCGCAATGGGCACAGCGCACCATCGGCGTCGGGCTGTCTGCGGTTGGGGTTGCCTTCTGGCGCTGGCGCGGGGCACTGACATAGCGCCGCCATACCCAGATGACGGCAAAAATGATAGCAATCCAGAACAGCAGGCGGAACAGGCCCATGGCGCTCTCTTCGTGTCGAGGGATGGGGCAGTGTAGCTAACGACGACTTGCCCGCACAGTTACCCGGCACGCGTTTTTGCCAGGCCAGAAAGCACGATGCCAGTCGATTGACTGGCATCGTGATCAGGCTGGCGTGAAGACAGAGTTCAGTCGAACAGGCCGAATGTCATGTAGCTGAACCAGGAGCGTTTGCGGCCTTGCGCCTCGCCCTGCTCGCCGGATTTCAGCTCTGCCGGCATCTGGTCGACTGCTTCCTGGTACTGGCGCTGCACGTCCTGGCTGGCCTGGGTCTGGCTTGGAGGTGGTGGCGCGTCGCTTTCGATCAGGCCGAGGGTAGCCTTGGCCAGCCAGGAGCGTTCGTCGGCGGCCTCTTCCTGTGGCACGAACTCGCCGTTTTCCAGGCTCGGATGATCGGGGTAGTTGAGCTTGAGGGTTTCCAGGCTGGTAGCGGCCAGGTCGTCCAGGGTCAGGCGCTGGTAGGACTCGACCATTACGGCCAAGCCGTCGCCGACTGACGGGGTCTCCTGGAAGTTTTCCACCACGTAGCGGCCACGGTTGGCCGCAGCCACGTAAGCGTGGCGGCGCAGGTAGTAGTGGGCGACGTGAATTTCGTAAGCGGCCAGGAGATTGCGCAGGTAGATCATGCGCTGCTTGGCATCCGGTGCGTAGCGGCTGTTTGGATAACGGCTGGTGAGCTGGGCGAACTCGTTGTAGGAGTCGCGGGCCGCGCCCGGATCACGCTTGGTCATGTCCAGCGGCAGGAAGCGGGCGACGATGCCGCGGTCCTGGTCGAACGAGGCCAGGCCTTTGAGGTAGTAGGCATAGTCGACGTTCGGGTGCTGCGGGTGCAGACGGATGAAGCGCTCGGCGGCGGAGCGCGCGGCTTCCGGCTCGGCGTTCTTGTAGTTGGCGTAGATCAGCTCAAGCTGCGACTGCTCGGCGTAACGGCCGAAGGGGTAGCGCGATTCCAGGGCCTTGAGCTTGGTGACGGCGCTGGTGTAGCTGCCATTATCCAGGTCTTGCTGAGCCTGCTGGTAGAGTTCTGCCTCGCTCAGGTTTTCGTCCAGGACTTCCTTGGAGGAACAGGCGGCGGTAAGTGCGAGGATGGCGATCAGCAGCAGGTGTTTCACTGGCATGGCGGCTTGCGTCCCTGGGACGGCGGCTGTCTTGGGCAGGGCCGTCCTGTTATGATGAGTGCCCCCGGTACCCCTGGGGCAAAGACGCCGTATTTAACCACAAGCGTGTAGCCGAAACCAAAGGCTATGCCCCCGCCGTTGCCGAGCATGTCATCTATCAATAAGCAGGCCATTGAATTAACCGCCGAGGTCCCCGCCGATCTGGGCGGCCAGCGCCTCGATCAAGTCGCCGCCCAGCTGTTCGCCGAGCATTCGCGCTCGCGCCTTTCCGGCTGGATCAAGGAGGGCAACCTGACCGTCGACGGCCAGGTGCTGCGCCCGCGCGATATAGTCCACGGTGGCGCCGTTCTGGCGCTGTCGGCCGAGCAGGAAGCCCAGGGTGAGTGGATCGCCCAGGACATCGAGCTCAACATCGTCTACGAGGACGAGCAGATCCTGGTGATCGACAAGCCCGCCGGCCTGGTCGTGCACCCGGCGGCCGGGCATGCCGATGGCACCCTGCTCAATGCGCTGCTGCACCACGTGCCGGACATCGTCAACGTGCCGCGCGCGGGCATCGTGCACCGCCTGGACAAGGACACCACCGGCCTGATGGTGGTCGCGAAGACCATCGAGGCGCAGACCCGCCTGGTCGATCAGTTGCAGAAGCGCACCGTGAGCCGTATCTATGAATGTATCGTCATCGGTGTGATCACTTCGGGCGGCAAGATCAACGCGCCCATCGGCCGCAGCTCGTCCCAGCGCCAGCGTATGGCGGTGACCGATGGCGGCAAGCCCGCAGTCAGCCACTACCGTGTGCTGGAGCGCTTCCGTTCGCACACCCACGCCCGCGTCAAACTGGAAACCGGCCGCACGCACCAGATTCGCGTGCACATGAGCCATATCGGTTTCCCGCTGGTGGGCGACCCGGTGTATGCCGGCCGCTTCCGTATTCCGCCGGCCGCCAGCCAGACCATGGTGCAGAACCTCAAGGAGTTTCCGCGCCAGGCCCTGCACGCGCGTTTCCTCGAGCTGGATCACCCGATTACCGGTGAGCGCATGAAGTGGCAGTCGCCGCTGCCCGATGACTTCGTCTGGTTGCTGAGTCTCCTGCGTCAGGATCGCGAGGCGTTCATCGGATGAGTGACAAGGCCCACGACTGGCTGACGCCCAACTGGCCAGCGCCCGACTGGGTGCGTGCCTGCGTGACCACCCGCGCCGGAGGCGTGAGCCAGGCGCCCTACGACAGCTTCAACCTGGCCGCCCATGTCGAGGATGACCCGGCAGCGGTGGCCAAGAATCGCCAGCGTTTGCTCAGCCAGCTCGGCTGTCGGCCGGCCTGGCTGCAGCAGGTGCATGGTATTGCCGTTGCCCATGCCGACCCGGAAACGGTGGTCGAAGCCGACGCCAGCTGGACGGCGACACCCGGCATTGCCGCCACGGTGATGACCGCCGACTGCCTGCCGGTGTTGTTCTGCGACCGCGCCGGCAGTCTTGTGGCTGCAGCCCACGCCGGCTGGCGCGGCCTGGCCAATGGCGTGCTGGAAGCCACGCAGGATGCGCTGGCTATCGAGGCGGACGACACGCTCGTCTGGCTGGGACCGGCCATCGGCCCCCAGGCCTTCGAGGTTGGCGCCGAGGTGCGTGAGGCCTTCGTCAGTCAGCATGCTCAGGCCGCGGGCGCTTTCATGCCGAGCCAGAATGCCGGGCGCTTTATGGCCGATATCTATCAGCTGGCGCGCATCCGCCTGGCGGCGCGTGGTGTCAACGCCGTATATGGCGGCGGTTTCTGCACCGTCAGTGATTCGCGCTTCTACTCCTACCGACGCGCGGCCCAGACCGGGCGCTTCGCGTCGCTGATCTGGCTGGCGGATCGCTAGACACTCAGCAATTGCGTAGGAGCGGCTTTAGCCGCGAGCTTGTTATCAGGACAATTAAAGAGCTCGCGGCTAAAGCCGCTCCTACAAGACCGTGGCCGGAACAAGGTACTGAAGTCGGGCCGAAAGACCGTGAGTAGGTCCTAAGTGATCGTCAGCACGGGCGCCGCTGTCGAACGGCGCGTCATCAGGGGTGGCACTTTCGACGCCGCCCCTGATCCACCGCAAAACCTCTCCGCTTGAAACCCGCACAATCGGCCTCATCTATGCTCCATCTCGGCAGGTTTTATTGTCAGGCGCATGCACCGCGCCGGCCTGCCTTTACAGGAAGGAAGACGCCATGCGAATCGACCGTTTAACCAGCAAGTTGCAGCTTGCCCTTTCCGACGCCCAGTCCCTGGCCGTCGGCCACGACCATTCCGCCATCGAGCCGCTGCACCTGATGCAGGCGCTGCTCGACCAGCAAGGCGGCTCCATTCGCCCGCTGCTGATGCAGGTGGGCTTCGATGTGAACGGCCTGCGCCAGGCCTTGAGCAAAGAGCTCGACCAACTGGCCAAAATCCAGAACCCTACCGGTGACGTCAGCCTGTCTCAGGATCTGGCGCGCCTGCTCAACCAGGCCGATCGCCTGTCACAGCAAAAGGGCGACCAGTTCATCTCCAGCGAACTGGTGCTGCTCGCCGCGATGGATGAGAACACTAAGTTGGGCAAGCTGCTGCTCGCCCAGGGTGTGAGCCGCAAGGCGCTGGAGAACGCGGTGAACAACCTGCGTGGCGGCGATGCGGTCAACGACCCGAACATCGAGGAGTCGCGCCAGGCGCTCGACAAGTACACCGTCGACCTGACCAAGCGCGCCGAAGAGGGCAAGCTCGACCCGGTGATCGGCCGTGACGACGAGATCCGCCGCACCATTCAGGTACTGCAACGGCGTACCAAGAACAACCCGGTACTGATCGGTGAGCCCGGCGTCGGCAAGACCGCCATCGCCGAAGGCCTGGCCCAGCGCATCGTCAACGGCGAAGTGCCGGACGGCCTCAAGGACAAGCGCCTGCTGTCATTGGACATGGGCGCGCTGATCGCCGGTGCCAAATTCCGCGGCGAGTTCGAAGAGCGCCTCAAGGCCGTGCTCAACGAGCTGTCCAAACAGGAAGGTCGGGTGATTCTGTTCATCGATGAGCTGCACACCATGGTTGGCGCCGGCAAGGCCGAGGGCGCCATGGATGCGGGCAACATGCTCAAGCCGTCCCTGGCCCGTGGCGAGCTGCACTGTGTGGGCGCTACCACACTGAACGAGTACCGCCAGTTCATCGAGAAGGATGCTGCCCTGGAGCGGCGCTTCCAGAAAGTGCTGGTCGACGAGCCGAGCGAGGAAGACACCATCGCCATCCTGCGCGGCCTGAAAGAGCGCTACGAGGTGCACCACAAGGTAGCCATCACTGACGGTGCGATCATCGCCGCGGCCAAGCTCAGCCACCGTTACATCACCGACCGCCAGCTGCCGGACAAGGCCATCGACCTGATCGACGAAGCCGCCAGCCGTATTCGCATGGAGATCGACTCCAAGCCCGAGGTGCTCGATCGCCTGGATCGCCGGCTGATCCAGCTCAAGGTCGAAGCCCAGGCGTTGAAGAAGGAAGAGGATGAGGCGGCCAAGAAGCGCTTCGTCAAACTCCAGGAAGACATCGCCAAGCTGGAGAAGGAATACGCCGATCTGGAAGACATCTGGAAGTCGGAAAAAGCCGAAGTCCAGGGCTCGGCACAGATCCAGCAGCGTATCGAGCAGGCCAAGACCGAGCTCGAAGCGGCGCGCCGCAAGGGCGATCTCAACCGCATGGCCGAGCTGCAGTACGGGGTGATTCCCGATCTGGAGCGCAGCCTGCAGATGGTCGATCAGCACGGCACCACGGAAAACCAGTTGCTGCGCAGCAAGGTCACCGAAGAAGAAATCGCCGAAGTGGTTTCCAAGTGGACCGGTATCCCGGTCTCGAAGATGCTCGAAGGCGAGCGCGACAAGCTGCTGAAGATGGAAGGCCTGCTGCACCAGCGGGTGATCGGTCAGGACGAAGCCGTGGTGGCGGTGGCCAATGCCGTGCGTCGCTCGCGTGCCGGCCTGGCTGACCCGAACCGACCCAGCGGCTCGTTCCTGTTTCTCGGCCCGACCGGTGTGGGCAAGACCGAGCTGTGCAAGGCGTTGGCCGAGTTCCTGTTCGACACCGAAGACGCGCTGGTGCGTATCGATATGTCCGAGTTCATGGAGAAACACTCCGTGGCGCGGCTGATCGGCGCGCCGCCCGGCTATGTCGGCTACGAGGAGGGCGGTTACCTGACCGAGGCGGTGCGCCGCAAACCTTACTCGGTGGTGCTGATGGACGAGGTTGAAAAAGCTCACCCGGATGTGTTCAACGTGCTGCTGCAGGTGCTCGAGGATGGCCGCCTGACCGACAGCCATGGCCGCACTGTGGACTTCAAGAACACGGTGATCGTGATGACCTCCAACCTGGGCTCGGCGCAGATCCAGGAGCTGGTTGGCGACCGCGAGGCGCAGCGTGCGGCGGTGATGGATGCAGTGGGCAACCACTTCCGCCCCGAGTTCGTGAACCGCATCGACGAGGTGGTGGTGTTCGAGCCCCTGGCCCGTGAACAGATCGCCGGCATCGCGCGCATTCAGCTTTCGCGTTTGCTGCAGCGCCTGGCCGAACGCGACCTGAGCCTGGAGCTCTCCGACGAGGCGATGGACAAGCTGATCGCCGTTGGCTATGACCCGGTGTACGGTGCGCGGCCATTGAAACGCGCCATCCAGCGCTGGATCGAAAACCCGCTGGCGCAGCTGATCCTGTCTGGCCAGTTCAGCCCGGGCAGCACGGTGACGGGCAAGGTCGAGAACGACGAGATCGTCTTCGTCTAAAGCCTGATAATGCAGCACAAAGAACGGCTGGTGTGAGTGATCACATCGGCCGTTTTTTATTATGCAGCGATAGCTGTCATCGACCTGTGGGAGCGCGCCATGCGCGCGAAAATCACGGGCATGGCCCGTTCCCACAGGAGCCAGCTCTAATGCTCGCTACTAACAGTTTTCAGGGCTTGCTGTTATCCGGCGCATTGTGTCGGCCTTCTTGCACTACCCAATCGATCAGCTGGCGCGACAACTGGTCATTGGCAGCGCCGAATGTCTTAACCACCGATTCCACCGCCGTGTCCCCAGCGATCTGTCGCACTTCGAAACGCCGGCTGGCGAGGATGCGCTGGTTGCCAGCCTGCACCAGGCGGGCATCGAGCAGGATATGCACTTCCGGCCGTCCGTTGCGGTACTCGCTCTGGAAGGCGCGTAGATCGCTACTCAATTCCAGGTCGGCCTGCAGGCGACCGTCGTCGCTACTGACGGCGCCGACTCGGCCGTCATCGAGGAGGGCGCCGATCAGCCGGTCGCGAAAAAGCGCTGGCGCGCGGTCGCTCCAGCGGGCGCCCTGGTAGGCGCTGATGCGATCGCCTTGCGGCAGCACGGCGATGCGCGGGCTGTCCAGCAACTGGCTGCTCTGCGGGCGGTTGACCCGCAGCGACCAGCTTTCCCGCTGCTCCCCGGCTGCACGCACCGGCAGGTTGCTCGGCAGCAAGTACACCTCGAGTGGCTCGCCCTTGGGCAGAACCGAACAGGCACTGAGCAGGCCGGTCAGCAATAGAGCGCCGGCAGTGACGAATACCTTCATGGCTGAAACTCCTTGATGCTGTCGCTGCGCAGCAGATAACCGGCCGGGTCTTCTTCCAGGCGCCGCGAGAACGAGCGCAACGAGCCCAGGGTGTCGCGCAGTTCGTTGATCGCCGGGCCGAGTTCGCCGATGCCCTGCATACCACCATCAAGGGCGGCGCGGTTGTCCTGCAGCAGCTGTTCGATATTGCTGCTGCTGCGCTCCAGCGAGGCTGCCAGGCGCTCGGCGCTTTCCATTGTGTTCTGCGCCGGGCCGCTGAACAGCTTGTTGGCGTTGTTCATCAGGGCGCTGGCCTCACGGCCGGCGGCAGACATTTGCGCGAGCGCTTCGCGCAGTTCCTCGCGTTGTTCGGAAACGCTGGCGGTGATCTGTTCCAGGTTGCGCAGGGTCTTGGCGATGTTCTCGGTGTTCTCGCGGGAGAACATGGCATTGGCGCGATCGAGCAGGCGCGTCACGCTGACCATCAGGTCTTCGCCATTGGCCATCAGCCGCGACAGCGGCGAGCGGTCGGCGATGATCACCGGTGTGCGGCCGTTGCTGGCTTTTAGCGCCGGGCTCTCGGGGGAGCCGCCGTGTAACTGGATCACCGCGCCGCCGGTGATATTGGTGATGGTGAGGCGCGCGCGGGTATCTTCCTTGATTGGCGTGGCGCTGGTGATGCGGATATTGGCGTGCACCTTGCGCGGGTCCTGCGGGTCCAGGGTCAGGCTGGTGACGTCACCGACGCGGATGCCGCTGTATTGTACGGCGCTGCCCTGGGACAGGCCGTTGACCGCCTCGGTGAAGATCACCTCATAGTGGTTGAATTGCTTGTCGGCGCTGGATTTGCCCAGCCAAAGGGCAAATATCAGGATGGCGCTGACGACCGCCACCGTGAACATGCCGATCAAGACGTGATGGGCCCGTGGTTCCATTCAGCTAATCCTCGCTGCAGCCTGTTCGGCCGCGCGTCCGCGCGGGCCATGGAAATAGTCGTGTATCCAGGGATCGTCGGTGGCGGCGACCACGTCAAGCGTGTCGGCCACCAGCACCCGCTTCTGCGACAGCACGGCGACGCGGTCGCACAGGGTGTAGAGCGTATCCAGGTCGTGGGTGACCAGAAATACGCTGAGCCCCAAGGCGTCGCGCAGGGTGCGGATCAACTGGTCGAAGGCCGCTGCGCCTATCGGGTCGAGTCCGGCGGTCGGCTCGTCGAGAAACAGGATGTCCGGCTCCAGCGCCAGGGCGCGGGCCAGGGCGGCGCGCTTGACCATGCCGCCGGACAGCTCGGTCGGGTACTTGTCGCCGGCGTAGCCGGGCAGGCCGACCAGCGCCACCTTGGATCTGGCGAGGCGCTCGGCCTCGGCGCGATTTAGCCCAGCATGCTCGATCAGCGGCAGCGCGATGTTCTCCAGCACGGTGAGCGAGGAGAATAGTGCGCCGCGCTGGTAGAGCACGCCGAAGCGCCGTTCCAGCGCTGAGCGGCGCCCGGCGGGCAGCGTCAGCAGATCCTCACCGAACACCCGCACGGTGCCGGCGTTGGGCTCGCGCAGGCCGACGATGGTGCGCAGCAGCACCGACTTGCCGGTGCCCGAGCCGCCCACCACGCCGAGCACTTCGCCGCGATACAGGTCCAGATCCAGGTGCTGATGCACCACCTGCGGGCCGAACTGATTGGTCAGGTCGCGGACCTGGATGATCGCTTCGCCCTTCACCAGCCCATCTCCATCAAAAACAGCGCGGCCACGGCATCGACCACGATGACCACGAAGATCGACTGCACCACGCTGGAGGTGGTGCGTTCGCCCACCGACTGCGCGCTGCCGGTGACCTTGAAGCCTTCCAGGCAGCCGATCACCGCGATCAGGAAGGCGAAGATCGGTGCCTTGCCCATGCCGACCAGAAAGTGATTGAGCGGGATGTTCTCCTGCAGCAGGTGCAGGAACATCGACGGTGAAATATCCAGGGTGATCAGGCACACCATGGCACCGCCGAGCATGCCGCAGACCATGGCGATAAAGGTCAGCAGTGGCAGGGCGATCAGCATGGCGAAAACCCGCGGTAGCACCAGCAACTCCATGGGGTTGAGGCCCAGGGTGCGGATCGCGTCTATCTCCTCGTTGGCCTTCATCGAGCCGATCTGCGCGGTGAAGGCGCTTGCAGTGCGGCCGGCCATGAGGATGGCGGTCAGCAGCACGCCGAACTCGCGCAGGAAAGAGAAGGCCACCAGATTGACCGTGTAGATGGTCGCGCCGAAGTCGCGAAGAATGGTAGCGCCCAGAAAGGCCACCACGGCGCCGACCAAAAAGGTCAGTAGGGCAATGATCGGCACCGCGTTGAGGCCGATCTGTTCGAGGTGCGACGCCAGGGATGTCAGGCGCCAGCGCCGCGGGTTGAGCAGAATCAGCAGCATGGTGCTGAGCGTCAGGCCGACGAAACCCAAGAGGCCTACGGCCTTGTGCCAGACGCCTTCGACCACCTCACCGATATGCCCGAAGAACTCACGCCAGCTGGAGCGGGGCGGGTGCTCGGCTGCCTGCTGGTCGTGCTGCATGGCGGTGGCGACGGTGTGCAGCAGGGCGCGGCGTTCCTCGCTGAGCGCGCCTTCGGGCAGCAGGGCGATCAGCCGCTTGGCGCCGATGAGTTCGACCAGCAGGCTGGCGCCGGCGGTGTCCAGGGCATTTAGGTCGCTGAGGTCGGTGCGGCTGTGCTCGCCCAGTGCCGACCGCGCTTTGTCGACCTGCGCCAGCAGCGTGGCGTAGTGGGCGAGCGTCCAGTCTCCACCTACCTTCAGCGCTTCGGCGTCGGCAGCGGGCAGGCTGATGTAGGGCAAGTGGGTCATGGTCGACAGCTTAGCGCTCGGTGCTTGCGTTGGAACAGCCGGCAATAGGCCGCAGCGGCGGCGTACCGGTATCAGGGCGGGCCCTGTTGGCTCTGGTCAATCGACTCGCAGGGCGCGGCAGGGGTTCGGATAAATCGTTACAGGCGATGAATTGCATCGGAATGCTCCAGTAGCGCTGGCGCCTCGGCTTGCCTAGCATGCTGTGTTTTCCATCCTGTGGAGTTTGCCATGCATATCGATGAAGCCATTCGCAGCCGCCGCGCCGTCAAAGGCTACGACGCCGGTTTTACCCTGAGCGCTGAAGAGAAGAACGAGTTGCTGCAACTGGCGCTGCTCGCACCAACGGCCTTCAACCTGCAGCACGTGCGCCTGGTGGAAGTCAGCGACCCAGCTCTGCGTCAACAGATTCGTGCGGTAGGTTGGGATCAGGCACAGATGACCGATGCTTCGATGCTGGTGGTGATCTGTGCCCAGCTCGACAGCTGGGAAAAGAATGCGAGCCGCGTGTGGGAAGGCGCACCTGCCGAGGTGCAGCAGTTCATGGCCGGCGCCATCGACAACTATTACCGCGGCAAGCCACAGGTGCAGCGCGACGAAACCATGCGCAGCTGTGGCCTGGTAGCGCAGACCCTGATGCTCGCCGCCCGCGGCAAAGGCTTGGATTCCTGCCCCATGGACGGCTTTGATTTCGACGCCGTAGCCAAGCTGATCAACCTGCCGGACAACCACGTGATTGGCCTGATGGTTGCCGTTGGCAAGAAGGCTGTCGAGGCCAAGCCGCGCATCGGTAAGCTACCGTTCGATGAAGCCGTGATCCGCGACCGCTTCTGATCATAACCGCCGCTGTCGTATTCACCGGCAGCGGCGGCAATCAGCAGGAACCTAGTCCCACCCGCCTGCCTCCAACCTCGTAGACCCGTCAGAAGCGAGGAAGACCATGCAAGTTCATGTGAACAGCAACCATATCGAAGGCAGCGCACGTCTACACGAATGGGTGAGCGCATCCGTGGCGGATCGACTGGACCGGTACGATGAATTCCTGTCGCGGGTGGAAGTGCATATCAGCGACGAGAACGGCGGCAAGAGTGGCGCCGATGATAAACGCTGCCAGATCGAAGCGCGCCCCAAGGGGCACCAGCCGCTGTCCGTGACCCACAAGGCCGAGTCCCTGGAGCAGGCCATCGACGGTGCTGCGGAGAAGATGCGCCATGCTCTCGAACATCTGGTGGGCAAGCTTGAGACCAAGCCGGTCGGCACTGGTCATCTGCAACAACAGCTCGAAGGCGAGGCGGAAAACGCCGATGCGCTGCTGCAGGAGGAGTTCCTGGAGCGCCAGGAGGCCCTCGGCAAAGAGTGAGCTAATCAGGGCGTTCACGTCACAATGAGCGCCCTCGCTGCAAACTATTCATAAAAAACCAGCCCCCGATCAGATCGAACAAATGATCTGATCGGGGGCTGGTTTTTTCAGGCGGTTATCAAGCTACCAAGCTGCGGCCGATAAAGTCCGGCGATGCGGTCTGGCGGTAGGTCGAAATTGCCTCGGCAGCGAGCCGTGGGCTGACCTGTGCGGTATTTGCCGCCGGTGGGGTTACTTCCGTCTGCACGCGCTGGCGGGCCAGGCTTTCGGCGGACAGTGGGTTGAGCACTTCCTGACGCTGCTCCTGAAGTGCCTCAAGCCGCTGTTCGCGTTGCTGCTCCTCGAGCGCTCGGGCTGCTTCCTGGCGCTCCTGACGCGCCTGCAATGCGCGTTCCTCTGCCTCCTCCTGTTGGGCGATCCGCTCTTCACGGGCTTCGCTTAGCCGCTCCTGGCGCTCCTGATCCAGGCGTCGGCGCTCCAGCAGCTGTTCCTGAGCGTCGCTCAAGCGCTGCGCCGCGGGTGTTGACCGGTCAATTGCACTGCTCTGCAGACCGTTGTTGGTATTGCCAAGTGGCCGATAGCTGTACTGGCCGATATTCATGCCGTCGATGGAAAGGGGCATGAGTCACCTCCGTCTTTCGCTTCGATGACTGAAGTCTAAATCGAGCCAGCGGCAGGCTTTAGGCGGATATGTCATAAGCTCAAGAACGGGATGGACTAGCACTTTTTACGGGGGTAATTGTCGTCTTCGGAGACGATCTTCGTGCATATGCTGGAAAGCCGCGTGATTGCTGGGCTGCGCGATATCGCCTGAAGCAACCACATGGCAGGCGTGCTGACGCCCCTTGAGCCGAGCGCCTATCGGCGGCAGCCAACCAATCGACGAATGGCAGCTGCTGCGTGCTTTTCCGGGCAGATATGGGCTCACGGCCTACTATGAACAGAGGCCATGCCGAGACGCTGCGGTGCGAGGGTGACAGGGGCACGGTCTTTCTTGCGCGCGACAGCGCGCCGCACAGAACGAGGACCGCGCCATGCAGCCATTCAGCTTTGCCACAGCCTCCCATCTCATCTGCGAACCCGGAGCCGTTCAGCGGCTCGTGCCGTTATGTCAGGCCTGGGGCGCGCGCTCCGTGGTGCTGGTGACCGACGCCGGCGTGGCCCGGCAGGATTTCTGCGAAGCGGTACGTAGCGCCTTCGCCAGGAGCGGGGTGGCGCTGCACGTATTCGATGGCGTGGTGGCACAGGCGCCGGAAACCGTGATCGACAAGGCTGCACAGTTCGCCCGGGAAGTTCAGGCCAATCTGGTGATCGGCTTTGGCGGCGGCAGCTCGCTGGATGTGGCCAAGCTGGTCGCCCAGCTGGCCCATCCCGATTGTCGGCAAACCTTGAGTGATCTCTACGGCGTCGACAAGGCAGCGGGGCAGCGGTTGCCCCTGATCCAGGTGCCGACCACCGCTGGCAGCGGTTCCGAAGTCACGCCCATCGCCGTGGTCACGACCAGGCATGCGACGCGGGTCGCGGTTGTTTCTGCACGGCTGTTGCCGGATCTCGCCTTGCTCGATGCCGAACTCACCCTGCAGTTGCCGGCGCCGGTCACTGCCGCCTGCGGTATGTTGGCCATGGGGCATGCCGTGGAGGCCTACACGGGCGCGCGGCGCAAGAATCCGCTGTCCGACATGCTCGCCCGTGAAGCCTTGAGCCTGCTGGGCGCTAACCTGGACGATGCGGTGCATAACGGCACCAATCTCGAGGCGCGACAGGCCATGCTGCTGGGCGCCTGCCTGGCCGGGCAGGCCTATGCCAATGCGCCGCTGGCGGCAGTGCATGCGCTGGCGTATCCATTGGGTGGGCATTGTCATGTACCCCATGGCGTCAGCACGGCGGTGCTGTTGCCCCATGTATTGGGCTTCAACGCTTCGGTAGCGGCGCCGCTCTACGAGGAATTGGCGCCCCTGCTGTTGGGCGAGCGCCTGCGCGCTGGCGATGCTACGGATCACACCGAGCAGTTCATCATCGAGCTGGCCGATCTCAGTGAGCGCAGCGGTTTGCCCGCGCGCCTGCGCGATGTGGGCGTCGAGCAGGATCTGCTGCCGCGCCTGGCCACCGACGCCATGCTGCATGAGCGGCTACTGGTCAACAATCCTCGGCAAATGACCCAGGCCCACGCACTGGCCATCTATCAAGTTGCCTACTGAGCAGGGCGCAGTTGTCACCTCGGCAGGAGGCCGGCACCATGCCGGCTCCTGTCTTTCTGCGAGGTGGCACCCATGCAACAGCCGCAGCACCTGCGTGAGCACTATCGTCACTTCCAGCCGATCACCACGCGCTGGCACGACAACGACCTGTATGGCCACGTCAACAACGTCACCTACTACAGCTATTTCGATACGGCTGTGAACAGCTACCTGATCGAGGTTGGCGGCCTGGATATTCACCGTGGCGAGGTGGTGGGTTTCGTGGTGAGTTCTAGCTGTGACTATTTCGAGTCGATTGCCTTTCCCGAGCGCATCGAGGTCGGCCTTCGGGTCGGCAAGCTGGGCAACAGCTCGGTGCAGTACGAGCTCGCGGTCTTTAGGGAGGGACGCCAACAGGCCTGTGCGGCAGGGCGCTTCGTGCATGTGTTCGTGGATCGTCAGAGCAACCAGCCGGTGACTATTCCCCAGGTGTTACGCCAGGCGATGGAGCGTCTGCTGGCGGCCTGAACGATCAAGGGCGCCGAAGCGCCCTTGATGATGAAGTGATGATTAGCGGTGACGATGCTTTTGGTGACGTTTGTGGTGCTTCTTGCCATGGCGATGGCCGTCGCGATAGCGCGTTTCATGGCGGTTGCTGTCCGCCACCTCATTGGCCAGCGCGCCACCAGCTGCGCCGCCCAGACCTGCACCGATGGTCGATCCGGTGCTGCCGCCAAACTGATTGCCCAGTACCGAGCCGCCGGCCGCGCCCAGGCCACCACCCAGCGCTGCTTCGGTCTTGTTGCGTGAACTGATGGCACCACCGGCGGCGCCACCCAGGCCTGCACCGATTGCAGCGCCTGTGCTGCCTCCCAGCTGCTGACCGACAATATTGCCCAGCGCGCCGCCAACACCGCTGCCAATGGCAGTCTTGGTGGTATCGGCATAAGCCAGGGGAGAAATCATTGCACTGAAGGCCAGTGCGCTAAGGAATGTACGCATCGCGTAACCCTCGAAGATGACCCTTGCGGGCGTAGCCCATGGCATGGCCATGGTTCCAACGGCCATCGAACAGTGCCGATGACATCTCCTTAGAGCGGGCGCGCATACGAAATTCCCTTGAGTGCTATTAAAGATACATGGATGAATGTATCAAGATGTGTTTAGGGTTCAGTTGCTTACGGAGGTTTTGGCCAGTCGAAGCGTCTAGAAAAGGGACCGCGACGCTTTGATCGAGAACCAGCCTTCGCACTCGGTGTTGTGGCCCGAATAGGCCGCGCAGGCGTCGCCGCTCAGGGTCGAGTCCGAATAGGAAAAGTCGAAGTCGATGCCTTTCCATGGGCGCGAAAGGCTCATTGACCAGTCATTGAACGAGCTGACTCGCCCGCCGCCGGCGATCTGCTTGGGTGTTTCGAGCAGGTGATTGCCGTAGCGCACGATCACCGACATGCCCAACAGCTTCACACGGCCAAGATCGGCCAACATCGTGCTGTTGAAGAGGTTCGGGTCATTGCTGAAGGAGAAGCCGAAGCGGCGCTTGTCGTACGTCAGGCCGGCGTACAGGTCCTGGCTGTCCAGATAGCTGTAGCCAGGGTGGCTGTAACGAATGGTGCCGACTTCATAACCGAGCGAGTCGACGAACTGCTGACGGTAGCCAACGTAGCTGTTGATCTCCATCTTGCTGCCCGGGCTGATGCCCAGGCTGGGCGACCACTGGCCCAGATACCAACCGCTCGGGTGGCTCAGGTCTAGCCCGCCATGAAAGGTGCCGCCGCTCTCGGGTTTGACCAGCCCTTGCGCCATGCTGCGGCTTGGCGTGGTGCCCAGCGTCAGTTCGTAGTCGCCCAATTCGCGCTCCATGAGCGCTGCCTGGGCGTTCAGGCTGAGCAGCACCGCCCCAAGCAGGACGGCAGATGAAAACCGCATGGTATTCCCTCCCGTTGCTGGCCAATGACGTTGATGCCGGGCGGCTCGGAGAGGCCTGGCAGTCAATGGCACGGTTGTCACTCGTTTGGCAGAAACCCGAAGGGCCACATCGTGGCGTGGGCGCAACTACGCGCTTCGATTGAGCGCTTGTGGACACGTTAACCGAGGTGGATAACGGCAAAGGGACATCAGAGGGTAAGTTTCGTCGATAAGTGCCGCATTTCCGACGAACTGCAGCTTTTTCTCGGAAGGGAGCTAAGAGCTCTTCACCTCGGGCTGGTAGCCCGAGGTGAAGACGGTGTGGCCGCGTTTACAGAATGCGTGTGGTTTCCTGCGCAGCGTGCAGGCGGATGGCGACGAACTTCGAGGTCGGCGTGTGGCTACCAATGCCAACGCTCTGCAGCGGCACCAGCGGGTTGGCTTCCGGGTAGTAGGCAGCTGCCTGGCCGGCCGGAATATCGAAGGCCAGCAGGGTGAAGCCGACCACCTTGCGCTCGACGCCGTCGTCCCACAGTGAGGTGATGTCCACCTTCTGCCCATGCTTGTAACCCAGGCGGGTGAGATCGGCTTCGTTGACGAACAGCACGTCACGCTGGCCGCGAACGCCACGGTAACGGTCATCAAGGCCGTAGATGGTGGTGTTGTACTGGTCGTGGGAGCGCATGGTCTGCAGGATCAGGTCCGGTGTCTGACCACTGTTGCGCACCTGGGGTGGCAGCAGGTCGGCGAGCAGGGCGTTGGACTTGAAGTTGGCCTTGCCGGTGTTGGTTTTCCACTGACGTGCGCCGGCCGAGTTACCCAGGTAGAAACCGCCCGGATGTTGGACACGGGCATTGAAATCCTGGAAGCCGGGAATGGTGTCGGCGATCAGGTCGCGGATGCGACTGTAGTCGGCGATCATCGCGTCCCAGTCGACCGGGTGATTGCCCAGGGTAGCCTTGGCGATGCCGGCGACGATGGCCGGCTCCGAACGCATCTCCTTGGACAGCGGCTCCAGCTGGCCGTAGGAGGCGTGGATCATGCTGAAGGAGTCTTCAACGGTGATCGCTTGCGGGCCGCTGGCCTGGATGTCGATGTCGGTACGGCCCAGGCAAGGCAGGATCAGCGCATCCTTGCCGGTGGTCAGGTGGCTGCGGTTGAGCTTGGTGCTGATCTGCACGGTCAGGTCGCAGTTCTGCAGCGCCTGGTGAGTGCGCGGGCTGTCCGGCGTGGCCTGGGCGAAGTTGCCGCCCAGGGCGATGAACACCTTGGCCTGGCCGTCGACCATGGCATTGATGGCTTCAACGGTGTTGTGGCCGTTGTCGCGGGGCACCTTGAACTGGAAGCGCTTCTCGATATTGTCGAGCAGCAGCACTGGCGGGCGATCGTTGATGCCCATGGTGCGGTCGCCCTGCACGTTGCTGTGACCGCGAACCGGGCACAGGCCGGCGCCGGGGCGGCCGAGGTTGCCGCGCAGCAATTGCAGGTTGACGATTTCCTGGATGGTGGCCACCGAGTGGACGTGCTGGGTGATGCCCATCGCCCAGCACATGATCACTTTCTCGGCGCGGCGGTACATCAGCGCTGCCTGCTCGATTTCCGCCAGGGTCAGGCCGGACTGCTCGACCAGCGACTCCCAGGAGGTTTCGTCGAGCACGGCGAGATAGGCATCGACGCCATCGGTGTGTTCGGCGATGAAGGCGTGGTCGAACACAGGTTTCTCGCCCTTGGCGACCGCCTCGCGCTCCCACTGCAGCAGGAACTTGGCGATACCGCGCAGCGCCGCCATGTCGCCACCCAGGGCTGGGCGGAAGAAGGCGGTATTGAGCGGCTCGGAGCCGTTGGTGAGCATTTCCAGGGCGTGCTGCGGGTGCTGGAAACGCTCCAGACCACGCTCCTTGAGTGGGTTGAAGGCGACGACCTGGGCGCCACGCTTGACCGCCTCACGCAGCGGCTCGAGCATGCGCGGGTGGTTGGTGCCCGGGTTCTGCCCAAGCACGAAGATGGCATCGGCGTGTTCGAAGTCGGCGAAGGTCACGCTGCCCTTGCCGATGCCGACGCTCTGGATCAGTGCGACGCCGCTGGCTTCGTGGCACATGTTCGAACAGTCGGGGAAGTTGTTGGTGCCATAGGCGCGCACGAACAGCTGATAGAGGAACGCCGCCTCGTTGCTGGCACGGCCCGAGGTGTAGAACTCGGCCTGGTTGGGGGTCGCAAGGTTCTTCAGGTGCTTGGCGATCAGGCTGAAGGCGTCGTCCCAGGAGGTCGGCACGTAGCGGTCGGTGGCCGCGTCATAGCGCATCGGTTCGGTCAGACGGCCCTGATATTCCAGCCAGTAGTCGCTTTGCTCGCGCAACTGGCTGACCGAATACCTGGCGAAGAACTTGGCATCGACGCGGCGCTTGGTGGCTTCCCAGTTGACGGCCTTGGCGCCGTTCTCGCAGAACTTGATGCGGCCGTCTTCCGGCGAATCGCCCCACGCGCAGCCCGGGCAGTCGAAGCCGCCGTTCTGGTTGGTCTTGAGCAGCGCGCGCAGGTTCTTGAACGGCTGTTTGCTGTCCAGCCAGAACTGGGTGACGCTGATCAGCGCACCCCAACCGGCGGCAGCGCCTTTGTAGGGTTTGTAACGCGGGTTCACGGGTTGCAGGCTCATGGCTGTTCTTCTCTTGCAGGCGGAGCAGGGCTGTAGACCCGCGGCGCGCTGTGGTGGGGCAAATGAATCAGGTTGAGGTTGTGCCGGCGCGCCCATTGCACGGTCAGGGCGGTCGGTGCCGACAGGCTGACCAGATTGCCGATGCCGGCTCTGACCGCCTTGTGAATCAGTTCCAGGCTGCAGCGGCTGGTGACCACCGCAAAGCCCTGGCGTACATCGTGTTTCTCGCGCAGCAACGCGCCGATCAGCTTGTCCAGCGCGTTGTGCCGGCCTATGTCTTCTCGGCAGGCTTTGATTTCGCCGCTTGCGTCGACATATAGCGCGGCATGCAGCGCGCCGCTGCGGCGCGCCAAGTCCTGTACGGCGGCGATGCGCTCGCGTAGATCGACCAGGTGCGCGGCGTCGGGTAGCTCGACTTTCTCCAGAGTGGCCAGCTGCGGCAACGCCTGGTCAAGCGCTTCCACGCCACACAGGCCGCAACCGCTGGTGCCGGCCAGTTGCCTGCGCTGCTGCTTCATCGCCCAGAAGGCGCGGCTGCTGATTTCCACTTCGGCGCTGATGGCCGGGCCGAGGTGGTGTAGGCGGATGTCATAAATATCGTCGATGGAGTCGACGACCGCGCTGCTCAGGCTGAACCCGGCAATGAAATCTTCGACCGCCGTAGGCGACACCATCATCACAGCATGGCTGATGCCGTTGTAGCTGATGGCCAGTGCGCTTTCCTGGGCCAGAACGGCAGAGCCCTGGTTTTCCGGGCTGCCAAGCTCGGCATAGGCATAACCTTGCGGCTGCTGGTCAGCAGCATCGTTATGACTGGAAATGGCGGACATCTCGGCTGACCGGGGCACGGCAAGCTCCCCTGCGGCGGATTGACACAGAGAAGCCTAGGCGTTTACTGGGCAAGCGTCTAATCGCTGTTGCCGATACTGTGATCGATGTCGTTTATCGGATGTGCGGAAAGCGCTCTATGGCGCCGTTCTGGCGATGTGGCGCGGTTAGCTGCAAGCCTGCAGCTGCTTGAGAAGCTTCTGCAGCTTCTGGGTATTGAGCGCGTCTATGTCGATGATGTGATAGCCCGCCCAGGACGGCTGGCCCGCCTCGCCTTCACGGCTCCATAGGCAGTCGGCGGTAAAGCACAGGTCGTCCACGTCATCGCCCACCAGGCGGCATTCGACCAAGATGTCGGGGGGCTGAGGCGCAGTGCTGCAGAGCATGAAGCCTTCGCTGGACAGATCAGCGATGCGGCCCAGGCAGGTTTCGCCGTGCTGCTCATAGAGCTCGAGCAGCGCGGCGGCCGTGTATCGAGGGTGTTGGCGACGATCATCCATGGAAGGCTCTCAGATGGTTCGTCCGGTCAGTTGCTGGAGCACGCGATAGACGGCCTGTAGAGCGCGGTCGACCATCGGCGCCGCGCGTTCGGGCTTGCTGCGCCGCGCCGTGCCCTGCTGCAGTTCCTCGGCCAGTTGTTCCACCGATTTGACCGCAGCGCGCTGGCCGTTGCGGTCGACGAACATGCAGTTATGGGTGGTGGGGCTGTACCAAGAGAGCTTCAGGGTTTGCCGTTTGCCGCCCAGAATGAAGTCGAACCACGTGCCGAACTCAAGCTTTTCAAGTTGGCTGATCAGCCCCTGATCGGCTGGCTGGCGCTTGCGTGCCGTGGCGAGAAGCGCTGCCTCATCGTCGAGCATGGCTCCGAGGGCGTTGGGGCTTGGTAGACTGAGTTTGGAGGCCAGGTGCGGCTGACCGGCCTGGACGGCGTGCTGACAGGCCACCAGGTCCTGCAGCAGGCGGCGAATATCATCTTCGTGATAACCGCCGAGCAGCATCAGGCCATTGCGCAACTCATCGAGCATCTCAATGCGCAGGCGCTGCAGGCGATCACGTTGCGCGGCATCGAGCAGGGTGCCGCTCCACGCCAGGTTCTCGGCTGTTTCACTGGCGCGCTGCCATTCAGGGCTGCTGGCGCCATGGCGTAGCTGCACGAATACCAGCACGTCGATCCAGGTGCGCTCCAGAAATTGGCGGATTATCGGCGGCGGCGAGCGTCTGGCCAGTGCCTGGGCGATGGCCTTCGCGGCGTTATGGCGGGCGCCGAGCAGCTTGTCGCGGCCTTTGGCTGTCTCCACGGCGCGGCGCTCCTGAAGCTCCACCCGCTGCTTGATACCGCGGGTGAACTCGTCGAACTCACCGAGCAGTATCTCGAACAGGCGCAGGTCGCCACTGAACTGCTGAACCACCTGGCGCACCATCCACTGCACTTTGCTCAGCAGGCCGTAACTGTCCTCTTGGACGCCATAGAGTACGCCGGCCTGGGCCATGGCATTGATCAGCCGGCGGGCTGGATGGTGGGGCTGGCTGAATAGCGCGCGATCCAGTAGCGCCACTTTCAGGCAGGGCGTGTGCAGGTGGGAGAGGGCGACCTTATAGGGTTGCGGCAGGTTCTCGTCATCGAGGATGAAGTCGAAGATCATCCCGACCAGGTCGATGACATCGGTTTCATGGCTGCCGACACGGTGCTGCTGGGGCGCCTCGGTCTGGCTGGCGAGTTGGCGGTGAAGCTCGGTTTTCAGGTCAGTCACCTGCAGCGGACGATCCGGGTGTTGCATGAGGTCGGCGGCGGAGGCCTGTTGCAACCGATTGAGTGCGTCGAGCAGCTCGCCTGCCTCGTAGCTACGCCTGGCACCTGGCGGCGCAAAACTGGCCATGCTTGGCGAACCGTAGAGTGGGCCTATGGCGTGCTGCTGTTTGCGATATTCGGCGAGAAGGTGGTCGAGCCCTTCGGCTAACTGCGCGGCATCGCCGGGTGGGTTCGCCGCCAAGTCGACAGCTGCGGCCTGTGGCGTATTGGCTGCGGGGCTGCTTGCGGCAGGTGAAGGCGACTGCGGATTGCGCGCTGCCGAGAATTTGAGGTTGGGCAGCACGCCTGCTTCGATCAGTCGACTATTAAGGGCTTCATAGAGCGCGTCCAGCCCGTGCATCAGCTGTTTGTCGAACAGGCCGTAGAGCACCAGCTTGATTCGTAGCGGCAATTGGCTCGGTTGTAGTGCGGTCAGCAGAGCGTTGGCAATGCTCTTCGGGGAAAATGGATTGAGCTCGGCAGGTACGGGCTGGCCGTTGTTTAGCAACGCCAGGCGTTTGTCCAGCGCGAACAGCGCCTGAGCGCAACGCGTTTGAACTCGCTGCGCCATGTTGGTGACCTGCAGCGCTTCCTCGTAGGCCTCATTGTCGATCAGCGCCAGGTCTTCGGTCGGAACGTCCTTGGGCTGGCTGACCACCAGCTTGCCGTCGAGGAAGTCAGCGATGCCTTTGGAGATATTCAGGTGATAGTGGCGTTCGATCTGTGGCCGCAGCCTGCGCACTTCGCGCATGCTGTCGAAGAACATGGCCTGAACCTGATTGTTCTCCGCTTGCTCGGCGCATTGAAAGAGAGTGTCGTCGACCTGGGCAAAGGTGCGTGTCAGATGATCCGCCAGGTGATTGAGCACCAGCTTGCGGCAGCTCTGTCCCAACTCGCTGAAGCGCGGCTGGATGCCTCTGCTGGCCAGCGTGCTGGAGATGCCGGGGGATGGCGGCGTGCCTTGAGTGCTCATCTGAGATCCTGAATAAGGCCCGGTGCGGTGCATCAGGCTGTGCAGGTATGCCTCGAAGGTAAAGCAAATGACTACCCGTTCGCAAAGCATTGTCATAAAAGCAATTTAGGGGGTTGACAGCGGTTTGCGAAACCGTAAAATGGCGCGCCTCTGCAGCGGCAACGCAAACAGAGAAAAGAAAGAACATAGTTCCGCGATAGCTCAGTCGGTAGAGCAAATGACTGTTAATCATTGGGTCCCTGGTTCGAGTCCAGGTCGCGGAGCCAATCTTTCCTCGGGGTGTAGCGCAGTCCGGTAGCGCGCCTGCTTTGGGAGCAGGATGTCAGGAGTTCGAATCCCCTCACCCCGACCATATTTGGGTCGTTAGCTCAGTTGGTAGAGCAGTTGGCTTTTAACCAATTGGTCGTAGGTTCGAATCCTACACGACCCACCATTTCAAGCTCGGCTTGAGTAAAGAACCCGCCAAAAGGCGGGTTTTTTGCTTTCTGGGCTTTGGTTAGTTCAAGGGCCGCCCTTATTCGGCTTTGCGCGACAAGACGCTGGGTCTCACCCTCGCGGGCGGAAACAGCCAGCGTGGCCGAAGGAGTGGCACGCTTTTGTGGGAGCGCGCCATGCGCGAAATTGCGGGCGTGGCCCGCTCCCACAGGTTTGCAGCTGTAGGGTGGGCAACGCTCTTTTTGTCCACCATTGCGATAGTAAAGAAGATAGGCGATCGGCTCGCGCAGCAGACGCTTTCTTCAGCCCCCGCGGCTTTTGCAGAATGGTGGACGAATGAAGCGTCGTCCACCCGACGACAAGTGCGCTTCGAGTTAATGCAGCTTCAACCGCGGATCGGTACTACGGCCGATGCGGTCACTGAGCATCAGCAACAGTGTGCGGAAGGGGCCGTATAGCGCCATCTGGTGCATGCGATATAGCGAGACGTAGAACATCCGCGCCAACCAGCCTTCCAGTTTCACGCTTCCCATCAGGTTGCCCATCAGATTGCCGACCGCGCTGAAGCTCGACAGCGAGATGAGCGAGCCGTAATCCTTGTAGGTGTAGCTTGGCAGCGGTTGGTTCTGCAGGCGCAGCGTCAGTGACTTGACCAGCAGCGAAGCTTGCTGATGGGCTGCCTGGGCGCGTGGCGGTACGTTTCGCTCGCTACCATCGCCCATCGGGCAGGCCGCGCAGTCGCCAAAGGCGAAGATGTTCTCGTCACGCGTGGTCTGCAGTGTGCTGGTGACGACCAGCTGGTTGATGCGGTTGCTCTCAAGGCCATCCAGGTCCTTGAGAAAGGCCGGCGCGCGAATACCGGCCGCCCAGACCTTGAGGCTGGCAGGGATGGTTTCGCCGTTGGCCAGTACCAGTCCCTCGGCGGTGACCTCTTTCACCGCGGCCCCGGTCATGACGTTCACACCGAGTTTTTGCAGGGTCTTGTGTACGGGCGCGCTGATGCGCTCCGGCAGGGCGGGCAATACCCGCGGCCCGGCTTCGACCAGGCTAATACGCATGTTTTCAGGGCGGATGCGATCCAGGCCATAGGCCGCCAGTTCGCGTGCGGCGTGGTGCAGCTCGGCGGCCAGCTCAACGCCGGTGGCGCCGGCGCCGACGATGGCGACGCTGATCTGATCGTTATCGCCTTTGCCAGCGTGGGCGCGCAGGTAATGGCTGAGCATCTTGCGGTGGAAGCGTTCGGCCTGCTCGCGGGTGTCGAGGAAAATGCAGTGGTTGGCTGCCCCCTCGGTGCCGAAATCGTTGGTGGTGCTGCCCACCGAAATGACCAGCGTGTCGTAGGGCAGCTCGCGGGCGGGCACCAGTTCGCGGTTGTCTTCGTCCAGGGTGGCGGCCAGCTGAATGGTCTTGCGCTCGCGGTCCAGTCCGCTCATGCGCCCGAGCTGGAATTCGAAGTGGTTCCACTTGGCCTGGGCCACGTAGTTCAGCTCGTTCTCCGTGGAGTTCAGCGAGCCGGCGGCCACTTCGTGCAGCAGCGGTTTCCAGATATGGGTGAGGTTGGCATCGGCCAGGGTGATGTGTGCTTTACCGCGCTTACCGAGTTTCTGGCCGAGGCGGGTAGCCAACTCCAGGCCGCCGGCGCCGCCGCCGACAATGACGATTCGATGGGTCATGGTGAGTCTCACAAGGCTAGGAAATCGGTGGCGAGTCCGGGCGAGCGGTGCTCCAGCGCCAGGCGACTCATGTGCCAATCCACGCAGGCGGGTACCTGCGCGTCAGAAAACGGGTGGTGCTGCATCGAGGATGCGTGTGTTGCGTCAACTCATCGACAGAAAGCCGACCGCTTGGGTTCAATCGGTGCGCGCATTCTAGCAGCGTGGCGCGCGCCACGGCTGAGACGGCATGGTTATTCAACGCGCTCCAGTGGCTCGACTTCGAGCGGATCGCGCAGGCGGATGATTCCGCTGTGAATCACCCGCGCGGTAATCCCGCCATGGCCGCGAACGGCCTGAAAGGTACCCAGCCCCAGGCGTTGCTCAAGCTTGGCGCAGGGTTGGCACCAGCCGGTGGTTTCCAGAATCGCCTGGCCGATGCGAAAGCGTCGGCCCTTGAGGCTGAACAGGTTGATGCCGCTGACGGCGATATTGCGCCTGAGGTCCTCGGGCTTTATCGCATGCTGAGCGTCGCGCCCGAGCAGGGCGCTGATCACGGCCAGGTGCTCCCATTGGATCAAGGTGACCTGGCGGGCATTGCGTGGGCCGGGCCTGGAATGATCGCCGGTCAGGCCCGCTTCACGGCGCGCCTCGACCGCGTCGAGAATCAGCATGTCGCCGAGGCGCTCGGGGCGTACGCCGATCCAGCGCACCTGACCCTGTTGCGGCACGGCAGCGATAAGTGCCTGGAGCGGGCTGGCTGGGTAGGCTTCAGGCCTCAAGGTATGGTTCCGCCGTCTCGGTGGCTGGGGCGGCTCAGTGCCGGCTGGGCGGCAGATCATCGGAGAACAGATCGTCCTCCAGCGGATTGCCAGGAATCGCGTGTTCTTCCGATGCCCAGGCACCCAGGTCGATCAGCTTGCAACGCTCGGAGCAGAACGGCCGGCTCGGGCTCTGCGGGCCCCATTCCACGGGCGCTGCGCAGGTTGGGCAGGCGACGAGAGTAGGTGTGGTCATGGTTGGCCTCCGTTCAAGGTCAGGTAAAAGGCATGCAGGCGTTCGACCTCCTGTTCGACCCAGGCCAGGTCACGGTCGTTTACCAGTACGTCATCTGCGTGGCTCAGGCGTGTTTCGCGACTGGCCTGGGCGGCCATGATGGCGCGCACCTGTTCGGCAGACAACCGATCGCGCTGCATGGTGCGTTCGATCTGCAGCTTCTCGGGCACATCGACCACCAGGATACGCTGGGTCAGTTTGTACTGGCCGGATTCGATCAATAGCGGCGAGACCATGATGGCGTAGGGCGGCTTGGCATTGGCCAGAAACTGCGCGGTTTCTGCGGCGATCAATGGATGCAGCAATTTTTCCAGCCAACCGCGTTCGGCGGGCGATTGGAAAATCAGCTCACGCAGTGCCGAACGGTTCAATTGCCCGTCGGCCTGTAGCACCTGTTCGCCGAAGTGCTCGGCTATGGCCGTCAGGGCAGGGCGCCCGGGCTCGACGACCCAGCGAGCGGCCTGGTCGGCATCGACCACATCCACGCCCAATGCGGCGAACTGCGCGGCCACGGCGCTTTTGCCACTGCCGATGCCGCCGGTGAGCCCAAGCGTCCAGGGTTTCATGATGAGCTGCCCCTTAGAAAATCAGGGGCGGATTGTAAAGGAGCAGCTGCGCATGTGCGAATCAGTGGTGATGGCGCGACTGTGTGGCGCCTCCCCCCCTGCGTCCTGTGGCGGGGTTCCTGCGCGATGTCAGGCGACTCACTGTTGGCGTAGGAGCGTCGCCCTCGGCGCGAAACGATCGTTATGTCGAACCGCTTTGGCGCGGTCATCCAGTGTCTGGGTTGATTGGCGCCGCACTCTACCCAGGTCTTTGCGCGTCAGTTGAACCCGGCAAACTGCAAGTAACCCTCGGTAATCTGCTTACCCCACAACAGTGCGATAAAGCCTGCAATGGCCAGGTAGGGGCCAAAGGGAATCGGTGTGCTGGTGCTGGCATCACGTAGGCGCAGCATGATCACACCAAGCACGGCGCCGACCACCGAAGACAGCAGAATGGTCAGCGGCAAAATCTGCCAGCCACCCCAGGCGCCGAGCATTGCCAGCAGCTTGAAGTCGCCATAGCCCATACCTTCCTTACCGGTCACCAGCTTGAACAGCCAGAACACCGACCAGAGGCTCAGGTACCCCGCGACGGCGCCCCATAGGGCATCTTCCAGACTGGTGAATAGCCCGAAATTGTTGGCAATCAAACCCAGCCATAGCAGTGGCAGCACCAGTGCATCAGGTAGCAGTTGGTGATCGGCGTCGATCAGGCTCATCGCCAACAGGCCCCAGGCCAGCACCAGCATGCCCGCCGCTTGCCAGCCAAAGCCGAAATGCCAGGCGATATAGGCCGAGATGAGGCCGCAGCTCAGCTCGACCAGTGGATAGCTCAGGCTGATCTTCGCCTTGCAGCCAGCGCATTTGCCGCGCAGAAACAGATAGCTGATGACCGGGATATTTTCCCAAGGACGAATTTCATGCTGGCAGTGAGGGCAGCTGGAGTGGGGAAGTACCAGATTGTAGGTCTCGCCCGCTGGCTCGGCTGGTAGCTCAAGCACTTCACGCGCTTGAGTGCGCCAGTCGCGCAGCATCATCTTTGGCAGACGGTGGATCACTACGTTGAGAAAGCTGCCAACCAGCAGGCCGATTATTAGAGCGCAGAAAACAAAGGCCGGCATGTTGCCGGCCAGGAAGTCAATTATTGTCATGGGTCAGACGACGTTGCCCAGTTGGAAGATTGGCAGGTACATGGCGATGATGAGGCCACCGACGAGGACGCCAAGTACGGACATGATCATGGGCTCCATTAGTGCGGTAAGGCCGTCCACAGCATTGTCTACTTCCGCCTCGTAATAGCTGGCCACCTTGTCGAGCATGGTATCCAGCGCACCGGACTCTTCACCAATCGCCGTCATCTGAACGGCCATGGCTGGGAAAGCATTGGTCGAACGCATGGAAAAGTTTAGCTGCATGCCGCTGGTGACATCCTGCTTGACCTTGGCTACAGCATTGCGGAAGACCACGTTGCCGGTTGCGCCTGCAACGGAGTCCAGCGCTTCGACAAGGGGTACACCAGCTGCGAAGGTCGTTGACAGTGTGCGGGCGTAACGGGCAACTGCAGCTTTGTAAACAATATTGCCTACGATAGGTGCCTTGAGAATGGTGCGATCCAAGCCGTCTCGGAATTTCTCCGAGCGTTGTTTGGCCTGCATGAAGGCGTAGCCCGCGCCGATCAGGGCAATCAGAAAGATGAACCACCACTCCTGCAGTCCTTCGGATATGCCAATAACAAAAAGCGTAAAAGCCGGCAGTTCAGCACCGAAACTTGAAAAAACCTCTTTGAACTGAGGCACCACCTTGATAAGCAAAATGCACGAAACGATGATCGCGACTGCGATGACGGCAATCGGATAGTTCATGGCTTTCTTGATCTTGGCTTTGAGCGCCTCGGTTTTTTCTTTATAGGTAGCCACTCGGTCAAGGAGGCTCTCCAGTGCACCGGATTGCTCACCGGCGTCAACCAGGTTGCAGAACAGGTCGTCAAAATACTGAGGTTTGGTACGCAGCGCGGCAGCAAAGCTGTTACCTGCCGCCACATGCTGCTTCAGCTCATCTACCAGCTTGCGCATGCTGGGCTTTTCCACGCCGTCGGCAATGATGTCGAACGACTGCAGCAGTGGCACGCCGGCCTTCATCATGGTCGCCATCTGGCGGGCGAACAGGGCGATATCAAGCGGTTTGATCTTCTTGCCGGTGCCGCCCAGGCTCATACCTTTCTTGCGCACCTTGGTCGGGTTGATGCCTTGTTTGCGCAACTGCGCCTTGACCAGTGCGGGATTCTGACCGTTGAGCTCGCCCTTGACGATGCTGCCCTTGCGATCCTTGCCTTCCCAGACAAAGGTGCTGGTCTTGGGCGCTTTTGCTGCTGCTGCCATGGTTAATCCTTGGTCACGCGGTTGACTTCTTCAAGGCTGGTCACGCCTTGCATGGCCTTCACAAGGGCCGAAGTGCGCAGGTCGTTAAAGCCGTCTTTGCGCATTTGCGCGGCAATATCGATGGAGTTGCCTTCCTCCATGATAATCCGCTGCAGGCTCGGCGTGTTTTTAACCACTTCATAAATACCGACACGACCTTTATAGCCGTTCTTGCAGTTTTCGCAGCCAACCGGGCCGTAGATCTTGAAGCTGCCGATCTTGTCCTCCGGAAAACCTTCCTCCAGCAATGCTTCGCGCGGGATATCGACTTCCTTTTTGCAGGACGAACACAGCTTGCGCGCCAGGCGTTGAGCGATGATCAGGTTGACCGAGGTGGCGATGTTGAAGGAGGGCACACCCATATTACGCAGGCGGGTGAGAGTTTCCGCTGCGCTGTTGGTATGCAGGGTCGACATCACCATATGGCCGGTCTGCGCGGCCTTGATGGCGATGGAAGCGGTATCCAGGTCACGAATCTCGCCAACCATGATGATATCCGGATCCTGACGTAGGAAGGCGCGCAACGCCTGGGTAAAGTCCATTCCCTGCTTGGGGTTTACGTTGACCTGATTGATGCCTTCGAGGTTGATCTCCACCGGGTCTTCGGCCGTGGAGATATTCACATCCGGCGTGTTGAGAATATTGAGGCCGGTATACAGGGATACCGTCTTGCCGGAACCGGTCGGGCCGGTCACCAGAATCATGCCTTGCGGCTGCTTGAGGGCGTTGAGGTACAGTTCCTTCTGGTCTTCCTCGTAACCCAAGGCGTCGATACCCATTTGCGCGCTGGAAGAATCGAGAATCCGCATCACGATTTTCTCGCCCCACAGCGTTGGCAAGGTATTGACGCGGAAATCGATGGATTTGCTCTTGGAAATCTTCATCTTGATGCGGCCGTCCTGCGGCTTGCGTCGCTCGGAAATGTCTAGACCGGCCATGACCTTGAGGCGTGCAGAGATGCGTGGTGCTAGCTGGATCGGCGGGCGAGCTGTCTCGTGCAGGATGCCGTCGGTACGGAAACGCACGCGGTAGGTGCGCTCGTAGGGCTCGAAGTGCAGATCCGAAGAGCCGCCCTTGATGGCGTCGAGCAGCATCTTGTTGACGAAGCGCACCACCGGAGCGTCATCGGCATCCTGGCCGCCCTCCGGCTTCTTGTCGTCGTCGACAGTCTCGGTTTCCAAACCGTCCAGATCCACATCGCCCAAGTCCTCCAGGCCGCTATGGCCGGTATCGAAAAACTTATCGATGGCGTCGCCCAGCTTGTCATCCTCGACCAGCAGTGCTTCGGTAGAAAGGCCGGTGCTGAACTGAATATCAGTGACGACTTGGTGGTTAGAGGGGTCTGAGATCCCCACGAACAGTTTGTTGCCACGGCGCCACAACGGTAGAGCGCGGTGCTGACGTACGAGCTTTTCGCTAACCAAGTCTTTCGGCTGGCTTTCCTTGTCCAGGGCGCTCAGATCGAAATAGGCGATGCCGAACTGATCCGCCGTCAGTTCAGCCAATGCGCGGCTTTTGACCAGCTTGTTCTGAGCCAGGTAGTGAACAAGAGAGAGCTTGTTGCGTTTGGCTTGAACCTGCGCCTGTTGAGCGGCCTTCTCGTCCAGCAGCTCGGCCAGCACCACCTGCTTGGCCAAGCCGGAAAGGGGAATGTTCTCGCTCATGGGCACCTCGGTATCAATGGATGGGTGCGTTATAGCGTAGATGCCTGGGGCTGCCAAATTGGCGATGTCAAGGTGACGGAAAGTGTCACAAGGTGCGCATCAATGTGTTTGGCGCGAAGGCGATGGCTTCGCCAGGAGTGGTGATTATGTGAGTGCGTTGGCAGTAATTGTGGTCAGAGGCCGGGGATCGAAAGTTGGCACGGCTTCTGCAGTGTCATCGCCAGGCTTGTCTGCCTGACACTTAATGACTGGAGAGTTACATGAAAGCTCAAATGCAAAAGGGTTTCACCCTTATCGAATTGATGATCGTAGTTGCCATTATTGGTATTTTGGCGGCGGTTGCTCTGCCTGCATATCAAGATTACACAGCCCGAGCTAAAGTGTCTGAAGTAGTTCTTGCAGCTTCTGCTTGCCGCACTACCATTACTGAGGCCGTCCAGTCGAGCACTACACTCCCTACCGCAGGAAACTGGGGTTGTGAGAGTGCAAGCGCTACATCAAAGTATGTAGCAAAAGTTGAAACCACCAACGCTGGTCGGGTAGACGTAACCGTTGGTACAGGCATCAACTCTGACGTTGATGGCAAAGTCTTGACCCTGATCCCATCTTCTTCGGCAACCGCGGTTACTGCACCTACAGCTGGTGGTGCGATCAATCGTTGGATCTGTGGTAGCAGTGCTAATGGTACGACTATTCCTGCTAAATACCTGCCAGGCTCTTGCCGCGGTTAACGAATGGTTTAGATTATAGAGCCCCGCCTTGGCGGGGCTTTTTTATGGTCAACGTATGCATGATTTGATTAGAACGCCGCGAGTAATACCTTTTTTTCTTCTACTTATTTCATGGTTGCTGCCGAACCATGTTCCACCATTCAATACAGCTTATCAGGATTTTTCAGCTGTTTCGGCAGTCTTGCTTTTGTGGATATTGTTTCCCATTTCGATTCGGCTGGATTGGCGAATTTTAATTCTTGTTTTTTTTGCTTTTTTGCCAGTTTTTCAGTGGTGGCTAGGGACAATATTTTTCTGGGGTGATGCATTTTTGGCTTCAGCATACTTGTTGTTCTTTTTGTTCTCGCTTTCTTTTTCAAGCGGCCTTTCAGATAGGAAGGGCTTGAGAGAAGAATTCATTTCTCGCTTTTTTATCTTCCTGATTCTGGCAGCTGTACTATCGATTTGGATAGCTGCTAGGCAGTGGTTATTGCTTTCGGGCAGCTTGTGGACAGCTGATATGCCTCCAGGCGGGAGACCCTTCGCAAATATGGGGCAGCCCAATAATTTGGCTACATTGCTAGTTATGGGCTTGTTCGGTGTTGTATATTTTTACGAAAAACATAGGTTCTCGCATATTATATTTTGGATGCTTGTTCTTGTATTGCTCTTTGGTGTGGCGTTAACCCAGTCGCGTACCCCGTGGCTGGTTTTTCCTGTGATGTTGCTTTACTGGGTATTCAAGTACCGGCGGGATTTTCGTTTAACAAGATTTGGGTTTGCTAGCATGGTTGGGTTATATGCTTGCATGGTTGTGTTGCTGCCCACGATTTCTAGCACGCTATTGCTGTCAAGTGCTAACCCCTATGAGCGGATGCAGTCGCTAGAGCGTCTCGATTTGTGGTGGCAGCTTCTACACGCTGTGCTTAATGGACCTCTATGGGGCTATGGTTGGAACCAAGTGAGTGTGGCCCAGGCACATATTTCGCAAGCCTACCCCGTATCCCTGATGACGGAGCATAGTCACAACATCTTGCTGGATATTTTGCTGTGGAATGGCCCGGTAGTCGGTAGTGCAGTTATCCTGTTTTTAGGTGGCTGGTTATTTCAAGTTTTGAGGCGCTCACGTTCTATCGAAAGCCTATGCTCAGTTATGGCGGCCTCCGTTGTAATACTTCATGGTATGCTCGAATATCCGCTGGAGTATGCCTTCTTGCTATTGCCTGTTGGGCTGTTGTTAGGTGTGGCAGTTTCGGAAGATTCTGTTGTTAAGACGATTAAGGTTCCATCGTCTTTTCAATACGGCATTGTGTGTGTGCTTGCGATGCTGCTGTTTTGGGCTTGGAGTGAATATCGCGTTGTTGAGGAGGAGCATCGGTTGATGCGTTTCGAGACAGCGAAAATAGGAAGCGTACAATCAAATCATATCGCCCCTCCAGTTCAGTTATTCACTCAGCTAAGAGAATTTATTAGATTTGTGCGAACCCCTGCTGAGCCAGGAATGAGTGAAGAGGATTTAATATGGATGCGTAAAGTGGCACATCGCTACCCCTATCCTCCAAGCTTATTCCGTTATTCGCTTGCCTTGGGGCTTAATGGGCATACTGATGAGGCACGTGAACAGCTATCAATTCTTCGTGCGCTGCATGGCGAGGAGCACTACATGGAAGCTCTGCAATCTATAGAGCTGATGGGTAAGCGCTATCCGCAATTGCAGTATATCCACTGATGTATCGAGGTACGCCGAACTACATGTGTCCGGATCCCCATAGCTGAGGCTAGGATTAGCCGAAGGCGTAGTGAGTGGCGAAGCCCGTAATCATTCTTTTACCTCGCATCTTTTGTATCTGTCGCCGTACTGAACGCCCCGCCTAGTGCGGGGCGTTTTACTTTCTGGGATCGGCGGCATTAAGGATTTCCGGCGAATTACGCCTTCGGCTAATACGGCCTAAGATTTTTTGCATGCGGTATGGCGGCCCACTCGGATAAGTGGCGAGGGGCAATCAATCGATTACTTCGACTCTGCCGCATCAACTGCAGCAACCAAGCCTTGCCAACCCATTTGGGAAAAAACCTGAACCAAAAGCCCTCCCCCCTTTTCCACTGAGCATTGCCGAATAGATGTTTCAAAAGGCTTCGCTTTGGCTGGCCGTGAATGCATTGGGTGGAGAGTTCCCGCATGACTATGGAAGACGGCCGTCGGCCCCTACGCATTACCCTGACCGCGCTGGCGATGCTCCTGCTTGGGCTGGTTATTGCCGGCGGGGGCGGTTATCTCGCGGCGCTGGGCGGTTCCTGGTACTACCTTGTGGCAGGCATTGGCCTGCTTATCGTTGCAGGCCTGCTGTTTGCGCAGCGGCGAATCGCGATTGGCCTCTACGGCCTGCTCCTTCTAGGCACACTCGCCTGGACCCTCTACGAAGTCCGCTTCGACTGGTGGCAAATGGCACCGCGAATCGACCTGTGGTGCATCCTTGGTCTCTGGCTGTTCCTGCCGTTCGTCAATCGGCATGTCGGGCGTAACGGCCTCTGGCGTGACGGCGCCACCGGCGTTCTGGGCCTAGGCCTCTTGGCTGGTGCGGCGATGGCCGGTTATTCGCTGACCCAGGATTACCACTCCATCGACGGCGAATTCAGTGACGCACAGATGCAGGGTGGGGCGGCTGGTGGCCTTGCCCAGCGCTCGCCGAGTGAGTGGCCGGCTTATGGTGGTTCGAAGCAGAGTGATCGTTACTCGAGCGCTGATCTGATCACCCCTGAGAATGCCGGCAAGCTGGAGAAAGCCTGGGAGTTTCATACGGGGGATTTGCCGGGGGAGGGCGATCCCCATGAGCTGACCAATCAGGTCACGCCGCTGAAGGTTGGCAACACCCTTTTTATCTGCACGCCCCACAGCGTGGCCATCGCGCTGGATGCGGACACGGGCGAAGAGCGCTGGCGGTTCGACCCGAGCATCAATCGCGATGCCGAGTACTACCAGCATATGACCTGCCGTGGCCTGGCCTATCACGATGGCACCGCTGCTGCGGCCACCGCCGATGTAGCCGAGCAGCCCAACCAGCCCGCCGCACGTTGTGAAAAACGCCTGTTCCTGCCGACCAACGACGGCACTCTGATGGCGCTGGATGTCGAGGACGGTCAGCCGTGCGAAGACTTCGGCGATGCCGGCACGGTGGATCTCAAGGCCGGGCTGGGTGAGGGCGCACTAGGCGTCTTTCTGCCGACATCTCCGCCCGTGGTGACCAGCAAGCTGGTGATCCAGGGCGGTTCGATCACTGATAACGGTTCGGTGGACTCACCCGGCGGCGTGATTCGCGCCTATGACGTGAAGACCGGCGAGCTGGTGTGGAATTTCGATCCGGGCAATCCCGACGCCACCGAGCCGCTGGCACCGGGCGACACCTATGTGCGCAGCACGCCCAACGTGTGGACGATTCCCACCGCCGACGAGGCGCTGGGGCTGGTGTATTTACCGATGGGTAACCAGACCCCGGATCAGTGGTCGATCCCACGTAACGAGTTGGCCGAACGCTTCACCGCCACCCTGGTTGCGCTGGACCTTTCCACCGGCAAAGTGCGCTGGGAGTTCAAGACCGTGCACCACGATCTCTGGGACCGCGACCTGCCATCGCAGCCGACCCTAGTGGATATCGACAGCGCCCAGGGCAAGGTGCCGGCCATTATCCAGGCGACCAAGCGCGGTGATCTCTATGTGCTCGACCGGCGCACCGGCGAGCCCATCGTGCCGGTCAACGAGATGCCGGTGCCGCAAGGCACCGACTACGGTGACACCACCGCCGCTACCCAGCCTGCCTCGGCCCTGACGTATGCACCGCAGGAACCGCTTCGCGAGCGCGACATGTGGGGCGGTACGCCGATCGACCAGATGCTCTGCCGCATCCAGTTCCGCAAGCTGCGCTACGAGGGCGATTTCACACCGCCGTCGCAGGGCGGCTCGTTGATCTATCCAGGCAACGTCGGGGTGTTCAACTGGCCATCGGTGGCTGTGGATCCGAACCGCCAGTTGCTGTTCGGCGCGCCCAACTATCTGGCGTTCATCTCGCAGATGGTCAAGCGCAGCGAGGTCGACCCCGACGAGCAGATGGGCGGTGGCGAAACCGGCCTGCAACCGAACCTTGGGGCACCTTATATGGTGCGCTTGCAGCCCTTCCTGTCGGTGCTCGGCCTGCCATGCCAGTCGCCGCCTTGGGGTTACGTGACGGCCGTCGATCTGCGCACCATGAAAAAGGTGTGGATGCACAAGAACGGTACCAGTCGCGACAGCGCGCCGCTGGGCCTGCCGTTCCCGGTCGGTACCCCAGCACTTGGCGGGCCGATCGTCACCGCCGGTGGTGTGGCCTTCATGAGCGGTACGCTGGACTACTACCTGCGCGCCTATGACCTGAAGACCGGCAAGGAGCTGTGGAAAGGCCGTCTGCCGGCTGGCGGCCAGGCGACGCCGATGACCTACGTGTCCGAAAAGACCGGCAGGCAATACGTGGTGCAGATGGCCGGCGGGCACGGTTCGTTCGGCACCAAGATCGGTGATTCGGTGACGGCCTGGGCGTTGCCTGAGGATAAATAGGCAGGAAACCCGGGTGTCGCTTCGCTCGACCCGGGCTACCAAAAGTCCATAAAAAACGGCCCGTCGAGGGCCGTTTTTATTGAGCATGAAAAAGCGCGATCAGTGATGCTCGCGGGTCGCGCGGAATTTCACATCCGGCCAGCGCTCCTCCATCAGGCTCAGGTTGACGCGGGTCGGCGCCAGGTAGGTGAGGTGACCACCGCCATCGACGGCGAGGTTCTCCACGGCCTTGTTGGAGAATTCCTCGAGCTTCTTCTTGTCGTCGCACTCGATCCAGCGCGCCGACCACACGGTGATCGGCTCGTAGCCGCACTCGACCTTGTATTCCTCCTTCAGGCGGCTGGCGACCACGTCGAACTGCAGCACACCGACGGCGCCGAGGATGATGTCGTTACTGCGCTCGGGGAAGAACACCTGGGTGGCACCTTCCTCGGCGAGCTGCTGCAGGCCCTGGCGCAGTTGCTTGGATTTCAGCGGATCCTTCAGGCGTACGCGGCGGAACAGCTCAGGGGCGAAGTGCGGGATGCCGGTGAAGCCCAGCGCCTCGCCTTCGGTGAAGGTGTCGCCGATCTGGATGGTGCCGTGGTTGTGCAGGCCGATGATGTCGCCGGCCCAAGCTTCCTCGAGCATTTCACGCTCGCTGGAGAAGAAGGTCAGGGCGTCGCCGATGCGCACGTCCTTGCCGGTGCGCACGTGGCGCATCTTCATGCCTTTTTCGTACTTGCCCGAGCAGATGCGCATGAAGGCCACGCGGTCGCGGTGCTTGGGGTCCATGTTCGCCTGGATCTTGAATACGAAGCCGCTGAATTTCTCTTCGGTTGGCTCTACCGGGCGCTCGTTGGCGACCCGCGCCAGTGGGCGTGGCGCCCAATCGACCACGGCGTCGAGCACATGGTCGACGCCGAAGTTGCCGAGCGCGGTGCCGAAGAACACCGGGGTCAGCTGACCGTTGTTGAATTCGTCTTGGTCGAACGGGTGGCAGGCGACCTGCACCAGCTCCAGCTGCTCGACGAAGCGCTCGTACTCGTCACCGAGGTGCGCGCGGGCTTCGTCGGAGTCGAGCTTCTTGATGATCTTGGTTTCGGTGCGCTCGTGACCGTGGCCGGCGGTGTAGACGATGATGTAGTCGCCTTCGAGATGATACACACCCTTGAAGTCGCGGTAGCAACCGATCGGCCAGGTGATCGGCGCAGCCTTGATCTTCAGCACCGCTTCGATCTCGTCGAGTAGCTCGATGGGGTCACGGATGTCGCGGTCGAGCTTGTTGACGAAACTGACGATGGGCGTGTCGCGCAGACGGCAGACGTCCATCAGCGCGATTGTGCGTGGCTCGACGCCCTTACCGCCGTCGAGCACCATCAGCGCGCTGTCCACCGCGGTCAGGGTGCGGTAGGTGTCTTCCGAAAAGTCTTCGTGACCCGGGGTGTCGAGCAGGTTGATCATGTGCTCGCGATAGGGGAACTGCATCACCGAGGTGGTGATGGAGATGCCGCGCTGCTTCTCCATTTCCATCCAGTCGCTGGTGGCGTGGCGGTCGGATTTGCGCGACTTCACCGTACCGGCCACTTCGATCGCCTTGCCCATCAGCAGCAGCTTTTCGGTGATGGTGGTCTTACCGGCGTCGGGGTGGGAAATGATCGCGAAGGTACGGCGCTTGGCGACTTCGGCGGCCTGAGTGGTCATGGATGCGTGCCTGCTTGAAAGCGTGAGCGGGCCAGGGCGGCCCGGAAAAATGCGCGATTATAGCGGCAAATGCACAGGCGCTGGGGTATCCGCTGTGCTCGTCTGTCGCGTCACCGGTGCGACGAATGACGTAAGATCGGCGCTCTGTTCTCGCATTGGATTGGCATGAAGCATTCCGCTCTTTTTTGCGTCGCCTTGGGCCTTGCCTCGAACATGGCGCTGGCGCAGCTGCCCGAATGCCGGGTTGATTTCCCGTCTGGCCATGCTCGTGATCTGCCGCTGGCGGGCACCGCTGATACGCGCACCATCGGATTGTCCGGTCGTGATGACGTTGGCGACGGCATGCTCTTCGCCTGGCCTCAGGAAGGGCTGCGCGAGCTGTGGATGAAGGACACCCGCGTCGCGCTGTCGGCGGCCTTTATCGACAACGGCGGCACAGTGCGCAAGCTGGTCGACATGCGTCCCTTCAGCCTGCAGCGCCACGCCTCGGATGAGCCGGTGCGCTATATCATCGAGGTCGCCAGGGGCGAATTCGCCGGCCTTGGTGTGGCGGTCGGCAGCCGGGTGAGCATCGACTGTGACTACGCCGAAGGCTGAGCCGGCCCTCGATCCTTTTGATCGGTAATTCGGCTGACGCGGCTCTTGATGCTGCTGTTACACTATCACCCCTCGCAAATCCCCATTCCTTTCCGCTACCAGGAGCATCCGGTGTCTGTCGTGTTCGTCGCCGCCTCCCAACTGCCGACGCCGTTCGGTGTGTTCACCATGCATGGTTTTCTCGAGGAGGCCACGGGCAAGGAGCATGTCGCGCTGACCTTCGGCAATGTGGCCGACGGCGAGCCTGTGCTGGGGCGCCTGCATTCCGAGTGCCTGACCGGTGATGCGCTGTTCAGCCTGCGCTGTGATTGCGGCTTCCAGCTTGAGGGCGCCCTGCGTGCCATCGCCGAGGAAGGCCGCGGCGTGCTGCTCTATCTGCGCCAGGAAGGTCGCGGCATCGGTCTGCTCAACAAGATCCGCGCCTACGAGCTGCAGGATGGCGGCGCCGACACCGTCGAAGCCAACGAGCGCCTGGGCTTCGGTGCCGACATGCGTGATTACGCCATCTGCCTGCCGATGCTCAAGCACCTGGGCATCAGCTCGCTCAAGCTGATGACCAACAACCCGCGCAAGGTCAAGGCGCTTGGCGACATGGGTATTCCTGTAGCCAACCGCGTGCCGCTGCAGTTGGGCCACAACCCGCACAACAGCAAGTACCTGGCCACCAAGGCCGGCAAGCTCGGTCACATGCTCGGCAAGCTGCACCAAGGCGAGGTCGAGCGGCCTTGACCCGCGCCGCGGTCAAGCGCCGGTTGGCCCTGCTCTGGTGGCGGCAACTGGCACTGACCCTGGCGCCGCTGTTTGTGATCAATCTGCTGTTCGGTGCCGGGCGCCAACCCGGCGTGCTGGCCATGCCGCTGTTCATCGCCGGGCTGGCCTCGCTGTTCGTCAGCCTGCCACTGTTCAGCGCCTACAAGCGTGCCCTGTTCGCTACGGCGAAAGCCCTGAATACCACTGACGAGCCCGCCGCCTGGTTGACCCTGGCCGAGCGCCGGCGGCCGGCATTGCTAGGGGCGGGGCTGCCGGCCTGGATCGCCGCTCTGGCAGTATTCGCCGGGCTGGAAGCGGTGCCGCAGATCCTGCTGGCGCTGGCCAGCATCGTGGTTCTCTATCTTTACCGCATTCCCCGTCAACTCTGACTTTCGTCGCTAGGGCGCCAACTCGCGAAGCGCTGTCGCCTGCCTGTTGATCGCCGTCAGGGCTTGCGCTCGGGTTGTGCGATGACACTGGTAAAGCGCGCCGGCAACTGGCAGATTGAACGCCTTCCGGTTCATTGCAGACGTTATGAAAGCCCCCGTATCCCCCTGGTTTTCCCCAGCCAGCGCCCTGATCGTTGGCGGTGCGCTCCTGCTGGTCTTCCCTTTGAAATTGCTGCCCAGCCTGTTGGCAGGTCTTCTGGTATTCGAACTGGTCAACCGCCTGGCGCGGCCGATGCAGCGCCTGCTCGCCGGCCATATGGGGCGTGTGCTGGCGGTCGGCGTGCTGAGCGTGCTGGTGATCGCCGTGCTCGGGCTGATCTTTGCTGGCGGCTTTTCGCTGCTGATGCACGAACTCAACAACCCGGGGCGGATGATGGGCAAACTGCTCGGTGTGGTCGACCGCGCCCGCGAGCAGTTGCCCGAAGCGCTGGTGGCCTACCTGCCGGCCAACGTCGACGACATCCGCGTGGCGCTGCACGACTGGCTGCGCGGGCATATCAGCGAACTGCAGCTGCTCGGCAAGGGCGCCGTGCACATGTTCGTGACCATTCTGATCGGCATGATTCTCGGCGCGGTGATCGCGCTGCAGAGTGTGCCTGAGCCTGATCAGCTCAAGCCTCTTGCCGGCGCCTTGTTGACCCGCGTGCAGCGTTTCGTCGAGGCGTTTCGCAATATCGTCTTCGCGCAGATCAAGATATCCCTGCTCAACACCACCTTCACCGCGATCTTCCTGATTGGCGTGCTGCCACTGTTCGGCGTGCACCTGCCGCTGACCAAGACGCTGATCCTGATCACCTTCCTGGCCGGCCTGCTGCCGGTGGTCGGCAACCTGATCTCCAACACCGCGATCTTCGTGGTCGGCCTGTCGCTGTCGATCTGGGTGGCGCTGGGGGCGTTGGCCTACCTGATCGTCATCCACAAGGTCGAGTACTTCCTCAATGCGCGCATCGTCGGCGGGCAGATCAAGGCGCGGGCCTGGGAGCTATTGCTGGTCATGCTGGTGTTCGAGGCCGCCTTCGGCATCGCCGGCCTGGTGGCGGCGCCGGTCTATTACGCCTACGTGAAGAGTGAATTCAAGGCCCAGGGCTGGGTGTAGGCCTGGCTTTGCAGTGGCTGTTTGTGTCAACGCCAGGCTACGAGCCATGGCGATCTTCGGGAGTGCTAGTGCGCAGTTACGTTGAGGTTGAATGCTGTTGGTTGCCCGAGGGGTGATGCGCTGTTGCCGCCGAGATTTTCATGGCGGCTCAGGCGGCTGGCAGTCTTGTGCAGGTCGAGCACCAGCTGAGCCAGTGACTGAGCCGCCTGCAGTGTTTCGCTGGCGCTCTGGCTGCTGCGTTCGGCGGCCCCGGTGATCGCCTGGGCCTGGCCGTTGACTGCCTGCACCTGACTCAACTGCAGCTTCATTGCCGCGCTGATCTGGCCAAGGCGATCCTGCATGCCGGCCACTTCCTGTTCGATGCGCCCCAGTGCCTCGCTGGCCTCGCCCGAGCGCGCCACGCTGCTCTGCGCGGCTTGCTGGCAGCTGTGCATGGCCGTTTGGGTATCGAGGGTCTGCTGGCGAACACTGCCGAGCGTGGTGGCGATCTCCTGGGTGGCCTGTGCGGTGCGTCTGGCCAGGCCGCGAACCTCGTCGGCGACCACCGCGAAACCGCGACCGCTGTCGCCGGCACGTGCCGCTTCGATGGCGGCATTGAGGGCCAGCAGGTTGGTCTGGTCGGCGATGCCGCGAATAGCCTCGCTGATGTGCTGGATCTCTTCGGTCTGCCGGCTCAGCGCTTCGAGGGCCTGGCTCGACTGCTCGATACGGCTGGCCAGCAGGGCCACGTCATCGGCATTGTGCTGCACCGCCGTGGCGCCGTGGCGGGTCAGGTTCAGGGCCTGGCGGGAGGCTTGCTCGCTGTCGTGAATATGCTGGGCGACTTCGCCGATGCTGTGATTGACTTCGAGCATCGCCCTTGCGGTGGACACCGCGGCGGCCTGGCCCTGGGCCGCGCACTGGCTGGCATTACTGGCGGTACCGCTCAGTCCGGTGGAGGTGCCCTGCAGGGCGCTACCGGCCGCGACGATGCCCTGCATGGTGTGGTCCATCTTGTCGACGAAACTGTTCACCCAGCCGGCCAGGATGCCGGCCTCGTCGCTGGTGAAGCGTTCCAGCGCCAGGCGGTTGCTCAGCGGTGCGCCACATTCGGCGGTGTCCAGGAAGAAGTCCGATAGCGACTGTAGTGAGCGCGCCCGTGCGCGCAGGCTGAAGGCCCAGAAGGCCAGCAGCAGCCCGCCGGCGGCAGCGAAGGTCAGGGGCGCAGCGTGCTCGGGCAACTGCTGCGTCAGCCACCACTGCAGGCCACCCAGCAAGGCCAGGCCGGCCAGCAACTGGCTGGCCAGCGAGAAGCTCAGGCTGCGCTGGCGATAAACCTCTTCCAGGTCTCCTTCGCACATCAGCCCCCAGGTGTCCGGTGAGCCCGGCATACGCAGGGTAAGCCCGGCGCCCACTACTGGTACGTGGCGATAATCCGGGTAGCCGGGGTAGAGCACGAACAGGTTGCTGCCGTGGCGAATAGTTTCCCGCACACCCGGGTGCAGCTCGCCGGTGGCCGGGGCGGTGAAGCGCAGTTCGAATTCGGTGTGCTTGCGCACCTTTACAGTGCCGAACGGCGTCGGGATGCCCTGTTTCAGGTTGTCGCCACCGGTGAAGGCGTCGTCCTCGAAGCGCGAGCGCGACAGTGCGGTGCCCTGGGCGATGGCAGGGTTGTAGGCGCTTTGCACCATGAACAGGTAGTTGTCACCAGAGTCGCGGTAGACGTGGCCGGCCTCGCGCTGGATCAGATCGCTCATCACGTCGTTGGGAATCCGCGCGCACAGGCAGCCGACCACCTGGCCGGCATGGCTCAGCGGCTGGTGGAACACCAGGGTGACGGCGTCGTGAAACTTCGAGGTGGTGGCGCCCAGTTGCAGGGTCAGCTCGTCGCTGTACGGACCGAGCAGAAATGGTGCACGCAGGCCGGCGGCCAAGACTTGCGCATCGTAGCGGGCGCCCTGGCGCGGGGCATGGGTGGAGGCGACAATATGCCCGGTGGTGTCGACCACGAACAGTTCGGAGGCTTCGGGCATGTGGGCCAGGGCCCGTTGCAGGCTGCCGGGAGCGATGGCAGGCCAGGCTGAGGTCAGGCCGCTGCCCAGTACTTCGAGGGCCTGCCAGTGCTGCTGAGCCCAGTTGAGGAGCAGGTCGACGCGAGTCTGCGCCAATCCGGCGAAGGTTTTCTCCACCCGGGCCATCTGCCCGGCATTGAGCAGGCAGGACCAGCGCATGGCCAGCTTACCTGCCTTGCCTAACCAGGGCAGCCAGCGACGTTCGCGGCCGTGAAAGTCCATCTTGTGGCTACGCAGTTGCATACAAACTCCGGCCATCGAACGATGGTCTACATATGCCCAATTTCGGCAAGAAATTGATGCAAAATATGAGCCGTTCGTCGGTCCGGAGCTTGCGTATCTTTAGCCTTTCAGGCGGGTGCGGATCGCCTTCTCAATGCCGGCCGCGTCCAGGCCACACTCGGCGAGCATCTGGTCGGGGCGGGCATGCTCGACGTAGTAGTCGGGCAGACCCAGGTGCAGCATCGGTTTGAGGGTGCCTTGGCCGGCGAGGAATTCGCTGACGGCGCTGCCGGCGCCGCCCATCACGCTGTTCTCCTCGATGGTCACAAGCAGATCGTGGCTGGCGGCCAGTTCGCTGACCAGCGCTTCGTCGAGGGGTTTGACGAAGCGCATGTCGACCACCGTGGCGTCCAGGGTTTCGCCGACGCGCAGAGCTTCGGCCAGCTGCACGCCGAACACCAGCAGAGCCACGCCCTTGCCCTGGCGACGCACCACACCCTTGCCGATCGGCAGTGGCGTGAGTTCGCGGTCGATGGGCGCATTGGGGCCACTGCCGCGCGGGTAGCGCACCGCCGCCGGGCCAGCGAACTGGTAGCCGGTGGTGAGCATGTGGTGCAGCTCGTTTTCATCGCTCGGCGTCATGATCAGCATGCCGGGAATGCAGCGCAGATAGGAAAGGTCGAAGCTGCCCGCGTGGGTCGGGCCGTCTTCGCCGACCAGGCCGGCGCGGTCGATGGCGAACAGCACGTCGAGGTTCTGCACCGCGACGTCGTGGATCAGCTGATCGTAGGCGCGCTGCAGGAAGGTCGAGTAGATCGCTACCACCGGCTTGGCGCCTTCGCAGGCCATGCCCGCCGCCAGCGTGACCGCATGCTGCTCGGCGATGGCCACGTCGAAGTAGCGATCCGGGTAGCGCTCGCTGAAGGCCACCAGGTCCGAGCCTTCCTTCATGGCCGGGGTGATCGCCATCAGGCGTTCGTCCTGGGCAGCCATTTCGCACAGCCACTGGCCGAACACGCTGGAGTATTTCGGCCCGGACGGTTTCTTCGCCTTGGCCGGTGCGTTGATGGGCTCGAGCTTGGTGATGGCGTGGTAGACGATCGGGTCGACCTCGGCGGGGGCGAAGCCCTTGCCCTTCTTGGTGACCACGTGGAGGAACTGCAGGCCCTCCAGGTCGCGCATATTGCGCAGGGTGGCCAGCAGGGTCGGCAGGTCGTGGCCGTCGATGGGGCCGATGTAGTTCCAGCCCAGCTCTTCGAACATGGTGCCCGAGACCAGCATGCCCTTGGCGTGCTCTTCGGTCTTGCGGGCGATTTCCCAGGCGCCGGGCAGTTTGGACAGCACTTTCTTGCTGCCTTCACGCACGTTGGCATAGGTGCGGCTGGAGAGAATCTTGGCCAGGTAGTTGGACAGGCCGCCGACGTTCTTGGAAATCGACATGTCGTTGTCGTTGAGCACCACGAGCATGTTGGCCTTCACGTCCGCCGCATGGTTGAGTGCTTCGAAAGCCATGCCGGCAGTCAGGGCGCCGTCGCCGATCACCGCCACCGACTTGCGCTTGCTGCCCTGGCGCTGGGCGGCGATGGCCATGCCCAATGCGGCGCTGATCGAGGTGCTGGAATGACCGACGCCAAAGGTGTCGTACTCGCTTTCCGAGCGACGCGGAAAGGCGGCGATGCCGTCCTTCTGGCGCAGGCTGCCCATGCGCTCGCGGCGGCCGGTGAGAATCTTGTGCGGGTAGGCTTGGTGCCCCACGTCCCATACCAGGCGGTCGTCGGGCGTATCGAAGACATAGTGCAGGGCGACGGTCAGTTCGATCACCCCGAGGCCGGCACCGAAATGTCCGCCGGTCTGGCCGACCGTGTAGAGCAGGTACTGGCGCAGTTCATCCGCCAGGGTCTCCAGCTCGGCCTCGCCAAGGCGGCGCAATTCATCCGGCGTGTTGGCGCGGTCGAGCAGCGGCGTCAGCGGGCGTTCGCGGGGAATCTCGTGGAAAGTCGTCGGCATCAGGCGAGTCGTTATAAGAATTCGAAAATAAGTGGAGCAGTCTACCTGATGCGATCACCTGTGCCCAAGGGAGGACTTGGGCGCGGTTGCCGCAGCAGCGATGTCAGATAGACAGCGTTTCAGTTGCGCCGTTCGACGATATAACGAGCCAGTTCGCGCAGTGGCTCGGCGGCCTTGTCGAAGGGCTGCAGGGCCTGCAGCGCCTGGTCGCACAGCTCCAGAGCGTAGCTCTTGGCGGCGGCCATGCCGAGCAGCGCCGGGTAGGTCGGCTTGTCGTTCGCCTGGTCCTTGCCCTGGGTCTTGCCCAGCGTCGCTGTATCGCTTTCCACGTCGAGAATGTCGTCCTGCACCTGGAAGGCCAGGCCGACGGCGCGGGCGTAGGTGCTCAGCGCAGCCAGCGCCTGTTCGTCGGCGCGGCCACTGGCCAGTGCGCCGAGGCGCACGGCGGCTTCGATCAGCGCGCCGGTCTTGTGGCGATGCATGACTTCCAGCGCCGGTTGCTGCAACTGATGGCCTACAGAGCCGAGGTCGATGGCCTGACCACCGACCATGCCGGCCGGGCCTGCAGCCTGGGCCAGAGCCTGGAACATGCTCAGGCGAATCTCGGCACTGTGCGGGTTGTGCCGGGGGTTGGCGAGCACGTCGAAAGCCAGGCTCTGCAGGCCATCGCCGGCGAGAATGGCGGTGGCTTCGTCAAAGGCGATATGGGTGGTCGGCTGACCGCGGCGCAGGTCGTCGTCGTCCATGGCCGGCAGGTCGTCATGCACCAGGGAATAGGCGTGGATCAGTTCCACCGCGCAGGCCGCGCCATCGGCCTGTTGCGCGCTGCCGCCGAGGGCTTCGCAGGCGGCGTAGGCGAGCAAAGGGCGCACGCGTTTGCCACCGTTGAAAACGCTGTAGCGCATGGCGGCGTAGAGGCGTTCGAGTTCGGCGCGTGGCGAGGCGAACAGCGGTTCGAGGGCGGCGTCGACCTGTTTCTGGCACCGCGCCTGGTAGGCGGCGATCATAGCGGCTCGTCCGTTTCGAACGGCGCCGCTTCCAGGGCGCCGTCGCGCTCCAGGAGGATCTGCACCTTCTGCTCGGCCTGGGTCAGGGCGGCCTGGCATTCGCGGGTCAGGCCGATGCCTTGTTCGAAGGCGCTCAGCGATTCTTCCAGCGACAGTTCGCCATTCTCCAGGCGCTCGACAATGGTTTGCAGTTCGGTGAGGGATTGCTCGAAGTCGAGCGCGGCTTTCTTGCGGGCCATGGTCAGCAGGTCTCAGGCGGGTTCGCGGTCGCCGCGACACTAGCAGAGGGCTCATTCGCGAGCAAATCAGCGCGGGTGGGCGATTTGTATGGATATACAGTATTCTTGCCCTTGTCCATTTCCTGCTGGCCCTAGCCGATGCGTCTGTTTCTCTGCGAAAAGCCGTCCCAAGCCAAAGACATCGCCTGCGTGCTCGGCGCCACGCGGCGCGGTGACGGCTGCTGGCTGGGCAGCGGCGTGACGGTGACCTGGTGCATCGGCCATCTACTGGAAACGGCGCCGCCGGATGCCTATGACGCACGCTACAAGCGCTGGGTGCTGGACGACCTGCCCATCGTGCCGCAGCAGTGGAAGATGCGCATCAAGCCCAAGACCGCCGCTCAGTTCAAGGCCATCAAGCGCCTGCTCGGCGAGGCCAGCGAACTGGTGATCGCCACCGACGCTGACCGCGAAGGCGAGATGATCGCCCGCGAGCTGCTCGAACATTGCCGCTACCGCGGGCCTATCCAGCGCCTGTGGCTGTCGGCGCTGGACGACACCTCGGTCCGCAAGGCCCTGGCGGCCCTCAAGCCGGGCGCCAGCACCTACAACCTCTATCAGTCGGCGCTCGGTCGCTCGCGGGCTGACTGGCTGATCGGCATGAACATGAGCCGCCTGTTCACCCTGCTGGGGCGCAGGTCCGGTTATCAGGGCGTATTGCCGGTCGGCCGCGTGCAAACGCCGACCCTGCGCCTGGTGGTCGACCGCGACCGCAGCATCGCCGACTTCGTGCCGGTGCCGTTCTGGGCCATCGACGTCACCCTCGATAGCAATGGCACGCCGTTCACCGCTGGGTGGCGCGCGCCCCAGGACGACTGTGACGAGCAGGGCCGCTGCCTCAAGCAAGCGGTTGCCCAGCGCGCCGCCGAGGCCATGCAGGGGGCCGAGCATGCCGTGCTCGAACAGCTCAAGACCGAGCGTATGCGCGAAGCGCCGCCGTTGCTGTTCGATCTCGGTACGCTGCAGCAGGTGTGTTCGAAGAAGCTCGGCCTTGGCGCCCAGGAAACCCTGGACATCGCCCAGAAACTCTACGAGACCGACAAGCTGATCACCTATCCGCGCAGCGATTGCGGCTACCTGCCGCTCAGCCAGCATGCCGAAGCGCCGGCCATTCTCGCCGCACTGGGGCAGGCCGATCCGGGCCTGCGCGAGGTGCTGGCGCATACCCAGGCGCAGCGCCGCTCGCGGGCTTGGAACGATGCCAAGGTCAGCGCGCACCACGGCATCATCCCGACTCTGGCAGCCGGCGGGCTGGCTCGACTGAGTGGCCGGCCGCGCGCGGTCTATGAGCTGATCCGCGCCCGCTACCTGGCGCAGTTCCTGCCCAACCACGAATACGATCGCACCCAGGCGGATTTCGATTGCGCCAGCCACAGCTTGCGCGCGGTCGGCAAGCAGATCGTCGAGCCGGGCTGGAAGCGCGCGCTGCCCGAAGCCCTGGCGCCGAGCAAGGGCCGTGAGGCGCCTGCGCCCCAGGCCTTGCCCGCACTCTATGAAGGCCAGCACTGCGCAGTGCGCGGAGTGACGCTCAAGGATCAATTCACCCAGCCGCCCAAACCATTCACCGAGGGTGATCTGATCCAGGCGATGAAGAACGTTGCGCGGCTGGTCGAAGATCCGCTGCTCAAGCAGAAGCTCAAGGACACCACCGGCATCGGCACCGAAGCCACCCGTGCCGGCATCATTCAGGGCCTGCTCGACCGCGGTTACCTGATCAAGCAGGGCAAGACCCTGGCCGCCACCTCGGCAGCCTTCGGGCTGATCGATGCAGTACCCCGCGCCATCGCCGACCCTGGCACCACGGCGATCTGGGAGCAGGCGCTGGATATGGTGCAGAGCGGCGAGATGCCTTTAGATGAGTTCGTCGCCAAACAGTCGGCCTGGATGAGCAAGCAGATCGAGCGCTGCCGCGGGCTGCAACTGACCATCAGCGGTCCGCCGCCGGGTGGCAGGCCGGCGTGGAAGGGCAAGCGCAAGGGTGCCCCACGTAAGAAAGCTGCCCCGGCCAAGCGTGCAGGTGCTGGCCCCGCAAGGGCCAAGTCGAAGTAAACGACCGATGACTCTCACGCTCCGGCGTGGGAGTGCATGGCTTGGTCGCTCCGCGCTAGCTTTATGGTCGGTTGGATCGCTTGATACTGGACGCGGAGCGTCCTCCGCTGGCGTTCCCACGCGGGCCGTGGGAACGATCTGAGGGGCTTTGCCAGCGGCGCAGGCGCCGGCAGTAGAAAGGCCAAATCGAAGTAGGTAATTGCTGGCGGCGCAGGCATTCCCTTGTCGTTCGGTAGGATGGGTGAAACCCATCAATGGCCGATGGGTTTCACCCATCCTACGACTGTCCTTGTCTCCCTCTGCCATCGCCAGGCAGTGGTAGATGAAATGCCATTCGCCCTTACAACTCAGCCGTTCTTTGGCATCGGCAGGCCAATGTTCGCAATGCCACCCATCTGTTCGTTGCACGAGCAGAGTATTCCCAAATGTAAATTTTCCGTTACCATCCGGCCCCGTTGAATTTAACGAACGGGTTTCATTCGCCTGTGTGGCGGTGGATTTAATGCCGTTAGTGGCTGTCTCTACTGGGATTGCCACCTGCTGGTGGCGCTGGTTTCAGCGGCGAAAGCCGCGCTGAAAAGGGCCTGGTTTCGAGCGAGTTGTGGAGTAAAACGAACATTCAAATCGGTGCGTCGGCGTTTTTGCAGGCAGCACTGCGGCGGTAAATGGCTCGGCAGTCAGGGTTTTTGACGGAGCTTTCTCTGCTTCAACCGGATGGATTTCGGCAAGGAACTGTTGCCCGAGACCGGTTCGCCGGATCCGGAAACGCTCACATGGAATGCGATCACGCAGCGAAGCCTGCTGGCGCGCCGCCTGGCGGTATGCGCAGCGGCCTGGCTTCAACTGTTTCCAGCAAAATCAATAAGAGGTAGTCCTTCTATGGATGCAGTATCCGCCGAACAGGCAAAGCAGGAGCCTGAGAGCAAGCTCAGTGCGTCATTGAAGCCCCGGCACCTCACCATGATGTCGATCGCCGGCGTGATCGGCGGGGCGTTGTTCGTTGGCTCCGGTAGCGTGATCCACAGCGCCGGGCCGGCCGCGGTACTGGCCTATCTGGCAGGCGGCATTCTGGTCGTGCTGATCATGCGCATGCTGGGGGAAATGGCCACCTCGTCACCGGACACCGGCTCGTTCTCCACCTATGCCGAGCGCGCCATCGGCCGCTGGGCCGGCTTCACCATCGGCTGGTTGTACTGGTGGTTCTGGGTCATCCTCATGGCCTGGGAAGCGTACGTGGCGGGCACCATCCTCAATGGCTGGTTCCCGGAGGTCAGCGTCAACGTCTTCGTGCTGGCCGCCACTCTGGTGCTGATCAGCATCAACTTCTTCAACGTCAAGAATTACGGCGAGTTCGAGTTCTGGTTCGCGCTGATCAAGGTGGTGGCGATCATCTGCTTCCTGGCAGTGTGCAGCCTGGCCGTGCTCAGCCTGTGGCCGATGGGCGAGGCGCGCGGCTTCAGCAACCTGACTGCTCAAGGCTTCATGCCCAACGGTATCGAGTCGGTGGTGGTGGCCATCCTCGGCGTGATGTTCGCTTTCCTGGGCGCTGAGATCGTCACCATCGCCGCCTCGGAGGCGAAGGACCCAGCCAATCAGATCGTCAAGGCGACCAACTCGGTGGTCTGGCGTGTGTGCCTGTTCTATATCGGCTCGATCTTCCTGATCGTATGCCTGGTGCCGTGGAATGACCCGATGATGGCGCAGTCCGGCTACGGCTCCTACCGCCGCACCCTGGAACTGCTGGGCATTCCCTACGCCGAGCTGGTGATGAACTTCGTGGTGCTGACCTCGGTGAGCAGCTGCATGATATCGGCGCACTACACCGCCTCGCGCATGCTGTTCTCGCTGTCTACCCGTGGCGACGCGCCGCGCTTCCTGAAGATCACCCGTACCGGAACCGGCGTGCCGGTGTTCGCGATCATCGCCTCCTGCTCGGTGGCCATCTTCGTGGCGCTGATCAACTTCAGTGAAACCCTGCGCCCGAAAGACGTGCTCGACACACTGATGAACACCACCGGCATGATCGCCCTTTTGGTGTACCTGGTGATCGCTTTCTCGCAGCTGCGCATGCGCCGCAAGCTGGAAGCCGAGGGCAAGGACATCCGCCTGAAAATGTGGCTGTTCCCCTGGCTGACCTACCTGGTGATCCTGTTCATCATCGGCTCCCTGGTGACCATGGCGTTCGTCGAGGAGTATCAGGTGCTGGTCATCTCCACTGGTGCGGCAGCGGCTGTGGTGGTTGCGCTGGGTGTGCTGGTTCATAAACGCGCAGCGAAGAAGCTCGCGAACTGACCGCAAACCGGTGATCGAAAAAAGGGGCGTACCTGCGAAGGCGCGCCCCTTTTTTGTTTCGGTCGAAAGGCCCTCAGTGTGAGTGCCGCGGCATGCCGCCGCTGCGCGCGATGATGCGCATGTGCAGGGTGGCCGGCTCCAGACAGCCGCCGGTGGAGAGCTGGCCGACCAGCTGGCGGTACAGCTCCTGCCAGGGTGTTTGCGAGGCCGGGTAGCTGGGCTTCCAGGCGGCGCGGCGACGCTGCATCTCCTCGTCGTCGATCAGCAGGTTCACCGAGCGGGCGTTGAGGTCGACGCGCAGCACGTCGTTGGTCTGCAGCAGCGCCAGGCCGCCGCCGACCGCCGCTTCCGGCGACATGTTGAGGATCGACGGGCTGGCCGAGGTGCCGCTCTGCCGGCCATCGCCCAGGCAGGGCAGGGAGGTTACTCCCTGTTTGATCAGTGCCGCCGGCGGGTCCATGTTGACCACCTCGGCACTTCCCGGATAACCGACCGGCCCAGCGCCACGTACGACCAGAATGCAGCGCTCGTCGATATCCAGCGCCGGGTCGTTGATGCGCGCGTGGTAGTCCTCGGGGCCTTCGAAGACGATGGCCCGCGCTTCGAAGCAGTTCTCCTTGCCAGGCTCGGCCAGGTAAGTCTTGCGGAAGGCTTCGCCGACCACCGACATCTTCATGATCGCGCTATCGAAGAAGTTGCCGCTGAGCACGATGAAACCGGCGCTGTGCTTGAGTGGCTCGTCGTAGGGCAGGATCACGTCGCGGTTGCCGGTCACTTTGTCGGCAACGATCTCGCCAATGCGCCGGCCGCTGACCGTCATGCAGCCCTCGTGCAGGCGCCCGGCCTTCTGCAGCTCGTGCATCACCGCCGGCACGCCGCCTGCGTGGTGGAAGCCCTCGCCCAGGTACTTGCCGGCCGGCATGCAGTTGACCAGCAGCGGCACGCTCTCGCCGATGCGCTGCCAGTCGTCGAGGCTCAGTTCGATGCCCATGTGCCGGGCGATGGCGATCAGGTGCGGCGGGCAGTTGCTCGAGGCGCCGAGGGCCGAGGCCACGGCGATTGCGTTCTCGAAGGCTTCGCGGGTCATGATCTGCGAAGGGCGCACGTCCTGCATCACCAGCTCGCAGATGCGCTTGCCGGTGGCATAGGCCATCTGCCCGCGTTCGCGGTAGGGCGCGGGAATGCTGGCGCAGCCGGTCAGCGACATGCCCAGTGCTTCGGCCAGGGCGTTCATCGACAGGGCCGTGCCCATGGTGTTGCAGTGGCCCACCGACGGCGAGGCGGCGGTGGTCATTTCCATGAAGCCTTCGTAGTCGATCTCGCCCGCGGCCATCAATTTGCGCGCGTGCCAGAGCACGGTGCCCGAGCCGATCAGCTCGCCCTTGTGGTGTCCGTCGAGCATCGGCCCGCCGGACAGCACGATGGCCGGCAGGTCGGTAGTGGCCGCGGCCATCAGGCAGGCCGGGGTGGTCTTGTCGCAGCCGGTGGTCAGCACCACGCCGTCGAGCGGGTAGCCGTGGAGAATTTCCACCAGGCCCAGGTAGGCGAGGTTACGATCCAGGGCTGCGGTGGGGCGACGGCTCTGCTCGGCGATCGGGTGCACCGGAAATTCCATGGGAATGCCGCCAGCATCGCGAATGCCGGCCTTGACCCGCTGGGCCAGCTCCAGGTGATGGCGGTTGCAGGGCGTCAGGTCGCTGCCGGTCTGGGCGATGCCGATGATCGGCCGGCCCGACTGCAGCTCGGCGCGGGTCAGCCCGTAGTTCATGTAGCGCTCGACGTAGATTGCGGTCATGTCGGCGTGGTCGGGATCGTCGAACCACTGCTGACTGCGCAGCGGGCGTTTGGGGTCGGTCATGATTCGTTTCTCTTGTTCTTGAATGAGTCGCGTGGCGCTGGAATACGGCGAGGTTTAGCCCAGCAGGCCGCGGGCGCTGAGGTTCTTTATCAGCGCGGTGATGCCAAAGGTCCAGGGGGCGGCCTTGTCGCTGGTGGTTACCTGGTTGTGCAGGGCGCCGAGGCGCGGGCTGCTGATGCTCACGCGGTCGCCGATTTTATGGGTAAAGCCGCTGCCGGGGTGGTCGCGGTCCTCGGTGGGCGCGAACAGGGTGCCGAGAAATAGCAGGAAGCCGTCAGGGTACTGATGTGAGGCATTGAGTGTCTGGCTCGCCAGGTTCTGCGGGTCGCGGCTGATCTGGTCCATGGAGCTGGAGCCGGTGAGCCGGTAGCCGTCGGTGCCTTCAACCTGCAGCTCGACCACGCAGTTGCGCACTGTATCGAGGTCGAAGTGTTCGTCGAACAGGCGAATGAACGGGCCGATGGCGCAGGAGGCGTTGTTGTCCTTGGCCTTACTGAGTAGCAGCGCGCTGCGGCCTTCCACATCGCGCAGGTTGACGTCGTTGCCCAGGGTCGCACCGTGTATTTGCCCACGGCTGTTGACCGCCAGCACCACTTCCGGCTCCGGGTTGTTCCATTGCGAGATCGGGTGGATGCCGATCTCGCTGGCGCTGCCCACGGCGGCCAGAATCGGCGCCTTGGTGAAGATCTCCGCGTCCGGGCCGATGCCGACTTCCAGGTACTGCGACCACATGTTCTGCTCGATCAGCAGCTCCTTGAGGCGCATCGCCTGGGGCGAGCCGGGCTGCACGGCGCGCAGGTTGTCGCCGATGGCCTCACGCACGATGGCTCGTACGCTCTGCGCCTTGGCGGCGTCGCCAGCGGCTTTTTCCTCGATCACCCGCTCGATCATGCTGGCGGCGAAGGTCACCCCGGCGGCCTTGATCACCTGCAGGTCGGCGGGCGCCAGCAGATACGCCTGGCTCTGGTCGGCGTGGGCGCCGGTGTTGGCCAGCAGCGCCTCGATGCTGCCGACGAAGGTGCCGGGCGTGTCGCGCACCGCCTGCAGCGGATCATCGAGTTCCAGCAACTGGCTGAGGGTGGCGAAGCGCGCGGACAGATCGAACACGCCGTCGGCGCGCAGCACGATGGGTGAAGGGCCGGCAATGGCGCCGGGAACCCAGGCGCGGCCGATCAGCGTGGCCGTGGCGGCGTCGGCGGGCAGGGTGTTTTCAGGGGTCAGGCGGATCGACATGGCGATGAATTCCGGGGTGCATGAAAGCTGGACGCTAGGGTCTGTTGAGGTTTCAACGCGAGCCGCGTTGCCGCGAGAAATCTCGCCAGGCTAGGCGGAGGACGCAGGGAATGGTTGTTCCCTTGCCAAGTCCTCCAACAACGCATGGCGAGATTTCTCGCGCAACCCGCAGGGCCGGGCCCGTTTTTGCGCGATGCTGCGTTACTCGATGGCTCATTTGGCCCACCAAACTTCGCATCTCGTGCCTTGCCTCGCGCAAAAACGGGCTCCGGCGCGGCCGTGCGTGAAACTTCAACAGACCCTAGGCGGCGATGTGGATAAACTCCAATGGCATATTTTCAATTATCAATAACCTGCCGTTATTGAATGCCTGGAGCTGCCCATGTCGGATCTGTCGTTCTCGAGCTTCTGCAACTGGCTGAAATTCCGCCACCTGACGCTCCTCGACACCCTGGGTCGCACCCGCAACATGCATCTGGCGGCGCAGCAGATGAACCTCAGCCAGCCAGCCTTGAGCAAGATGCTCAAGGAGATCGAGAGCCTGCTCGGCTTCGCCGTGTTCGAGCGCCTGCCGCGCAGCATGCAGCCCACGCCGCTGGGCGCCCAGGTGCTGCGTTACGCTCACCTGGCGCTCAATGACGCACGCACCTTCGTCGAGCAGATCAACAACCTCAGCGCTGGCGGCCATGGTCACCTCAAGGTCGGCGGCATCTTCGCCGCCACGGCGGTGGCGCTGCCCGAGGCCATCGTGCAGATCAAGCAGCGCTGGCCACTGCTGGCCATCGAAGTAGTCGAGCAGACCAGTGACCACCTGATGGAAATGTTGGAGGAGCGCAACCTGGATCTGGCCATCGGCCGCTTCACCGAGCAGAGCCAGCAGCAGCGCTATGACTTCCAGCCGCTGGCGCCGGAGCCGTTCTGCATCGTGGTCAACAGCCGTCACCCGCTGTGCGAGGCCGGGCCCATGACCCTGGAGCAACTGGTGACCTGGCCGTGGATTCTCTATCCCAAGGGCACGCCGATCCGTGGGCGCATGGAGGAAGTGTTCGCCAAGGCCCGGGTGGAGGTGCCGCGCAACACCATCGAAACCATCTCCATGCAGACCTTCCTCAAGGTGCTGCAGGGCGGGCCGATGATCGGCATGTTGCCCGAGGCCATGGTGCTGGAGCACCTGGGCAGCGGTCTGCTCAAGAAGCTCGACACGCCGTTCTACCTGATGCCCCAGGACTACGGAATTCTCACCCGCAAGGGCGATCAGCTGCTGGGCCCGGCCCGGGAATTCGCTGACATCCTGCTCGCCAATGCGCAGCGCGAGCGTGACTGATTCGATAACGCAACGTTATCGATTAATCAGCAAATGCCATTGGGATTGAATCGATCCGCGGCATAGATTACCGGCCATCGCCACTGCGGTCGGGCACGCACCCGACCGTCGAGCCCGGCACGGCAAGCTGCCGGGTGGCCCATCCACCGTCAGGGAGCCTCACCGCTGTAATCACTGCTGTGTCGCCAGGCGCCGCCCGGCGAAGCCCATTTCAATAAAAACAATCAGGCATGCGCGCATGCCCAAGGGTCACCACCATGCAACCACGTACCGAGCAATCGGCCGCGCCAGCACGCGACCACGACAGTTCCTTCGAGGACCGCACCTACCGCAAGGTCATCCTGCGCATCCTGCCCATCCTGCTGCTGTGCTACATGGCGGCCTATCTCGACCGGGTCAATATCGGCTTCGCCAAGCTGGACATGCTCGAAGACCTGCAGTTCAGCAACACCGTCTACGCCCTGGGCGCGAGCATGTTCTTCTGGGGCTATTTCCTGTTCGAAGTGCCGAGCAACCTGTTGTTGCACCGCCTCGGCGCGCGCTTCTGGATCGCCCGCATCATGTTCACCTGGGCACTGGTTTCGATGGCCGTGGCCTTCACCGTGCCGCTGGCGCAGTTCTTCGGTATCCAGTCGAGCACCATGTTTTACACCCTGCGTTTTTTGCTCGGCATCTGTGAAGCCGGCTTCTTCCCGGGCGTGATCCTCTACCTCAACTACTGGTTCCCGACCCACCGGCAGAGCCGCGTGATGTCCGGCTTCCTGCTGGCGCTGCCGATCAGTCTGGTTATCGGCGGCATGCTCTCTGGCTGGCTGATGACCGCCATGCAGGGCGTGCACGGGCTGTCCGGCTGGCAGTGGATGCTGCTGATCGAAGGCCTGCCGTCGATCGTCATGGCCGTCGTGGTGATCGTCTGCCTGTGCGACAACATCGACAAGGCCAAGTGGCTGTCCACCGCCGAGAAGACTCTGCTCAAGGCCAACCTGCAGCAGGACAGCACCGGCAAGGCCTCGCGCCTCAGCGAAGCCTTCCTCAACCCGCGCGTGTGGCTGCTGGTGCTGATTCTGTTGACTTTCAACACCGGCTTCTACGGCCTGGCGTTCTGGATGCCGTCGATCATCAAGAGCGCCGGTATCACCAGCAGCCTGCACATCGGCCTGCTGACCGCCATTCCCTACGGCGTGGCCGCGGTGGCGATGCTGCTCAACGCACGGCATTCCAACCGCACCGGCGAGCGCCGTCTGCATGCCGCGATTCCTGCCTTCATCGGCGGTGTCGGGCTGATGCTCAGCGCCTACTTCGCCCACAACATCGTGCTCTCGGTGCTGTTCCTGAGCGTCGCCGCCTCCGGCATCCTCAGCCTGATGCCGATCTACTGGACGCTGCCCGGCACCGTGCTGTCCGGCATCGCGGCAGCGGCCGGCATCGGCATCATCAACTCGTTCGGCAACCTGTCCGGCTTCACCGGCTCGATGATCACCGCCATGGCGGAAACCATGACCGGCGACATCAACAACGGCACCTACGTGCTGGCCGCCTGCCTGTTCGTCAGCGGCGCGCTGATCATGGCCATCCCGCGCAGCATGCTCGGCACGCCCAGCCGCACGCCGGTCGCCACGCTCACCGGCAGCCTGACTCTGGAGAAAGCATGAACGAGCTGCACGGCAAACGCGTGCTGATCACCGCCGCTGGCCAGGGTATCGGCCTGGCCAGCGCCCGGGCCTTCGTGGCCGCGGGTGCCGAGGTGATCGCCACCGACATCGCGATCGGCGCACTGCAGGATGAGCCGGGCCTTACCGCCCTGCAGCTGGACGTCACCTCGCCCGAGGCCATCGCCGCGCTCAGCGAGCAGGTCGGTGCGGTGGACGTGCTGTTCAACTGCGCCGGCTACGTCCACGCCGGCAGCATCCTGGACTGCGACGAGGCGGCGTGGGAGCGCTCGCTGCAGCTCAACGTCACCGCCATGTACCGGATGATTCGCGCCACGCTGCCGGGCATGTTGGCCCGGGGCGGCGGCTCGATCATCAACATGGCCTCCGTGGCGTCGAGCATCAAGGGCGTGCCCAACCGCTGCGCCTACACCGCCAGCAAGGCCGCGGTGGTCGGCCTGACCAAGTCGGTGGCCGCCGATTACATCGCCCAGGGCATTCGCTGCAATGCCATCTGCCCGGGCACCGTGGAGTCGCCCTCGCTGCGCGCACGTATCGCCGAACAGGCGGCGCTGCAGGGCGTGGCCGAGGAGCAGGTGTACGGCCAGTTCGTCGCCCGCCAGCCCATGGGCCGCCTCGGCAGCGCCGAGGAAATTGCTCGGCTGGTGCTTTATCTCGGCTCCGATGCGTCTTCCTATACCACCGGTGCGCTGCATGTGATCGATGGCGGCATGAGCATCTGAGCTACGTCTTGAACCTGAACAAGGACCCCACATGAAACTGCTACGTTACGGCGCCAAGGGCGCAGAGAAGCCAGGCCTGCTGGACGCTGACAACCAGATTCGTGACCTCTCCGGGCATGTGGCCGATATCGCCGGCGACGTGCTGACGCCTGCGGGCCTCGCCGCGCTGTCGAAGATCGATGTGGCCAGCCTGCCAGTCGTGACCGGCAACCCGCGCATTGGCGCCTGCGTCGGCCAGGTCGGCAAGTTCGTGTGCATCGGCCTCAACTACGCCGACCATGCCGCCGAATCGGGGATGGACGTGCCAGAGGAGCCGATCATCTTCAACAAGTGGACCAGCGCCATCTGTGGCCCCAATGACGCCGTCGAGATTCCCCGCGGCTCGACCAAGACCGACTGGGAAGTGGAACTGGGCGTGGTGATCGGCAAGGGCGGGCGATACATCGACGAGGCCAACGCCATGGACCATGTCGCCGGCTATTGCGTGATCAACGACGTGTCCGAGCGTGAGTGGCAGCTCGAGCGCGGCGGCAGCTGGGACAAGGGCAAGGGTTTCGACACCTTCGGCCCGCTCGGCCCTTGGCTGGTGACCCGCGACGAAATCGCCGACCCGCACAATCTGGACATGTGGCTGGAGGTCGACGGTCATCGTTACCAGCAGGGCAACACGCGCACGCTGATCTTCAACGTACCGCAACTGATCGCCTACCTGAGCCGCTGCATGAGCCTGCAGCCGGGCGACGTGATTTCCACCGGCACGCCACCGGGCGTGGGCCTGGGCATCAAGCCCAACCCGGTGTTCCTGCGCGCCGGGCAGACCATCCGGCTGGGTATCGCCGGGCTGGGTGAACAGCAGCAGGTCACGGTGCAGGCTGACTGAGCCTGAGACCAAAAAAAGGGGCCGCGAGGCCCCTTTCTTTTTGGCGACTCAGGCTGAGGCTTAGCGCGCCGCCCAGGCGTTGAATCGTTCCTCCAGCTCCTCGCCATGGTCGATCCAGAACTCGGCATTCACCAGCTGCGCGCCAGCCATGTTGGCCTCGGCGGTCGGCAGTTGTGCCTGCACGTCGGCCGGCAGTTGCGGCAGCGTCTCCTTGTGCACCGGACCGTAGGGGATCTGGCTGGAGAACACCTTCTGGGTGTCGGCCTGGCTGGCGAACTTGATGAAGCGCTCGGCCAGGGCCTTGTTCGGGCTACCCTTGACGATGGCCCAGTGCTCGGGATCGTACAGGCTGCCGTTCCAGGAGATCTTCAAGTTGGCGCCTTCCTTCTGGGCCACGCCGATACGGCCGTTGTAGGCAGCGGACAGCGTCACGTCACCGGCCAGCAGCCACTGCGGCGGTTGCGCGCCGGCTTCCCACCACTGGATCGAACCCTTGATGGCGTCCAGCTTCTTGAAGGCGCGGTCGACACCTTCCTTAGTGCCCAGAACCTTGTAGAGGTCCTCGCGGCTCACGCCGTCGGCCAGCAGGGCGGCTTCCAGGGTGTACTTGGCGCTCTTGCGCAAGCCGCGCTTGCCGGGGAATTTCTCCAGATCCCAGAAATCTGCCCAGGAAGTGGGTGCGGTTTTCAGTTTTTCGCCGTTGTAGGCCATCACCATCGACCACACATAGGTGGCCACGCCGCACTCGCTCACGGTGCCGGGAATGTACTGGTTGGCATCGCCGAGAATGGCCGGGTCGATGCGCTCGAACAGGCCCTCTTCGCAGCCGCGCTGCAGCTCCGGACTTTCCACCTCGACCACATCCCAGGTCACCTGGCCGACATCGACCATGGCTTTGACCTTGGACAGTTCGCCGTTGTACTCGCCGGCCACCACGCGGGCGGCGCCGCTCTGCTCGAAGGGTTTGAAGTAGGCGGCGGTCTGCGCGACCTTGGTGGCGCCGCCGAAGGAGATCACCGTGAGGCTGTCGGCGGCCAGCGCCGCGTTGCTGGCACCAGCCAGCAGGGACAGACCGATGGCGGTGCGGATGGATGGACGCAAGTGCTTGAACATGGAAACTCCCTCGCTGTTTTTTCGTTTTAGTTGGAACAGGGGCAGTAGGGCCGAAGCGGCGAAGCTGCGCGTTGTGTCACGCGTCAGCAGAATCTTTGTTGTTGTGCCGCCCTGAGTGCGGGCTGGGCGGGAACTGTCGTTCAGGTGAGGGCCATGGTGCGTCAGTCCGGCGCGCAGGAAAATTAGTAAAAATATGCTCGGGACTTACGAAAAACCTTTGCAAGGCAGAGCCCCGCCAGGGCGCCGTGTTGGAGTAAGGTGCAGGCAGTAACTGCAGCGAGATCGACACGTGGCTTCCTATACCCTGCGGCAACTCAAGTACTTCGTCACCACGGTGGAGGCGGGCAGCGTGGCCGAGGCGTCGCGCCAGCTGTACATCGCCCAGCCGTCCATTTCCACGGCCATCAAGGGGCTGGAAGAAAGCTTCGGCGTGCAGCTGTTCATCCGTCATCACGCCCAGGGCGTGTCGCTGACGCCCAGCGGCGCACGCTTCTACGAGAAGGCCCAGCAACTGCTGCGCATGGCCCGCGAGTTCGAACAGAACGCCCTGGCCGACAACGATATCGTCGCTGGGCAGATCGACATCGGTTGCTTCGAAACCGTCGCGCCGCTGTACCTGCCGCAACTGATCGCCGGCTTTCGCGAGCGTTACCCCGGCGTGGACATCCGCATTCGCGATGGCGAGCAGCAGGAGCTGGTGCAGGGCCTGACCGCTGGCTCGTTCGACCTGGCGTTTCTCTACGAGCACGACCTCGACGGCACCATCGCCACCGAGCCGCTGATGCCACCGCAGAAACCCTACGTGCTGCTGCCCGAGCAGCACCGCTTCGCCGGCCAGGCCCAGGTGTCGCTGCGCGACCTGTGCCTGGAGCCGATGATCCTGCTCGACGTGCAACCCAGCCGAACCTACTTCGTCAGCCTGTTTCACGAACTGGGGCTGACGCCCAATATCGTCTTCAGCTCACCGTCCATCGAAATGGTGCGCGGCATGGTCGGCCAGGGCTTCGGCTTCTCCCTGCTGGTCACCAAGCCGCACTCCGAATGCACCTACGATGGCAAGCGCGTGGTCACTGTGGACATCGCCGAGCCGGTGGCCACCTCCGGGCTGGTGGCGGCGCGCCTCAAACGCGGGCAACTGACCAAACCGGCGCAGCTGTTCGTGGATTTTTGCCGGGAGCGGTTGGGCGAACTGAGCGAGCAAGCTGCGCAATAGGGCGGTGCTCGGGTAGCTCGGGTCGAGCGCAGCGACACCCGGGAAAATGTCCTGGGTATCGCGTTGCTCAACCCAGGCTACCGGTGGTGTTCAGCAGTGTTGATGGGTTTCACCCATCCTACGAGCTACTCATATCAGCATCTACACCTGTGGGAGCGGGCCATGCCCGCGATTTTTTCGCGCGCATGGCGCGCTCCCACATTGGTCGTAGCCTGGGTCGAGCGCAGCGACACCCAGGGAACATGCCCCGGGTATCGCGTTGCTCAACATCGGGCTACAGGTTGCGGTTCAGCCCGGGTCGCAGAGGTAATCCGCCAAGCGCTGGAGCAGCGCATCGCAACCATGCAGCTGTTCCAGGCTGACGAACTCGTCGGGCTTGTGGCCCTGGTCCATGCTGCCGGGGCCGCAGACTACGGTGGGGATGCCGGCACCGTCGAACAGGCCGCCTTCGGTGCCGAAGGCCACGGTGCCGAAGTCGCTCGAGCCGCAGAGCCTGGCCAGCAAGCGAGCCGCTTCGCTGTCGGGCGGTGTGGCGAGGCCCGGGTAGGCGCTCAGGGGGTGCAGGCGGATATCGCTGGCGGCGCTCACCGCCTGCATCTTCGGCAGCAATTGCTCGGCGGCGTAGCGCTGCAGCTCGTCCGGAACGCGCTGGGCGTCGAAGCCCGGCAGTGCGCGCACCTCGAAATCGAATTCGCATTCGGCCGGCACGATGTTCAGGGCGCGGCCGCCCTTGATCACGCCGGTCTGCACGGTGGAGAAGGGCGGATCGAAGCGCGCATCGTGGTGCTCGGGCTGGGCCAGGCGTGCGCCGATTTCGCCCAGGTGGCCGATCAGCCGCGCCGCGTATTCGATGGCGTTCACGCCGTAGGGCGCGTAGGCCGAGTGACAGGCCGCGCCGTGCACTTCACAACGCATCGCCAGCTTGCCTTTGTGGCCGAGTACCGGCTTGAGTTCGGTCGGCTCGCCGATCAGGCACAGGGTGGGTTTGTGCGGGCGTTTTTCCAGCTCGGCGAGCATCGAGCGCACGCCCAGGCAGCCGACTTCCTCGTCATAGGAAAACGCCAGGTGCACCGGCACCTGCAGCGGGCGTTGCACGAGGCTCGGTACCGCGGCCAGCACGCAGGCGATGAAGCCTTTCATGTCGGCAGTGCCGCGGCCGTACAGGCGCCCGTCATGTTCGCTCAACTGGAACGGTTCGACCGTCCAGGCCTGGCCGTCGACCGGCACCACGTCGGTATGGCCGGACAGCACCACGCCGCCGCGATCCTGCGGGCCGATGGTGGCGAACAGGTTGGCCTTGGTGCCTTCGGCGTTATGGAACAGCTCGCTGTCCACGCCAAAGCCCGCCAGGTACTCGCGGATGAATTCGATCAGCTCCAGGTTGGAATCACGGCTGACCGTGGCAAAGCCGATCAGCCGCTCGAGCAGGGCGCGGCTGGTTGGCTCATTCATCGCCCGGCACTCCGTAGCTTGGCGCCGCCGTCGGGTCGAGGGCGCGGGTCAGGTAATCCTGCATCTGCGGCCGGTAGGCCTGCCACAGACCGTCGAGCTGGCCGATGGGGTCTTCGTCCGCCCAATCGACCCGCAGGTCGATGATCGGCCACACCAGGTCGCCCACCACCTTGAGCGCCGCCGAGTGCACCGGGCCGGCCTCGCCGCCGGCGGCCATCGCCCCGTGCATGGCGGCGAGCAGGCGGTCGGCCAGTTGCCCGCTGGCGTTCTTGAAGGCCTCGACCATGGCCTGGATCACCGCCTCGCTCGCCAGCAGATTGCCGGCTGCCACGCACTGCTCGCCGGCCACCGCGTTGTACAGGCCCAGCGCTTCCTTGCCGCTGAACAGGGCGGTGCGGCCCTGGCTGTCGATCACCGTCACCTGGCGATACTGGCTCCAGCCATTGGCGCCGAGGGCGCGCTGCAAGGCGTCGCCTGGCTCCAATGCCTGCTGCTCGAGCAGATCGAGAATCTGCGGGCCGAGGGCTGGCAGGGTGACGTTCTGGGTGGCCACCGCACCGACGCCGGCACGCAGCCAGGGGCAGCGCGCGCCGACGGCGATGCTCGACGAGCTGATGGCGATGCCCAGCTGGCCGGTTTCCGGGCAGCGTCCGACGATGGAAAAGGTCATGCACGCCTCCTTATTGGGCTGGCCAGTCGTCCGGGATCACCGCGATCACGTCGATCTCCATCAGCCACTGCGGCTGGCCGAGGGCCGAGACCACCAGCCCGGTGGAAATCGGGAACACGCCCTTGAGCCATTTGCCGACCTCCTTGTACACCGGCTCGCGGTAGCGCGGGTCGATGATGTAGGTGGTGGTCTTGACGATATGGGACAGGTCGCTGCCGGCTTCTTCGAGCAACTGCTTGAGGTTCTTCATCGCCTGCTCGGTCTGCGCCTGCGGGTCGCCGAGGCCGACCAGGTTGCCGTCGAAGTCGGTGCCGACCTGGCCGCGTACGTACACCGTGTTGCCGGCGCGCACGGCCTGGCAGAGGTCGTTGTCCAGGGTTTGGTTGGGGTAGGTGTCCTTGGTGTTGAACATGCGGATACGGGTATGGGTGGGCATCACTTGACTCCCTGCAGGCGGGTGACGGGGGCTGCGGCCTGGCGCTGCTCGGCATCGCGGTAGGCGGTGTATTTGCGCTGCGTGGCGATGTGGTCGGCGACGTGCTTGGCGTCGTGCCATACGCCCCAGATGAACGACGAGCCACGGCGCGACAGCCACGGCAGGCCGAGGAAATAGATGCCCGGCTCGCGGGACACGCCGCGCTGGTGCTGGGGCTTGCCGTTGGCATCGAAGGTGTCGGCTTCCAGCCAGCTGAAGTCGGTAGCGAAGCCGGTCGCCCAGATGATCGACGTCACGCCGGCCGCGATCAGGTCCAGCTCGCGCAGCGGCTCGTTCATACACGCGGGATCGGTCGGGATGATGCGCGCTTCGGGTTCCTCCGGCAGGTCGAGGCCGTTGCGTTTCACGTAGGCGTCCGCCGCATCGAGCAGCGCCAGATAGTTCTCGTCACCGCGGCGGATGTTGTCGGCCAGATCGTCGGCGAACTGCACCACGCCGTTGTCGAACGAGCGGGTCAGGCCGACCAGCGTCATGCCCTGGTGAGCCAGGCGGCGGAAGTCGATGGTCTTGCCGCCATAGGCGCCGCTGACCGCGATGGTCACGTGCTCGCGGCCGGCTTTCGGCGTCTCCTGGTCCCACTCGCCAAGCACGCCCAGCCACCAGCAGAAGTCCCGGTTGCGGTAGCTGCGTGGCGGCCGGTCATGGGCGCCGACGGACAGGTAAACCTGACGGCCAGACTGCATCAGCTCATCGGCGATCTGCGTGCCCGAGGAGCCGGCGCCCACCACCAGCACGGCGCCGGCGGGCAGTTGCTGCGGGTTGCGGTACTCGGCGGAATGGATCTGCGTGAGGCGTTCATCCTGCGGGGCGATGGCCGGAATCACCGGGCGCTGGAAGGGGCCGGTGGCGGCCACCACGCGATTGGCTTCGATCACGCCTTCGGAGGTTTCCACGGTAAAGCCGGGGCGATTGGCGTTGCGGCGAACCTTGTGCACTTCCACGCCGGTGTGGATCGGCGCATTGAAGCTGCGCGCATAGGCTTCGAAGTAGGCCGCCACCTGTTCCTTGCCTGGAAAGGCGTCGTCGTCGATGTCGAACTCCAGCCCGGGGAAGCGGTCGTGCCAGGCCGGGCCGTTGGCGACCAGCGAATCCCAGCGCATGGTGCGCCAGCGCTCGGCGATGCGTTCGCGTTCCAGCACCAGGTGCGGCACGCCGAGTTTGGTCAGGTGCTCGCTCATCGCCACGCCGGCCTGGCCGGCGCCCACCACCAGGGTGTCTGTTCGGGTTGTTTCAACAGCCATCGTTGCGTCCCTCTGAAGGAGGCCCGGCGCCCATGCACAGGGATGGCCCTGGCCGGCACGAGCCGTTCGTGCGTTGAGGCCATTGTGTTCAGAGGTGGGGGATAGCGAAATTAGCGTTTTTGTAGTCGTTGCCCAGCAAAAAGCTGGGCATGGCTGCAGTGCCTGTCAGACGGGCTGTGCGGCGAGGTTCACGCGGTTGCGGCCGGCACTTTTGGCGGCATAGAGGGCGACGTCGGCTGCGGCGACCAGGTCGGCGGGCGTCTGTATCGCCTGCCCGGGAGTACAAGAGGCGACGCCAATGCTCAAGGTGAGATTGGCGTAGGGCGAACCCTGGTTGGCGATCGCCAACGCCTCGACGTCAGCGCGGATACGCTCGGCCACGGCCATCGCTGCCGTGCTTTCCGCGCCTGGCAGGATCAGCGCCAGTTCTTCGCCGCCGTAGCGCGCGGTGGTATCCGCGGCACGCTTGGCGTGGCGCTTGAGTATCGCCGCCACCTGTTTGAGCGCTTCATCACCGGCGGGATGACCGTACTGGTCGTTGAAACGCTTGAAGTAGTCCACGTCCAGCAGTACGAACGACAGCGGTTGAGCCTGGGCCGCGGCGGACTGAAAGGCAGCACGCAATGCTTCGTCCAGGCGGCGGCGGTTGGCCAGGCCGGTCAGGGAATCCTCGCCGGCCATGATTTCCAGCGCATGGTTGGCCAGCGCCAGATCCCGGTGCATGCTCTGCAGGCGCGCTTCCATGCGGCCCTGGCGGCCGAGCGCACGCCAGATCAGCCAGCCCATGGAAAACAGGATGACCAGTACACAGGCAGCCAGCGACCAGTTCTGCAGCGAGCGGCTGCGCCAGGCGGCCATCGCCTCCTCTTCACCGAGTGAAGCAGCCACCAGAATCGGGTATTCATCGCTGGTATCGAAGCCGTAGATACGCCTCACGCCGTCGATCATCGCCGTGAGCACCAGGCTGCCGCGCGTCACACCCTCTTCGTTCACCTTGCGCAGCAGTGGGCTGCTGGACATGTTCAGACCGGCGTGTTGGTCCGAGTCCTTCGACCTGACCAACAAGGTGCCGTCGCGCTTGGCCATGCCGATCACACCCTGGCTGCCCAGGTCGATGGTCTGGTAAAAGTCCACGAAGTGCTGGACCAGTAGCGTCGCCATCACTACGCCGTGAAACTCGCCACTGGCATCGCTCAGCCGCATGGACAGGGAAATCACCCACTCGCCACTCATGCGGCTCTTCACCGGCGGGCCAATGTACAAGCCGCTGACCTGATTATTGCGATGCACGAGGAAGTACTCGCGATCCAGGGCAGAGTAACTGGTGATCGGGTTGCGCACCGTGGTGACCAGGGGCCGGCCATTGGCATCGAGTACCGTGAAGCCCTGCACGTCTGTCAGGATCGCCGACTGCGCCCGCGCCACCTCCAGCACCTCGTTCAGGCTCTCGGGGCCATAACCGGAGACCTGCAACTTGCGCTGCATGCCAAGCAGCACGGCATGGGCATCACGAATGGTCGATTCTGCCTGGCGGGTCAGTGCCGCCGACAGGTTCTCCATATCGGCGACATGCTGGCGCAGCGACTCGCGCCTGTCCCATTCGACCTGCAGGAAAGTGAGCACCACCACGGCCAAACCCACCACACTGGTCATGATCGCGACCAGGCGTCTGAGGTAAGTGATCTTGGAGGTCTGACTCGTCAAGGTGCGGGCCCGGCTAGGCTGGTTGGGCTCATATCGTCAGCGTGGTGGCACGGCGGGATAGGAACGTCGTGCAAATTATGAACAAAACGGCGGGGGGATTGCACGCGGTTTTGCTGAGCGCGGGCGCGCAATCGTTTGTCATCCAATGAACCCTTTCGGGCGTTCCAGCAAGCCGTGGCGCATCGGATTGGCACTCGGCGAAGTGCATCGGTATACTCCGCCAGCCTTCTGGGGGCCTATAGCTCAGTTGGTTAGAGCAGAGGACTCATAATCCTTTGGTCCACGGTTCGAGTCCGTGTGGGCCCACCACCTTCAAAGCCGCGCATTGCGCGGCTTTCTCCCCATTGCCGACTACTCATCGTCGCCACCCAGCCACTTTCTCTGAACCTTTCCCACCCCCATCCAGTCGGCTCTAGAACCGTCGCGTTTCGCGGCGCCGGCACAGGATGCGTGTTATGCGAGACCGCACCAGCAGGATCGCCACTTCACCACTGCACGTCGAACAGCTCTGGCAGCGTTACCAGCGCGTACGCGCTGCCAGTGAGCGGCTTTGCGAGCCGCTGGAGGCCGAGGATCATGTGATCCAGAGCATGCCGGACGTGAGCCCGCCCAAGTGGCATCTAGCTCATGTCACCTGGTTCTTCGAGGCCTTCATATTGCAGCCATTCCTGGCGGATTATCGCCCGCTGGACGAGCGCTACGACCATCTCTTCAACTCCTACTACAAGACCCACGGCACGCCCTTCGAGCGGGCGCGGCGGGGGGTGTTGTCGCGGCCGACGGTGAGCGAGGTGTATGCCTATCGCAGCCATGTCGATCTGGCCATGGAGCAGCTGTTCGGCCAGCGCGGTGCTGAGTTGCCCGACGAGGTGTTGCAGCGCATCGAGCTGGGGCTGGAGCACGAGCAGCAGCATCAGGAGCTGCTGTTGATGGATATCAAGCACATCCTGGCGCAGAACCCGCTGCGGCCGGTTTACCGGCATGACCTCAAGCCCGGCGGCGGTCAGGCGAGCGAGCTGCGCTGGATCGAGTTTCCCGCCGGGCTGCGCCAGGTCGGTTTTAGCGGCGAGGGCTTTGCCTTCGATTGCGAGCGGCCGCAGCACCGGGTGTTCGCCGAGGCCTTCCAGTTGGCTAACCGGCCGGTGAGCAATGGTGAATATCTTGAGTTCATTCGCGATGGTGGTTACCGCAGCACCGCGCTTTGGCTGGCGGACGGTTGGGACCACATCCAGCGCGCCGGCTGGCAGGCGCCGCTTTACTGGGAACGCGAGGGCGACGACTGGCTGGAGCTGACCCTCGGCGGGCCGCGTGAGCTGGATCTGGCTGCGCCGGTCTGCCACCTCAGCTACTTCGAGGCCGAGGCTTTCGCCACCTGGGCCCAGGCGCGATTGCCTCGCGAGGAAGAGTGGGAAATCGCCGCCCAGGACGAGCCTGTGTGGGGCAACTTCGTAGAGAACGATCACCTGCAGCCGGTAGCGGCGGGGGCCGGTGATTGCCTGCAGCAGCTGTATGGCGATGTGTGGGAGTGGACCGCCAGCGCCTACCGGCCGTACCCCGGCTTTCGTCCATTGGGCGGCAGCCTGGGTGAGTACAACGGCAAGTTCATGTCCGGGCAGATGGTGTTGCGCGGCGGCTGTTGCGCCACGCCGGAAGACCACGTGCGCCCCACCTACCGCAACTTCTTCTACCCCACCATGCGTTGGCAGTTCTCCGGCCTGCGCCTGGCCAAGGAGCTCTGAGCATGGCACTGGCAATCCGTACCCACGAACACCCCCAGAACCTCGAGCAGCAGGCGCTGCGTGACGAGGCCCTGCGCGGCTTCGCGGCCAGTCCGAAGGCGATGTCGCCGAAGTTCTTCTACGATCACCGCGGCTCGCAACTGTTCGAGCTGATCTGCCAGCAGCCGGAGTACTACCCGACGCGCACCGAGGAAACCATCCTGCGCCTGGCGGCGGACGCCATCGCCGAACTGGCCGGGCGCAACGCCAGCCTGGTGGAGCTGGGCAGTGGCGCCAGCCGCAAGATTCGCCTGCTGCTCGAGGCCCTACGCCCGGCGCGTTACCTGGGCATCGATATCTCCCGCGAATTCCTGGATATCTGCACGCGCCGGCTGGCCGCCGACTACCGCTGGCTGGACGTGCACGCGCTGTGCGCCGATTTCAGCCAGCCGCTTAAACTACCCGCCGAGGCATTGGGGCAACGGCCGCTGGCGTTCTTTCCGGGCTCGAGCATCGGCAATTTCGACCCGATCGAGGCGCGCGCCTTTCTGCGTAATCTGCACCAGGCGCTGCCGGCCGGCAGCGGCTTGCTGATTGGCGTGGATCTGGTCAAGGACCGCCAGGTGCTGGAGCGTGCCTACAACGACGCGGCCGGGGTCACCGCGTTGTTCAACCTCAACCTGCTCGAGCGCATCCGCACCGAACTGGACAGCGACATCGACTCGCAGCGCTTCGAGCATCGGGCGTTCTACAACGAGCAGGCCTCGCGCATCGAGATGCACCTGGTAAGCCGCGAGAATCAGCAGGTGCGCATCGAAGACCGCTTGTTCGATTTCGCTGCCGGCGAAACCCTGCACACGGAGAATTCCTACAAGTACACGCCCGGCACTTTCCGGGCGTTGGCAAGCGAGTGCGGCTTCGCGTCGGTGGCCATGTGGCGCGACCCCGCCCAGCTGTTCAGCGTGCATTTTCTGCGGCGCGAGTGAGGGCGCGCGGTCAATAACCCCGCAGCAAATCTTGGTAACAATTGCAGTGCGATGGTGTCTGTAGCATCGGCGTGGCAGACCTGAACCTCTTCAGGCGCCGCGCCGATTGCACACCCCTCGAAAAGGATGCCAGCTTTGCAACGTTTGATAACCCTCGTCACCCTGTCTGCCCTGATCTCCGCCTGTGGGCAAAGCGCGCCATCGGAGTCGGAAATTTCCAAAACGCTGGCCGACAGTATTTCCAGCAAAGGCTGCGCCACCTCGACGCTGTTCAAGCGCTTTCCGATTGCGCCCGACATGGCCAGCAAGAACGGCGCCATCACCCGGCCGTTCGAAGACATCGGCTTCATCGCCCAGAGCGCCGATGGCTACCAGCTGACGGACAAGGGCCAGGCCGAATACGACGCCGAGCGCTCCGGGTTCTGCTACACGGACAGCTACCAGATCAGCGATATCAAGGTCATCGACGAAGAGGCCGAGCGCGACCTGCCGCCGGCCCTGTCCGGCGCTTGGACCGTGAGCTTCACCGTGGCTCCGGCCAGCGTCGATGAATGGGTGAAGAACCCGGAAATCCTCAAGGCGGCAAGCCGGGCGTCGCTGGATAAGCTCGTTGAACCGCAAGCCCTGAAAGTGCGTGTTGCCCGGGAGAAGGGTAAGGACGAGCTGATCATCGCCGATCCGCGCTTCGGCTTTAATCCGGGCATTCATTTCAATATGGGCTGGTAACGCGTCCCCTTGCGAGCCATGTGCCATTGCTGCCGTGGCTCGCCTGGTTTTGCAGTGGTGCCGAAGGTCGTCGTTCGGGCTTTGGCGCTGCGCTTGCGGCGAACAGTCTTTCGTTTCGTCGGTCAAGTCTGTGAACCAGTGCTGGCACGCGCAAGGTATATGACCTTAGTCTGAGCCCATGACCGACACTTCCCCCATTCTCGAACGCCCGCCACAAGAGCGCATCATCGTGGCCGATGATCATCCGGTGTTCCGCGAGGGGCTGAGCCGCATTGCGCAGCGGGTGTTCCCCCACGCCTGCATTCTCGAAGCCGGCGATATGGACGAGGTGTTGGCCCTGGCCGTTGCCGGCGCACCGCCGAGCCTGTTCATGCTCGACCTGCTGTTCCCCGGGCAGTCGCCGGAGGCCATCGGCGCGTTGCGCCAGCGCTTCACGCGCAGCTCCATCGTTATTGTGTCGATGGTCGACAACCGCGAGTTGATCGACGAGGTGATGGCGGCCGGTGCCGATGGCTTTATCGGCAAGGCGACGCCGCCCGACGAGATCGCCGAGGCGCTGCAGGCGGTGCGTGACGGTGATTTCGTGCTGACCCTGGGGCCGGCTGGGGTGCCGGCCTTCGCCGAGGCGCGGCACCTGCTGGAGCAGCTCACGCCACGGCAGCAGGACGTGCTGCGCCTGCTGGTGCGCGGCCTGGCCAACAAGGAGATCGCCCGTGAGCTGGATATCTCGCCCTTTACCGTGCGCATCCATGTGTCGGCACTGATGCGCACGCTGGATGTGGGCAGCCGTGCGGCGGCAGCGGCGATGGGCGCCAAGGCCGGGCTGCGCTAGGCTCTGTACGAAAAGTACCTGCGCTCGGTGATGCTTTGTTAAAAAGCGGTTCGGAATGCTCATTTACAGCTCGTAAACTCCGCTTCCTCACCAATTTTTGCCTCGCCTGACCTTCGCTCGGAGACTTCTCGTACAGAGCCTTGACGGTCTGTGGGCTAGGCCGCCTGGGCCTTGAGCTTCAGGGCCACCAGCAGCGAGCGCAGTTCTGCCGGCTGCACGGGTTTGGAAAGAATCGGTATCTGGTCATCACCCACCGCTTCCTGCACGCGGCGTACATCGTGGCCGGTCATGATGATGGCCGGCACCTGGCGGGCGGCGAGGGCGCGCACGTGGGCGATGCAGTCGGCGCCGGAGGCTTCCAGGCCGAGGTCGAAGTCGGTCACCACCAGGTCGATATCCGCCGCCACGTCGGGCAGCGAGGTGTAGGTGTCGACCACGCAGCCCCATTTCTTCAGCAAGGTGGCGGTGGCGAGCAGCACGTTGTGGTCATCCTCGATCAGGCAGATGCGCAGGCCGTTGAGCATGCTCGGCGCCTGCGGCTTGGACGCTTGCGCTGTCGCCTGCTGGACCGGCGCGCTGGCCAGCTGCAGGCCATCGATGGCCGCCAGGGTGCCTTTGCCTTCCACCGAGCGGATGCGCACCTGCAGATCCATCAGTTTGCCCAGCCGGCGCACGATGGTCAGCCCCAGGCCCATGCCTTCCACGTCGCTGTCGCGGGTCTGCCGCACGCGGTAGAACTCCTCGAAGATGTTTTCCAGATGCGCCTCGGCGATACCGCGACCCTTGTCGTAGAGCTCGATGGAAAGCGTCGAACTACGCCGCCGGCAGCCGATCAGCACAGGCTGGCCGGGGGCGTACTTGAGGGCGTTGGTGAGCAGGTTCTGCAGCATGGTGGTCAGCAGGCTCTGGTCGGCGTGCACGTATACGTCCGGGCAGTGCAGACGGATCTCCACGCCGGCCCAGCGCGCCGCCTCGGTGTTTTGCTGGATCAGCTGGCGTAGCAGGCCTCTTAGCGGCAGCGGCTCCATATGGGCGACCACCTTGCCGCTGTCCAGCGAGTACATGTCCAGAATCGTACGGAACAGCCGGGCGACACTGTTCAGGGACTTGTCGATGTTCTCCACCAGGCGGTGCTGCTCGCCATCCAGGCGGCTGTCGCGCAGGCAGGCGGTGAACAGGCTGATGGAGTGGATGGGCTGGCGCAGGTCGTGGCTGGCCTGAGCGAGGAACTGCGACTTGGCACGATTGGCGGCCTGCTCGGCTTCGGCGGCCAGGCGCGAGCGCTTGAGCAGGGCGTGCATGTAGGCCGGCACCATCAGGGTAGTGAGCAGCAGGGTGATGATCAGGTAGGGCTGCGACTGCCAGTAAGCCGAGACGCTGGCGATGATCGCCAGCGACAGGGTGGCCAGGATGGTCGCCAGCAGCAGGTAGCTGGAGCCATAGCGCAGGCCGTAGCCCACCGTGACCCAGATCAGGATGGCGTAGACCGGCAGCATCGGTTCGCCGCCAAAGCCGATGGTTACGGTGATACAGGTGTAGTCGCTGAGCATGGTCAGCACACGGCGCACCGGGTAGTGGCCGGGGCGTCGACGGATGTCGATCCACAGGGCCAGTGAGGCGGCCAGGAAAAGGCACTCGAGCAGCAGAATCCAGCCGGCCAGCGTGGGGTCGATGGCCGAGCGCAGGTGCATCAGCAGGGTGTAGCAGATCGCGATCGGCGCGATGATCAGGCGCACGACGGCCTGGGCACGTTCGACATCGTAGGTAGGCGAGGCAGTGGCCAGCATGACGGTTCCCTGTGTGCTAACGCGGATATCCGGCCACCATAGGCCGCTGCTGCGTAGCTGCGCAAGGCGCGCGCCAGGGAGCAAAGTGCCTCTAGCACACCTGTGCTATTTCGGTGTGCCAACCCGCTTCCTAGAATCCCGCCATCGCTTCGGCACGGGCCGGAGCCCAGTGACCGAGGGATTCTAGATGAACATCAACGGAACGATTGGGGCTCTGCTCGTCGTGCCAATGCTGGCGACGCTCGCTGGCTGCCTGCCACAGAACACGCAAAGCCAGGGCCTGCACAGCTCCCAGGTGGCCAACGGTGCCGCGCCGTGCACGCCGAGCACGTCGGACAGCCTGATCGCCTCGGGGCGTAGCCTGCTGAGCATCGCCAACTCGGTGCTGGAAACCCAGCAGAGCTTGCAAGGCACCTCCACCACCTATGCCCAGCGCGTCGACGCCGCCGAAAAGGCCCAGCGCGTCAACCAGGGCAACAACGTGCTCAATAACGTCGAGAGCATGACTGCTGGCCTGGGTGCCGGGTCGCCGTGCACGGCGGCGGCTGCACCGGCTGCAGCATCGCGTTGATGGAAGCGGCCTAGCCGCGCAACCCCGTTGGAAAGACCCGCCGAAGAAACCGCGCCATTGCGCGGTTTTTTCGTTGTGGCCGCCATTCGCCCCGGGTCGGGGCTCCTGCGCAATGGTGGGGTGGCCGCTTTTTTGTGGGAGCGCCGCCCGCGGCGCGAAGCGATGGTTGGCACGTAGCGGTATTGCGGCGTGGCCAGCATTCGCCTCCGGGCGGGGGCTACGCGGGACTGGGCTTGTCGCCAGCACATTTTCCCGCAGGCATAAAAAAGCCCGGCATCAGCCGGGCTCTCTATCGCAGCGCTGGCGCTTACTTGCCGTAAACCGGCAGTTTGGCGCAGATGGCCTTGACCTTCTCGCGCACGGCGTCGATCACCGCGTCATTGTTCAGGTCGGCGAGGATGTCGCAGATCCAGCCAGCCAGCTCGCGGCACTCGGTTTCCTTGAAGCCGCGGGTGGTGACGGCCGGGGTGCCGAAGCGCAGGCCCGAGGTCACGAACGGCGAACGCGGGTCGTTAGGCACCGAGTTCTTGTTGACGGTGATGTAGGCCTTGCTCAGCGCGGCGTCGGCGTCCTTACCGGAGATGTCCTGCTTGATCAGCGAGAGCAGGAACAGGTGGTTCTGGGTGCCGCCGGACACCACGTCGAAGCCGCGCTCGATGAACACTTCGGCCATCGCCTGGGCGTTCTTCACCACCTGCTGCTGGTAAGCCTTGAACTCAGGCTGCAGCGCTTCCTTGAAGCAGATCGCCTTGGCGGCGATGACGTGCTCCAGCGGACCGCCCTGGGCGCCCGGGAAGACCGCGGAGTTGAGCTTCTTCTCGATCTCTTCGTTCTTCTTCGCCAGGATCAGGCCGCCGCGCGGGCCGCGCAGGGTCTTGTGGGTGGTGGTGGTGACCACGTCGGCGAACGGCACCGGGTTCGGGTACACGCCAGCAGCGACCAGACCCGCCACGTGGGCCATGTCGACGAACAGGTAAGCACCGACCTTGTCGGCGATGGCGCGGAAGCGCGCGAAGTCCAGCACCTGGGAGTAAGCCGAGAAACCGGCAACGATCATCTTCGGCTTGTGCTCGACGGCCAGGCGCTCGACTTCGTCGTAGTCGATCAGGCCGTTGCCGTCGATGCCGTACTGCACGGCGTTGTACAGCTTGCCGGAGGAGGAAACGCTGGCACCGTGGGTCAGGTGGCCGCCGTGGGCCAGGCTCATGCCCAGGATGGTGTCACCGGCGCTGAGCAGGGCCAGGTACACCGCCGCGTTGGCTTGCGAGCCAGCGTGCGGCTGGACGTTGGCGTAGTCGGCGCCGAACAGCTGCTTGGCGCGGTCGATGGCCAGTTGCTCGACCACGTCGACGTGCTCGCAACCACCGTAGTAACGCTTGCCCGGGTAGCCCTCGGCGTACTTGTTGGTCAGCACACTGCCCTGGGCTTCCATCACTGCTGGGCTGGTGTAGTTTTCCGAGGCGATCAGCTCGATGTGCTCTTCCTGGCGCAGAGCTTCTTGCTGCATGGCGTCGAAGAGCTCGGCGTCGTACTTGGCAATGGTCAAATCACGGCTGAACATGGCAATCCCCTGAAAGTCAGCTGGGCGGAGTAAAGAGGGGGCGGATTCTACCGCATCCGGGCTGGCCAGGCATATGAAGCGTGGTCATGAGCGGGACAAGTGGCGCTCACGAAGTGCCTGTTCAGGATCTTTCGGCGCGACTTCAGCGCTTTGACTGCAAAGTGGCGGGAGCGGTCGGTGAGCAGAACACTTTTGTAGGAGGGGCCGGGCGGCGATCCGCTTCAGCCCCGAGCTCTTTGTTTGCCTTGATAAAAAGCTCGGGGCTGAAGCCCCTCCTACGGGTTACGCGAACGGCCGCTTCTGCCTAGTAGCAGCCTCTGTAATGTCGCCTGAAAAGATCGTGAGCAGGTTCTCGACGCCGCTTGCCGTGCCGTCACTCGAGCATGAACAGGCTGCGCCCGCAGAACTGCGCCTCGAAGCGATGGGCGGGCATGGGCCGGCCCAGCAGGTAGCCCTGCACCTCGTCGCAGTCGTAGGTGCGCAGGAAATCGAGCTGCTCCTGGGTTTCCACGCCTTCGGCGATCACCGACATGTTCAGGCTGTGGGCCATGGCGATGATGGCACGGGCGATCTGCCCGTCCTGCTCGCCGTGGGGCAGGCCGTCGACGAAGCTGCGGTCGATTTTCAGTACGTCGATGGGGAATTGCTTGAGGTAATTGAGCGACGAGTAGCCAGTGCCGAAGTCGTCGATGGCGATGCATACCCCGAGATTCTTCAGGTCGGTGAGGGTCTGCAGCGCGGCGCCAACGTCCTGCATGAGGATGCTTTCGGTCAGCTCCAGCTCCAGGCACGCGGCCGGAATGCGGCTCTCGACGAGGATGCGTTCGATGCGCTGGCGCAGGTCGCCGTCGCTGAACTGGCGCGCCGAGAGATTCACCGACACCTTGGGCACGCGGATCTTGTTGTGGTGCCAGATGTTCAGCTGACGGCACGCCTCGGTCAGCACCCAGTCGCCGACCTGTACCACCAGGCCGAGTTCTTCGAGCACCGGGATGAACGCACTGGGTGACACCAGGCCGCGCTTGGGGTGCTGCCAGCGCAGCAGCGCCTCGACACCGGTCAGGCGCTTGCCGTTGCCGGAGAACTGCGGCTGGTAGTGAAGCAGGAATTCGCCCTGTTCCAGGGCGTGGCGCAGGTCGCCTTCGAGCTCCAGACGCTCCAGGGCGCTGGCGTTCATGGCCGCCTGGTAGAACTGGAAGTTGTTCTTGCCGCGCTCCTTGGCGTGGTACATGGCGGTGTCGGCGTTCTTCATCAGCTGGCTCGGCTCGTTGCCGTCCTGCGGGCCGAGGGCGATGCCGATACTGGCGGTGACGAAGAACTCGCGGCCTTCGAGCACGAAGGCCTGGGCCAGGCTGTCGAGAATCTGCTCGGCGACGTGGATGGCGCGGTGCAGGGCCGCATCGCGGCTGGCGCTGGAGCGCAGCAGCAGGGTGAATTCGTCGCCGCCCATGCGCGCGACGGTGTCGTCCTCGCCGACGCAGGCGGCCAGGCGTACGGCCACGTCCTTGAGCATGCGGTCGCCGGCGGCGTGGCCGAGGGAATCGTTGATCGGCTTGAAGCGGTCCAGATCGAGGAACATCAGCACCACCCACTCGCGGTGCCGTTCGGCGTGCTGCAGAGCGGTGTGCAGACGATCCTGGAACAGCGTGCGGTTGGGCAACTGGGTCAGGGCGTCGTAGTAGGCCAGGCGATGGATGCGCTGTTCGCTGGCCTTGCGCTCGCTGATGTCGCTGAAGAAGCACACGTAGCTGACCAGGTCGCCTTCCTCGTCATGGACAGCGGTGATGCCGACCCACGCCGGGAAGTTCTCGCCATCGCGGCGTTTGAGCCAGATTTCGCCCTCCCAGGTGCCGCGCTGGCGCAGCTGGGTAAGGACGTAATGCAGGTGGGTGCTCTGCTGGCTGTCGGCCGTTAGCATGCCCGGTAACTGGTCGAGCACCTGCTCGGCGTTGTAGCCGCTGACCCGGCTGAAGGCGTTGTTGACCTGCACGATGTAGCCCGCCGGGTCGGTGACCAGAATCGCCGCCGTAGAGTGCTCGAAGACCGTCGCGGCCATGCGCAGGTCTTTCTCGGCACGGCGTTGTTGGGCCACGTCGCGGCCCACGCCGAGCAGACCTTCGAACTTGCCGTTATCGTCCCACATTGGCACCAGGCGCAGCTCCATGGGAATCTTGCGGCCGTCGGCACGCAGGAAGTCGACGATGAACAGTTGCGGTGTGAGGGTCTGGCGCAGCTCGTGCATTTGCTGATGCACGCCAAGGGCGCTACGGATGCGCCCGAGCAGCGCGTAGACCGCGCCGAGTTGCTGCGGGTTGGTAGCCAGGCTGCCGAAACCATGGGCCTGCACCCAGGCGGGCGGGTAGCCCAGCACGGTCTGCACCGAGGGGCTGACGTAATCGAGGTTCAGCTGGCTGTCGGTGGAGAAAATCACATCGCTGATGCTTTCGGCGAGCATGCGGTAACGGTGCTCGTTCTCGCGCAGCGATTCGTTACGGGCGATCTGCCCGGTAATATCTCGGGCCACGCTGATCAGGCGGCTGACCCAGCCATTGGCATCGCGGGCCAGGGCTTGCTCGCTGATGCTGAACCAGCGCCAGGAGCCGTCTCGGTGGCGCACGCGGGCCTGGGACTCGAGCGGTACGCCGTTGGCAAGCACGCGTTGCATATTGCGTGCACGTTCTAGCTGCTCATGATCGTCGGGATGGATGACCTGCCGCCACCACCGGTCGATCTGGTTGGTCAGGCTGCCGGCTTCGTAGCCCAAGCGGCTGGCGATGTCGTGGTTGCTGAACAGGATCGTCTGTGTGGCCAGATCGGTGACGTAGAGGGTGTCCGGTACCGCGCGCACCACCTCGGCCCAGAAGCGCTCGCGCTCGACCAGCGACAGCTCCATGCGTTTGCGGCTGCTGATGTCGCTGATGCTCAGGGCGACGGCGTGCAGGTCCTCGGGGCTTTCCGGCAGGCGCATCACCAGCCACAGGTGGCGGGTAATGCCATTGTCGCCGTCTATATGGCTTTCCAGTTCCAGGTGGCCGCCACCATCGAGCAGGGCGGCGCTGAGCTGGGCGCGGAAGCCCTGGGCGCGCACCGAGCCGCGATTGATCAGCTGCTCCCACGCCTGCTCGGTATTGCTGACGCCAAGCAGGCGCAGGGCGATCTGGTTGGTTTCGGTGAAGCGCATGTGCTGCAGCAGTTCGCCATGACGCTGCGGGTTGGCTTCCAGCCAGGGGATCAGCTCAGCGCCATTCTTCAGGCTCTGCTCGCGCAGAAAGTGATAGAGGCCGGCCAGGTCCAGCACGCACAGCGCCGTGCCGGTGCCATCGAAAATATCCTGGTAGCGGCGGCGGGTTTCCTGCAACACGCGGGTCGCCTGCTGTTGCTCGGTGACGTCGCGCAGCACCCAGACGAAGCCCAGCAGGCGCGACGCGTCGCGCAGGTCGCTGCGGGTGACGGTGAACAGGCGGCTCTGGTTGTGCAGGCGGATCTCCACCAGGTCGGGACCTTCGTCGCTGCGAAAGGCGGTGGCGTGCAGCAGCAGCGGGTTGAGACTCGGCAGCAGTTCGAACAGATGCCACTGGCCTGCGTCCGGGGCACTGACGCCGAACATGGTTTCGGCCTGGGGGTTGAGGTAGGTCAGCCGGCCGGTGACGTCGGTGACCAGCACTCGCTCCTCGATGGCACCCAGGGCGCTGGCGGCCTGGTGCAGGGAGCGCCGCGAAGCGGCATTGAGTTCGTGCAAATGGCCCTGTTCACGCACCAGGCGATAGAGGGCGAACAGGGTGAGCAGGCTGCACAGGGTGAACAGCAGGATCTTGCCGAGCATTTCCGGCAACACCCGGGCCTGCACCCTGACCTCGTCGAGCATCGCGCGCAGCTGCCAGTCGGAACCCGGCAGATCCTGCAGCACGATGGTTTGCGCCTGGTTGGCCGCGGTGATCATGGGAAAGTTGCGTTCCCCGGCCATGGCGCCGCGCGAATCGGCGATGACACGGAGGCTGGTGGTGTCTTCAAGCTGCCAGGACACATCTTCCTGGGTACCGTTGGGCAGCCAACTGCCCAGGGCGCCGGCGTGCAGCCGTACTACCCAGTAGCCGTCGTCCTCGCGCAGCAGCAGGTCGAGGTGGCCACCATCGATAGGGTCGAAGACGTAGTAATAGCTGTGCTGGCCGGTGCGACCGATCAGCTCGGCGAGCAATGCCTGCTCGGCCGGCGGCATGGGGCTGCCGGGGCGTGGCTGACCGCTGGCATCCAGGTGGACGAGGCGCTGCAGTGTCGGGAAGACCACGCGCAGATTGTCCAGATAGCGCTGTTGCTGTTCGAACGAGTCGGCCGGCCCGCGGGTGGCCCGCAGGACCGCAGCGCCAGCGTTGGCCAGCGATGCCATGTTCAGGCTCAGTTGCTTGGCCAGCTGTTCACTGACGGCCAGGCTGAGCGTGCGCTGGTTGTCCTTGAGCTGGCGGAACTCGAACTGCATCTGCCAGAACAGGAGCACCAGCAGGCCGAGCACCAGCACCACCAGGACGCCTTTGAGGGAGCGACGCATGGGCGTGATCGTGGTATCGCGTTGAGGGCGAATGGTTTCGGCAGCTGACACGTGATGACGTCCTGCAACGGCGAGGTCGGGTAAGCAGGTTATGCGCTAATAAAGGTTAAACAGGGACGTCCGCTTCCCAAGTCGGCTAGCATGCCATAAATGTGGCTAAGTGCCAGCCAAAGCGACGAATGTCCTGCATTGGAGGCTCTTCCTAGTCGCGTGCAGATCGCCGAAAATACCCGGTCATCGCTGTACTGTAGTCTGTGCCGGTGATTGCCGTGCATGCCGTTGCGCGTTGCAGCTCGACGCCCCACCCAGTGCGGCATTTATCCGTTTGCGTGAGGCGGCGTCTTGGCATAGGGTGCGCGCCATCGTCGCCATTTATTAGTGAGGTCTGAATTTTGGCTCAATACGTCTACACCATGCATCGGCTGAGCAAGGTCGTGCCGCCGAAGCGCGAGATCCTCAAGAACATCTCCCTGTCGTTCTTCCCGGGCGCCAAGATCGGTGTGCTGGGCCTCAACGGCGCCGGTAAATCGACCCTGCTGCGCATCATGGCGGGCGTGGACAAGGAATTCGACGGTGAAGCCCGGCCGATGCCGGACATCAACGTCGGCTACCTGCCCCAGGAGCCGCAGCTGGACCCGAGCAAGACCGTGCGTGAAGTGGTCGAGGAAGCGGTCAGCGTGGTCAAGGACGCCCAGGCGCGCCTCGACGAAGTCTACGCCGCCTATGCCGAGCCGGATGCCGACTTCGACAAGCTGGCTGCCGAGCAGGCCAAGCTCGAGGCCATCCTGCAGGCCAGCGATGGTCACAACCTGGAGCGTCAGCTGGAAGTCGCCGCCGACGCCCTGCGCTTGCCAGCCTGGGATGCGAAGATCGAGCACCTGTCCGGTGGCGAGAAGCGCCGTGTGGCCCTGTGCCGTCTGCTGCTGTCGGCCCCCGACATGCTGCTGCTCGACGAGCCGACCAACCACCTGGACGCCGACTCGGTGGCCTGGCTGGAGCGCTTCCTGCACGACTTCCCGGGCACCGTGGTGGCGATCACCCACGACCGTTACTTCCTCGATAACGTCGCCGGCTGGATCCTGGAACTCGACCGCGGCGCGGGCATTCCGTACGAAGGCAACTATTCCGGCTGGCTGGAAGCGAAATCCGACCGTCTGGCCCAGGAGTCCAAGCAGCAGTCGGCCCACGAGAAGGCCATGAAGGAAGAGCTGGAGTGGGTGCGCAAAGGCGCCAAGGCCCGCCAGTCGAAATCCAAGGCTCGCTTGCAGCGCTTCGAGGAAATGCAGTCCCAGGAATTCCAGAAACGCGCCGAGACCAACGAGATCTACATCCCGGCCGGTCCGCGCCTGGGCGACAAGGTCATCGAGTTCAAGAACGTCACCAAGGGCTACGGCGACCGCGTACTGGTCGAAGACCTGTCGTTCAGCGTACCCAAGGGCGCCATCGTCGGCGTGATCGGTGGTAACGGTGCCGGTAAGTCGACCCTGTTCCGCATGCTGATGGGCAAGGAAACCCCGGACTCGGGCAGTATCGAGATCGGTGAAACCGTGCAACTGGCCTGCGTCGACCAGAGCCGCGAAGACCTCGACGGCAGCAAGACCGTCTGGGAAGCGGTGTCCGATGGACTGGACATGATCAAGATCGGCAACTACGAAGTTCCGTCCCGCGGTTACGTGGGCCGTTTCAACTTCAAGGGCGCCGACCAGCAGAAGTTCGTCAAGGACCTCTCCGGTGGTGAGCGTGGCCGTCTGCACCTGGCCCTGACCCTGAAGGAGGGCGCCAACGTCCTGCTGCTCGACGAACCGTCCAACGACCTCGACGTGGAGACCCTGCGTTCGCTGGAAGAAGCACTGCTGGACTTCCCTGGCGCCGCCATCGTGATCTCTCACGATCGCTGGTTCCTAGACCGCGTGGCGACCCACATCCTCTCTTACGAGGATGACGGCGTGATCTTCTTCGAAGGCAACTACACCGAGTACGAAGCCGACCGCAAGAAGCGCCTCGGCGACGCCGCCGCCCAGCCGCATCGGGTACGGCACAAGAAGCTGGCGCAGTAAGCGTCGCCTCACGAAACGGAGCCTCAGGGCTCCGTTTTTTTATGGCTGGGTTTTTGGGCACGTTTTCGAATTGCTATCGTTTCGATGACTGCAAAGTGGCGGGAGCTGACGTTTGCGTAAACGTGTAGGAGGGGCTTTAGCCCCGAGCTCTTTTCACCCATCTAAAGCTCGGGGCTAAAGCCCCTCCTACAAGAGCAGCGGCGTCCCGATGTCCGCTTCTGCCTTACTGCCGCCGATCCATGAGATATGTGTTCGCTGGTACACCACGACCGCGGTCAGGCCTCAGGCGCGGCTACTCACCTCGACCCTTAATACCTTGCCCGCCGGCGTGCAACGAACCGCCACCGGACAGAAAGCTTCGATCACCTGGATATTGCTCTGCAGATGTTCGCTCAGGTGCGTAGTGGTGAAGCTGCCGCTGCCTGCCAGCGCCATCGGTAGCAGCAACTGGTCGGCCAGGTGCTCTGCCACCGCCGCACCGCTGGCCAGCCACTGGCGCAACGGCTCGATGGCGCGATCGGCCACCGCCTCGGCACGTACGCCGTTCTGGCCGAAGGCGCAGAACTGCTCGGTGAGCTGCGCGCAGGCCACCGTGAGGGTCAGGATGTTGCCCGGGCCATGCTCCTGGTCCAGCCAGGTGCAGTGCAGGTTGGCGTCCGGCCACTGCAGGCGTTTGCCGACGCGCGCCAGCTCGCGCTCGCCCACGTGGCCGGGAATGCCGGCCAGCAGCACGTCGGCACGTTGTTCCAGCAGTGCGCCCCGCTCGGGCAGGTGCAGGGGCATCAGCAGCGACGGCTGGATGAAGGCTTCCAGCGCGCCGCCACCGGCCGGTACGAAGCCATGGCGATGCAGCTGCAACTCGACCCGGCCGCCCATACGCCGTAGCAAGGGCACCCAGGCTCGGTCGAGGAAGTCGAACGGCGGCGCGGCCGGGTTGTGGGTGCCGCCGCTGATCTGCACACGGCTTGGCTCGGCGGCCCGCAGCAAGGCCGGCAGAACGGTTTGCAGCACCAGGGTGCAGCTACCCGCCGAGCCGATGGCGAAGCGGTACTCGCCACCGCGGATTGGGCCGGGGCGAAACACCAGGCGGGTGGCGTGCAGTTCGGCGCCCTCGACCTCGGCGCCGCTGATTTCGGCGGCGGCGAGCACGGCGGTCAGGTGCTGGCGCAGCAGGCCCGGGCGACTGCGCCTGGCGCGAATGTTGATGATGCGAAACGGCGTGCCGGTGATCATCGACAGGCTCAGCGCCGTACGTAGCACCTGCCCGCCGCCGATGGCGCCGTCGAGCTCGAGAATATCCTTTTTCATGGTGAATCCTTTGATCGTTGATCGTTCCCACGCTCTGCGTGGGAACGCCCATCGGGACGCTCCGCGTCCCTCTCTGTAGTAGATCGGGAGATCGTCCCGGGTGTCGCTGCGCTCGACCCGGGCTACGAACGTGGCTCAGGCGTAGCGGCTGACCATTTCGCGCAGGTAGGCGTCAAGCAGGCCGCTGTCCGCCTGGGTACGCGGCAGCGCCGGCACTGGCCGCTCCAGCTGTGCCTCGATAAAGGCGTGCAGGGCAGGGCGGCGCGGGCCGTAGGTGGACTCGTCGGCGCTACGCTTGAGGGCCAGCAGCTCGTCCACTTCGGCCAGCAGCGGCGCATCGTCAACCGTCTGCAACAGATCGGCGAAGGTCATCGGCGGGCGGCCACGGCCCTGGTCTATCCACAGCACGGCCAGCAGCGGGCGCAGCACATAGAAGTACTTCTTGAGGCGCACCGTCTCGCCCTGCAGGTAGCCGCGAAAGTTCTTTTTCGCCATCGACAGGTAGTGGTTACGCGCCGCCGGCGGGCTGTAGAAATGCTCGGCCAGCTCGCGCAGGCGCGCCGTGGCTTGATCTTCCTGGCGGTACACCAGGGGCGAGTCGAGCCATTCCAGTAGCGTCGGGTTGGATTTGCGCAGCAGGCCGAGGGTCTTGCGCAACTCCCAGCCGCTGACGTCCAACTCGTCGTCCAGCGGGCGCTCGATCACGTCGCGGCCTTCATCTACCTGGACGAACCAGTCCGGTTTTTCCACGTAGACGAAGCGCACATCGTAATCGCTATCCGTCGAGGCGAAGCCCCAGGCGCGGCTGCCCGACTCGCAGGCATACAGCACCTTCACGTTGTGTTCGCGCTCGACCCGTTCGAGTTCAGCCAGCACCCGCGCGCGCATGGCGTCGCTGAGGGGGTGGCGTTGTTGCATATCCATGTCTTTGCATCCTTGTCTAGTCTGTCGCGCTGGCGGCCAGCGCGGACAATGTCCGACGTCGCGGGTTGTATAGCGTGAGGCACCAGATGCCCCACCATTCCTTGCCGTCGTCGAAATAGTCGCTCCAGGCGCTGCGCTGCGGATCTTCGTGCGCATGGCCGACCCAATCGAACACCTGCAGCTGTTCATCGGGATACAGCCGCAGCATGTGCAGCCATTCGCGGAAGTCCGCCACCTGCAACTGAGTGCCGTAGGGCGGGTTACGGAAGTTGCGGCACAGCAGGCTGTTCTCGCTGGCCAGCTCGCGGATTGCGTCGTTAGTGAGCGGCTGTGAGCGGGCCTGAGCGAGATCCGCCGTCAGTTCGGAACAGCGGTGGTTTGCGTAACTAGCATGCTGGGCGATCAGGTTCTGTTGCCAGATCCGAGCGCGCGCCTGGATGGTCTCGAACAGCAACTCCAGGGCCTGCCGATGCTCCGCCTCGCCAGGTGTGGCGGTCGGGTCGAGCATGGTCACCACGAAATCGAACACGCAGCCCGCCTCTTCCAGGCGGGTGCGCAGTTCATCGAGTCGCTGGCTTTTCATCATTTGCAGCATGGCCTCACCTCATCCCGTTATTCGCATGCCTCGAGCAGGCGGTTTTTTCACGTCAGGCGCGTCACGCAACCTGGCGGCAGGGCGCCGTTGTCCTGCAGTTCGGCAACCCGGGCAAGCAACCTGCGGCGTTTGGCTGGCGCTGTGGTCGGGTCGACCATCAGGTATTGCTGCTGGCACCAATTGGCGATCGAGGTCAGCCAGTAGTTGCGCTGCTGGACATCGTTATCCAGGCGACGCAGCAGGTAGGCCAGTTGTTGCCAGCGTGGCCGCAGCGCCATCAGGGCGGCCCGGCGGTGGTCCTGCAGGCAGTGCCAGTCACGATCCAGGCGCCTGTCGAGCTCCGCTTCCAGTGCATCCCAGGGCTGGCGGCCTATGCGTTCGCAGGCCTTGGCGAACACCTTGTCGGCCGGATCGTCCAGCATCGCCAATTGCTCGCCCAGGTGCTCGTCGCCGAGGCTCGTCAGCGCAGCCAGGCGCACGCTGGCCATGGGCGAGCGTAGCGCCGCAGCGCGCCAGTGCTCACCCAGGCTGACCTGCAGTTCGCTGGTCAGGCCAAGTACGCCCAGCCATTCGCGCTTGGACGTTGGCAGGGCGGCGTCCAGTCGCTTTGCGAGCACTTCCCGTGCGTCGAGCTGCCAGCGCGGCGCCGCCCAGCGAGCCAGGCTGCGCACCGCGGGCGAGGCGTCCAGCAGGGCGCCACGTAGCATCTCGCGTGGGTCGTCGAGCTTGCTCAGCAGCGCATGCAGGGCTTTGACCCGCACGCTGGCGCCAGGCGTGGCCAGTGCGTGCTGCAACAGCGGCACGGCCTGTTCCGCGGGCATGTTCTGGCAGGCCGAAACCGCCATCTGGCGTACCGTCATCTCGCGATGTACCAGTGCTTTGCCGAGCAGGCTGACGGGGTCGTCGCTTGCCTCCAGCAGCAGGTCGAACAGGAACCGCGCACTTTTGCCGTGATGCACGACGAATGTCGCCAGCACCGTATCGCGCACCTCGGCGCCCTGCAGTGCCGTGCGGGCTAGCGCCAGTGTCTCTGTGTGGTCGGCGCGCTGGCGCTCAGCAAGCGCCATCAACGGTTGCAGGGCATACAGTAAAGCCGGCGCATGCTCGGACATGAGGTAGCGTCGTACGCCTGCATCGGCCAACTGGTGTACCTGGGGCACCCAATCGTTGAGCCGTTCGAGCAGGGCAGCCAGGGCTTCTGGTGAAGGCAACTCACTCAGTTCACGCACCGCCACCTCGCGCACGAAACCGTTGCCATGACAGCTCAGCGTGAGCCAGTCGCCTTCGCCCTTGCAGTCAGCGAGGGCTTCCAATGCCTCGTGATGGCGACGGTCTTCCCAGTAGTCGCCGGAGGCTGGGCGGCCTTTTAGCCGCTGCAGCCACTCTTTCAGGTGTTTCATCATCTCTATCCTTTAACGCACACCACCTGACGCAGGGTGTGCACCACTTCCACCAGCTCGCGCTGGGCGTCCATGACCTGATCGATGTCCTTGTAGGCCATCGGGATTTCGTCGATCACGTCGGCGTCCTTGCGGCATTCGACGTGGGCCGTGGCCTTGATCTGGTCTTCCACGGTGAACAGCTTCTTGGCCTTGGTGCGGCTCATGGTGCGGCCAGCGCCGTGGCTGCAAGAGCAGAACGCCTCCTCGTTACCCTGGCCGCGCACGATGAAACTCTTGGTGCCCATGGAGCCGGGGATGATGCCCAGTTCGCCCTTCTTCGCCGACACCGCGCCTTTGCGGGTTACCAGCACCTCTTCACCGAAGTGGCGTTCCTTCTGCACGTAGTTGTGGTGGCAGTTCACCGCTTCCAGCGCGACGTCGAACGGCTTGGCGATCACCCCGCGGGCCGCGGTGATCACCGCGTGCATCATCAACGCACGGTTCTGCTTGGCGAAATCCTGGGCCCAGCCCACCGCTTCCACGTAGTCGGCGAAGTGCTGGCTGCCTTCCTCGAAATAGGCCAGGTCACGGTCCGGCAGGTTGGCGATGTGCTGGCGCATATCGGCCTGGGCCAGTTCGATGAACAGGTTGCCGATGGCGTTACCCACGCCGCGCGATCCGCTGTGCAGCATGAACCAGACCCGGTTCGCTTCGTCCAGGCACACCTCGACGAAGTGGTTGCCGGTTCCCAGGGTTCCCAGGTGTTTACGGTTGTTGGTCTTCTCCAGCCGCGGGTACTTGTCGGTGATCGCCTTGAAGCGCTCGCTCAGCGCCGACCAGGCATGGTCGGCCATCTCCGGCACGTTTTCCCAGGCGCCCCGGTCGCGACCTCCACGGGTATTGCTTCGCCCGTGGGGTACGGCCTTCTCGATGGCGACGCGCAGGCCGGCCAGGTTGTCCGGCAGGTCGTGAGCCATCAGCGAGGTGCGTGCGGCGATCATCCCGCAACCGATATCCACCCCGACCGCTGCCGGGATGATTGCGCCGACCGTGGGAATCACGCTACCGATGGTCGATCCCTTACCCAGGTGCACGTCCGGCATCACGGCCAGGTGCTTGAAGATAAAGGGCATCTTCGCGGTGTTCATCAACTGCTGCTTGGCGTCTTCCTCGACGGGAACGCCTTGCGTCCACAGTTTGATCGGCTTGCCGTTGGCGACTTCCAGCAGGTTGTAGGTTTTCTCGTTCATCTCGTCATGCTCCTGCTTGCGTTATGGCCCGGGCGGCGTTGGGACGTTCCCGGCCATCGCGAATCCTTTTGTTCAATCGGCAGGCCCGGCAGCGTATTGCCGTGGAAAATACCTGCCCTTTACACACCTCGTACCACCAGCGCTGCTGAGCTGCCGTCCAGATCTGCCCAGCGCCGCAATCGCGACAGGTGAATGGCAGGTCCTGGTACCAACCGCGCTGGACGAAAAGCGGTTCGTCATAGCTGTAGTAAGGCGCGAGGCTGGCGCGGTTGACCGCAATGCTGCCGGGTGGCGGCATCTGGCTCGCAGGCCAGCTGGCCGATGCAGCCTGGCGCAGCTTGCGTTTTGCGCGTGCCTCACGGATTTCCCAGCGGCGTTGCTTGTTGCTTTTCACGGCATCTTCTCCTGCGCTGCGCAGGTTCTTTCCAGGCCTGCTCAAGCGTTCCCGTGTTTCTTGCCGATTCAGCTTTCTGCAAGCTGCATCAGTGATCGCTCAGGATGGATATAGCGATAGCCGTGCCAGTTTTTTTGTGGATGCGGTTATTATTTTTAAATTATTGATATTTATATATTTTTATATATTTAAGGATTCTCATGAAGTTATCGAGGGCTGGTCTGGTCTGAGGTTTTGGATATTCTGTTATCAGGATTTATCTCTATGGATAAACTATGAGAGCAAAGAAAACCGTCGCCATCGGCTTCATCGGCGCCACTCTGGATCGGGTCGGCAAGGGCGCCAATCGCTGGAACAAGTGGCGGCCGAGTATCGGGCTGTGTCAGCAGCCGGATTTGCTGATCGATCGCCTGGAGTTGATCCACGGCACCGACGCACGGGATATCAGCCTGGCCGAGCGCATCCGCGCCGACATCGAGCAGATATCCCCGGAAACCGAGGTGCGCCTGCAGCCGATGCACCTGCGCAACCCCTGGGATTTCGAGGAGGTGTATGGCGCGCTGCATGACTTCACCAGCGGCTATGCCTTCGATACCGAGCGTGAGGACTACCTGGTGCACATCACCACCGGGACCCATGTGGCGCAGATCTGCTGGTTCCTGCTCACCGAGGCGCGCTACCTGCCGGCGCGTTTAGTGCAGACCTCGCCGGCGCGCAAGCGTGATGAGCAGGCGCAGGTCACCGGCACCCATGCGCTGATCGACCTCGACCTGTCGCGGTACGACCGTATCGCCACGCGCTTCCAGCATGAGCGGTTGGAGGGGCTGGCGTTTCTCAAGTCCGGCATCGCCACGCGCAACGCGGCGTTCAATCGCTCCATCGAGCAGATCGAGCGGGTCGCCGTGCGTTCCTCGGCACCGATGCTGCTGATCGGCCCGACCGGTGCGGGCAAGTCGTTCCTGGCCCGGCGCGTCTACGAGCTCAAGCGCAGCCGTCATCTGGTCGATGGCCGCTTCGTCGAGGTCAATTGCGCGACCCTGCGCGGCGACGGCGCCATGTCGGCGTTGTTCGGTCATATCAAGGGCGCCTTCACCGGTGCGCAAAATGCCCGCGATGGCCTGCTGCGCGCCGCCGATGGCGGCATGCTGTTTCTCGACGAGATCGGTGAACTGGGCCTGGACGAGCAGGCCATGCTGCTCAAGGCCGTCGAGGAAAAGCGCTTCTTTCCCATGGGGGCGGACAAGGAGGTGAGCAGCGACTTCCTGCTGATCGCCGGCACCCATCGCGACCTGCGCGTCCGGGTCGCCGAAGGGCTGTTTCGTGAAGACCTTTATGCGCGCATCAACCTGTGGACCTTCGAGCTGCCGGGCCTGGCCGGGCGCCGCGAAGACATCGAGCCGAACATCGATTTCGAGCTCGAGCGCCATGCGCGCGAACAAGGGCGAATGGTGCGCTTCAACCTGGAGGCGCGGCGCCGCTACCTGGCCTTCGCCAGCTCCGGCGAAGCCGCCTGGCAAGGCAACTTCCGCGAGCTGTCGGCCTCGATCACGCGCATGGCGACCCTGGCCGACAGCGGGCGCATCGACGAGGGTCAGGTACAGGAAGAGATCGAGCGGCTGCGGCGCGCCTGGGGCGTTTCGGGAGCGGAGGATGACCTGTCGACTCTGTTGGGCGAGGCCGCAGGTGATATCGACCTGTTCGACCGTCTGCAACTGCAGGCGGTGATCGATATCTGTCGACAGGCGGGCAGCCTGTCCGAGGCGGGCAGGCGTTTGTTCGACATCAGTCGCCAGGCCAAGGCCCAGCCCAACGACGCGGATCGCCTGCGCAAGTACCTGGCGCGTTTCGGCTTGAGCTGGCAGTCCATTCGCGAGGAGTGATTTTATGGTGCGCAATGAGGCTTGTTTGGTGCGCTACAGGGGTTGTTGAAAGCCCTGTTTTTGAGGGTGTATTTATAGTAAAGCACCAAAAAGTTTCATAAAGGCGTCATTTTGCCCTTTTTAAGGGCGTGGCGTTCTTGCTAGAGTCCCGCCACTTTTCATTGCGCGGCGCAGCAAGACGCCAGGGAGCCTGCATGAGCATGTCCGTCGATCATTTCCTCGAAGGCCTGAAACAACGCGATCCTCACCAGCCCGAATTCCACCAGGCGGTGGAGGAAGTGCTGCGTAGCCTGTGGCCGTTCCTGCAGGCCAATCCGCGTTATCTGGAGGCGGGCATCGTCGAGCGTCTGGTCGAGCCGGAGCGTGCCGTGCTGTTCCGCGTGCCGTGGGTCGACGATGCCGGGCGCGTGCAGGTCAACCGAGGCTTGCGCATCCAGATGAACAGCGCCATCGGCCCGTACAAGGGTGGCCTGCGTTTTCACCCCTCGGTGAACCTGAGCGTGCTCAAGTTCCTGGCCTTCGAGCAGACCCTGAAGAACTCCCTGACCTCGTTGCCCATGGGCGGCGGCAAGGGCGGGGCGGACTTCGACCCCAAGGGCAAGAGCGACGCCGAGGTGATGCGTTTCTGCCAGTCGTTCATGACCGAGCTGTACCGCCACATCGGCGCCAACCTGGATGTGCCGGCCGGTGACATCGGCGTCGGTGGCCGCGAGATCGGTTACCTGTTCGGCCAGTACAAGCGCCTGGCCAACGAGTTCACCTCGGTGCTGACCGGCAAGGGCCTGACCTACGGCGGCAGCCTGATCCGCCCGGAAGCCACCGGCTACGGCTGCGTGTACTTCGCCGAAGAAATGCTCAAGACTCGCGGGCGCAACTTCGACGGTCAGCGCGTGGCCATCTCGGGCTCCGGCAACGTGGCGCAGTATGCGGCGCGCAAGGTCATGGACCTAGGTGGCAAGGTGGTTTCCTTCTCCGATTCCGAAGGCACGCTGTATGTCGAAGAGGGCCTCAGCGAGCAGCATTGGCAGGACGTGATGGCGCTGAAGAACCAGAAGCGTGGCCGCCTGAGCGAACTCGACGGCGGTGCGTTGCGCTTCCAGGCCGGCCAGCGCCCCTGGGGCCTGGCGTGCGACATCGCACTGCCCTGCGCGACCCAGAACGAGCTGAACCTCGACGACGCCCGCGCGCTGCTCGGCAATGGCTGCGTGTGCGTGGCCGAGGGCGCCAACATGCCGACCACGCTGGATGCGGTGGACCTGTTCATCGAGCACGGCACCCTGTTCGCCCCGGGCAAGGCCTCCAACGCCGGTGGCGTGGCGGTCAGCGGCCTGGAAATGTCGCAGAACGCCATGCGCCTGCACTGGAGCGAAGGCGAGGTGGACGAGAAACTGCACGGCATCATGCAGTCCATCCACAACGCTTGCGTGCGTCACGGCGAGGAGAATGGCGGCATCAACTACGTCAAGGGCGCCAACATCGCCGGCTTCGTCAAGGTGGCCGACGCCATGCTAGCCCAGGGCGTGGTCTGACGCCCGCATGCGCAGCCGGGCAATCCGGCTGCGCTGCCACTGTCACATTGCTTAAACATCAGGCGCCGACAATGCCGTCCCGTTGCGGCGCAGGATGGTGCCGCGTTCGTTGAGTCGATGATGAGAGTGGAGTCGTGAAACAGATCCCGGGAATGCTCGAAGGCGCCATGGCCGTTCGCTTCTACCAGAGCGTGCAGGGGCCTGTCCCCATCGAAGTCGGTGCCGCGGTGCCAGGCAGGAGTATGTCCGCCATCGTCAAGCCGACGGTCAGCCCCATCACCCTGGATGCGGCCTGTGAGGAAGACCTCGGCCTGTCGCTGCTCGAAGCCGAGGCCACCGGTCTGGTTGCCGAAAAGGTCTGCGACCAGCTCAACGTCTTCTACGCCGGGCGCCGGGTCAATTGCAGCTGTGCGGCGGAAGTCGAAGCGATCATCGCGCTGTTCCAGGCCGCCGGTATGGAGCTGGAGTTCTCGCTGTCGACCCTCGACGCCGCCGCGCTGTACCTGCCCGATGCGCCGCCGCTCGACCAGTACCCGGAAAGCGTCGCTCGCGATCTGTTCGTGTTGGCCAGGCCGTTCGAAATGTGGCGTTTGCGCTGAGCTGCCGAGAGCGCTGTTTTTCCTTCCTGGATACCGCTACGCCTGCACTGGATTCGGTGCAGGCGTTTATTTTTCATGGGCTGGCTTCTCTCGCCCACTTGTTGCGCCTTAGAATCATTCTCTACTAGGCGTTCGCGAGAGTCCGTTCATGATGTTGACCATCCCTGATGTGCTGGCGCCCGAGCAGCTGCGCCAGTGCCGTGTCGCGCTGGAGCAGGGCGCCTGGCAGGATGGTCGCGGCACGGCCGGGCATGTCGCCCAGCGCGCGAAGGACAATCAGCAACTGGCCCAGGATGATCCGCTGGCGATACAGATCGGCGACTTCATCGTCGATTGCCTGGGTGCCAACCCGCGCTTCGTCGCCGCCGCGCTGCCGCTCAAGGTGTTGCCACCGCGTTTCAACCGCTATGCCGGCGGCGGCACCTATGGCAATCATGTGGACAACGCCATTTTCAGCGTGCCCGGCACGCCGCACCGGGTGCGCAGTGACCTGTCGGCCACCCTGTTCTTCAGCGAGCCGGATGAGTACGACGGCGGCGAACTGGTGATTGAGGACACCTACGGCAGCCACAGCATCAAGCTGCCGGCCGGGCACCTGGTGCTGTATCCCGGCACCAGCCTGCACCGGGTGATGCCGGTGACCCGTGGCGTACGCCTCGCCTCGTTCTTCTGGATCCAGAGCCTGGTGCGCGAGGATGGCCAGCGCAGCATGCTGTTCGAGCTGGATCAGGCCATCCAGGGCATCAGCCAGCAGTTGCCGGAAAGCCCCGAGGTGGTCCGCCTGACCGGCGTGTACCACAACCTGCTGCGGCACTGGGCGAACACCTGAGCATGGAGAAGCTGCAGCAGATTCCCCCGAGCATCGCCTCGGTCAGCGATTACCAACCCTACGCCCAGGCGCGCATGAGCGAGCAGGCCTGGGCCTACGTCAACGGTGGTGTGGCCGATGAGCTGACTCTGCAGGCCAACCTGGAGGCGTTCCAGCGCCTGCGTTTGCGCAGCCGGGTATTGCGCGACCTGAGCGGTGGGCACACGCGCCGGGAATTGTTCGGGGTGACCCACGATTTTCCGATTCTGCTGGCGCCGGTGGCCTTCCAGAAGCTCGCCCACCCGGACGGCGAACTGGCCACGGTGATGGCCGCCGATGCTCTGCAGGCCGGGATGATCGTCAGCACCCAGGCCAGCGCGAGCCTAGAGGACATCGCCGCTGCGGCCAGCAATCCGCTGTGGTTCCAGTTGTACGTCCAGCCTGATCGTGACTTCACCGAAGCTTTAGTGAGGCGCGCCGAAGCGGCCGGCTATCGCGCGTTGGTACTGACCGTGGATGCGCCGGTCAACGGCGTGCGCAACCGCGAGCAACGTGCCGGCTTCGTGCTGCCGGCCGACGTGCAGGCGGTCAATCTGCAGGGCATTCGCGCGCCCGCCGCGCAGCCGGCGGCAAGCAATGGCGCCCTGCTGCTGGGCGGTAGCCTGCTCGCCGCGGCGCCGACCTGGGCGGACATTCGCTGGCTTCGCTCGATCACCCGCTTGCCGTTGTTGCTCAAGGGCGTGACCGAAGTGGAGGACGCCCGCGAAGCGCTAGAGCAGGGCGCGGACGGCCTGATCGTGTCCAATCACGGTGGCCGCACGCTCGACGGCATGGCGGCCAGCCTCGACTGCCTAGAGCCGATTGCCGATGCGCTGCAGGGCCGCCTGCCGCTGTTGTTCGACGGTGGCATTCGTCGCGGTACCGACATTCTCAAGGCCCTCGCCCTCGGCGCCGATGCGGTGCTGATTGGCAGGCCGTACATCCATGGGCTGGCGGCAGCCGGCGCGGCGGGGGTGGCGCATGTCATTCAACTGCTGCGCGCCGAGCTGGAGGTGGCGATGGCCCTGACAGGGTGTCGCGACCTGGCGGCCATCGACAAGCGCGTGCTGGCCCGCTGATCGCGGGGCATTTCATTCGAAGAAATTGGTGCTGGAGCTGGCAGGTCGGAGCACGGCCGCTATACATACGGATATGAATGATTATTGTTGTTGCATGATAATAATTATCAATTATTCTTCCCGGCTTTCTGGGGAGACATACCATGCAACACACAAAAAAAACGCTGACACGTCGTCCACAACCCTGCCTGCTCGCCTCGGCCATTGGCCTGGCGCTGGCGTCCTGTAGTTTGGCCAGCCTGGCGGCCGAGACCACTGCGCGTGCCGGCTCGCTGCAGTTGGGGGAGATACAGATCCAGGCCCAGGAAGCGGAAAGCTCCAAGGTCGAGCAGTCCGCGTCCGCGAAGATGACTGCGCCGCTGCTTGATACCCCGCAGACCATCACCGTGGTACCCAAGAAGGTCATCGAAGAGCAACAGGCCCTGAGCCTGCGCCAGGTGCTGTCCAACGTATCGGGTATCACCTTCAATGCCGGCGAGGGCGGCGGTGGTTCGGGCGACAGCATCAACATCCGCGGTTTCAGCGCCAATGCCAACATGCAGATCGACGGCCTGCGCGACAGCGCCCAGACCAGCCGTACCGACACCTTCAACATCGACCAGGTGGAAGTCATCAAGGGCCCGAACTCGGTATTCGGCGGCGCCGGCACCACTGGCGGCAGCATCAACGTGATCAGCAAGCAGCCGCAGAACCGTGCCTTCACCCGCATCGGCGGCAGCCTTGGCACCGACAACTACTACCGCACCACCCTGGACACCAACCAGCCGCTCGAAGGCGTGGGCACCGACAGCGCCGTACGCCTGAACCTGATGGGCCACCAGAACGACGTGGCCGGCCGCGACGAGATCGACCGCAAGCGTTGGGGGATTGCCCCGTCGCTGCGCCTGGGCTTCAGCGAGGCGACCCGGCTGACCCTCAGCCTGCACCATCAGGAGGACGACAACCTGCCCGATTACGGCGTGCCGGCCCTGGATGGCAAACGCCTGGCAGGTGTGAACCGCGACGCCTACTTCGGCTGGAAGAACCTGGACAAGGAAAAGATCGAGCAGAGCGCGCTCACCGCCAACTTCGAGCACGACTTCAACGACAACCTGAGCCTGCAGAACCTGACCCGCTACAGCCGGGTCAACCGCGACACAACGGTGTCCGCCTCCCACGTCAACACCACCGGGGTGCCGGCCGGCAGCTACCGCCCGGCAGGCCCGCAGGGCTACGGCCGCGATGCCGAGACCGAAATGTGGATCAACCAGAGCAACCTCAAGGCCGCCTTCGATACCTTCGGGTTGGCTCACAACCTGGTGGTCGGTGCGGAAATCTCCCGCGAAACCCTGGACCTGCGCACCTACAGCTACAACCTGACCAGTGCCGGGCCCTATCCAATCTTCGATCTCGGCAACCCGCCGGGCTACTGGGCCGGCGCCACCAACAAGGCCACCAGCGGCTACACCGAGACCAAGCTGGTCGACAAGGCCATCTACCTGTTCGATACCATCGCCCTAAACGAGCAGTGGGACATCAACGGCGGCGTACGAGTGGACTGGATGGACGGTCAGGCGCGGGCATTCGACGCCACTCACCAGCCGACCACCCGTTTCGAGTCCAATGATCGCAAGGCCAGCAGCCGGCTTGGCCTGGTCTACAAACCGGTGGAGAACGGACGCTTCTATGTGGCCTGGGGCAACTCCTACAACCCCTCTGCCGAGAACCTGGCGTCGTCGGGCGGTGGCCTGACCGCTGCCACGGCTGACCTTGCCCCCGAGAAGAACGAAACCTGGGAGCTGGGCACCAAGTGGGAACTGTTCGAACGCCGTGTCGAACTGGACGCCGCCGTGTTCCGCGTCGAGAAGAGCAATGCTCGGGAAACCATGTCCGATGGCTCCACGCAGCTGGCCGGCAAGCAGCGCGTCGACGGCGTCGAACTGGGCCTGACCGGTCACGTGACCGAGCAGTGGGACGTGTTCGCCAACTACACCTTCCTCGACAGCGAAACCCTCAAGGCCGCCGACACACCAGCCGGTGCCGACCGCGAAGGCCAGGCGCTGGGCAATACGCCGCCGCGCTCCTTCAACCTGTGGACCACCTACAAGCTGCCCGCCGGCTGGAGCATCGGCTACGGCGCCCGTTACGTCAGCGAGCGCAACGTCAGCTCCAGCACCCGCGCCAAGCTGGACGACTACTGGCTGCACAACGCCATGGTCGGCTACAAGGTCAACGAGAACCTTGACCTGCAGCTCAACGTGAACAACCTGTTCGATGAGGATTACGTCGAGCGCGTTCGTCAGCAAGCGGGAGCCGCGGCGCGTTCCTCGGCCATCGAGTATGGAGATGGTCGTTCGGCGCTGCTGTCGGCGACTTACAGCTTCTGATAGGCGCCCTTGAGCCCCGTTGACGTCTGGCGTCGACGGGGCTTTTGCCTGTGTGGCGTTCGCTGATTGGTAAAGAGCAGGTAAAAAACGAGCATTTCAAATGCTTCTCATCTAGAGTCGCGCGGCTTCGAGTCGTGTCCATCTGCTGAGTGTTAATCGTGTTCAAGAAAGTCTTGTTCCAACTGCACTGGTTTTTCGGCATCACCGCCGGGCTGGTGTTGGCCCTGATGGGCGTGACCGGCGCGCTGTACAGCTTTCAGGAAGAGATCCTGCTGGCGATCAACCCCGAGATGGCGGTGACCGCTCAGGCGGGCGATGTGCTGCAACCGGGCGAAATGGTCGAGCGCTTGCAGGCTCAGGGGCTCAGCGTATCCGGGCTGTATGTGGATACCGAGGGCGGCCAGCCGACGCGGGTGTTCCTGACGCCGCCGCCTGGTGAACGGCGCGGCGGGATACGCTTCGTCGACCCCTATACAGCCGAGATCTTCGAGGCCCCTCGCGGCCTGCAGTTCTTCGGCCTGATGTTGCAGCTGCACCGCTTTCTGGCCATGGGCCAGAGCGGTCGGCAGATCACCGGTGCCTGCACCATCGCCTTGGTGTTCTTCTGCCTATCCGGGCTTTACCTGCGCTGGCCGCGCAAGGTGTGGAGCTGGCGCGCCTGGCTGACGTTCGACTGGGCCAAGAAGGGCCGCGCCTTCAATTGGGATCTGCATTCGGTGGTCGGCACCTGGTGCCTGCCGCTGTACCTGTGTGCAGCGCTGACCGGCCTGTATTGGTCCTACGACTGGTACCGCGGCGGGCTGGAGAGCCTGCTCAGTGACAAGCCGCGGGCTGCTGGCGAGGAGCGCGGTCGCCGCGGGCCACCACCCGAAGGGCAAGCGATGCCGCCGGTGAACTACACCAACCTCTGGCAGGGCATTCAGCGCACGGCCGGTGACCGTCTTGGCGTCTATAGCCTGCAGTTGCCCAACGCAGCCGGCCAGTTGGCGCGGGTGTTCTTCATGCTGCGCGACGCCGAGCACACCCGCGCCTTCGACCAGATGCAACTCGACCCACTGACCGGCGAGGCGAAGCAGGTCGAGCGCTATGCCGACAAGTCCTTCAAGGCGCGCCTGCTGGCCAGCGTCTACGCCCTGCACACCGGCGAGTATTTCGGCATGACCGGGCGCATCCTGATGATGGTTGCCAGCCTGGTGATGCCGCTGTTCTTCGTCACCGGCCTGCTGCTGTACCTGGACCGTCGCCGCAAGAAGCGTGCAGCGCTGGCCGCTCGTCAAGCGCTTGCCGGGAGCGAGGGTGGTGAGCCCTGGCTGGTCGGTTTCGCCAGCCAGAGCGGCTTTGCCGAGCAACTGGCCTGGCAGACCGCCGGGCAATTGCAGGCCGCCGGCCTGGCCGTGGAGGTGCAGCCGCTGGCGCGAATCGACGCCGCCAGGCTCAGTGCCACGCCTCGCGCGCTGCTGGTGCTCAGCACCTTTGGCGACGGTGAAGCGCCGGATAGCGCCCGTGGCGTTGAGCGCCAGTGGCTGGCGGCGACGCTGGATCTGCACGGCCTGCGTTACGCGGTGTTGGCTCTGGGGGATCGCCAGTATGCGCAGTTCTGCGGCTTTGCCCGGCGTGTCGACGATTGGCTGGCCGGGCGTGGCGCCCAGCGCCTGGGCGAGCGTATCGAGGTGGATGGCGATGACCAAGCTGCTCTGCAGAACTGGCAGCGCCAGTTGTCCGAGCTGACTGGCGTGCAGCCAATGGCCGTGCAGCAGGTGCCGTTCGATGGCTGGGTGCTGCGTGAACGTCGTTGCCTGAACCCGGGCAGCCAGGGCGCGGGCACCTGGGTGGTCGGCCTGCAGCCGCCAGCCGGTGCGCAGTGGCAGGCCGGCGACATTCTGGAAATTCTTCCGCGCAATGGCGAAGCACAGGTGCAGCGCTGGTTGCAGGCCCACGGTTTGCAGGCGCTGGCGTCCGTCATCATCGAACCACTGGGCCACACGCTGGCTGAGGCATTGGCTGGTCGCCAACTGCCTTACAGCGCCAGCCACCTGGTCGGCCTGCACGCCCAGGCGCTGCTCGAGGCGTTGGTACCGCTGCCCAGTCGTGAGTATTCGATCGCCTCGTTGCCCGAGGATGGCGTGCTGGAGCTGATCGTGCGGCAGCAGCAGCTGGCCAATGGCGAGCTGGGTGCCGGCTCCGGCTGGCTGACTGCGCACCTACCGGTTGGCGAGCAGTTGCTGGCGCGGGTACGGCGTTATAGCGGTTTCCATGTTCCAGAGGATGACCGACCAGTGATCCTGATCGGCAACGGCACGGGACTGGCTGGCCTGCGCAGCCTGCTCAAGGCGCGCATCGCTGCCGGGCACGCGCGAAACTGGTTGCTGTTTGGCGAGCGCAACGCCGAGCACGACTTCTACTGCCGTGACGAGTTGCAGGCCTGGCTCGAAGGCGGTCAATTGCAGCGGCTGGATCTGGCCTTTTCCCGTGATCTGGCGAAGCGCATTTACGTGCAGGATCGCCTGCGCGAGGCCGCGGATGAACTGCGGGCGTGGATTGCCGAGGGTGCTGCGGTTTATGTGTGCGGCAGCTTGCAGGGTATGGCGGCGGGTGTGGATCAGGTACTGCGAGACGTGCTGGGTGAGGCTGTTGTGGAAGGGCTGGTGGAGCAGGGGCGGTATCGGCGGGATGTGTACTGAGAAGCGTGCTCGCGAACCGGACATTCAAAGGTTGCGTAGGAGCGGCTTTAGCCGCGAGTTTTTTATTAAGGCAAGCAAAGAGCTCGGAGTTAAAGCCCCTCCTACAATTTACGCGAACGGCCGATCCAGTTACGTAGCGATCACATAGATAAAGCCCGGCAGAACGATCGTGAACAGGCTCTTGTTCCGCCAGGCGCAGCGTCTAGCTGCGCCCGGTGGGCGATCAGAGAAACTGCTCGGCGTGGTGGCAGGCCACTTCCCGGCCATCGAGCGGGCGCAGCAGCGGCAGCTCGGTCTGGCAGCGTTCGGTGGCGTATGGGCAGCGCTTGTGGAACGGGCAGCCGGGTGGCGGGTTGAGCGGGTTGGGCAGCTCGCCGACGATCTTGATCTTCGGTTTGCTCGGGTCCGGGTGGATGGTCGGCGTGGCTGACAGCAGCGCCTTGGTGTACGGGTGCAGCGGGCGCTCGTAGAGCTTTTCGCTGGGGCCGATTTCCGCTGGGCGGCCGAGGTACATCACCAGCACGTCGTCGGCGACGTGGCGCACCACCGACAGGTTGTGGGAGATGAACACGTAGCCGGTCTGGAACTCTTCCTGCAGATCCATGAACAGGTTGAGCACCTGGGCCTGGATCGACACGTCCAGCGCCGAGGTCGGCTCGTCGGCCACCAGCACCTTGGGGTTGAGCATCATGGCGCGGGCCAGGGCGATGCGCTGACGCTGGCCGCCGGAGAACATGTGCGGGTAGCGCTGGTAGTGCTCGGGGCGCAGGCCGACCTGATTCATCATCGCCTGCACTTTCTCGCGGCGCTCGGCGCGCGACAGGCCTGTGTTGATCAGCAGCGGTTCGGCCAGCTGATCACCGATCTTCTGGCGCGGGTTGAGCGAAGCGTAGGGGTTCTGGAACACCATCTGCACGTCGCGGCGCAGTTGCTTGCGGGTCTGCGCGCTGGCGCCGTTGACTTCCTGGCCGGCGATCTGCAGCGAGCCCGAGGTGGGCTCCTCGATCAGTGTCAGGGCGCGGGCCAGGGTGGATTTGCCGCAGCCGGATTCGCCGACCACGGCCAGGGTCTTGCCAGCCTGCAACTCGAAGGACACACCATTGAGCGCCTGTACCGTGGCGGCGGGCTTGAACAGCCCCTGGGACACGGAGTAGTGGCGCGTCAGTTGGCGTGCGGTCAGAACGGTCGTCATCACGCCACCTCAGCATTCAGATTGAGCGGGAAATAGCAGCGCACCGCGCCGCGCTCGTGGGGTTCCAGGGCCGGGCGCTGCTCGCGGCACTTGGGCTGCACGTAGGGGCAGCGCGGCGACAACAGGCAGCCGTGGGGTCGGTCGTAGCGACCGGGCACGATGCCGGGCAAGGTCGACAGGCGCGTGGCGCCCAGGCTGTGCTCGGGAATCGCCTTGATCAGCGCTTCGGTGTAGGGGTGGGTCGGCGCGTCGAACAGCGCTGGCACCTGGCCCAGCTCCACGGCCTGGCCTGCGTACATCACGCAGACCCGGTTGGCGGTTTCGGCGACCACGGCCAGGTCATGGGTGATCAGCACCAGGCCCATGTTCTGTTCGCGCTGCAGGTCGAGCAGCAGCTCCATGATCTGCGCCTGGATGGTCACGTCCAGGGCGGTGGTCGGCTCGTCGGCGATCAGCAGCTTGGGCTCGGCGGCAATCGCCATGGCGATCGCGACGCGTTGGCTCATGCCTCCGGAGAGCTGGTGCGGGAAGGCGTCGAGGCGGCTGGCGGCACCAGGGATTTCCACGCGTTCGAGCAGTTGCAGGGCACGCTGGCGGGCAGCCTTGCCCTTGAGACCGAGGTGCTGACGCAGCACTTCCTCGATCTGGAAACCCACGGTGAAGCTGGGGTTCAGTGCCGTCATCGGGTCTTGGAAGATCATCGACAGGTCCTTGCCGACGATATGTCGACGCTGGCGGCCCTTGAGGGTCAGCATGTCCGTGCCGTCGAAGGTCAGGCGGTCGGCGCGCACGATGCCGGGGGCATCGATCAGGCCCATCAGCGCCATCATGGTCACCGACTTGCCTGAGCCGGACTCGCCGACGATGGCCAGCACTTCACCCTTGTCGACTTTCAGGTCGAGGCCGTCGACCACCGGCACGGCGTTGGCGTCGCCGAAGCGCACGCTCAGGTTGTCTATTTCCAGCAGGCTCATCGGGTGGCCTCCATCGAATTGCAGGGGGCGGCCGTGGTGCAGAACAGGTTCATGGCGGCCTCCTCAGATCGCATTCTTGAGTTTCGGGTCCAGCGCATCGCGCAGGCCGTCGCCCATCAGGTTGATCGCCAGCACGCTAAGCAGGATGGCGAGGCCTGGCAGGGTCACCACCCACCAGGCGCGCTCGATGTAGTCGCGCGCCGAAGCCAGCATGGTGCCCCACTCAGGCGTTGGCGGTTGCACGCCGAGGCCGAGGAAGCCCAGGGCGGCGGCGTCGAGAATCGCCGAGGAGAAGCTCAGGGTCGCCTGCACGATTAGCGGCGCCATGCAGTTGGGCAGCACGGTGATGAACATCAGCCGTGGCAGGCTGGCGCCGGCCAGGCGGGCGGCGGTGACGTAGTCGCGGTTCAGCTCGCCCATCACCGCGGCGCGAGTCAGGCGCACGTAGGAAGGCAGCGAGACGATGGCGATGGCGATCACGGTGTTGATCAGGCCTGGGCCGAGAATGGCGACGATGGCCACGGCCAGCAGCAGCGAGGGCAGGGCCAGCATGATGTCCATCAGGCGCATGATCGAAGGGCCCATCAGGCGCGGGAAGAAGCCCGCGACCAGGCCCAGCAGCAGGCCGGGAATCAGCGAGATGACCACCGAGGCCAGGCCGATCAGCAGCGACAGGCGCGCGCCGTGGATCAGGCGCGAGAGCAGGTCGCGGCCGACTTCGTCGGTGCCGAGAATGAACTGCCATTGCCCACCTTCGAGCCAGACCGGCGGGGTCAGCAGGGCGTCGCGGAACTGCTCGCTGGGCGAGTACGGCGCGATCCACGGCGCGAACAGCGCACAGAACACGATCAGCAGCATGAAACCGAGGCCGGCGACGGCGCCCTTGTTGTGGCTGAACGCGCGCCAGAATTCCTTCAGCGGCGAGGGGTAGACCAGGCTCTGGTCGATGGGCGTGGTAGTGGTCGAGGTCATGCTCGCACCTCATGAATAGCTGATTTTGGCGTAGCCCGGGTCGAGCGCAGCGACACCCGGGAGAGAGCGACCTGGGTATCGCGCTGCTCAACCCAGGCTACGAATACGTTGGTGTTTTCTGAATAGCTCCAGCGAGCCAAATGCAGGGACATTTCAGGCTCCTTTATCAGCGCTGGTGGCGAATGCGTGGGTTAACGAGTCCATAGAGGATGTCCACCACGAAGTTGACCAGGATCACCAGACAGGCGATCAGCAGGATGCCGTTCTGCACCACGGGGTAGTCGCGGGCACCGATGGACTCGATCAGCCACTTGCCGATGCCCGGCCAGGAGAAGATAGTTTCGGTCAGTACCGCCCCGGCGAGCAGCGTGCCGACCTGCAGGCCGAACACGGTGAGCACCGGAATCAGTGCGTTGCGCAGGCCGTGCACGAACACTACGCGGGCCGGCGACAGGCCCTTGGCGCGGGCGGTGCGCACGTAGTCCTCACGCAGCACTTCGAGCATCGCCGAGCGGGTCATGCGGGCGATCACCGCCAGCGGAATGGTACCCAGCACGATGGCCGGCAGGATCAGGTGGCGCAGGGCGTTGCCGAACGCGCCTTCCTCGTCGGACAGCAGGGTGTCGATCAGCATGAAGCCGGTCACCGGCTGGATGTCGTAGAGCAGGTCGATACGTCCCGATACCGGCGTCCAGCCCAGCCACACCGAGAAGAACATGATCAGCAGCAGGCCCCACCAGAAGATCGGCATCGAATAGCCAGCCAGGGAAATGCCCATCACCCCGTGATCGAATAACGAGCCCCGTTTGAGCGCGGCGATCACCCCGGCAATCAGCCCCAGCGTGCCGGAAAACAGCAGCGCGGCCAGGGTCAGCTCCAGGGTGGCGGGGAACAGGGTGGTGAACTCGCTCCACACCGGGGTGCGGGTGCGCAGCGATTCACCCAGGTCGCCCTGGGCCAGCTGGCCGATGTAATCGAAGTACTGGGCGTACAGGGGCTTGTTCAGGCCCAGACGCTCCATGGCTTCGGCGTGCATCTGCGGGTCGACGCGCCGCTCGCCCATCATCACTTCCACGGGGTCGCCGGGGATCATGCGGATGAGCGCGAAGGTCAGCAGCGTAACCCCGAAGAACGTGGGGATCAGCAGGCCCAGGCGCCGGGCAATAAAACTCAACATCGTGGGAGGTACCTCATTGGCCGGTCAGGCAGCCCGCCGGCGTGTGTACCGCCGACGGTGTGTTTTTATCTACTTCACCTGGGTGGTGGCGAAGTTGTTATTGGTCAGTGGGCTGATGTGATAGCCCTCGACGTTCTTGCGCATGGCGGTGAACAGTTTCGGGTGGGCCACGTTGATCCAGGGTTGATCCTCGGCGTAGATCGCCAGAGCCTGGCGGTAGAGGCCGGCACGTTGATCGTTGTCGGTCACGCCGCGGGCTTGGGTGATCAGGTCCTGGAACTTAGGGTTGCACCAGCGCGCATAGTTCTCGCCGTTTTTCGCCGCATCGCAGCTCAGCAGCGGGGTCAGGAAATTGTCCGGGTCGCCGTTGTCGCCGGCCCAGCCGGAGGACACCAGGTCGCCTTCGCCCTTCTTGGCACGGCGCAGCATCTCGCCCCACTCCATCACGCGGATATCGAGCTTCAGGCCGATCTCGGCAAGGTCGGCCTGGAGCATTTCTGCCGACAGGCGCGGGTTGGGGTTGGTCTGGCCGCCGCCGCTGCGGGTGAACAGGGTGATCACGGCGCCTTCCGGCACGCCGGCTTCCTTGAGCAGGGCTCGGGCCTTGTCGAGGTCGCGGGGCGGGTTGCGGTTATCGTCGTTGTAGCCGATCAGCACCGGCGGGTACGGATTGACCGCCACCAGCGCGTTGCCCTTGCCGAACAGCTGTTCGACGTGGCGCTGGCGGTCGAAGGCCAGGTTGATCGCCCGACGCACGCGCACGTCGCTCAGGTATTTGTGCTCGGTGTTCATGGCGATATAGCCGGTGACGATGGCCTCGATCTCGTCGACCTTGAGGTTGGCATCGGCCTTGATCGACGGCACGTCATCAGGCTTGGGGTACAGCGCCACCTGGCACTCGTTGGCGCGCAGCTTCTGCAGGCGGGTGTTGTTGTCGGTGGCGATGGCGAAGATCAGTGGGTCGGCCGGCGGCTTGCCGCGGAAGTAGTCGGGGTTGGCCTTGAAGCGAACCTGGGCGTCCTTGTTGTAGCGCTGGAAGATGAACGGCCCGGTGCCGATCGGCTTGCTGTTGAGCTCGCCGGTCTTGCCGGCCTTGAGCAGCTGGTCGCCGTATTCGGCGGAGTAGATCGAGGTAAAGGGCATGGCCATGTCACGCAGGAACGGGGCTTCGGGGCGGTTCAGGGTGATGACCACGGTGTGGTCGTCGGTCTTGGTCACCGACTTGAGCAGGTCGCGGAACGCCATGCTCTCGAAATAGGGATAGCCCACGCTGGCCTTGGCGTGCCACGGGTGCTTGGGGTCGAGCTGGCGATTGAGGCTCCACAGCACGTCGTCGGAGTTGAATTCGCGGCTCGGCGTGAAGTAATCGGTGGTGTGGAATTTCACGCCTTTGCGCAGGTGAAAGGTGTAGGTCAGGCCGTCGTCGCTGATCTCCCAGCTTTCGGCCAGCGCCGGCTGAATGTCCGTTGTGCCGGGCTTGAAGTCGACCAGGCGGTTGAACACCGTCTCGGCCGAGGCATCGGCGGTCACCGCGGTGGTGTACTGCACGATGTCGAAACCCTCGGGGCTCGCCTCGGTACATACCACCAGCGGTTTGGCGGCCAGATTGCCGGCGGCGCCGAGAACCAGGGCGGCCAGGGCAGCGCGTAGCGGTAGTGTCTTCATCGGATGTCCCCCGCGGTTGAGGTCAGCATAGACGTACGGCCTGCAAGGGGCAGGCCGTGAGCCGTGGTTCAGAGATGTGCATCATCGGTCTTGCGGCATGATTAGCCAGTGGCCAAGCCCAAGGCCTGAGCGCTCATCGCGCGGGTCACTCGGGCTTGTCGGTTGGCTGACCGGCTCGCGGTTGTCCGCTAGCCGGCCGTTACGCCATCAGTCGTTACTGACACCGATGAAACTGTTACGCCCGAACGGGCTGATCTGGAAGCCCTTCACGCTGGTGCGCATCGGCTGGTAGACGGTGGAGTGGGCGATCGGGGTGATCGGCACTTCACGCTTGAGCACCACCTGAGCCTGCTTGTACAGCTCGCTGCGCTCGTTCTGGTCGGTCACGCGCTTGGCGGCCACTACCAGCTTGTCGTACTCGGCGTTGCACCACTTGGAGAAGTTGTTGCCGTCTACCGAGGCGCAGCCGTACAGGGTGCCGAGCCAGTTGTCGGGGTCACCATTGTCGCCGGTCCAGCCGATCAGCATGGCGTCGTGCTCGCCAGCGTGGGCGCGCTTGATGTACTCGCCCCACTCGTAGCTGACGATGCGTGCCTTGACGCCGACCTTGGCCCAGTCGGCCTGCAGCATTTCGGCCATCAGACGGGCGTTGGGGTTGTAGGGGCGCTGCACGGGCATGGCCCACAGGGTGATTTCGGTGCCTTCCTTCACGCCGGCGGCCTTGAGCAGTTCCTTGGCCTTTTCCGGGTTGTAGGGCGCGTCCTTGATCGACTCGTCGTAGGACCACTGGGTCGGCGGCATGCCGTTGACGGCCAGCTGGCCGGCGCCCTGGTACACGGCGTCGATGATGGCTTTCTTGTTCACCGCCATGTCCAGCGCTTGGCGCACCTCGAGCTTGTCGAACGGCGCGCGGGTCACGTTGTAGGCGATGTAGCCCAGGTTGTAGCCCGGGGCGGTCGGCACGTTGAGGTTCTTGTCGGCCTGCAGGCCCTTGAGGTCGGCCGGGCGCGGGTTGAGGGTGATCTGGCACTCGCCGGCACGCAGCTTCTGGGCGCGCACCGAAGCGTCGGTGTTGATGGAGAAGATCAGGTTGTCGATCTTCACGTCATCCGGGTTCCAGTATTCCTTGTTGCCCTTGTAGCGAATCGCCGCGTCCTTCTGGTAACGGCTGAACACGAACGGGCCGGTGCCGATGGGCTTCTGGTTGATTTCTGCGGCCTTGCCAGCCTTGAGCAACTGGTCGGCGTACTCGGCGGAATGGATGCCGGCGAAGTTCATCGCCAGGTTCTGCACGAACGCGGCGTCCACTTCCTTGAGGGTGAAGACCACGGTGTGGTCATCTTTCTTCTCGACCTTGGCGATGTTCTTGTCCAGGCCCATATCGGTGAAATACGGGAACTCGCTGGGGTACGCCTTGCGGAACGGGTGGTTGCGGTCGAGCATGCGGTTGAAGGTGAACAGCACGTCGTCGGCGTTGAATTCGCGGCTCGGCTTGAAGTAATCAGTGGTGTGGAACTTGACCCCTTCGCGCAGGTGGAAGGTGTAGGTCAGGCCGTCTTCGCTGATGTCCCAGGAAGTCGCCAGGCCCGGCTGAGCCTTGGTGCCGCCACGCTCGAATTCGGCCAGGCGGTTGAAGATGGTTTCCGACGCCGCATCGAAGTCGGTACCGGTGGTGTACTGGCCGGGGTCGAACCCACCTGGGCTGCCTTCGGAGCAATACACCAGATTGCTGGCCTGGGCGAGCGAAACACTGGAGAGCAGACCTGCCGTGAGCAGAGCCTTGCACAGGAGAGACATGCGCATGCGAACCTCTTTTTTCTTTTTGTTCGCGCCTGGGTTCAGCGCGAGCTCGATATGCGGTGAAAGCGGATAGCCCACCGGGTCGGGCTCGAAATTAAGTCATGCTGAAATTTCGGTCAACAAAAATTAAGCGGCACTAACATTGCGCATATTTGCCCTGAATTGGGGCGAAAATCACTCTTGCGCTGGGCTATCGCCGAACAATTGCATGGTGGTCATGGTGAGCACTTCGGCGGGCTCGTCGGCGGCGTTGATCAGCCGGTGCAGCTTGCCGGCATCGAAATGCACGGAGTCGCCAGGGCCGAGCGGATAGTCGCGACCTTCGATGGTGTAGACGATATGCCCGGCCAGCACGTAGGAGAACTCCACGCCCTCGTGGGCGATCAGCTCCGATTCGTAGCCCACCGGAATATTCATTTTCACGGCGTTGATCGAGTTGCCGGGAAAAGAGCTGGACAGGCGCTCGTAGGCCAGCAGTTGGCCGCCAACCGTGTAGCGCACGCGCTCGTTGACGTGGGAGTCGGGCTGCGCCTGCACGGGTTGGTCGAACAGGGCGTTGAGCGGCACGTTCAGGGACTTGGCGATGCTCGCCAGGGACGAGATCGACACGCCGGTGAGGTTGCGCTCGGCCTGGGACAGGAAGCTGGCGGTCAGGCCGGCGTCGGCGGCCACCTGGTTGAGGGTCTTGCCGGCGGCCCGCCGGTAGCGGCGCAGGCGTTCGCCAATGCGATCTGCGGTCATGGGCAAAGTTCGTTGTTGGAGTGGGCGCAGTATACCCAGCCAGCGTAGGGACTTCAGCCGTCAGATTGCGCACTATTTAAGTGCCACTGAAAAATGCTTTGACCAAAATTTAAGTTGCACTTAAATTTTGCCGCAGTGAATGACCCGGCAGCGATCTCCGCTGCCGTCGCCAGACGAGGATGTGCAGATGACACTGGGAGTGGGCGGTAGCACGCCGGAGCAGGCCTTGGCGCGCTTGCAGGACATGACGGCCGGCGCGCAGCCGATCGGTGAAGCGGAGTACCGGGCACGCATCGCACGGGCCCAGGCGCTGATGCGTGAGCAGGGCATCGAGGCGCTGTTCGTGGCTGCCGGCAGCAACCTGCAGTACTTCACCGGGGTCAAGTGGAACCCCAGCGAGCGCATGGTCGGCGCCATCCTGCCGGCCAGCGGCGAGGTGGAATACCTGGCTCCCGCCTTCGAGGAAGGCACGGTGCGTGATTTTCAGGAGGTGCCGGGCACCATCAACACCTGGGAGGAGCACGAGAGCCCCTACGCGCTGCTGCTGCGCTGCCTGCGTCGCCTTGGCGTAACGCCCAACGATGGTACGCCGCCTCAGGTAGGTCTTTGTTCCTCCTTGCCTTTTTTCATGTTCGAGGGCATTCGCAAGCTGACCAGCGGTTACCGTTTCGTCGACGCCGGGTCGGTTACCGCCCTGTGCCGCCAGCGCAAGTCGGCCGCCGAAATCGCCTTGATGCAACGCGCCAAGGACATGACCCTGGAAGTGCACAAGGCCGCGGCGAGCATCCTTCACGAAGGCATCACCACCACCGAAGTCGTCGAATTCATTCGTCAGGCACACCGCAAGGTCGGCGCGCCGGGTTCGATCTTCTGCATCGTGCTGTTTGGCCCGGCCAGCGCCTTCCCCCATGGTGTCAAACATGCGCAGACCCTGAAGGACGGCGACATGGTGCTGATCGACACCGGCTGCCAGGTGCACAGCTACCTGTCGGACATCACCCGCAGCTACGTCTTCGGCACGCCGAGCGAGCGCCAGCGCGAGTTCTGGAACAAGGAAAAGGCCGCCCAGCAGGCTGCCTTCGAAGCCGCCGTGCTCGGCGCGCCCTGCGCCAGTGTCGACGCGGCAGCCCGCCGCAGCCTGGAAGCCGCCGGCCTGGGCCCGGCCTACAAACTGCCGGGCCTGCCGCACCGCACCGGTCACGGCATCGGCCTGGACATCCACGAAGGCCCGTACCTGGTCGGTGGCGACGATACGCCGCTTGCCGAAGGCATGTGCTTCAGCAACGAGCCGATGATCTGTGTGCCTGGCGAGTTCGGCATCCGTTTGGAGGATCACTTCTACATGACGGCCGAAGGCCCGCGCTGGTTTACCCAGCCCAGCCACTCGGTGGATGATCCATTCGGGTTGAATGCCTGAACCGCCCCTTGGGCTTATCTTTGAGGCTACATTAAAGAGACTGCTGCAAGGCAGAAGTGGCCGGTGAGAATGTAGGAGGGGCTTTAGCCCCGAGCTTTTTATAAAGGTCACCAAAGAGCTCGGGGCTAAAGCCCCTCCTACGGATTACGCGACCGGCCGCTCCTGCCTTTTTTGCAGATATGCGCTGAGTCGATCCGCAAGATTGTGAGCAGGTCCCTGGAAACGAAAACGCCCGGCCAATTGGCCGGGCGTTTTTCATTCACCGCGCTGGTTCAGTCGATGCTGACGCCGTAGAAGGGCGTCAGGCCGAACGGGCTGATGCGGAAGTCCTGCACCTCCTTGCGCATGGGCTGGAACACCCGGGAGTTGGCGATCGGGGTGATCGGTACCTGAGCCTTGAGGATCTGCTGGGCCTGCTGATACAGCTTGATGCGCTCGTCGCGGTTGCTGGTGGTCTTGGCCTGGGTGACCAGCTTGTCATAGGCGGGGTCGCACCACTTGGCATAGTTGCTGCCCTTGACCGCTGCGCAGCTGTAGAGAACACCCAGCCAGTTGTCCGGGTCGCCGTTGTCGCCGGTCCAGCCGTAGATCATCACGTCGTGTTCGCCGGCCTTGGCGCGCTTGATGTACTCGCCCCACTCGTAGCTGACGATATTGGCCTTGATGCCGATCTTGTCCCAGTCGGCCTGAATCATCTGGGCCGAGAGCCTGGCATTGGGGTTGGAGGCGCGCTGTACGGTCATGGCCCACAGGTTGATCTGAGTGCCGGGGACGATGCCGGCCTCCTTGAGCAGTTGCCGGGCCTTTTGCGGATCGTGCGGGGCGTCCTTGATCTTCGGGTCGAAGCCCCACTGGCCAGGCGGCAGGGCGTTCTCGGCCACTTGCCCGGCACTGCGGTAAACGGCCTTGATGATCGCCGGCTTGTCGATGGCCATGTCCAATGCCTGGCGCACCTTGAGCTGGTCGAGTGGCGGGTGCGTGACGTTATAGGCCAGGAAGCCCAGGTTGAAGCCCGGCTGGCTGAGTACCTTGAGGTTCGGGTCCTTCTCGGCCAGTTCGATATCTTCGGGCCGCGGGTAGCCGCTGACCTGGCATTCGCCGACCCTGAGCTTCTGCAGGCGCACGGCGGCGTCGGTGTTGATCGAGAAGATCAGGTTGTCGAGCTTCACGTCTTCGGGCTTCCAGTACTGCCGGTTGGCGGTATAGCGGATGCTGGAATCTTTCTGGTAGCGCTTGAACACGAACGGCCCGGTGCCGATCGGCTTCTGGTTGATCTCGCCAGCCTTGCCTTCCTTGAGCAGCTTGGCGGCGTACTCGGCCGACTGGATCGAGGCGAAGCTCATCGCCAGGTTCTGCACGAAAGCGGAATCGACATTGTTGAGGTTGAAGCGCACGGTGTAGTCGTCGAGCTTTTCCACGCTCTTGATCGTGGTGTTCAGGCCCATGTCGGTGAAGTAGGGCGACTCCGAAGGATAGGCCTTGCGAAATGGCTGCTCGGGGTCGAGCAGGCGGTTGAAGGTGAACAGCACGTCGTCGGCGTTGAAGTCCCGACTCGGCGTGAAATAGTCGGTGGTATGGAATTTCACACCCTTGCGCAGGTGGAAGGTGTAACTCAGCCCGTCATTGGCCACCTGCCACTCGGTGGCCAGCCCCGGTTCGACCTCGGTGCCGCCACGCTTGAACTGGGTGAGGCGGTTGAACACGGTTTCCGCCGACGCATCGAAATCCGTGCCGCTGGTGTACTGGCTGGGGTCGAAGCCGGCCGGACTGGCCTCGGAGCAGTAAACCAGGGTGCTGGCGGCCTGGGCCATTGGCGCACAGGCCAACAGTGCGGTGGTCAGTAGCAAGGGTTTGAATAGGGTCTTGTCCATGAATGTCCTGTCGACAGGTGTGAACCGGTGTGTCGATGGAGCATGCCGCACTCTGGATTTTTTCTACAAGATCATCTGGTTTGCTGCTAATAACCCGTTTGCGATCCTTTTCCCATTGCCTATGCGATGCCGTACTGGATCGCGCTCACGGGCTCTGTCTGGTGCCGGCCAGTGCTTGCCGCTTTAGTGGTGGCGAGCCTGCTTATTTGCGCATAGTCGCGAACCCCGTGATGGGCTGGCTGAGCACCCGCTTTCGTTGGCGCGTGACGACACGCCGCTGGCCTGCGTGCCGGGTGAGTTCGGCGTCCGCCTGGAAGATCACTTCTATATGACGGTCGAAGGCCCGTGCTGGTTTACCCAGCCCAGCCACTCGGTGGATGATCCATTCGGGTTGAATGCCTGAAGCGTCCCTGGAGCCGATTTCTGGGCGATATGAAAGGCAAAAGCGGACATCGGGCGATCTGGTAGGAGTGGCTTTAGCCGCGAGCTTTTTATCAAGGCAAACAAAGAGCTCGGGGCTGAAGCCCCTCCTACAAAGCCACGCATTCATTGGCCGCTCTCACCTTTTGCAGGCAACGCGCTGAAGTCGATCTGCAAGATCACGAACAGGCTCCCGGAAACGAAAACGCCCGGCCGATTGGCCGGGCGTTTTCATTCACGCTGCAGGGATTACTCGATACTCACACCGTAGAAGGAGTTCAGGCCGAACGGGCTGATCTTGAAGTCCTTCACCCGGGTGCTCATCGGCTGGTACACCGTGGAGTGGGCGATTGGCGTGTTCTGCACGTCGGCCTTGAGCAGCTGCTGGGCCTGCTTGTAGAGCGCGGTACGCTCGTCGCGGTCGTTGATCGCCTTGGCTTTCTTGATCAGCGCGTCGAACTCCTTGTTGCACAGGCGGCTGTAGTTGTTGCCGCCAATGGAGTCGCAGCCGTACAGCACGCCCAGCCAGTTGTCGGGGTCACCGTTGTCGCCGGTCCAGCCGATCAGCAGGGTGTCGTGCTCGCCGGCCTTGGCGCGTTTGTTGTACTCGCCCCACTCGTAGCTGACGATGCGTGCCTTGATGCCGACCTTGGCCCAGTCGGCCTGCAGCATCTCGGCCATCAGCTTGGCGTTGGGGTTGTACGGGCGCTGCACCGGCATGGCCCACAGGGTGATCTCGGTGCCTTCCTTCACGCCGGCGGCCTTGAGCAGCTCCTTGGCCTTTTCCGGGTTGTAGGGGGTGTCCTTGATGGTGTCGTCATAGGACCACTGGGTCGGCGGCATGCCGTTGACCGCCACCTGGCCGGCGCCCTGGTACACGGCATTGATGATCGCCGGCTTGTTGATCGCCATGTCCAGCGCCTGGCGCACTTCCAGCTTGTCCAGCGGCTTGTGCTCGGTGTTGTAGGCCAGGTAGCCGACGTTGAAACCAGCCTGATCAGGCATCTGCAGCTTGGGATCCTTCTTCAGGGTTTCCAGGTCGGCGGGGCGCGGGTAAACGCTGACGTGGCACTCGCCAGCACGCAGTTTCTGCATGCGCACCGACGGGTCGGTATTGATGGCGAAGATCAGGTTGTCGATCTTCACGTCATCCGGGTTCCAGTATTCCTTGTTGCCCTTGTAGCGGATCTGCGCGTCCTTCTGGTACCGGCTGAACACGAACGGGCCTGTGCCAATGGGCTTCTGGTTGATTTCCGATGCCTTGCCGGCCTTGAGCAGCTGGGCGGCGTATTCGGCGGAGTGGATCGAGGCGAAGCTCATGGCCATGTTCTGGATGAAGGCGGCGTCGACCGTGTTGAGGGTGAAGCGCACCGTGTGTTCGTCGACCTTTTCGAGCTTGGCGATGTTCTTGTCCATGCCCATGTCGGTGAAGTACGGGAACTCGGTGGGGTAGGCCTTACGGAACGGGTCGTCCTTGTTGAGCATGCGGTTGAAGGTAAACAGCACGTCGTCGGCGTTGAATTCGCGGCTCGGCTTGAAGTAGTCGGTGGTGTGGAATTTCACGCCTTTACGCAGGTGGAAGGTGTAGGTGAGGCCGTCATCGCTGATGTCCCACTTCTCCGCCAGGCCCGGCATCACCGAGGTGCCACCACGCTCGAACTGCGAGAGGCGGTTGAAGACGGTTTCCGCTGCGGCATCGAAATCGGTGCCGGTGGTGTAGAGCCCCGGGTCGAAGCCCGCGGGGCTGCCTTCGGAGCAGTACACCAGATTGCCGGCTGCCTGTGCGAAGGGGGCGCTGGCTATCAGGCCGGCGACGACAAAAGCCTGAATAAAGGCGTTCTTGTGCATGGTTACCTCATGTCTGTTGTGATTTTTCCTGAGGGGTCTGCTGCGTTGAAGCGTGGCGTGTCGGATGGTGACGAGCCTGCCTTGAGCCTAGACCTTGTTTCAGCCTATGCACGGGCTGTGCCGAAAAGCGCCGGGCAAAAAAAGAGGAGGTTGCGAGCACGCTCGCAACCTCCTCTTTTGTGACGCCGGCAGGCGGATTACAGCTGCACCTCGATCACACCGTCGGCGTTCATGGTCACCTGGCTGGTACCGGCTTCGACCTCTGGCGTTGCGCTGTCGGAAAACGCCGAGGCCTTCATGGCCTCCATGCGCATCGGTGGACGTACGAAGCCGCCGCTGTTGAGGTTCAGGCTGACCAGCTTGTAGCTCTTGCCGCCCAGGGCTTCGGTGGTCAGCTGGGCGCGCTCCTTGAAGGCCGCGACGGCGTCCTTGATCAGCGCGTCTTCTTCCTTCTTGCGGGTGGCGTCGGCAATGCTGAAGCTCATGACGCCCATCTTCAGGGTTTTCAGCATCTCGCCGGTGAGCTTGGAGAGGGCGGCGAAGTCGGCGCTTTCCAGGCGGATTTCGGCACGCTCGCGCCAGGCGCTGATTTCTTCACCTTTCTCGCTGTATACCGGGTAGCTGTTGCGGCTGCCCTGGGAAACTGTCACGCCCTTCACGCCGCGGGCCTGGGTCAGGCCGGCATTGAGGGTGCGGGTGATCTCGGCGGCCAGTGCCGCCGGGTCCTTTTGCTGGGCTTCGGTGTACAGGGTGACCTGCATCAGGTCGTGGGCCACTTCATGGCTGACCTGGGTGCTCAGGGAAATCTGGTTGTAGCGCGGCTCTTCGGCGTGCGCGGCGATGCTCAGCAGGCCGGCGGTGGTGAAGGCCAGTGCGGTGGCGAGGCGGGACAGTGGCAGCATGGCGATTCCTTTTCGGTTACGTGCGGCTGGCTGCCGCGTTCATCAAGGTAGACGAAGGACATCGGGTAACCGGGTCAAGGTTCGGCAAATTTTTTTGCAGGGCAGGTAGACAGCGCTTTTCAGACAGTAGACGGCGCAGCGGGGAACCACGCCCAGCCAGTGCCGGGCGTGGTGTGCGGTCAGGCGGGAGTGACGTGGGCGTCAGGCAGCGGGGTGGGCGCCGGCGCTCCGGTGTCATGCCGTTCGCGGGCGACGGTCCAGACCAGAATGGCAGCGACGATATCGAAGATCGCCAGTACCACGAACAGCGGGCTGTAGCCGATCTGGGTGACCAGCACGCCGAACACCAGGGTGAAGGCTGCAGCGCCCAGGTAGCCGCACATGCCGCCCAGGCCGGTAGCAGTGGCCACCTGATCTTTCTTGAAGGAGTCGGAGGTGATCGAGTAGAGCGCGCCGGACAGCGTCTGGTGCGCGAAACCGCCGATGCACAGCAACAGAATCGCCGTGTACGGGCTTTCCACCAGGCCGATGCAGGCCGGGCCGATCATGCAGCTGGCGCCGAACAGCAGCACCATCTTGCGCGAGGTGAACAGCGATACCTTGCAGTAGCGGTGGAAGAACGGGCTCAGGTAGCCGCCGAGCACGCAGCCGATGTCGGCGGCAAGGAAGGGCAGCCAGGCGAACATGGCGATTTCCTTGATGTTCATGTGCCGCTCGGTCATCAGGTACAGCGGAATCCAGGCGTTGAAGGTCTGCCAGGCCGGTTCGGACAGCACCCGCGCGGCGGCGATTGCATAGAAGTTGCGCACCTTGAAGATGCCTTTCCAGGCGCCTTTCTCACGCTTCTCGCTGTGCAGGTGGGCTTCCTGACCAGAAAGGATGTAGTCGCGCTCTTCGTCGCCCAGGCGCTTCTGGTCACGCGGGTGCTTGTAGAGCCAGGCCCACAGCAGCGTCCACACCAGGCCCGAGCCGCCGACGATCAGAAACGCCAGCTGCCAGCCGCTGTGCAGGATCGCCCAGACCACCAGGGGTGGCGCCAGCAGCGCGCCAAGGGAGGAGCCGATGTTGAACCAGCCGATGGCCACCGAGCGCTCCTTGGCCGGGAACCATTCGGTGGTGGCCTTCACGCCAGCCGGTAGGCCAGCCGCTTCGGTGATGCCGAGCAGACCGCGCATGAACGCCATGCTCTTCCAGTCGGTAGCCAGCGCGGCAGATGCGCAGGCGATGGACCAGCCAATGGCGAACACCGCGAAACCCAGTTTGGTGCCGATGAAGTCGATGACCCAGCCAGCAATGGGCTGCATGAGGGCGTAGCAGATCTGCCAGGCGGCGACGATCTTGGCGTATTGCTCGGTGCTGATGGCGAGGTCGGTCATCAGCGTAGGGGCGGCGACCGACAGGGTGTTGCGAGCGAGGTAGTTGATGACCAGGCCGGCAGTGACCAGGCTGACCATCCACCACCGGATACCTTTTATTCTCATTATTTCACCTGAATTATTCTTGGAGACTGGTGATTGTTCAGGGCTGCTTTCGTGAGCGCTCTGAGACAATTTGTTACATATATACGCTCTCAAGAAATATGTTGTCATACAACATAAATATATGAATATTGAATTTTATTTTTATAACTAAAGAAGAATTAGGCGTTGATTTACGGGTTTTTAACCGTTTTGACGTGCGTTATTGCTCGGTTTTGTCGCGCGGTATAGGCGGGAACCTGCCGCGAAAAACGGCGATATAGCTGTGTTGTACGATGACATGTGGCGTGGTGCCATTCTTATTCCGGTAAGGATGAGGGCAGCGGGCTGTACCTCATGACTTGCGCGTGCGCACGCGCATGACGATGCAATCGAGCCTGCCGCCTGGGCTGCTGCGGCGCGTTGCCGCATCAGCCGGCAGGTGGCCTTGGTTATACTCGCCGGGCTCGCCATGAGCCTTTAGGAGAGTTGATGCTGGCCCCTGTTCAGTTGTTGTCCGCCAGTCGCCAGAACCTCTGGCGGCTGACCCTGATTCGCCTCCTGGTGCTGGCCGCGCAAGCCGGTTCGGTTGGCCTGGCGTATAAATCCGATCTGTTGCCGCTGCCCTGGCTGCAGCTGAGCATCACCCTGGGCGCGTCCCTGGTGCTGTTCCTGCTGACGGCGCTGCGCTTGCGCGGGCCCTGGCCGGTTACCGAGGCCGAGTACGCCATTCACCTGGGCTTCGACCTGATCATCCACAGCGTGCTGCTGTATTACTCGGGCGGCTCCACCAACCCCTTCGTGTCCTATTACCTGGTGCCGCTGACCATCGCCGCCGCGACGCTGCCATGGCTGTTCACCATGATTCTCGGCGGCATGGCGCTGGCGTCCTACACGCTGCTGCTGGTCTGGTCGCACCCGCTGCAACTGCCCGTGGGGCCACGCGAGAGCCTGCTGGTGTACGGCATGTGGCTGAGCTTCGCCCTGGCGGCGGGGCTGATCACCTTCTTCGTCGCCAAGATGGCCGAGGAACTGCGCCAGCAGGAAAAACTGCGCGCCGAGCGCCGCGAGGAGGGCATGCGTGACCAGCAGTTGCTGGCCGTCGCCACCCAGGCTGCCGGCGCCGCCCACGAGCTGGGCACGCCGCTGGCAACCATGAGCGTGCTGATCAAGGAGCTGCGCCGCGAGCACCAGAATCCGCTGCTGCAGGAGGACCTGGCGCTGCTGCAGGAGCAGGTCAAGCTGTGCAAGGAAACCTTGCAGCACCTGGTGCGCGCCGCCGAGGCGGACCGTCGCCAGGCCGTGGTGGAAATGCCGGCGGTCAGCTGGCTGGAAACCACCCTAAACCGCTGGCACCTGATGCGCCCCGAAGCCAGCTACCGTTACGAGTGCCTGGGTGTGGGCAAGTCGCCGCAGCTGATGCCGCCGGCCGACCTCACTCAGGCGCTGCTCAACCTGCTCAACAACGCCGCCGATGCCTGCCCGGACAACCTGGAAATCAGCCTGGACTGGGATCACCAGTGGGTACGCCTGAGCATCCGTGACTACGGCGCCGGTGTACCCTTGGCTATCGCCGAGCAGTTGGGCCGGCCGTTCTTCACCACCAAGGGCAAAGGCAAGGGCTTCGGCCTCGGCCTGTTTCTCAGCCAGGCCAGCGTCAGCCGCGCCGGCGGCACGGTGAAGCTGTATAACCATGAAGAAGGCGGCACGCTCACCGAGCTCAAGTTGCCGCGCGCCTACGCCCGGGTGTGAGCCCGGCGCAGGTTTGTCGATACGCCGTACTGCCGAGCCGGCAGGCCGCGAGCATATTTTGAGGAGTGGACCCATGAGTGACGAAACGCTGCTGGAAAGCGAAGAACAGCCCCACCTGCTGCTGGTCGACGATGACCCCACCTTCACCCGCGTGATGGCCCGCGCCATGAGCAGCCGCGGGCTGCGCGTGTCCACCGCCGCTTCCGCCGAGGAAGGTCTGGCGCTGGCTACCCAGGATCTGCCCGATTACGCCGTGCTCGACTTGAAGATGGAAGGCGACTCCGGCCTGGTGCTGCTGCCCAAGCTGCTGGAACTGGATGCCGAGATGCGCGTGGTGATCCTTACCGGTTACTCGAGCATCGCCACCGCCGTGGAGGCCATCAAACGCGGCGCCTGCAACTACCTGTGCAAGCCGGCTGATGCCGATGACGTGCTCGCCGCATTGCTGACCCAGCACGCCGACCTCGACACCCTGGTGCCGGAAAACCCCATGTCGGTGGATCGCTTGCAGTGGGAGCACATCCAGCGCGTGCTGACCGAGCATGAGGGCAACATTTCGGCGACCGCCCGCGCCCTGGGTATGCACCGCCGTACCCTGCAGCGCAAACTGCAGAAGCGCCCGGTTCGCCGCTAAGGTCAGTCGCATTGCTTGCGAGCGGCGCGCCTTGACAAGCGCCCGCCCGAGGGGCTGAAGCCTTGCTATCATTAGCAGCCTATCGACGTGCCTGAGCGCAGGCGCGTCGGCGCTTTCCATGGCCTCTTCACCCTTCGGAACCTCCATGCTCGCTGTAGTCCAGCAGACACTGGCGATCACCGCCCCCGTCTTCGCCATGCTGTTTCTCGGCGTGCTGCTCAAGCGGCTGCGCTGGATCGACGACCCCTTCATCGATACCGCCTCGTCCCTGGTGTTTCGCGGCACCATGCCGACGCTGCTGTTCATCAGCATCGTCCAGGCGGACCTGAGCACCGCGCTGCAACCGGCGCTGATCGGCTACTTCGTATTCGCTACCGTGGCGAGCTTCGCCCTGGCCTGGTTGTGGTCGATCTGGCGTTGCCCGAAGGTAGACCGCGGCATCTATACCCAGGGTGCGTTTCGCGGCAATAACGGCATCGTTGGTCTGGCCCTGGCCACCAGCATGTTCGGCGACTATGGCCTGTCGGTAGGCGCGGTGCTCGGTGGTATCGTGATCCTATGCTACAACGTGCTGTCGGCCATTGTGCTGAACATCTACGCGCCAGGCATGAAGGCCGACCCCTGGTCGCTGTGCAAGAGCATTTTCACCAACCCGCTGATCATCGGCGTGCTATCGGCCATTCCCGTCGCCTACTGGAGGGTGCCGCTGCCGCACTGGACCATGGTCTCCGCCGAGTACTTCGCGCAGATGACCCTGCCGCTCGCACTGATCTGCATCGGCGGCACGCTGTCCCTGGCCTCGCTGCGCGAGAGCAGCGCCATGGCGGTCAGCTCCAGCCTGATGAAGATGGTCTGGCTGCCATTTCTGGCGACCATCGGCGCCTGGGCTCTGGGCTTCCGCGGCGCCGACCTGGCGATCCTGTTCCTCTATCTGGGCAGCCCAACGGCAGCGTCGAGCTTCGTCATGGCCCGGGCGGTGAATGGTAACTACCAGCTGGCCGCAGCTATCATCGTGATCACTACGCTGGCCGCGGTGGTCACCACCAACGTCGGGTTGTTGCTGTTGCAGTGGGCGGGATGGGTTTGACGGCGATTGTTGTGAGCGGACGCGCGTTGATTGTGATCCAGTACCGATTCGCAAGTGCCACGATTGTCAGCCTCCGGGCAACTCGCTAGCATTCCTGCCCAGCGTGTAACCTGATGTGACGGCGCCGCCCAATGCGGCTGATGACGCCGCACGCAGCGATTTCTTTTCTCAGAGCCAACAGTGTGAGTGCGGGCGCCAGCGCTGCTGAGCCAGCACAAGGAGTGCAGTGCGGTGGTTCGTTTCCCTCTGCGATGCCGAGCCTTTCGGCGCGCACCGGTCGCCTCGCGGCTGGTGCTGCTGCTCTGCGCCCTGCTTGCCATGCCATTGAGCTGGGCCGAGCCTGGGCAGACCGCACCGTCCGTTTCCCTGCAAGGCCCCAGCGGCGGCTGGCGCTATTACGGCCTCAACGATGGCGATAGCGACGCCCGTGTGGCGTACCCGACGCCGCCCATCGACCGCGGCGCCCAGCGTGGGCGCAGCCTGATCGAAGGTACTCTCAAGAACATCGGTCAGCTGCGTGCGCCACATCGGCTAGTGGTCAACGGCAACCCGCTGCCGCTGTACACCGATGAGCAGGGCAGCTTTGCCCGGCCTTACGCCTTTGGTGCGGGCTCCAATAGCGTGGAGCTGGTGGCTGGCGAGGGCAAATCGCTCAAGCGCGTGCAGTTCTACGAGGCCAATAACCTGCGCACGCCGGCGCGAATCCGCATGGTGCTCGGTTGGGACGATCCCAAGGCCGAGCTCGACCTGCATGTGGTCACCCCGGATGGCCAGCACGCGTTCTGGAGCCACCCGGTACTCACCAATGGCGGCGGCCTGGATGTCGACAGCGTCGATGGTCCCGGCCCGGAAATGTTCACCATGACTGCGCCGCTGCAAGGTACCTACCTGATCTACGTGAACTACTGGGGCAACCTGGGCAGCGAGGGCTACAACTTCGAGGCCGGCAGCAACCAGAACGAGATCATCACCGCGCAGATCAACCTGATCTTCAACGAGAACACCGTCAACGAGAAGCGCGAGACCTTCGTGGTACCGCTGCGCGCCATTGGCGAGCTGCTTTTCGTGAAATCCTTCAATTACTGATATCCCGAGGCTCGGATGAACCGGAATACCACTGCCCACCTGCGCCACGTCGCTCTGCTGCTGACGGCCGGCCTGCTGGCTGCCTGCGGTCAGGACTCACGCGAACTCGGTGAGCGCAGCGCCTTGGGCCTGGACCTCAAACACCCCGATGCGCTGATCGAAAGCGCCTCGCTCAGCCGTCTGCCCAAGGACCTGCTGGCCGTGCCGCTGCTGCGCGACACCCTCACCGAGGACTTCGTGTTCTATTACGAGCACAACGCCGACCGCCTCGGGCTGGTCGGCAGCCTGCGGCGGATCATCTACGAGCGTGACCTGAAACTGCGCGACAACTTGCTCGACGAGTTGCTCGACCAGCCCGCCGACGTCGCCCTTTGGAAGGGCGCCGACGGCAAGCTCAAGCACTTCGTGATGGTCATGCAGCGCGGCGGCCTGGCCAAGGTACTCGAGCCCCTGGCCCATGTGGCGCTGGACGACACCCAGCTCAGCCAGGCCGGTGAGCTGCGCGTCGATGGCAGCAGCGTGCCGCTGTACCGCCTCAATTACCTGGGTGATCGCGCCCTGCTGTTGGCCAGCCATGGCGACAAACTGCTGGTGCTGTCATCGCCCGGCATGCTGTTCGGCGAGGGCGACAAGCTCGGCCGCGACGCCACCGAATCCGTCGAGGCACTGCTCGATGGTGACAATCCCTTCGCCAAGCGCTTCGGCCTCAAGGCTCGCGAAACCGAGCAGCAGCGCATTTCCCTGAGCGGCGAGTACGTCGCACTCGGTTATCAGCGCTTCTTCCCGGCCTTTGCCGGGGTGCGTTTCGAGAAGGGCGAGGGCGGCTGGAGCAGCTTCCTGGCACTGAACGAAGTGGACGACCAGCCGGCCATGGACTTCACGGCGATCTGGAAAGCCATGCCCATGGGCGCCAGCGCTTGCGTGGCGGTGCCGGTGGCGCCGGGCAGCGCCGAAAAACTGCTGGCCAAGGTCGGCGCCAGCGAGCAGGCCAGCGAAGAGCTGCGCAAGCGCCTGGGCAACGTTGCCGGCCTGTGCTGGTACGCCGACTCGCGGCTGCACTCGCCGCTGCTGGTCGCCCATCTGGATGAAGCCGCCACGCCGGAGCTGGATCAGGCCATCGGCGGGCTGTTCGACGGCATGATCGGCGCCTTCGAGCCCAATGCCGAGAACGGTCGCTTTCCGGTGGAAAGCCAGGCCACGGCCGATGGCCACACCTGGCGCCGCGAGGTGGGCTCCAACTTCGGCCAGTACCCGGCGGAGCAGGGCGCCATCCCCGATGCGCTGGTCTCTCAGGGCTTTTTCCGGGTGAGCCTGGCGCGTCAAGGCCAGACCCTGCTGTTCTCCCTGGATGACCGGCTGGTTAACAAGGCGCTCGATACGCTGAACAAGCGTTTCCCGCCACTGGCCGAAGTGCTGCCAGCCGACGGCGTGGTGCCCGGATACCTGGCGCCCGAAGGCCTGTCGCGCCTGCTCGAACAGGAAACCCTGGACAGCCTGCCGGCCAACTACGAGCCGGTATTCCGCAACGCCGCCGACACCCACCTGCTGCCCAAGCTGCGCGCCCTCGGCGGTTATGGCCAGTTCGCGCTGACGCTGCCCAAAGACACCGAAGCCGATGACGATTGGAAGTGGATTCCGCTCGAATGGCGCGCGCTTTGATCACTGCCATGCCGGCCTGGCGCGTGCTGCTGGCTGCGGCGCTGTTCGCGTTTGGCCTGTGCGCGCGCGCCGAGCAGGCGCCCGGCCTCGATCCCGAGCAGTCGCAGATCTTTCGCGCCTGGTTCGTGCGTATCGCCCAAGAGCAGCTGCGCCAGGGCCCGAGCCCGCGCTGGTATCAGCAGGATTGCGTAGGTCTAGTGCGTTTCGCCGCCAACGAGGCGCTCAAGGTGCACGACGCCAAGTGGCTGCGCGCCAATGGCCTGTCCAATCGTTACCTGCCGCCCGAGCTGCAGCTGAGCGACGCGCAACGCACGCTGGCGCAGAACTGGGAGCAGGGCGGCGGCAAGCGCGGCCCCTACGTCAACGCGATCAAGATGATCCAGTTCAACAGCGCTCTGGTCGGTCGCGACCTGAACCAGGCGCGCCCCGGCGACCTGATGTTCTTCGACCAGGGCGACGACCAGCACCTGATGATCTGGATGGGCCGCGACATCGTTTACCACACCGGCACCACCACTCCCACGGATAACGGCATGCGTGCCGTCAGCCTGCAACAACTCATGACATGGAAGGACACCCGATGGATACCCGACGACGCCAACCCCAACTTTATCGGCATCTATCGGCTGAATTTCCTCGCGCGATGAACCGTCTGCTCGCCGTCGCGCTGCTGGCGCTCATGCCCCTGGCCGCTCACTCCGAAGACGAAGTGCCGGCCAGCGGCTACACGCCGCTGGCCGGCGAGTCGTTCTTCCTGCTCGCCGACTCGAGCTTCGCTGCCGATGAAGTGGCCACCGTGCGCCTCGAGGCGCCGGGCCGCGATTACCGCCGTTATCGGATGGAAGGCTACGGCGGCGTGGACATGCGCCTGTACCGCATCGACCAGCCGCTGGAGTTCCTCAAGCGCCAGAAGAACCTGCACCGCGTGGTCGCCGAGGGCCAGTTCAAGGGCGAGGGGCTGTCCAACACCCTGTCGTACCTGTGGGACAACTGGTACCGCAAATCCCGCCGGGTGATGCAGCGCGCCTTCTCCTACGAGTCGCGCAAGCAGGTCACCGAGGAGGCGCCGGAGCTGAAGATGGGCAACGCCATCGCCGCTCCCACCGAGTACACCCCGCAGGTGCAATTCGCGCCGATGAAGGGCCTGCCGCTGGTCGCCGAGTTCCGCTACCCGCTGTGGGAAGCCAAGCCTATCGAGCCGCCTGCCGGCGTCGACCTGTCCGGCTCGTCGAGCAACTTCGTCAGCGTCGCCTCGGGTAACGTCTACGTGCCGCTGGGCAAGCTCAAGCCGGGCCTGTATCTGGCCGAAGCGATCATCGGCAAGTACCGCGCCACCACCGTGGTGTTCGTCTCCAACACCGTGGCGGTCAGCAAGATCGCTGGCGGCGAGCTGCTGGTGTGGACGGCCGACAAGCACCAGGGCACCCCTGTAGCCGACGCCAAGCTGCTGTGGAGCGATGGCGTGGGCGTGATGACCAGCGGCAAGACCGACGCCCAGGGCCTGCTGCGCCTGGGCCACGCCAGCCCGGAGCGCTCCTACGTGATAGGCGAGGACGTCGACGGCGGCGTGTTCGTTTCCGAGAACTTCTATTACGACAGCGAAATCTATGACACCAAGCTGTACGCCTTCACCGACCGCCCGCTGTACCGCCCCGGCGACTGGGTGGAAGTGAAGATCGTCGGCCGCGAGTTCAAGAACGCCCGCGAATCCGTAGCGGCCGGCACCGCACCGATCAGCCTCAGCGTGCTCGATGCCAACGGCACCGTGCTGCAGACCCAGAAGCTCGATTTCGACAGCGCCCGTGGCGGCCAGGCTCGCTTCCAGCTGCCGGACAACGCCGTGGCGGGCGGCTACGAGCTGCGCTTCGCCTACCGCGACGGGCTGTACAGCAGCGCCTTCCGCGTCGCCGAGTACATCAAGCCGCACTTCGAGGTGTCACTGGATCTCGACAAGCCGGACTTTCGCACCGGCGAGCCGGTCAAGGGCGCCCTGGTACTGCTTTACCCGGACGGCAAGCCGGTGGCCAACGCCAAGGTGCAGCTGAGCCTGCGTGCCCAGCAGCTGTCGATGGTCGACAACGAACTGCAGTACCTCGGCCAGTTCCCGGTCGAGCTGGCCAGTAGCGAAGTCAGCACCGACAGCCAGGGCCGCGCGGCGCTCGACCTGCCGGCTGCCGACAAGCCGAGCCGCTACCTGCTCAGCGTGTTCGCCAGCGATGGCGCCGCCTACCGGGTCAAGACCAGCAAGGAAATCCTCATCGAGCGCGGCGCCGCCCGCTATCGCCTGAGCGCGCCGCAGCGTTTCAGTTCGGCCGGCCAGGCGGTGAACTTCACCTATCAGAGTGAAGGCGCCAGTGAACGTAAACCGGCCCGCTACGAGTGGGTGCGCCTGGAAGATCAGAGCACCGGCAACGGTGAGCTGGCGGCGGATGCCAAGGGCTTCGAGCTGAATTTCGAGCGCCCCGGTACCTACAGCATCACCCTCAAGGATGACAGTGGCCTGATCCTCGGCGCCACCGGCCATTCGGTCAGCGGCGAAGGCGTCAAATCGGTGGCCGGCACCATCGAGATCGTGCTCGACAAGGCCGAGTACCAGGCCGGCGACGAAGCCCTGGCGCTGATCACCTTTCCCGAGCCGGTCAGCGATGCGCTGCTGACCCTGGAGCGCGACAAGGTCGAAGCCACCGCGCTGCTCTCCAAGGGCGGCGACTGGCTCAAGCTCGAGCGTTTGTCCGACACCCAGTACCGCGCGCGGATTCCGGTCGGCAAGACCTTCTCGCCGAACATCACCTTCTCGGCGCTGTATACCCGCGGCGGCGATTACAGCTTCCAGAACGCCGGCATCAAGGTCGCCACGCCGCAGATCGACATCGCTATCAAGGCCGACAAGGAGGTGGTGCAACCGGGCGAGCTGGTCACCGTCGAGCTGAGCACCCTGTTCGAAGGCAAGCCGGTGCCGACGCGCCTGACGGTCAGCGTGGTGGACGAGATGATCTACGCCCTGCAACCGGAAATCGCCCCGGGCATCGACCAGTTCTTCTATCACCCGCGCCGCAACAACGTGCGCACCAGCGCCAGCCTGTCGTTCATCAGCTACGACCTGGCCCTGCCGGGCATTCCCAGTGCACCGGGCCGCGCCAACCGCAGCGAGCGTGGTGTCAAGGTGCTGGAGCGCCCGCGCCGCGAAGAAGTCGACACCGCTGCCTGGCAGCCGGATCTGGTCACCGATGCCAACGGCAAGGCGAGCTTCAGCTTCCGCATGCCGGACTCGCTGACCCGCTGGCGCATCACCGCCCGAGCAGTCAGCGCTGACGGCGATGTCGGTCAGAAGCGCCAGTTCGTGCGCTCGGAAAAGCCGCTGTACCTGAAGTGGAGCGGCCCGAGCCGCTTCCGCGTCGGTGACAAACCGGCGTTGGGCCTGTTCGCCTTCAACCAGGGCGAGGCGGGCGCCAAGGCCGAGCTGCTGATTCGTCATGGCGAGCAGGAGCAGCGCCGCGAGGTGATGTTGGCCAAGGGCATCAACTACCTGCCGGTCGAAGAGGCAGTGATCGCCGCTGGCGATTTCAGCGCCGAGCTGCGCCAGGCCGACAAGATCGCCGACGCGCTGGCCGTCAAGCTGAGCACCGTGGCGCCCGGCTGGCAGCAGGTGCGCAGCGAGCACCTGTCGGTGTTCCCGGGCAGCACGCCGCTGCAATTGCCGGCCGATGCCAGCCAGGTGCAACTGCGCGTGGCCGACAGCGGCGCGGGCCTGTTCAACGCCGCGCTGGACGACCTGCTCGACTACCCCTATGGCGGTGTCGAGCAGACCGCCAGCCGCCTGCTGCCACTGAGCCTGGCCTACCCGGCGCTGGCCGCCGGCGAGCCGCGCATCAAGGATCGCCTGCGCCTGATCATGCAGAACAGCCGCCTGCGCCTGGTGCAGATGGCTGGTCCCGAAGCGACCTTCACCTGGTGGGGCGGCGATGCCGATGGCGACGCCTTCCTGACCACCTACGCCTATTACGCCGACTGGCACGCCAGCCGCGCCCTGGCCATTCAGTTGCCGCCCGAGCACTGGCAGCGCGTGCTGGAACTCTATGCCAAGCGCGCTCCAGAAACGCCACTGCTGCAGCGTGCGCTGATCCTGGCGTTCGCCCGCGACATGGGCCTGCCGGTGAAAACCCTGCTCGAAGGCCTGGTGTATGACCTGGCCGCCGCGGGTGAGGGCGAGGAAGTGGTGCTTGGCGAAGGCGACAGCCTGGTGATGGCGGCGCCGGATTCGGCCCTGGGCCAGGCGATTGCCCGCGAGCTGGGCAATCGCCTGGCGCAGCAGAACAACGTGCCGGTCGACGAGGCCCTGCAAGTACAACTCGATGGTGCCCGTCGTCGCCTGGCCGAGAGCCAGTCGCCGTTCGTCGCGGCCGTCGCCTTGTACCTCGATGGCCCGGATCGTCAGCGCGCCCAGCGCCTGCTCGGCGAGCTGGCACCGGCCCAGGCCGGCCTGGAACGCGCCCTGGCGCTGACCTGGCTGCAACCTTCGCTGGACCTGCGCAGTGCCCAGCCGACGCTAGCGCTGGAGGGCGACTGGCAGGCCGTGGAAGGCACCAGCGGCGACAACTACTGGCAGTGGACGGGCGTGCAACCGCCCCAGGCCCTGCAGGTGGCCGGCGATCTGGATCAGCCGAACGACGTACGCCTCGACTACCAGAGCGCCCAGGCTGCGCCGAGCAATGTGCCGGTCACCGTCAAGCGTCGTCTGCTGCGGCTGGTACCGGGCGAAAAGGCCTTCGAGTTCCGTGCCGAAGAAGTCGGCAAGGACGAGATATCCAGCGCCGACCTGTACCTGGACGAAGTGACCCTCAGCAGCGAAGGCGAACAGATCCTGCGCTACGGCATGCTGGAAGTGCCGCTGCCGCCGGGCGCCGATGTGGAGCGCACCACCTGGGGCATCCAGGTCAGCGGCCTGGGTGGCGATGAAGCCGCGGCGCTGGAAAAGGCCCGCAACGAGCCGGGCGAACTCAGCTATGCGGTGCCGGTGGACGCCCTGCAAGGCGAACTGGTGCTGCGTCACCTGGTGCGCTTCTCGCAGAAGGGCGAGTTCGTGTTGCCGCCGGCTCGCTACGTGCGCCTCTACGCGCCGGGCCAGCAGGCACTCGAGAGCGAGCCCGCATTGCAGAAGGTAACCGTTGAGTAAGTACGGCCTGCTCGTTTCGCTAGCCCTGCTGGCCGCCTTGGGCGGTTCGGCGATGGCCAGCGAAGCGCCGCTGTCGCTGGCCTGGCTACGGGCCGACGGCAGCGAGTTGTTGCGCCTCGACGGGCAGCGGTTGCTCAGCCGCGAAGCTCTGTCTGACAGCCTGGAGGCGCCGCTGGGCAGCCTGTGGAAGCTGTTCGTCTACGCCTATCTGGTCGACACCAAACAGCCGGACAACGGCTATCAGTGCCGCGGGCAGGACAAGGAAGAGGTGTATTGCTGCAACCCGGGCGAGCGCATCGATCGGGATCAGGCGCTGGTCAAATCCTGCGGTCTGTATTTCGCGCAGGAGAATCTGCAGCTGGACCAAGACGACTGGTCGCGCTACTGGCAGGCCCGCAAGGCGCCGAGCTGGATCAGCGAGCGCCAGCGCCTGGCGCCGGCGACCCGCGTCTCCATTCAGCAACTGCTCACGCAACTTGCGCAATTGCCCGCCCAGGCCGATGCCCGCAAGGTGCTGCTGGACGTGGTGCTGGCCGGCGACGGCTCGACCGTCAGCGCCCTGGGCAGCCGCCTGCGGGTGAAGACCTGGAGCTGGCTGGCCGATAACGATCCCCAGGCGCGCCAGGGTGGTTTCGCCGGCTGGCTGGCCGACGGCACGCCCGTCTGGGCGGGCGGCTCGGGCACCAGCGTGATGGTGCTCAAGCGCCATGCCGAGGCGCTCGGCCAGGTGCTGCCAGCGGCCTGGCCAAGCGAGGCCGGCAGCTGCGTCGAGGTGCGCCTGTTCGCCCGCTACCCGTTGCGTCAGCTGCGGCGCGAGGGCAGTGACGCGGCCATGGAGCCGGGTGTGCTCAACGGGCGCTACGAGGTCGAGTTCGCCAATGGCAACCGCCTGCCCATCGAAAGCCACGGCGAGCTGTTTCTCGAACGTACGAACGAGGGCCAGCAGCTCACTGCCCATCTGCAGCGCGAAGACTACGTGGCCCGGGTGCTGGATCGAGAGGCCTCGGCGCAGCCCGCCGAGGCCGCCAAGGCACTGGCCATCGCTGCGCGCACCTACCTGTTGCAGAGCGCCGGTCGCCGTGGCGAATGCCTGCGCATCGACGACAGCAGCGCCAGCCAGCGCGTGGCGCCGCGCCCGGCCAGCCAGGGCGCCAAGGATATCGCCGCGTGGACGGCCGACCTGGTGCTGGCCGGCTCGCCGGTGACCTATCACAGCACCCAGCCGGGGCCTGATCGTCTGGCCTGGAGCCAAGCGGTCGAGCAGGCGAACAGTGGCCTGCGTTACGACGCCATCCTCGCTCGCGCCTTCCCGCGTGCCACCCTGAGCCGTTGGGACAAGCCCGTGGCCGCCTGCCAGCCGCTGGTCGCTGCCGAGCAGTGGCTGCGCAAGCAGCGCCGCGACTGGCGCCCGCGCCTGGACATGGAGCCGGGGTATGAAGAAATTCAGCAGTTCACCGTTTGCCAACTGGCTTCCGGGCGGCCCTATGTGGATCGTGAGCGGCAGCGCATTTTCGTGCGCGGCTTCTTCTCCCTACAGGATCGCCTCGACCTGACCCACGAATACCTGCACCTGGCGTTCGTCGCCCACCCCAATGGACAGGACGAGGCCTACGTCGAAGGCCTCGCCCGCACCCTGTTACTGGAATGACATCATGGCCCTGATCACCCCTCGTATCGCCCTCTGCCTGACCCTGCTGCCGCTGTACGCACTGGCCGAGGTGAAGCTCGACACGCCACGTAGCGGTTGGCGCGTCGGCGGTGGCGACGGCGCGCAGTTCATGCAGGAGGTCAATTACCCGGCCTCTTCGGTGAACAGCGCCGCCAACCAGGCCGACACCGCACGCATCAAGGGTGCGATCAGCGCGCTGCGCAAGGACGAGAGCAGGGCGCCGGGTCGCCTGGTGGTCAACGGCACCAGCATGCCGCTGAAGATCGACGAGGACGGCGGCTTCGACCGCCCGTTCGTGTTCCCGGCCGGCAGCAACAACGTCGAGGTGCGCAGCCCGGATGGCAGCCAGCGTCGGCGCGTGCAGTTCTACAACAATGGCAGCGGCGAAACCCCCGCGCGCCTGCGCGTGGTGCTGTCGTGGGACAGCGACAACACCGACCTGGACCTGCACCTGGTCACGCCCGATGGCGAGCATGTGTGGTACGGCAATCGTTCGCTGGCCAACGGCGCTGCCCTGGATGTCGACGTGACCACCGGCTACGGCCCGGAAATGATCGCCTCGCCCACGCCGCTAAAGGGCCGGTACCTGGTCTACGTGAACTACTACGGCGGCGGCTACAGCTATGACGAGGAGGGCGCGAGCGAGGCCGGGCAGATCCTCACCACCGGGCAGATCACCCTGATTACCGAAGAGGGCACGGTCAACGAGAAGCAGGAGAGCTTTCTGGTGCCGATGCGTACGCCGGGTGAGCTGACCCTGGTAAAAAGCTTCAGCTATCCGTAAAGGCACAGCCGATCATACGTAGCCTGCGGTTGAGCGCAGCGATACCCAGGATTCGGTTCCCCGGATATCGCTGCGCTCAACCCGGGCCACAGGCGTGATGCGTGTCGTTTTAGTATCAAAAAAAGCTTATCCATCCTTCATTATTATTCGTTTGATCGCGCTATCGCCGTTCGTCACACTCTGCTCCATTGCTCGCCACGGTTTCTCTACCGGGGCGGGCAAGGTTGCAAACAGACGAGTACATCATCCAGGGACGGATGCTCCTGCAAGCCGCTTCCAGCGGTCCCCAGCGGGCCTCTCATTTGAGAGGCTCGATCTTTTCGACGGTAGCGATGAAGTCCCACGCGCATTTCCCCCAATGGCTCTCCGCCTTTCTGCCTGATGCCCTGCACACCCGTCCTCGTGAGTGGAGCCGCGCCGCCTTTGGTGCCGCTGCCGGGTTCCTGTTCAGCGCCTGGGTATGCAGCCAGTTGTTCGGCTTGCACATGGCGGTACATTTCTCCGGCCCCCTGGCGGCTTCGGCCGTGCTGCTGTTCGCCGTGTCCTCGGGGGCTCTGGCCCAGCCCTGGTCGATTCTCGGCAGCTACCTGTGCGCCAGTGCCGTCGCACTGACGATCACCCATTTCATCGATCACAGCCTGCTCGGCGCGGCGTTGGCCCTGGGCCTGAGCCTGCTATTGATGTGCCCGCTGCGCTGCCTGCATCCGCCGGGCGGGGCCATCGCCTTCTGCATGGTGTTCGCCACACCGTTGCCGGGCGAGCCATTCTGGCAGCCGGCGCTGGCGGCGATGACCGCCGGCGTCGGGCTCCTGGCCTGCGCGCTGCTCTACAACAACCTGACCCGCGTGCCGTATCCGCGCCCGCACCCCGGCACGCCTGCGGTGCATCACACCCGCGACCCGCTGCCGAGCGAGCGCGCCGGCATCAACGCCGATGACCTAGACTACGCCCTCGACGAACTGGGTTCCTTCGTCGACATCACCCGCGAAGACCTCGAGCTGATCGTGCGCAGCACCGAGAAGCACGCGCTGCGCCGCAGCATGGGCGAGATCCGTGCCGGGCAGATGATGTCCCGCGATCTGATCCACGCCACGCCGCAAACGGCGGTCGCCAAGGGCCTGTACCTGCTCACCCATCACGGCCTCAAGGCGCTTCCGATTCTCGACGTCGGCAGGCTGGTCGGTATCGTCAGCCTGGTCGATCTGGTCAGCGCCACGCGGGCCAATACGTTCAACCTGCGAGCGATCCTCGGCCTGCAGAAGAAGCAGACGCTGGGCGAGCTGATGACCGCGCCGGTGCGCACGGTGGATGTCGATACCCATGTCGTCGACCTGATCGCGTTGCTCTCCGACGACGGCCTGCATTGCCTGCCGGTGCTCGACGAGGGCCGGCTGGTCGGGGTGATCACCCAGACCGACCTGGTCGCCGCGCTGCACCGCGACCTGCTCAGACACCTCGATTGAAGCATCGAATGATCCGCCGCGCGCCCGTACACTGGGCGCCGGATCAGGCTTGAGGAATCGCCAGCGCCAATCGGGCTGGCCCAGCGACCATGGATATCGACCTTACCCGTACCTTTCTGGAAATCGTCCGTAGCGGCAGTTTCATCGCCGCCGCCGAGCGCATGCACGTCACCCAGACGGCGATCACCGCGCGTATCCAGAAGCTGGAAAGTCATCTGGGCAGCACGCTGTTCGTGCGCAATCGCGCTGGCGCGCGGCTGACGCCCGATGGCGAGGCGTTCGTCACCTACGCCAACCAGATCCAGCAGACCTGGGAGGCCGCGCAGCGCGACCTGCCGTTGCCGGACGGTTATCACAACGTGCTGCATATCGGCGGCGAGGTGAGCCTGTGCAATCCGCTGATGCTGCGTTGGGTCAGCGCCATCCGCGAGGGCGTCGACGGCTACGCGGTGCGCGCCCAAGTGGCCGAATGCGCCAGCCTGTTGCGGCAGGTGGAAATGGGCGTGATGGACGCGGCGCTGGTCTACCAGCCCACCTACTGGGCCGGCGTGCAGGTCGAGCAGGTGCTCGAGGAAAAGCTGATTCTGGTCCGTGCGGCAAACCCGGAGCCCTACGTCTATATCGACTGGAGCGACAGCTTCCGCGCCCAGCACGACCGCGCCCTGCCGGACAAGGCGCGGGCACCGGTGTCCTTCAATCTCGGGCCGCTGGCCCTGCAATACATCCTGGAGCACGGCGGCTCGGGCTACTTCCGCACGCGCGTTGTGCAGAGCTACCTGGACAAGAAGGTACTGGAGCGGGTGCCCAGGGCGCCAGAGTTCAGCTACCCGACCTATCTGGTGTATTCCCGCGAGCGGGATTCGGCAGCCCTGCAGCAAAGCTTCGAGCTGCTGCGCGAGATCGCTGCGCAAGATACCGACTGGTCGCAGCGCTGGGATCCGGCGTTGTAGGCGTCTGCTCACGATTTTCAGGTTGAAGTTCAGCGCTTTGCCTGCGAAGTGGCGGTAGCAGCCATAAGGCCCATCTGTGGGAGCGGGCCATGCCCGCGAAAAAATCACGGGCATGGCCCGTTCCCACAGGTAAAGCAACGATGTCCGCTTTTGTTTTGTAGCAGTCCTTTACGCTGCCTGAGAGATCATGAGCAACCCCTCCGTCTTACTTCAGGCTTTCCACCCGCACCGGCGCCACGCCCGTCTTGAGCATATCCAACGACTCGGCTGCCTTGCGCGACACGTCGATGATGCGCCCGCGGGCGAAGGGGCCGCGGTCGTTGATGCGTACTACCACGCTCTGGCCATTGTCGAGGTTGGTGACCCGGACCATGGTGCCGAAGGGCAGGGTGCGGTGGGCGGCGGTCAGCGCGTTCTGGTCGAAGCGCTCGCCGCTGGCGGTCTTGTTGCCGTGGTGCGCACGGCCGTAATACGAGGCCTTGCCCTCGGCGCGGTAATCGCCAGCCACGCTACTGTCATAGGGCGTACCGCTGCCATAGGACAGGCCGCCACGGGGCGTGCTGCAGCCGGCGAGCAGCAGGCTGAACAGCACCAGCACAATCGACAGTCCTCGCATCATTGTTCTCCCTTTGCCATCCATCAGATATGAAAACGCCGGGCAATCCCGGCGTTTTCAAATCGCTCAACCTTCGAGCTTTTTCTTCAGCAGTTCGTTCACTTGCCCCGGGTTGGCCTTGCCCTTGGAGGCTTTCATGGCCTGGCCGACGAAGAAGCCGAACATCTTGCCGCGCTTGGCTTCATCGCTGGCGCGGTACTGTTCGACCTGCTCGGCGTTGGCGGCCAGCACTTCGTCGAGCATCGCCTCGATGGCGCCGGAATCGGTGACCTGCTTGAGGCCCTTTTTCTCGATGATTTCGTCGGCGCTGGCGCCTTCACCGGCGGCCAGGGCCTCGAAGACCATCTTGGCGATCTTGCCGCTGATGGTGTTGTCCTTGATGCGCAGGATCATGCCGCCCAGTTGCTCGGCGGACACCGGCGACTGCTCGATCTCCAGGCCTTCCTTGTTGAGCAGGCTGGACAGCTCGCCCATCACCCAGTTGGCCGACAGCTTGGCGTCGCCGCAGGTCTTTTCCACGGCTTCGAAGTAGTCGGCCATTTCGCGGCTGGCGCTGAGCACGCTGGCGTCGTAAGTGGACAGGCCGAACTGGCGCTCGAAACGCTCGCGCTTCTGCGGCGGCAGCTCGGGCAACTGGCTGCGCAGCTCGTCGAGGAAGCTACGCTCGATCACCACTGGCAGCAGGTCCGGGCAGGGGAAGTAACGGTAGTCGTTGGCTTCTTCCTTGCTGCGCATGGACTTGGTCTTGTTGGCTGCTACGTCGTACAGAACGGTTTCCTGCACAATTTTGTTGCCAGATTCGATCTCGTCGATCTGCCACTCGATCTCGGTATTGATCGCGCGCTCAATGAATTTGAATGAGTTGACGTTCTTGATCTCGCGGCGCGTGCCGAACTCGGCCTGGCCCTTAGGGCGTACCGACACGTTGCAGTCGCAACGCAGCGAGCCTTCGGCCATGTTGCCGTCGCAGATACCCAGATAACGGACGAGTGCGTGGATGGCTTTAACGTAGGCCACCGCTTCCTTGGCCGAACGGATGTCCGGTTCGGAGACGATTTCCAGCAGCGGCGTGCCGGCGCGGTTCAGGTCGATGCCGCTCATGCCCTGGAAGTCTTCGTGCAGGCTCTTGCCGGCGTCTTCTTCGAGGTGCGCGCGGGTGATGCCGATACGCTTGACGGTGCCGTCTTCCAGGGTGATGTCGAGGAAGCCCTTGCCCACGATGGGATGATCCATCTGGCTGGTCTGGTAGCCCTTCGGCAGGTCCGGGTAGAAGTAGTTCTTGCGCGCGAAGACGTTACGCTCGGCGATCTCTGCATCGATGGCCAGGCCGAACTGGCAGGCCATGCGCACGGCCTCGGCGTTGAGCACCGGCAGGGTGCCGGGCATGCCGAGGTCGACCAGGCTGGCCTGGGTGTTGGGCTCGGCGCCGAAGGTGGTGGCGCTGGCCGAGAAGATCTTCGATTGGGTGCTGAGCTGAGCGTGAATCTCGAGCCCGATGACGGTTTCCCATTGCATAAAAGTGTTCCTCAGAATCCGCTCGGTGCTTGTTTGTGCCAGTCGCTGACCTGCTGGTACTGGTGCGCGACGTTGAGCAGACGACCTTCCTGGAAGTAGTTGCCGAGCAACTGCACGCCCACCGGCAGGCCATCGACGAAGCCGGCCGGCATCGACAGGCCGGGAATGCCGGCCAGGTTGGCGGTGATGGTGTAGATGTCTTCCAGGTAGGCGGAGACCGGGTCGGCGTTCTTCTCGCCGAGTTTCCAGGCCAGGTTCGGCGTGGTCGGGCCGAGGATCACGTCGACGTCCTTGAAGGCCGCCACGAAGTCGTTCTTGATCAGTCGGCGGATCTGCTGGGCCTTGATGTAGTAAGCGTCGTAGTAGCCGGCGGACAGCGCATAGGTGCCGACCATGATGCGGCGCTTCACTTCCTCGCCGAAGCCTTCGCCACGGGAACGCTTGTACAGATCCTGCAGGTCCTTCGGGTTTTCGCAGCGATAGCCGAAACGCACGCCGTCGAAACGCGACAGGTTGGAGCTGGCCTCGGCCGGGGCGATCACGTAGTAGGCCGGGATGGCATGCTGCATGTTCGGCAGGCTGATGTCCTTGACGGTTGCGCCGAGCTTCTTCAGCTCCTCGACCACGGCCATGACTTTCTCGCCGATGCGCGCGTCCAGGCCGGCACCGAAGTACTCCTTGGGCAGGCCGATGCGCAGGCCCGCCAGTGGCTGGGCGAGGGCGGCCAGGTAGTCATCGACCGGTTGATCGACACTGGTCGAATCCTTCGGGTCGAAACCGGCCATGGCGCCGAGCAGCAGGGCGCAATCCTCGGCAGAGCGGGCCAGCGGGCCGCCCTGGTCGAGGCTGGAGGCGTAGGCGATCATGCCCCAGCGCGACACCCGACCGTAGGTCGGCTTGATGCCGGTGAGGTTGGTCAGCGCGGCCGGCTGGCGAATCGAGCCGCCGGTATCGGTGCCGGTGGCGGCCGGAATCAGCCGTGCCGCCACGGCAGCCGCGGAGCCGCCGGAGGAACCACCGGGTACACGGCTGGTGTCCCAGGGGTTCTTGACCGGGCCGTAGTGGCTGGATTCGTTGGCCGAGCCCATGGCGAACTCGTCCATGTTCAGCTTGCCGAGGCTGACGGTACCGGCAGCCTTGAGCTTGTCGACCACGGTGGCGTCGTAGGGCGCCTTGAAGCCGGTGAGGATCTTCGAGCCGCAACTGGTCAGCACGCCCTGGGTGCAGAACAGGTCCTTGTGGGCGATCGGCGCGCCGAGCAGCGGACCGTTTTCACCCGCAGCGCGGCGGGCGTCGGCGGCCTTGGCCTGCTCGAGGGCCTGGTCGGCGGTGACGGTGATGAAGCTGTTGAGCTGCGGATCGAGCTGCTCGACGCGGCTCAGCAGGCTCTGGGTCAGCTCGGCGGAGGAGAATTGCTTGTCGGCGAGTGCGCGGGCGATCTCGGCCAGGGTCAATTGATGCATGGCGGAAGGCTTTCCTTACTCGATGACTTTGGGAACCAGGTACAGGCCGCTTTCCACGGCCGGGGCGATGGCCTGATAGGCGTCGCGCTGGTTCGCTTCGGTAACGGCGTCGGCACGCAGGCGCTGGGTGGTTTCCAGCGGGTGGGCCAGGGGCTCGATGCCGGTGGTGTCGACCGCCTGCATGTTGTCGATCAGGCCCAGAATGCTGTTGAGGGTTGCGGTGGTCTGTGGCAGTTCACTGTCACTCAGGCCCAGGCGGGCCAGGTGTGCGATCTTTTCCACCTCGGAGCGTTCAAGCGCCATCGGGTTCTCCCTTTGAAAACTGGCCGCCAGGCGGTCGCCAGCGCGCGTATCGGCAGGTACCCGTGCACAGGTGGCAGGGAACGGATGCGCTTGGCTGGCGGTCTAAGGCGGCGACGTGCGGTTTGGGGCAGTTACCGGTAGCGCATGACAGCTTTTCAGTGCTGTCGCCACCCGTGTGAAAGATGCCTCAAGGCCGCGGAAAAACAGGCAATCTAACATATTGGTGCCTTGCTCAAAATCCCTGCCGTTGTTAGAGTTTGCCGCACTTTTTTACCTGCGTGTTTTCTTGCGCCGATCTTTACCACGCGTTGCCTAGGGTCCCTATCCCATGTTCAAAAAACTGCGTGGCATGTTTTCCAGCGATCTGTCGATTGACCTGGGCACTGCCAATACCCTTATTTATGTACGCGAGCGCGGCATCGTCCTGAACGAACCGTCGGTCGTCGCCATTCGTACCCATGGCAATCAGAAGAGCGTCGTCGCCGTCGGTACTGACGCCAAGCGCATGCTCGGTCGTACTCCTGGCAACATCGCCGCCATTCGCCCGATGAAAGACGGCGTGATCGCCGACTTCAGCGTCTGCGAAAAGATGCTGCAGTACTTCATCAACAAGGTTCACGAAAATAGCTTCCTGCAGCCGTCGCCGCGCGTGCTGATCTGCGTGCCGTGCAAGTCGACCCAGGTCGAGCGCCGTGCCATCCGTGAATCCGCGCTGGGCGCCGGTGCCCGCGAAGTGTTCCTGATCGAAGAGCCGATGGCCGCTGCCATCGGTGCCGGCCTGCCGGTCGAAGAAGCCCGTGGTTCGATGGTCGTCGATATCGGTGGTGGTACCACTGAAATCGCACTGATCTCCCTGAACGGCGTGGTCTATGCCGAATCCGTACGGGTTGGCGGCGACCGTTTCGACGAAGCCATCATCACCTATGTGCGCCGCAACTACGGTTCGCTGATCGGCGAATCCACCGCCGAGCGCATCAAGCAGGAAATCGGCACCGCGTACCCGGGCGGCGAGATCCGTGAGGTCGACGTACGTGGCCGCAATTTGGCCGAAGGCGTGCCGCGCAGCTTCACCCTGAACTCCAACGAAGTGCTCGAAGCGCTGCAGGAATCCCTGGCAACCATCGTCCAGGCGGTCAAGAGCGCCCTGGAGCAGTCGCCGCCCGAGCTGGCTTCGGACATCGCCGAGCGCGGCCTGGTGCTGACCGGTGGTGGCGCGCTGCTGCGTGACCTCGACAAGCTGCTGAGCCAGGAAACCGGCCTGCCGGTGATCGTCGCCGAAGACCCGCTGACCTGCGTCGCCCGTGGCGGCGGCAAGGCGCTGGAGATGATGGATCGTCACAGCATGGATCTGTTGTCCACCGAATAAGCCGCACGCCTCACGCTGCAGCAGCTCGGAAGCTACCATCGCGCCGCATGCAGCTTCCGGGCAGGCTACGAGGTAATCACCATAAAGCCGCTATTCGCCAAAGGTCCTTCGCTCGGTGTTCGCCTGCTGGTGTTCGCCGTGCTGTCGGCCGCTCTGATGGTCGTCGACGCCCGTCTCACCGTCCTGCATTCGGTTCGTAGCCAGCTCGGCCTGATCGTCGAGCCAGTGTACTGGCTTGGCCGTCTGCCGGTCACTCTGTGGGAAAGCGCCACCCAGGAGCTCAGCTCGCGCAACGAGCTGGCCGCCGAGAACGAGAAGCTCAAGGCCGAACAGCTGATGATGCAGCGCCGCCTGCAGAAGCTGGCCGCGCTGACCGAACAGAACGTGCGCCTGCGCGAACTGCTCAACTCCTCGGCGCTGGTCGACGATGAAGTGCTGGCCACCGAGCTGATCGGTATCGACCCCAACCCCTTCACCCACCGCATTCTCATCGACAAGGGCGAGAAGGACGGCGTGGTGCTCGGCCAGCCGGTACTCGATGCTCGCGGCCTGATGGGCCAGGTGGTTGAGGTGATGCCCTACACCTCCCGTGTGCTGCTGCTCACCGACACCACCCACAGCATTCCCGTGCAGGTCAACCGTAACGGCCTGCGCGCCATCGCCACCGGCACCGGTAACCCCGAACGCCTCGAGCTGCGCCACGTCGCCGATACCGCCGACATCAAGGAAGGCGATCTGCTGGTCAGCTCCGGTCTTGGCCAGCGTTTCCCGGCTGGCTATCCGGTGGCCACGGTGACCGAGGTGGTGCATGACTCCGGTCAGCCGTTCGCCATCGTCCGGGCCGTGCCGACCGCCAACCTTAATCGCACCCGCTACATGCTGCTGGTATTCACCGACCCGCGTTCGCCGGAGCAGCGTGCTGCCGAGTCGGCGGAGGCTCAGGAAGAGGTCGACCGCCAGACGCGTCACCGTCCTGACGCCGAAGCGCCTATCGAAGACGCCCCACCGGTCGAGGCGCCGCCACCGGAGGTGCAGCCCGTAGAGCCACCCAACGGTGAGGAGCCCCGCTAATGATCGCGTCCCGTTCGAGCAACCTCTGGGTGATCTGGGCCAGTCTGGTGCTGGCCTTGCTGCTCAGCGTATCGGCCATGCCGCGCTTCATGGAAATCGGCCGACCGCTGTGGCTGGCGCTGTTTCTCACCTACTGGGTGCTGGCCGTGCCGCACCGCATCGGCATGACCAGCGCCTTCTGCATCGGCCTGCTGGCCGACGTGCTCAATGGCACTTTGCTGGGGCAAAACGCGCTGATCCTCACCCTGATCACCTTTCTGGTGCTCAGCCTGCATCAGCGCCTACGCATGTTTCCCATGTGGCAGCAGAGCATGGTGCTGTTGGTGGTGTTCGGCGTGGCTCAACTGGTGCAGCTCTGGCTCAACGCCCTGACCGGCAACCGCCCGCCGACCCTCGCCTTCGTGCTGCCGGCTCTGGTCAGCGCGCTACTCTGGCCCTGGGTGTGCACCCTGCTGCGTGCCGTGCACCGGCGCATGCGAGTCAACTGAACCGCGCTGTAGCGCCTGATTGCGAGACCTGTGCATGACCACGCTCTACCTGGCCTCCGCTTCGCCGCGCCGTCGCGAGCTGCTCGCGCAGATCGGCGTCCCCTTCACCACCCACGTGGTGCCCATCGATGAAACCGCGCAGCCCGGCGAGGCGCCTGCGGCCTACGTCGAGCGCCTGGCACGGGCCAAGGCTCAGGCTGCTCTCGCGACTCTGGCTGATCGCCGCGACGCCGTGGTGCTCGGCTCCGACACCGCCGTGGTGCTCGATGGCCGGATTCTCGGCAAGCCCGTCGACCGCGAGGATGCGCTGGTCACGCTGGGGGCGCTGTCCGGCCGCGAGCATCAGGTGCTGACCGCCGTCGCGCTGGTCAGTGATAGCCGCGCCGAAGCGCGCGTGGTGACCAGCACGGTGTGCTTCAAGCCTCTCGACCGGAAACAGATTGAAGCCTATTGGGCCACTGGCGAGCCGCGCGACAAGGCTGGCAGTTATGGTATTCAGGGGCTGGCTGCAGTGTTCGTCAGCCAGATGCAGGGCAGTTATTCAGCGGTGGTTGGCCTGCCGTTGTGCGAGACTGCCGAACTGCTCGCGCAATTCGCGATTCCGTGTTGGCAAACGACTGCCAGCGCATAACCTAAGAGGTTGCAGGCTGCGATGGTTCGGGCGCGATGAGCCCGCCGCTGCTTTCAGCTTCATCTCAGCCAAGAGATGGGCGCATGAGTGAAGAGATTCTGATCAATATCACGCCGATGGAGTCGCGTGTGGCGGTGGTGGAAAACGGTGTCCTGCAGGAAGTGCACGTCGAGCGCACCCAGCGCCGTGGCATCGTCGGCAACATCTATAAAGGCAAAGTGGTGCGCGTGCTGCCCGGCATGCAGGCGGCGTTCGTCGACATCGGCCTGGAGCGTGCGGCGTTCATCCATGCTTCGGAAATTTCCAGCCGCGAAGGCAGCGCCGTGGAGAGCATCAGCGCCCTGGTGCACGAAGGCCAGAGCCTCACCGTCCAGGTCACCAAGGACCCGATTGGCAGCAAGGGCGCGCGCCTGACCACCCAGTTGTCGATCCCGTCGCGTTATCTGGTGTACATGCCGCGCACCAGTCATGTCGGCATCTCCCTGAAGATCGAAGACGAAGCCGAGCGCGAACGCCTCAAACAGGTGGTCACCGATTGCGTGGCCGCTGAAGGCATCGCCGAAGCCGGCGGGTTCATCCTGCGTACGGCGGCCGATGGCGCGCGGGCCGAGGAGATTCTCGTCGACATCCGCTACCTGCGCCGCCTGTGGACGCAGATCGCCGAGCAGATGAAAAGTGCGCCGACGCCCTCGGTGATCTATGAGGACCTGAGCCTGGCCCTGCGCACCCTGCGCGATCTGGTCAGCCCGCGCTCCGAGAAGATCCGCGTCGACTCCCGGGAAACCTTTGGCAAGGCCACCGCTTTCGTCGCCGAACTGATGCCGGAAATCGCCGACCGTCTGGAGCATTATCCGGGCGAGCGGCCGATCTTCGACCTGCACGGCATCGAGGACGAGATCCAGAAGGCCCTGGAGCGCAAGGTGCCGCTCAAGTCCGGCGGCTATCTGATCATCGACCCCGCCGAGGCGATGACCACCATCGACGTGAATACCGGCGCCTTCGTCGGCCATCGCACGCTCGAAGAAACCATCTTCAAGACCAACCTCGAGGCGGCCACCGCGATCGCCCGCCAGCTGCGCCTGCGCAACCTCGGCGGCATCATCATCATCGACTTCATCGACATGGAAGACGAGGAGCACCAGCGCCAGGTGCTGCGCACCCTGGAAAAGCAACTGGAGCGCGATCACGCCAAGACCAACATCATCGGCATCACCGAGCTGGGCCTGGTGCAGATGACCCGCAAGCGCACTCGTGAAAGCCTCGAACAGGTGCTGTGCGAGCCGTGCAGCCACTGCCAGGGACGCGGCAAGCTGAAAACCGCGGAAACCACCTGCTACGAAATCTTCCGTGAGATCCTCCGCGAGGCCCGTGCCTACCAGCCCGAGGGCTACCGCGTGCTGGCCAACCAGAAGGTGGTCGACCGCCTGCTCGACGAGGAATCGGGCAACGTCGCCGACCTTGAAGCATTCATAGGACGAACCATCAAGTTCCAGGTCGAAACCATGTACTCCCAGGAACAATATGATGTGGTGCTGCTGTAACGTTGCCCGGCCGGGCCGGGAAGTGAACTGAATGGCGCGTCTGGGGCAGGCATTCGCCACGTTGCTGCGCTGGGGCCTGGGGCTGTGTGCGCTGGGCCTGGTGCTGGCCGCCTTTTACGTGAGCCTCGGTCGCCAGTTGGTGCCCCTGGTGGCCGAATACCGCGAAGAGGCGCAAACCCGCGCCAGTGAGGCCCTGGGCATGCCGGTCAGCATCGGCGCACTGGAAGGGCACTGGAGCGGTTTCGCGCCGCTGCTGACCGTGCGCGATCTGCGCATTGGCGAAGGCGAGCAGGCACTGGCTCTCGACCAGGTGAAGGTGGTGCCCGACTTGCTTGGCAGCCTCATGACCTGGCAACCGCGCCTCGCCGATCTACAGCTCGATGGCCTCAGCCTGACCCTGCGTGAAGACGAGCAAGGCGCCTGGCACGTGGACGGCCTGCCGCAACGGCAGAATCAGCCGCCGCTGGATATCGCCAAGGCGCTGCGCCAGTCCCAGGTGCTCGGCCATCTTTCCCTGCTCGGCAGCCAGGTTAGCGTCCAGGCGCTCGGGCAGGCGCCGCTGCAACTCACCGACATCAACCTCAGCGTCGATAACGGCAGCAGCCGTCAGCGCCTGAACGCACGCCTGCACCTGCCGGATGGCCAACCCCTGGCCCTGCAGCTGCGCACGCGCATCCAGGCCGAGCACTGGCAGGACGCCCGTGCCGAGCTGTACCTGAGTGCGCCACAGAGCGACTGGGCCGCCTGGCTGCCGCAGAGGCTGACCCGCGATTGGCACCTCGACAATCTGCAACTGGGCGGTGAGCTGTGGGGCGTGTGGGACCAGCGTCAGTTGCAGCGTGCCGTTACTCGCCTGCATGCGCCAGCCATCAAGGGGCATTATGGCGAGCGCAAGTCCGTCGCCCTCAAGGATCTGGCCCTGAATGCCTACTTCGATCGCAAGGGTGATGACTTCGACCTGTTGCTCGATGATTTCGCCTTCAGCCGTGGTGACAACCGCTGGGGCGAAGCGCGAATCGCCCTGGGCCATCAGGCGGCCAAGGACGACCAGTCGCAGCGTTGGAAACTGAGCGCCGACCGCCTCGATGTCGGCCCGCTTGTGCCGCTAGTCGAGAGCCTGGCGCCGCTGCCGGACACGGCGCTGGATCTGCTGCAGACCCTCAAGCCCCACGGCGGCCTGCGTAACCTCAACGCCAGCTTCCAGCCGGATGCTGAGGGGCCGAAACGTTTGCAGTTCTCCGCCAACCTAGAGCGCGTCGGCTTTTCCGCCTGGCATGCCTCGCCTGCCGTGGAGAACGGCAGTGGCAGCATCACCGGCGACCTGGGCGGCGGCGAACTGAAGGTCGACAGCGAAGATTTCTCCCTGCACCTGACCACCCTGTTCCCGAAGGCCTGGGTCTATCAGCAGGCCAAGGGTCGGCTGACCTGGACCCTCGACGACGAAGGCTTCACCCTGCGTGCGCCTTATCTGCAAGTGGTGGGTGAAGAGGGCAAGGTGGCCGGCGATTTTCTGATCCGCATGCTCAAGGACCCAGAGCGCGAGGACTATATGGACCTGCGCGTCGGCATGCGTGACGGCGATGCGCGTTTCACCGAAAAGTACCTGCCGACCCCGGTGCTCAGCCCGGCCCTCGACGAATGGCTGAAGACCGCCATCCGCAGCGGCAAGGTCAACGAGGGCTACTTTCAGTATCAGGGTTCGATCAACCGCAACCCGGATCCGGCAGTGCGTAGTATCAGCCTGTTCTTCGACGTGCAGGACGCCGAGCTGGCCTTCCAGCCCGGCTGGCCGGCGCTGCGTGATGCCCGCGGCCAGGTGCTGATCGAAGACAGCGGCGTGCGCGTGCGCGTTTCCGAAGGCAAGATTCTCGACAGCCGCGTGCGCGAGGCATTTGCCGATATCCCCCATGTCGACAGTGGCCAGACTCCGCACCTGAAGCTCAAGGGCAAGCTGCAGAGCAGCGTCGGCGATGGTCTGAAGATCCTTCAGGAAACCCCGCTTGGCGTCGCCGACACTTTCGCTGGCTGGAAGGGCGAGGGCGCCCTCAATGGCGCTCTGAATCTGGATATCCCACTGCAGAAAGGCGAGCCGGCCAATGTGATCGTCGACTTCAGCGCCAACAAGGCCTCGCTCGCCATCAGCAAGCCCGATCTGCAATTGAGCGACGTGACCGGAGATTTCCGTTACGACACGGGCAAGGGGCTGAGCGCGCCGACGATCACTGCCCGAGCGCTGGGACATGCCATCCGTGGCAAGGCGGTGGCCGATGGCAAACCCGGTCAGCCACGTAGCCAGATCGAGGCCAATGGCGTGGTAACTCTGGCGAGCCTGACGCAGTGGTTGGGCGTCAAGCAGAAGCTGCCGGCCGAAGGGAGCCTGCCATATCGCCTGAACCTGAGCCTGGAGGGCGCGCAAAGCCAGCTGAGCGTCGACTCCGACCTCAAGGGCCTGAGCATTGGCTTGCCGGCGCCCTTCGGCAAGGCTGCCAACGAGCAGCGCGCGGCTCAGTGGCGCATGAGTTTCGGCGGTGCCGAGCAGCGCTATGGGCTCGACTACGCCAATGTGGCCAGCTTCACCCTGGCTGCACCTACAGGCAAGTTTGACCAGAGTCGCGGTGAGCTGCGCATTGGCGATGGCCCGGCGATCCTGCCGAGTAGTCGCGGCGTGCGGGTGCGTGGGCGCGTCGAGCGGGTCAACCTGGCCGAATGGCAGAAGGCGATCGAGCCTTATCAACAGGCGTCACGTCAGCAGACGCAGCAGTTGTTCAGCGATGCGCAGCTGCGTATCGGCCACTTCGAAGGCCTTGGGCAGAAGCTCGATGATCTGGATGTGGGCCTCCGTCCGCTCAATGGCGGCTGGTCGCTGAACCTGGACAGCACCCTGGCCAAGGGCCGCATCGACCTGTTCGAGGCCGCCGACAAGCCTATCGTCGCCGATATGGAATATGTGCGCCTGCCGGCCGTCAAGCCGAAAACCGAGGACGAACCGGAGCCTGAGGCGCCTGATCCGCTGGCCGATTTCGACCCGCGCAAGATTCCGGCGCTGAACCTGCGCGTCGCCCATGTGTTCCAGGGCGACGACGACATGGGCACCTGGTCGCTCAAGGCACGGCCGGACGGCCAGGGCGTGCAGTTCAGCGATCTGGACATCAACCTCAAGGGCCTGCATATGGGCGGCGCCATCGGCTGGCAGGGCGTGCCGGGGCAGACGCGCAGCTGGTACAAGGGCCGCCTGCAGGGCGAAAAGCTCTCCGAAGTGCTCAAGGCCTGGGGCTACGCGCCGTCAGCGACCAGCGAAAGCTTCCGCCTGGACGCCGACGGCCACTGGCCGGGCTCGCCAGCCTGGTTCAGCCTCAAACGCTACTCCGGCAGCCTCGACGCAGCGCTGCGCAAGGGCCAGTTCGTCGAGGTGCAGGGCTCAGCATCGGCGCTGCGGGTATTCGGCCTGCTCAACTTCAATTCCATCGGCCGGCGTCTGCGCCTGGATTTTTCCGACCTGCTCGACAAGGGCCTGAGCTACGACCGGGTGAAAGGCAACCTGCTGGCTACCGACGGCGTGTTCGTCACCCAGGAGCCGATCACCATGACCGGCCCGTCGAGCAACCTGGAGCTCAACGGCACCCTTAACATGGTTAACGAGGGCATCGACGCCAAGCTGCTGGTCACCCTGCCGGTGACCAACAACCTGCCGATTGCCGCCTTGATCGTCGGCGCACCGGCCATTGGCGGTGCGCTGTTCATCGCCGACAAGTTGTTGGGTGATCGCGTGGCGCGCTTCGCCAGCGTGCAGTACGACGTCGAGGGCACGCTGCACGACCCGGAACTGAAGTTCGACAAGCCGTTCGAGAAGCCCAACTGAGCCGGAGGTCATGATGTCATTCGCCGTGATCCAGATGGTCAGCCAGGACGATATCGCCGCCAACCTCCTGCAGGCCCGGCGCCTGCTGGAGCAGGCCGCGGCGGGTGGCGCGCGACTAGCCGTGCTGCCGGAAAATTTTTCCGCTCTGGGCCGCCGCGACGCCGCAGCTCTTGGCCGCCAGGAGGCCAGCGGCGAAGGCCCGGTGCTGCCCTGGCTGCGCAGCGCCGCCCGCGAGCTTGGTTTGTGGATAGTCGCCGGGACCCTGCCGCTGCCACCGCGAGATGAGCCCGACGGCAAGCCGCGGGCCTGCTCGCTACTGGTCGATGAGCACGGCGAGTTCGTCGCCCGTTACGACAAACTGCACCTGTTCGACGTGGATGTCAGCGACAGCCGCGGCCGTTATCGCGAGTCGGACGACTATGCCCATGGCGGGCAGATAGTGGTGGCCGACACGCCCGTCGGGCGTCTGGGTTTGACCGTCTGCTATGACCTGCGCTTTCCTGAACTCTATGGCGCCCTGCGTGAGGCTGGCGCCGAATTGATCACCGCGCCCTCGGCCTTCACTCGGGTTACCGGGGCGGCGCACTGGGAGGTGCTGATCCGCGCCCGCGCCATCGAAACCCAGTGCTACCTGCTGGCGGCGGCCCAGGGCGGCATTCACCCTGGCGGCCGGGAAACCCACGGCCACAGCCTGATCGTCGACCCCTGGGGGCGTAAGCTGGCAGAGTACGCCGAGGGTGAAGCGATGCTGCTGGCCGAGCGGGATGCCGGCGAGCAGGTGGCGATTCGCGAGCGTATGCCGGTGCTGCGACACAAACGTTTTTTCGCTGCGGCCGAGCCGCGGCAGCCTGATGTGGAGACCTTATGAGCGACCTGTTATCGACCGTCAGCGAGCAACTGCTGAGCCCCGGCGGCTTGACCCTGGAGCACCTGCCGGGCGTGCTCGGCGAGCTGGCCGGCCCTGGCATCGACGCCGCCGACCTGTACTTCCAGACCCAGGTCTCGGAAACCTGGGTGCTGGAAGACGGCATCGTCAAGGAGGGCAGTTTCAACCTCGACCAGGGCGTGGGCGTGCGTGCCCAGTCCGGTGAGAAGACCGGTTTCGCCTACAGCAATGCCATCACCCCCGAAGCGCTGAGCCAGGCGGCTCGCGCCGCGCGCTCGATTGCCCGCGCCGGTCAGCAGGGCCGCGTGCAGGCCTTCAAGGCTACCGAAGTGATGCCGCTGTACGCCGCCGACAACCCGCTGGACGTGATCGACCGCGCCCAGAAGGTCGAGCTGCTCAAGCGCATCGACCTCGCCACCCGTGCTCTGGATCCGCGCATCAAACAGGTGACGGTGAGCCTGGCCGGCGTCTGGGATCGCGTGCTGGTCGCGGCTACCGACGGCAGCCTGGGCGCCGATATCCGCCCTCTGGTGCGTTTCAACGTCAGCGTGATCGTCGAGCAGAACGGCCGTCGCGAGCGCGGCGGCCACGGTGGCGGCGGGCGTACCGACTACCGCTATTTCCTCAACGAAGATCGCGCCATGGGCTATGCCCGCGAGGCGCTGCGCCAGGCACTGGTCAATCTCAAGGCGATCGCTGCACCAGCCGGCACCCTGCCGGTGGTGATGGGCGCCGGCTGGTCCGGCGTGCTGCTGCATGAGGCGGTCGGCCACGGCCTGGAAGGTGATTTCAACCGCAAGGGCAGTTCCAACTACAGCGGCAAGATCGGCCAGCAGGTGGCATCCAACCTGTGCACCATCGTCGATGACGGCACCCTGGCCGAGCGCCGTGGTTCGTTGAGCATGGACGACGAGGGCACGCCGACCCAATGCACCACGCTGATCGAGAACGGCGTGCTCAAGGGCTACATGCAGGACAAGCTCAACGCCCGCCTGATGGGCGTGGCGCGCACCGGCAACGGCCGCCGCGAGTCCTACTCGCACCTGCCGATGCCGCGCATGACCAACACCTACATGCTGGCCGGCGAGAGCGACCCCGAGGAAATCATCCGCTCGGTAAAGAAGGGCATCTATTGCGCCAACCTCGGCGGCGGTCAGGTCGACATCACCAGCGGCAAGTTCGTGTTCTCCACCAGCGAGGCCTACCTGATCGAGGACGGCAAGATCACCGCACCGGTCAAGGGTGCGACCCTGATCGGCAACGGTCCGGAGGCGATGAGCCGGGTATCGATGGTCGGCAACGACCTGGCGCTGGACAGCGGCGTCGGCACCTGCGGCAAGGATGGCCAGTCGGTGCCGGTCGGCGTCGGTCAGCCGACCCTGAAGATCGATGCGATCACGGTCGGCGGTACTGGCGCGTGATGCGCGCGGGCGACGGCGTCATCCGCGCGGGGCGCTCAGCGCAAGCCGCGCTGGGTGTCGTCGAGCTCGCGTATGTACTTGAAGATCTTGCGTGAGGCGGCCGGTGCCTTGTTCTGCGCCGCTTCGTGCTGGGCATGGCGAATCAGGCCGCGCAGGTGCTGGCGGTCGGCGTCGGGGTACTCGCTGATGAATTTTTCCAGTAGCTCGTCGTTGCCCTCGATCAGCCGGTCACGCCAGCGCTCGAGATTGTGGAAGCGTTCGTTGTACTGGCGCGTGGAGGCATCGACCTGGTCGAGCAGCGCGACGATGGCGTCGATGTCCTGTTCGCGCATCAGCTTGCCGATGAACTGGACATGGCGCTTCTTGGCCGAATTGGCGGTGTGCTTCGGTGCTTCTTCCAGGGCGCGGCGCAGGGCGTCGGTCAGCGGTAGCTTGCGCTGCAGGTCGGGCTTGAGGCCGGCCAGGCGCTGGCCTAGTTCCTGGAGCGCATGCAGCTCGCGCTTGACCTGGGATTTGCTCTTCTCGCCGGAGAAGTCATCGGAGTAATCAGACATGGGGCGGTGATCCAATGGGAAACGCCGCCATGATAGCAGCAAGTTTCTTGCCGCATGCGCGACCCGCGTCGTTGCCGCTGTGGCTATCGTTCAGGAGTCGTTATGAGTGAAGTGGAAGTAGTCGGACCTGCCGCGTTGCCTGGTTTGCAGGCGCAGGTCGAACAGATCATCGCCGAGGCCAAGAAGCAGGGCGCCACCGCCTGCGAGGTCGCCGTATCGGTAGAGCAGGGGCTGTCCACCACAGTGCGGCAGCGCGAGGTGGAAACCGTCGAGTTCAATCGCGACCAGGGTTTCGGTATCACCCTGTACGTGGGCCAGCGCAAGGGCTCGGCCAGTACGTCGGCCACCGGCGAAGCGGCCATTCGCGAAACCGTGGCGGCTGCTCTGGCGATTGCCAAGCACGCCTCCGAAGATGAGAGTGCCGGCCTCGCCGACGCGGCGCTGATGGCTCGCGATCTGCCGGATCTGGACCTCTATCACGCCTGGGAGATCACCCCCGAGCAGGCCGTCGAGCGTGCGCTGACCTGTGAAGCGGCGGCCTTCGATACCGATGCGCGCATTCGTAATGCCGATGGCACCAGCCTGGGCACTCACCAGGGCTGCCGCGTGTATGGCAACAGCCACGGTTTCATCGGCGGTTACGCCAGCACCCGCCACAGCCTGAGTTGCGTGATGATCGCCGAGAGCGAAGGGCAGATGCAGCGCGACTACTGGTATGACGTGAACCGCCAGGGCAACCTGCTCGCCGACGCCGCCAGCATCGGCCGGCGTGCCGCCCAGCGTGCGGTCAGCCGCCTGGGCGCGCGCCCGGTGCCGACCTGCGAGGTGCCGGTGCTGTTCTCGGCAGAGCTGGCCACCGGCCTTTTCGGCAGCTTTCTGGGCGCCATTTCAGGCGGCGCCCTGTACCGCAAATCGTCGTTCCTGGAAGGCACCCTGGGCGAGCAACTGTTCCCGTCCTGGCTGAGCCTCGATGAGCGCCCGCACATTCCGCGCGCCATGGGCAGCGCCTCTTTCGATGGCGACGGCCTGGCTACCTACGCCAAGCCGTTCGTCGAGGGCGGCCGGTTGGTGTCCTACATCCTGAGCACCTATTCCGGGCGCAAGCTGGGCATGCCGAGTACCGCCAACGCCGGTGGTGTGCACAACCTGTTCGTCAGCCATGGCGAGGAAGATCAGCAGGCGCTGATCAAGCGCATGGGCCGCGGCCTGCTGGTTACTGAGCTGATGGGCCATGGCCTGAACATGGTGACCGGTGACTATTCCCGCGGCGCAGGCGGTTACTGGGTCGAGAATGGCGAGATCCAGTTCGCCGTGCAGGAGGTGACCATCGCCGGCAACATGCGCGACATGTTCCGGCAGATCGTCGCCGTGGGCAGCGACCTAGAACTGCGCAGCAATATCCGCACGGGCTCGGTGCTGATCGAGAAGATGACCGTCGCCGGCAGCTGAACCAGAAGGGCGATCTCGGCGCCCTTCCTTATTGCAAGCCGTCGTGCAAGGCGACGGCTTTCCTTCCTACCGTTTCTTTCTCTGTGCTTTTTACCGGGCAAGTCCGCTTACGACATCCCACCTCTGCGAATCGGCACCTGCGTTTGCATTTGCCATAAAGGATTGATTATTTTTCCTATATAGGAATTAATATCATTATCTTTTGAGGGTTCGCCATGAGATTTCGTTCGAGCACTACGCCTTGTCTGGATTGCTGGCACTGGCTGGGATTCAGGATCCGCTGCGCGCTGCTGCCAGACGAGCCGCGACTGCTGGAACTGCACTGGGCGCAGGGCCGCCAGCTGGTCGAACACGGGCGTCTGTGCCCCTGGCGGATGTCGCTGACCACTCTGACCTTGCTCATGGACACCGCCTGCGACACGGCACTGCCCTGGCACTGGCGCAGTGTCTGTCTGGATCACGCCTATCGCTCGCTCTACGCCCTGCAGCATCTGGCGGTCGACCGCGAGCAGCAGCGCAGCCTGATTAGCGCGCGCAATCGCCTGTCCACCTTGCGCATGCAGCCCTCGCTTTCGATCTCCGAACTGGCAGAAGGAAACCCCTATGAATAATTTCCACAGCGACACCCGTATCGAGCGCGACAGCATGGGTGAGCTGGCTGTGCCCGCCGCAGCGCTGTATGGCGCCCAGACCCAGCGTGCGGTCAATAACTTCCCCGTTTCGGGGCAGGCCATGCCCGAGGCGTTCATCCGTGCCCTGGTGCTGGCCAAAGCGGCCACCGCTCGCGCCAACGTCGACCTGGAGCAGATCCTGCCGGCTCAGGGCGATGCCATCGTCGCCGCCTGCCAGCAATTACTGGCTGAAGACTTCATGCAGCATTTCCCGGTGGATGTGTTTCAGACCGGTTCCGGCACCAGTTCCAACATGAACGCCAACGAGGTGATCGCCACCCTGGCCACGCGCATTCTGGGCGAGCCGATTAACCCCAACGATCACGTCAACTGCGGCCAGAGCAGCAACGACATCATTCCCACCACCATCCATGTCAGTGCCGCCATCGAGGTCAGCGAGAAGCTGCTGCCCGCGCTAGGGCATCTGCTCGAAGTGCTGTGCAACAAGTCCTTGGCAGTGCAGCCCTACGTGAAGACCGGCCGTACTCACCTGATGGATGCCATGCCCGTGCGCATGAGCCAGGTGCTCGATGGCTGGGCCCAGCAGATTCAGGCCAACATCCAGTTGCTCACTGGGTTGCTGCCGGCGCTGCAAGCGTTGGCCCAGGGCGGCACCGCCGTGGGCACCGGCATCAACGCCCATCCCCGTTTCGCCGAGCTGTTCTGTCAGGAGCTCAATGCCCTGACTGGCCGGCAGTTCACGCCGGGCACCAATTTCTTTGCCCTGATCGGCTCCCAGGACACCGCGGTCGCGCTCTCTGGTCAGCTGAAGACCACTGCCGTTTCGCTGATGAAGATCGCCAACGACCTGCGCTGGATGAACTCGGGGCCCCTGGCCGGCCTCAGCGAGATCGAGCTGGAAGCCCTGCAGCCCGGCTCGTCGATCATGCCCGGCAAGGTCAATCCGGTGATCCCCGAAGCCACCGCCATGGTCGCCGCGCAGGTAATCGGCAACGACGCTGCCATCGCCGTGGCCGGGCAGTCCGGCAACTTCGAGTTGAACGTCATGCTGCCGGTCATCGCCCATAACCTGCTCGGCAGCATCGAGCTGCTGGCCAATGTCAGCCGTCTGCTGGCCGATCGCGCCATCGCCAGCTTCAAGGTCAACGAACCCAAGCTCAAGGAAGCGCTAGGGCGCAATCCGATTCTGGTCACCGCGCTCAATCCGTTGATCGGTTACCAGAAAGCCGCAGAAATCGCCAAGAAGGCCTACCGCGAAGGTCGGCCGATCATCGACGTGGCCGAAGAAATGACCGAACTCGGTCGCGCCGAGCTGGAGCAGTTGCTCAACCCCGAGCGGCTCACCCAGGGCGGTCTTTAAACGCTGCGCTTGTCAGCCGGGGGAGAGCAGATCATGGAGCAGTGGAAACGACTCATCGAGACCGGTAACCGCTACTTCGCCGAAGGCTCCTGGGTCGAGGCGCGCGAGCAGTACCTGCAGGCGCTCGCCCTCGCTCAGGTGCTGCTCGAACGCTGGCGTGATGCCGATGCGGCGGTGGCGGCGTTCGTCGTCTCGCAGCACAACCTGGCCGACCTGCAATTGACCATCGGCCATCCTGAGGGCGCGGCCGAGCATCTATGTGCCTGCCACGAGCACCTGCTGCACTGCATGGCGAGCGAACAGCTTTCGCCTGCGCTGCGTCAGGCGGCCCTGCATCACAGTCGGCGCAGCTACTCGGGAGTGTTGAACTTTGTCGCCGAGCACGGAGCCTACCCCCGTACGGAGCGATTGCTGGGTGCTCAGGCATCCAGCGATGTGCCAATGGCAGTGCGCTCGGCGCCTGTCAGTCGTCAGTACCATTAGAGGAGTGAAATCATGCCGTACAGCCTGCCTGCTTTGTCCTATGCCTACGACGCTCTGGAGCCGCATATCGATGCACAAACCATGGAAATCCACCACAGCAAGCACCACCAGACTTACGTCAACAACCTCAATGCCGCGCTGGAAGGCAACCCGCTCGGCGAGCTGCCTGTCGAAGAGCTGCTGACCCGCCTCAAGGAAGTGCCGGAAGACAAGCGTGGTGCCGTGATCAACAACGGTGGCGGGCACGCCAACCATTCGCTGTTCTGGACTGTGATGAGCACCAGCGGCGGCGGCGAGCCCCAAGGCGATCTGAAAGCCGCCATCGACAGCCAGTTGGGCGGCTTCGAGGCCTTCAAGGAAGCCTTCACCAAGGCGGCACTAACCCGCTTCGGCAGCGGCTGGGCGTGGCTCAGCGTAACGCCAGAGAAGAAGCTGGTGGTCGAGAGCACCGGCAACCAGGACAGCCCGCTGATGAACGGTAATACGCCGATCCTAGGTCTGGATGTGTGGGAGCACGCCTATTACTTGCGTTACCAGAACCGTCGCCCGGAATACATCGGCGCGTTCTATAACGTGGTGAACTGGGCGGAGGTCGCCCGTCGCTATCAGGCCGCACTGGCTTGATCCAGCGCTTGGAGAGTATTCCATGAGCCCATTGCATGAGCTGATCGTGGCCAACCGCCGCTCGCTGCGTTATGCGCTGGGCTTCATGCTGGTGTTTGCGGGCGGGCTGATCATCGCCGTCAAGATCCTCGACGGCGCCACGGCCTGGTTCTTCTGAGCGCCCACGTCGAGGGGCGTGGTGGTTACTCGCCTTCGTCGAAGTAATTGTTGATCAGATCGACCAGCGCCTGCATCGCTTCGTCTTCCCGTTCACCGTCGGTCAGCAGGTGCACATTGGTGCCCTTGCCAGCGGCCAGCATCATCACTGCCATGATGCTTTTGCCGTCGACCATCGATTCGGCGCTACGACCAATCTTGATCTGGCACGGAAAGCGCCCCGCGACGCCGACGAACTTGGCAGCTGCCCGGGCGTGCAGGCCGAGCTTGTTGATGATGGTGATTTCACGGGCGGGCATCGCGGCAATTCCTTAACTGAGGTCGCGGTGGCGAATCTGAACGTTCTTCAGCAGCGGCTTGAGGGCCTGGCCCAGGCGATTGGCCAGATAGACGGAGCGGTGATGGCCACCCGTGCAGCCGATACCTACCGTCACGTAGGAGCGATTGCTGGCGGCGAAGCGCGGTAGCCATTTGTGCAGGTAGGTGTAGATGTCCTGGTACATCTCCTCGACGTCCGCCTGGGCCGACAAGTATTCCTCCACGGGCTGCTCCAGGCCGGTGAAGTCACGCAGCTCGGGTTTCCAGTAGGGGTTTGGCAGGCAGCGCACGTCGAACACCAGATCGGCATCCACCGGCATACCGCGCTTGAAGCCGAACGACTCGATCAGATACGCGGTGCCAGGCTCCGACTGGTTGAGCAGGCGCAGCTTGAGCGTATCGCGGAGCTGGTAGAGATTCAGGTGCGTGGTGTCGATCTTCAGGTCGGCCCGGTCGATGATCGGGCTGAGCAGCTTGACCTCGGCCACCATGGCCTCGGCCAGCGAGCGCTGGTCATTGGTCAGCGGGTGCCGGCGACGCGTCTCTGAGAAACGCTTGAGCAGGGTTTCTTCGCTGGCGTCGAGGTACAGCACGTCGCACTGGATATTGCGTGAGCGGACCTCGTCTAGCAGTTCGGAGAAGCGCCTGAGCTGGCTGGGCAGGTTGCGCGCATCGATGGACACGGCCACTTGCGGATGCAGAAGTTCGGAATGGGGCAGTGCGCGTTCTGCCAGCTCGGGTAGCAGGCCGGCCGGCAGGTTGTCGATGCAATAGAAACCGTTGTCTTCGAGCACGTCGAGCGCCGTGCTCTTGCCCGAACCGGAGCGACCACTGACGATGATCAGGCGCATGGCTCACCCTCGCAGGCTATTGGCCGTTCTGGACGTCGACGACGGTCTGGTATAGGGATTCGCTGTCTTGAGCCTGGCGAAGCCGTTCGCGGACATCCTCGCGGTCGAACATGCTGGCGATCTGGCGCAGCAGCTCGAGGTGCTCGTCGGTGGCCGCTTCGGGTACCAGCAGCACGAAGAGCAGGTCGACAGGGGCGCCGTCGATGGCATCGAAGTCGACGGCAGTGCTCAGCTTGAGCAGCGCGCTAATCGGCGTACTGCAACCGGGCAGGCGGCAGTGGGGAATGGCGATGCCATTGCCGAAGCCGGTGGAGCCAAGCTTCTCGCGGGCAATCAGGCTTTCATAGATGATCTGGCCGTCGAGATCGGGCAGGTCACGCGCGATTACGCTGGCTATCTGTTCGAGGACACGCTTCTTGCTGCCGCCCGGCACGTTCACCAGGGAACGGCCGGGGGTCAGGATGGTTTCAAGTCGGATCATAGGAGAAGGACGAACTCAGCGGGCCATTGCGCCCTGCTGGCGATCGAGCTGTTTTTCCTTGTGCTTGATAAGTTGGCGATCGAGTTTGTCGGTGAGTAGATCGATGGCTGCGTACATGTCGTCGTGCTCGGCATTGGCCACCACTTCGCCTCCTGCGATGTGCAAGGTGGCTTCGACTTTCTGCTTGAGTTTCTCGACCTCCAGGATGACCTGCACATTGGTGATCTTGTCGAAGTGCCGCTCGAGGCGCTCGAGCTTCTCTTCGATGTAGCTGCGTAGTGCGTCTGTCACATCCAGCTGGTGTCCACTGATGTTGACTTGCATACCGCTTCTCCTTGTTGCCGTGTGTGAGTGGCGGGTATCGAACCCACCGCAGGAACACTGGGGCGTCGCTTTCGCTACAAGGGCTCCCTTACATCAGTCGCTTGCGTTCGCTCGAAGGCGCTATACCGAGCGATTCACGGTACTTGGCGACTGTGCGGCGCGCCACTTGAATGCCCTGTGCTTCCAGTAAACCAGCGATCTTGCTGTCGCTCAATGGCTTTTTCGCATTTTCCGCTGCGACCAGTTTTTTGATGATCGCGCGGATCGCGGTCGACGAACATTCGCCGCCTTCGGAGGTGCTGACGTGGCTGGAGAAGAAGTATTTCAGCTCGTAAATGCCACGCGGGGTATGCATGTATTTCTGGGTGGTGACGCGGGAGATGGTCGACTCGTGCATGCCCACCGCCTCGGCGATGTCGTGCAGCACGAGAGGCTTCATTGCTTCGTCGCCGTAGTCGAGGAAACCGCGCTGGTGTTCGACGATCTGCGTGGCGACCTTCATTAGGGTTTCGTTGCGGCTCTGCAGACTCTTGATGAACCAACGTGCTTCCTGCAACTGATTGCGCATGAAGGTGTTGTCGGCACTGGAGTCGGCGCGCTTCACGAAGCCGGCGTACTGGGCGTTGACGCGCAGGCGTGGCATGGCTTCCTGATTGAGCTCGACCAGCCAGCGGTCGTTGTGCTTGCGCACGATCACGTCCGGCACCACGTATTCCGGCTCGCTGGATTCGATCTGCGAGCCTGGGCGGGGGTTGAGGCTTTGGATCAGCTCAATGACCGGGCGCAGCTCATCTTCCTTGAGCTTCATGCGGCGCATCAGCTGGCTGTAGTCACGGTTGCCGAGCAGATCCAGGTAATCACTGGTCAGGCGCTGTGCTTCCTTGAGCCAGGGCGTGGAGGCAGGCAGCTGGCGCAGTTGCAGGAGCAGGCATTCGCGCAGATCCCGCGCACCGATTCCCGAGGGCTCGAACTGCTGGATGCGGCGCAGCACGGCTTCGACTTCATCCAGCTCGACGTCCAGCTCCGGATCGAAGGAGTCGACGATTTCCTCGAGAGTTTCTTCCAGGTAGCCTTGGTCGTTGATGCAGTCGATGATCGTGACGGCGATCAGGCGGTCCTTGTCGGACATGGGCGCGAGGTTGAGTTGCCAGAGCATGTGGCTCTGCAGGCTCTCACCTGAGGACGTACGGGTAGTGAAGTCCCATTCATCATCGTCGTTGCTGGGCAGACTGCTGGCGCTGGTCTGATAGATGTCTTCCCACGCCGTGTCGACCGGCAGCTCGTTGGGAATGCGCTCGCCCCATTCGCCGTCTTCCAGGTTGTCGACGGTTTGTGGGGCTTCCTGGAAGCTCGGCTCCTGAAAGGTTTCTTCCTGAGCAGCAGTCGCGGTGGCGCTTTCGGCGCCATCGGCCATCGGGTCGGAATTGTCGAAGTCTTCGCCTTCTTCCTGACGCTCCAGCATCGGGTTGGATTCCAGCGCCTCCTGGATTTCCTGTTGCAGGTCCAGGGTCGACAGTTGGAGCAGGCGAATGGCTTGTTGCAGCTGCGGTGTCATCGTCAGCTGCTGGCCCATTTTCAGGACTAGCGATGGTTTCATTGCAGACCTTATCCGGCGTCTGTACGTAATCCACGACAGGGCGACGAAGCGCCACTAGGAAGCAAATTATATGCCTGAGTCCGAGCGCTTTGCCTAGCCCTGTTACCATTTCGTTGCCGCCAGGGTAACGGGCCTTTGCAAAGGATCATGAGGAGCTGTCCGCTAGAGGCGGAATTCGTGGCCCAGATAGACTTCCTTGACTACCTGGTTGGCGAGAATCGCCTCTGAATCGCCTTCGGCGATCAGTTGACCATCATTGACGATGTAGGCGGTTTCGCAAATGTCCAGGGTTTCGCGCACGTTGTGATCGGTGATCAGCACGCCAATGCCTTTGGCCTTGAGGTGGTGAATGATCTGCTTGATGTCACCGACGGAAATCGGATCTACGCCAGCGAAGGGTTCGTCCAGCAGGATGAATTTTGGCGAGGTGGCCAGGGCGCGAGCGATTTCCACCCGGCGACGTTCACCGCCGGAGAGGCTCATGCCCAGGTTGTCGCGAATGTGGGTGATGTGGAATTCCTGCAGCAGGCCTTCGAGCTCCTGCAACCGCTGCTCGCGGTTCAGGTCCTTGCGGGTTTCCAGGATCGCCATGATGTTGTCGGCGACGCTGAGTTTGCGAAAGATCGAGGCTTCCTGGGGCAGGTAGCCGATCCCTGCGCGCGCGCGGCCGTGCATCGGCTGATGGCTGACGTCCAGATCGTCGATCAGTACGCGGCCCTGATCTGCCTGAACCAGGCCGACGATCATGTAGAAGCAGGTGGTCTTGCCGGCGCCGTTAGGACCGAGCAGACCGACGATCTGGCCGCTGTCGATGCTCAGACTGACGTCGCGCACAACCTGGCGACCCTTGTAGCTCTTGGCCAGGTGCTGGGCTTTCAAAGTTGCCATGGTTATTGGCCCTGCTCGGCAGCCGGGGCTGCCTTTTTCTGCGGCTGAATCACCATGTCGATGCGTGGGCGCGGGCTCGACACGTTGGTGCCGGTGGCGCGACCAGCGTTGACGATCTGACGGCGCGTGTCATAGACGATCTTCTCGCCTTCAAAGGTGTTGCCTTCCTGTACGACCTTGGCCTGGTCGATCAGCACGATGCGCTCATTGGCCGCGAAGTACTGGATGGTCAGGCCGTATGCCTTAACGATCTGCTTGTCGACCGCCGGCTTCTGCTCGTAATAGGCCGGTTTGCCCACCGAGGTGAACACGTCGACATCGCCCTGGGCATTCTGGGTGATGGTCACCGTATCGCCGGTGATCTTCATGGTGCCCTGGGTGATGACCACGTCGCCGCGGTACACCGCGACGCCTTGTTTGTCGTCCAGTTCAGCGCTGTCGGCCTGCACGCGGATCGGCTGATCGCGGTCACTCGGCAGAGCCCAGGCGCTTACGCTTCCAAGCGTGGCGCCGAGGCTGAGAAGTAGGGGGAGGGTTTTAACGAACCTCATGCTGGCCTCTTACGTTGGACTGCAGGATCATCCTGCCGTCATTCAAGTACGCTTTCATTCCTTGTGCCGTGGTCACCCCATTGGCCGCGTCGATTCTAACGGCTTGCTGGGTCTGCGCATATTCCTTCTGTGGGAATACGGTCAGGCGGCTGGTGGTGAGTATAGTGGGGCGGCCCTTTTCGTCCGTGCGCTCGACGCGTACCTGATCGATCAGCTCGACTTCGTTGCCGTCAGGGCCGACTTCGCCACGGGCGCTGCGCACCTTCCACGGCAGGTCGGTGCCGCGAAACAGGTTCATGCGCGGCTCGGTCAGCAGGGTGGTGTCGGTGCTCTGCACGTGCTCGAGCTTTTCGCTGGTCATGTCGTTCTGCACCCGACCGTCAGGCAGGTACTGAATGCTGCGCGCATTGAGCGCATAAAAGTCGATCGGGTTTTCTGGCCCGGTGTGTTGCGGTGTACCGGAAAAGCTGTCCGGGTTGATGTTCCAATAGCCGGCCGCGACCACCAGCAGGGCGCCGAAGGTCAGCAGAACGGGAGTGAGGAGTTTGCGCAGCATTGTCAGGCCCTAGAGGTAGGCAGACTGGGCGGCGTCGAGCGTGCCCTGTCCGCGCATGATCAGTTCACAGAATTCACGGGCAGCGCCTTCACCGCCTCGTGCGCTTGTTACGCCGTGGGCATGCTCACGAACGAATTCGTTGGCGTTGGCCACAGCCATACCCAGGCCGACGCGGCGAATCACTGGCAGGTCCGGCAGATCATCGCCCAAGTAGGCGACCTGCTCGTAGCTCAGGCCCAGTTCGGCGAGCAGCTCGTCGAGCACGTCGAGCTTGTCCTCGCGACCCTGATACAGGTGCTGGATGCCGAGGTTCTGGGCGCGGCGTTCCACTACCGGGGTCTTGCGGCCGGTGATGATGGCGGTGCGCACGCCGGAGTTGATGAGCATCTTGATGCCCTGGCCATCGAGCGTATTGAATGTCTTGAATTCGCTGCCATCGACGAGAAAGTACAGTTTGCCGTCGGTCAGCACACCGTCGACATCGAAGACCGCAAGTTTGATCGCCTGAGTGCGTTTCAGTAGATCGCTCATCACATGACCCCCGCGCGCAGCAGGTCGCCCAGGTTGAAGGCGCCGATCGGAAAGCCCTTGGCGTCGATCACCACCAGCGCGCTGATCTTGTTGTCTTCCATGATCTTCAGGGCCTCGGCGGCAAGCATGTCGGCGCGGGCGGTCTTGCCGTGGGGGGTCATGACGTCGTCGATGCGCGCATCGCGTACGTCGATACCTTTATCCAGCGCGCGACGCAGATCGCCGTCGGTGAAGATGCCGGCCAGGCGGCCATCGCCTTCCAGTACGGCGGTCATGCCCAGGCCCTTCTGGGTCATTTCCAGCAGTGCATCGCGCAGGCTGGTGCCGCGCTTGACCTGAGGCAGGCTGTCGCCGGCATGCATGACGTTCTCGACCTTGAGCAACAGGCGGCGGCCCAGGGCACCACCCGGGTGCGAGAAGGCGAAGTCTTCGGCGGTGAAACCGCGGGCTTCGAGTAGGGCGATGGCCAGGGCGTCGCCCAGTACCAAGGCGGCAGTGGTCGAGGAAGTTGGCGCCAGGTTAAGCGGGCAGGCTTCCTTGGCGACGCGGGTATCGAGGTTGACTTCGGCGGCCTTGGACAGCGGCGACTCGGGGTTGCCAGTCATGCTGATCAGGGTGATGCCTAGGCGCTTGATCAGCGGCAGCAGGGTGACGATTTCTGCGGTGGAGCCCGAATTGGAGAGCGCCAGCACCACGTCGTCACGGGTGATCATGCCCATGTCGCCGTGGCTGGCCTCGGCCGGATGCACGAAAAAGGCGGTGGTGCCTGTGCTCGCCAGGGTTGCAGCGATCTTGTTGCCGATATGTCCGGACTTGCCCATACCCACTACGACCACGCGCCCCTTGCTGGCCAGAATCAGCTCGCAGGCCTGGACGAAATTGGCGTCGATACGAGGCAGCAGCTCCTTAACCGCCTCGATCTCGAGACGAATGGTGCGCTGTGCGGAATCAATCAGGTCGCGGGTCTGGTTCATGCTCGGCTTGGACTGCTCGACGAAAAAGACGGGGATTATAGCGGGAAAGCCCTGGCGACTCATCATTCATGCGCCAACCTATAAATGGCAAAGCTGTCACAACCCTGAACACCGGCACTGCCCGGCTTTGGCGGCCAAATGGGCAAGTGCTATAGTCCGCAGCCGTTTTGAGAGGGCGAACGGAGTGCCCTTGTCCCGATCCCGGGCGTCTGATTAGGAAGGCAGTACGCAATGGAGTTCCGATGAGCGCGGAAAATCAGTACGCGGTCGAGCTTAAGAACGTAAGTTTTCAGCGCGGCGAGCGACACATCTTCAAGAACGTCGATATCTGTATCCCGCGGGGTAAGGTCACCGGGATCATGGGGCCGTCCGGCTGTGGCAAGACCACGCTGCTGCGCCTCATCGCCGCTGAGCTGCGTCCCAGCGCCGGCGAGATTCGGGTCAATGGCCTGAACCTGCCCGACCTGTCGCGCAGCGAGCTGTTCGACATGCGCAAGCAGATGGGCGTGCTGTTCCAGAGCGGCGCGCTGTTCACAGACCTCGACGTATTCGAGAACGTGGCGTTTCCGCTGCGTGTGCACACCCAGCTGCCTGAAGAAATGATTCGTGACATTGTTCTGATGAAGCTGCAGGCCGTTGGCTTGCGTGGCGCCATCGAGCTGATGCCTGATGAACTCTCCGGTGGCATGAAGCGTCGCGTGGCGCTGGCGCGGGCAATCGCCCTGGATCCGCAGATTCTCATGTATGACGAGCCGTTCGTCGGTCAGGACCCGATCGCTATGGGCGTTTTGGTGCGCTTGATCCGCCTGCTCAACGATGCGCTGGGCATCACCAGCATCGTGGTTTCACATGACTTGGCCGAGACGGCCAGCATCGCCGACTACATCTACGTGGTAGGCGACAGCCAGGTGCTGGGCCAGGGGACGCCGGCCGAGCTGCGTGACTCGGATAATCCGCGAGTGCGTCAATTCATGCAGGGAACGCCGGATGGCCCGGTTCCCTTCCATTTCCAAGCGCCGAATTACCACGACGATCTACTGGGAGGGCGCTGATGCGCAGGACATCTTCACTCGAACGCGTGCGCCTGTTCGGGCGGGCGGGTATCGATGTGGTCGCCGCGCTGGGGCGTTCGACGATCTTTCTGCTGCGCGCGCTGTTTGGCCGGGGTACCTCGGGCAACGGCCTGCAGCTGTTGATCAAGCAGCTTTATTCGGTGGGCGTGCTGTCGCTGGCGATCATCATCGTCTCGGGTGTGTTCATCGGCATGGTGCTGTCGCTGCAGGGCTTCAGCATTTTGGCCAAGTACGGCTCCGAACAGGCGGTGGGACAGATGGTCGCCCTGACTCTGTTGCGTGAGCTGGGGCCGGTGGTGACCGCGCTGCTGTTCGCCGGGCGTGCCGGTTCGGCGCTTACTGCCGAGATCGGCAACATGAAGTCCACCGAGCAGTTGTCCAGTCTGGCGATGATCGGTGTCGACCCGCTCAAGCACATCGTCGCGCCACGCTTGTGGGCCGGCTTCATTTCCATGCCGCTGCTGGCGATGATTTTCAGCGTGGTCGGCATCTGGGGCGGCGCGATGGTCGCCGTGGACTGGCTGGGCGTTTACGAAGGCTCGTTCTGGGCCAACATGCAAAACAGTGTTTCTTTCCGCGAAGACGTGCTCAACGGTGTGATCAAGAGCATCGTCTTCGCCTTCGTGGTGACCTGGATCGCCGTGTTCCAGGGTTACGACTGCGAAGCCACTTCCGAAGGCATCAGCCGTGCGACCACTCGCACCGTGGTGTATGCCTCGCTGGCCGTACTGGGCCTGGACTTCATTCTGACCGCTTTGATGTTTGGAGATTTCTGATGCAAAACCGCACGATGGAAATCGGTGTCGGCATGTTCCTGCTCGCCGGCTTGCTGGCCCTGTTGCTGCTGGCTCTGCGCGTTAGTGGCCTCGCGCCGGGTAGCAGCGTCGATACCTACAAGGTGTACGCTTATTTCGACAACATTGCCGGCCTGACCGTGCGCGCCAAGGTGACCATGGCGGGCGTCAATATCGGTCGCGTCACGGCCATCGACCTGGATCGCGACAGCTACACCGGACGCGTAACGATGGAACTCGACCACGCTGTAGACAATCTTCCGGTGGACTCCACCGCGTCGATCCTGACCGCTGGTCTGCTTGGCGAGAAGTATGTGGGGATCAGCGTCGGTGGCGATGAACAGTTGCTGGCCGATGGCGGAACCATCCACGACACCCAGTCTTCCCTGGTGCTTGAAGACCTGATTGGCAAGTTCCTGCTCAATTCGGTCAACAAGGATCAGCAAAGCCAATGAGGTACCCGATGATGATCAAGACCCTGCGCAACAGCCTCGTCGCAATGCTGGCTGCTCTGCCTTTGCTGGCCATGGCCGCGCCTGCCGCCCACGAAGTGGTACAGAAAACCACTGACACCCTGCTGGCAGATCTGAAAGCCAACAAGGACGAATACCGCAAGAACCCGGACGCTTTCTACAAGTCGCTCAACGAGATTCTCGGCCCTGTGGTGGATGTCGACGGTGTTGCGCGCAGTGTGATGACCGTGCGTTATTCCCGTGAAGCCACGCCCGAGCAGATGACCCGTTTCCAGGAAAACTTCAAGCGCAGCCTGATGCAGTTCTATGGCAACGCGCTGCTGGAATATAACAATCAGGACATTCGCGTGATTCCCGCTTCCGGCAAGCAGGACCCGCAACGCACCTCGGTGAACATGGAAATCCGTGACGGCAAGGGCACCGTATACCCGCTGTCGTACACCATGGTCGCGGTGGACGGCACCTGGAAGCTGCGTAATGTGGTGATCAACGGCATCAACGTCGGCAAGCTGTTCCGCGACCAGTTCGCCCAGTCGATGCAGAACAACCGCAATGACCTCGACAAGGTCATCGACAGCTGGGCCGACACCGTTGCCAAGGCCCGCCAGGCTCGGGGTACGCAGTGAGTTCGGCAGCCATCATCGAGCAGGCGCCGGGCGTGCTCGCCCTCAGTGGCGTACTCGATTATCAGAGCGGCCCGGCCTTGCGCGAGCAGGGCGGGCGGCTGATTCGCAACCTGCAGGGCCCCGAGTGCGTGATCGATTGCTCGGCGGTGGAGAAATCCAGTAGCGTCGGCCTTTCACTGCTGCTCTGCTACATGCGTGATGCGCGCGCGGCCGGCAAGCAGCTGAGCGTACGCGAGCTGCCTCAGGACATGAGTGGCATCGCCAAGGTCTGCGAGTTGCAGCACGTACTGCCGGTTCCCGCCTGAGCAGCCATCGGGCACTTGTCTTAGCCTGTGAAGTCGAACTGCAGCGGTAAATCGCCGCTGGCAATTTTTTGGTATGATGCCGGCCCCATGCCTCCAGGCCAATGATCACCGGCTGCCTGGGTACCGGCTCACGCTTTACACAGATGTCGCCTGGCGACGTCCATGCCTATTGAACACGTTGATCGAGGTTGAGCATGCAGGCCCTTGAGGTAAAAAGTTTCTTGGAGACCAAACTGCCGGATGTCCAGGTAGAGGTCGAGGGCGAAGGCTGCAATTTCCAGCTCAACCTGATCAGCGACGAGTTGGCCGGCCTCAGCCCGGTCAAGCGTCAGCAACAGATCTACGCTCACCTCAACCCGTGGATCGCCGATGGCAGCATCCACGCCGTGAGCATGAAATTCTTCAGCCGTGCCGACTGGGCCGCGCGTTCCTGAGACGACGAATTAGCTATGGATAAATTGAGCATTACCGGCGGCGTCCGTCTCGACGGCGAAATCCGCATTTCCGGTGCGAAGAACTCCGCACTGCCGATCCTCGCTGCCACCCTGCTGGGTGACGCGCCGGTGACCATCTGCAACCTGCCGCACCTGCACGACATCACCACGATGATCGAGCTGTTCGGCCGCATGGGCATCGAGCCGATCATCGATGAGAAACTCAGCGTCGAAGTCGACGCGCGCACCATGAAGACCCTGGTCGCGCCTTACGAGCTGGTGAAAACCATGCGCGCCTCGATCCTGGTGCTCGGCCCCATGGTCGCGCGTTTCGGTGAGGCCGAGGTGGCGCTGCCGGGTGGTTGCGCCATTGGTTCGCGTCCGGTCGACCTGCACATCCGTGGCCTCGAAGCCATGGGCGCGATCATCGACGTCGAAGGCGGCTATATCAAGGCCAAGGCGCCCGAAGGCGGCCTGCGCGGTGCGCACTTCTTCTTCGACATGGTCAGCGTGACCGGCACCGAGAACATCCTGATGGCCGCCACCCTGGCCAAGGGCCGCACCGTTCTGGAAAACGCCGCGCGTGAACCGGAAGTGGTGGATCTGGCCAACTGCCTGATCGCCATGGGCGCCAAGATTCAGGGCGCCGGTACCGACACCATCACCATCGATGGTGTCGAGCGCCTGCATGGCGCACGTTTCAACGTGATGCCCGACCGTATCGAAACCGGCACCTACCTGGTTGCCGCTGCCGCCACCGGTGGCCGCGTCAAGGTCAAGGACGCCGATCCGAGCACGCTGGAAGCCGTCTTGGCCAAGCTGCAGGAAGCAGGTGCCGAGATCACTACCGGCGCCGACTGGATCGAGCTGGACATGAAGGGCAAGCGTCCGAAGGCCGTGAGCCTGCGTACCGCACCGTACCCGGCTTTCCCGACCGACATGCAGGCGCAGTTCATCGCCCTCAACGCCATTGCCGAAGGTACTGGCACGGTCATCGAAACCATCTTCGAAAACCGCTTCATGCATGTATACGAAATGAGCCGCATGGGCGCGCATATCCAGGTCGAGGGCAACACGGCCATCGTCACCGGCGCGCCGCAGCTCAAGGGTGCTCCGGTGATGGCCACCGACCTGCGTGCTTCGGCAAGCCTGGTCATCGCCGCGCTGGTCGCCCAGGGCGACACCGTAATCGATCGCATCTACCACATCGACCGTGGTTACGAATGCATCGAGGAAAAACTGCAATTGCTGGGGGCGAAGATTCGCCGCGTGCCGGGCTGACCACATGCTGACCATTGCCCTGTCCAAAGGCCGTATTCTCGATGACACCCTGCCGCTGCTCGCGGCTGCAGGCATCGTGCCGACCGAGAATCCGGACAAGAGCCGCAAGCTGATCATCTCCACCACCCAGGACGATGTGCGCCTGCTGATCGTGCGTGCCACCGATGTGCCGACCTACGTCGAGCACGGCGCCGCCGACCTCGGCGTGGCCGGCAAGGACGTGCTGCTCGAGTACGGCGGCCAGGGGCTCTACGAGCCGCTGGACCTGCGTATCGCCCGCTGCAAGCTGATGACCGCCGGTGCCGTAGGCGCGCCCGAGCCAAAGGGCCGCCTGCGTGTGGCCACCAAGTTCGTCAACGTCGCCAAGCGCTACTATGCCGAGCAGGGCCGTCAGGTCGACATCATCAAGCTGTACGGCTCCATGGAGCTGGCGCCGCTGGTAGGCCTGGCCGACAAGATCATCGACGTGGTCGACACCGGCAACACCCTCAAGGCCAACGGCCTGGAAGCCCAGGAGCTGATCGCTCACATCAGCTCGCGACTGATCGTCAACAAGGCCTCCATGAAAATGCAGCACGGCCGCCTGCAGGCCCTTATCGACACGCTGCGTGAAGCGGTCGAGAGCCATCATCCGCATTGACCTTCTCTCGCGTGGCCTAGCCGCCACGCACTGCCTATCCGTGTCATAGCCAAATTCTCAGGTGCCCGCACGGTGGGCTTGCTACTCTAGCGGCGCCTGAGAATACCGCCATCCAGATGAGGCTTCAGCTATGACCGCTCCAGTTGCCATTCGCCGACTCAACGCTGCCGACGCGGATTTCGCCCAGCATCTGGATCATCTGCTGAGCTGGGAAAGCGTCTCCGACGACGGCGTCAATGGGCGCGTGCTGGATATCATCAAGGCCGTGCGCGAGCGCGGTGACGCCGCCGTGGTCGAGTTCACTCAGCGTTTCGATGCGCTCGACGTGGCCTCGATGGCCGACCTGATCCTGCCGCGCGAGCGTCTGGAACTGGCGCTCACCCGCATCACCGCCGAGCAGCGCCAGGCGCTGGAAACTGCCGCCGCCCGGGTGCGCAGCTACCACGAAAAGCAGAAGCAGGATTCCTGGGCCTACACCGAGGCCGATGGCACGGTGCTGGGGCAGAAGGTCACGCCGCTCGATCGTGCCGGCCTGTACGTGCCTGGCGGCAAGGCTTCGTACCCATCCTCGGTATTGATGAACGCCATTCCCGCCAAGGTCGCCGGCGTGCCTGAGGTGGTCATGGTGGTTCCGACGCCGCGTGGCGAGATCAACGAGATCGTATTGGCCGCCGCCGCCATTGCCGGCGTCGACCGGGTGTTCACCATCGGTGGTGCCCAGGCTGTCGCCGCGCTGGCCTACGGAACCGAGAGCGTGCCGCCGGTGGACAAGATCGTCGGGCCGGGAAATATCTACGTGGCCACCGCCAAGCGCCATGTGTTTGGCAAGGTCGGTATCGACATGATCGCCGGGCCGTCGGAGATCCTCGTGGTGTGTGACGGCCAGACCGACCCGGACTGGATCGCCATGGATCTGTTCTCCCAGGCCGAGCACGACGAGGATGCCCAGGCGATTCTGGTCAGCCCGGACGCCGCCTTCCTCGACAAGGTCGCCGCAAGCATCGCCAAGCTGCTGCCGAGCCTGGAGCGCGAGACCATTGCCCGCACCTCCATCGAAGGTCGCGGTGCGCTGATTCTGGTCGAGGACATGACCCAGGCCATCGAAGTGGCCAACCGCATCGCCCCCGAGCACCTGGAGCTGTCGGTGGAGAACCCGGAGCAGTACCTGCCGCAGATTCGCCATGCCGGCGCGATCTTCATGGGCCGCTACACCGCCGAGGCGCTGGGCGATTACTGCGCTGGCCCCAACCACGTATTGCCGACCTCGGGCACCGCGCGCTTCTCCTCTCCACTGGGCGTATACGACTTCCAAAAGCGCTCGTCGATCATCCATTGCTCGGCCGCCGGTGCCTCCGAGCTTGGCAAGATCGCCTCGGTGCTGGCCCGCGGCGAGTCGCTGACCGCCCACGCGCGCAGCGCCGAATATCGCATCAAGAATTGACAGCCGGCGCGGGTATCCGCGCCACGATCACCATCGAATTCGAGGAGAGAAGGGCAGATGAGCAAATTCTGGAGCCCCTTCGTCAAGAGCCTGGTGCCCTATGTGCCAGGTGAACAGCCGAAGCTGACCAAGCTGGTCAAGCTCAACACCAACGAGAACCCTTACGGCCCGTCGCCAAAGGCCATCGCCGCCATGCAGGCGGAGCTCAACGACGACCTGCGCCTGTATCCCGACCCCAATGGCGATCGCCTCAAGCAGGCGGTCGCTACTTATTACGGTGTGCCGACCAGCCAGGTATTCGTCGGTAACGGGTCGGACGAAGTCCTGGCCCATGCCTTCCACGGCCTGTTCCAGCACGGCAAGCCGCTGCTGTTCCCGGATATCAGCTACAGCTTTTATCCGGTCTATTGCGGGCTGTACGGCATCCAGGCCGAGCCGATCGCTCTGGACGAGCAATTCCAGATTCGCGTCGAGGACTATGCGCGGCCCAACGGCGGCATCATTTTCCCCAATCCCAATGCGCCGACCGGTTGCCTGCTGGCGCTTGAGGCGGTGGAGCGTCTGCTGCAAGCCAACCCTGACAGCGTGGTGCTGGTGGACGAGGCCTATATCGACTTCGGCGGTGAGTCGGCAATCAGCCTGGTGAGCAAGTACCCCAACCTGCTGGTCACCCAGACATTGTCCAAGTCGCGCTCGCTGGCCGGTCTGCGTGTCGGCCTAGCGGTGGGTCAAGAGGATTTGATCGAGGCCTTGGAGCGGATCAAGAACAGCTTCAACTCCTACCCACTGGATCGCATCGCCATTGCTGGCGCCGCGGCCGCGTTCGAGGATCGTGCCTATTTCGAGCAGACCTGCGCTGCGGTGATCGAAAGTCGCGAGCAGGTCGTTGCCGGTTTGCAGGCTCTGGGCTTCGAGGTGCTGCCTTCGGCTGCCAACTTCATCTTCGCCCGCCATCCACAGCGTGACGCGGCCGGTATCGCCGCCTCGCTGCGTGAACAGGGCGTGATCGTGCGCCACTTCAAGCAGGAGCGAATCGCCCAGTTCCTGCGCATTAGCATCGGCTCGCCGGAGCAGAACCAGGCGCTGTTGGACGCACTCGCGGCGCTCTGAGCGATAGCTGCAATGAAAAAGCCAGGGCCTGAGCCCTGGCTTTTTTATATCGGCGGCAGTTGTTAGTTGCTGGTGGCCACCGGTGGGCGGATGCCGACCTCGGCCTTTAGCTCCAGCGGTTTGCCGTTGCGCATCACTTCGATGCGGATGGTCTCGCCGGGCTTGGCGCGTGCCACCTGGTTCATCGAACGGCGGGCGTCGCCGGCTGGTTCGCCGTCAATCTTGAGGATCAGGTCGTTTGGCTGCAGGCCAGCCTTCTGCGCCGGGCCGTTGCGGTAGATGCCGGCAACGATGATGCCCTTGCGGCCTTCAAGCCCGAAAGACTCGGCCAGTTCCGGGGTCAGCGGCTGCACTTCCAGGCCCAGCCAGCCGCGAATCACCTTGCCGTGCTCGATGATTGCCTGCATGACATCCATCGCCAACTTGACCGGGATGGCGAAGCCGATGCCCTGAGAACCGCCGGACTTGGAGAAGATCGCCGTGTTGATGCCCACCAAGTTGCCGTAGGCGTCGACCAGGGCGCCGCCGGAGTTGCCCGGGTTGATCGCCGCGTCGGTCTGGATGAAGTCTTCGTAGGTGTTGAGGCCCAGCTGGTTGCGGCCGGTGGCGCTGATGATGCCCATGGTCACGGTCTGGCCGACGCCGAAGGGGTTGCCGATGGCCAGGGTGACGTCGCCGATGCGGATGTTGTCGGAGCGGCCGAGGGTGATGGCCGGTAGATCCTTGAGATCGATCTTCAGTACCGCCAGATCGGTCTCCGGGTCACTGCCGATCACCCGAGCCAGAGTCTCGCGGCCATCCTTGAGGGCCACCACGATCTGGTCGGCGTTGGCGGTCACGTGGTTATTGGTCAGCAGGTAGCCTTCCGGGCTCATGATCACCGCCGAGCCGAGGCTGGATTCCATGCGGCGCTGGCCGGGCAGATTCTCGCCATAGAACTTGCGGAACTGCGGGTCATCGAGCAGCGGGTGGTTGGATTTGCCCACGTACTTGGTGGTGTACAGGTTGGCCACCGCGGGCGAGGCGACACTGACGGCGGTGGCGTAGGAGGCAGGGCCCTCCTCGAAGCGCGTGTAGATCGGCGCCTGACGCAGCTGCACGTCATGCATGGGCAAACCGACCAGCTGCGGGTACTGCTGCATGATCAGCAGCGACACCAGAACGCCAACCAGTAGTGGCCAGCCGAAGAAACGCAGGGCCTTGAGCATCGATCCAGTCCTGAGGGTTGCGAGGCCCCTAGCGGGCCCTTAAGGTGCGCCATTATAGAGAACCGTGCCAAGAAAGCAGCGGTTCACAACCGTTCGTGAGGAATTCTGTATGGCCATTGCCCTGACCACTCTGGTAGAGGAAGCCGAACGCTGCCTTGGCGCCTCGCGCATCAGCGATTATTGCCCCAATGGCCTGCAGGTCGAGGGGCGGCCGCAGGTGCAGCGCATCGTCAGCGGCGTGACCGCCAGCCTGGCGATGATCGAGGCCGCCGTCGAAGCGCGCGCCGATGTGCTGCTGGTGCACCACGGGTACTTCTGGAAGGGTGAGAATCCCTGCCTCACCGGCATGAAGCAACGCCGTCTGAAAACCCTGCTGGCCAACGACATCAGCCTGCTGGCTTATCACCTGCCGCTGGACGTGCACCCGGACGTCGGTAACAACGTGCAGCTGGCGCGGCAGCTCGATATCACCGTAGAGGGGCCGCTGGAGCCCGACAATCCTCGCACCGTTGGCCTGGTCGGCTCGCTGACGCAGCCAATGAGCGCCCGCGACTTCGCTCGCCGTGTGCACGAAGTGCTGGGCCGCGAACCACTGCTGGTAGAGGAAGACCGAATGGTCAGCCGTATCGGCTGGTGTACCGGCGGCGGCCAGGGCTATATCGACCAGGCCATCGCCGCCGGCGTCGACCTGTACCTGACGGGGGAGGCCTCTGAGCAGACCTACCACAGCGCCCGCGAAAACGGCGTCAGCTTCATCGCCGCCGGCCACCATGCCACCGAGCGTTATGGTGTGCAGGCGCTGGGTGAATACCTGAGCCGACGCTTCGCCATCGAGCACCTGTTCATCGATTGCCCGAATCCGATTTGAGAAGGGAGTGGGGGAGAGGTGGCGCCCAGGTTTGTCCTGAGCGCCACATGGTCACGATCAGAAGTCGTAACGCACCTTGGCACGCAGGGTGTCGGCATCGAAGCCCGAGCGGCCCACATGCTCGTAGCCCGCGCCGAGGCTCAGGGCGCCCAGGCGGTAGTTGACGCCGAGGCTCGCCTCGTAGCTATCGCGCGCCGGCTTGGCACCATGAGTCACGAACGAGGAGCCACCCAGCACGAAGCTCGATGTGCTGCTGGCTTGATCGGCTGCGAAGTCGTGGTAGGCCATCAGCTTCAGTTCCGGTTCCAGCGTACCCTGACCCAGCGCGATGGCACTGGCCAGGCGTGCACCAGCACCGAGTTCGATTGCCTCATAACGTTGGCTGCTCACTGCCAGTGCTGCCGAAGAGCCCTTCTCACGGTAGCTGTCGATGTCCAGACGGCTGTAGCGCGTGGCCACACGGGGCTCGAGAGTAACGCCGCCGGCATGCAGGCCGTAGCCCGCCTCCAGATTCAGCGCCAGGGAGCGGCTGTCGAACTCGCCCTTGGCACGTGTGCCGGCGATGTCGCGCTTGCTGGTGTTGTCGTTGAAGCCGTAGCTCAGGCTGCTATCGACGAAGATCGGCCCTTGCTCGAAGCCCGAGTACAGGGTCAGTACCTGGCTGTCGATCTCGCTCTTGTTGCCGGTGCGACCGCTGACGTTGGTATCTAGGTTGCTGTAAGCCACACCTAGCGTCCACTGCTCGTCGAGCTTGCCGTCGAGGCCGAGGCTCAGGCCGCGGCTGTCGGCGTCGTAACCGGCGATGCCGCTACGACGGCCCTGGCGCAGGTCGCTGTCGTGGCCCTGAACCCAGAAGCCGGTCTCGCTGAATGCCGAACCGGACGAGGCACCACGCAGCGACGAAGTACGCGAGCTCACAGCCCCGCTGACCAGATTCTGCACGGCATTGGCGGCGGCCTGCATGGCGCCGTCGACAGGCGGCACCAGTTGTTCGCCGAGGGCTGCGAGCTGTGCCTGATCGGCATTGGCGAACGCCTGGAACACCGCATCGTCGTTGTCCAGCTGGCCCATGACACTTGCGTAGAATGGCTGGAACGCTCGGCGGGCATTGGCGCTGGCGCCTGCCGCCTCGATCAGCGTGCCTGCCTGTTCGTCGGACTTGGTGCTGACGGTCGCGCGCACTTGGGTGTCACTGATCGCCACCGAATCGATATTCAGCAAGGCCGAGCTGCTGACCACCAACTGATCGGTGCCCTCGTACTCGACGACGCCCGCCTCGATCACCTTGTATTCCCGGCCCGTGGCGCGGAAGTCTTCGGATGTCGGGCGCAGGGCGATGCTGCTACCTGGCGCAAAATAGGCATCGCTACGCACTTTCACGATGGCCGTCTGGGGATCCGTGGCCTGGCTCAGGTTGAGTTGCAGCACGGTGCCACGGTTCATTTCCAGGTGGCCATCGATGGTCACGTGGGGCTGTACCAGCGTCAGGCTCGCCGCGCGGCCCAGTGGGCTGTCGTCGGCATTGAACAGGTCGATGCCACCTGCGTCGGAGCCGCCGTAGCCGAAGCCGCTGATGCGCGTGCCATCGAACACCACATCACCAATCACGTCGATATAGGTGCTGCCGTGAATATTGCCCTTCACGGTGCCACCGGCCCATATCAGGCGTGCTTCGGTGCTTGCAGGGTCGGCGTACAGGGCATACTCGCCACCTTCGAGCGTCCCGGCATTCTGATGAATCAGGGTGTAAGGGGCGTGAGCCGGAAGATTCTCGCCAGGCTGCAGGTTCCTGAGGTAAATACCGTAACGGCCGCCCTGTATCGTTCCACTGTTGAAGATATCCCCAGCAATATGTCCGCCATCGACATGGATCGCTGCCGAGTCAGTGCCGCGCGCGATGATCGTGCCGCTGTTGTTCAGTGCTCCGCCGACGGTCGCATTGGCAATCTTGATAGCACGGGCGGTGGCTCCAGGCTCGGCCGCGGCGCTCACATCAATGCTGCCGCTGTTGACAAGATCCCCATTGATACGCGCCTCATCGCCGTTACTACCATAGGCGATAAACGCAATACCGGTGGCTTCGTAGCCGCTGACTGTGATGCTGCCACTGTTGAGCAGGCGACCGCGAACGATGCTGTCGCCGACCGTGATGCCGTTGGCTTCACTCAGGTTACGAGAGTCACCACGCGACTTGATTCCCGTGGCACGCACTGTTCCTGCATTGATCAGTTCAGCCAGATCACTTTTGAAGTTGACGGCGATCGCATGCACTTCATCGCCGGTCACTTCGACGCTGCCGCTGCGGGTGTTTTCGAGAGCGCCGGCCAATGGGGTGCGTATCAGCTCGATACCTCTGCCGATATCCGCACCGATAACCTCGATGCGGCCACTGTTGCTCAAGCTACCCAGGCGGGTTTCGCTCAGGCTTATGCCGGCAGGCATCGCGTCGCCCAACAGGTGGTTCTGGGCGTCCAGTACGTAGGTGTCACGGACACTGACCAGGCCAGTGTTGCTGAGCGTGCCATCAATGGAGAGATTACGCCCCTGAATACCGACGGCGCTGATACCGTTGGCGATCAAATTACCGTTATTGATGAGGCCGCCATCAATGCGCACTGCATCGGAGAAGGCGCTCAGTCCTTCCCCCAGCGTCAACGGACGACCGTAACGATCCTGTGAGCTTTCGGATCCAGTGGTATTGATCGTGGCATCGATGATCAGGTCACCCTGCACATGGGTTCCCGGCTTCAGGATCAGCGCGTTGGCTGGCGTGGTCAGCTCGCCGCCGATGCTCAGGCCATCCGCGATGATGACGTTCTCCCAGGTCTTGGGGCCGTTTTCGATCTGGTAGGTTTCTGCCCGGGCCGAGAGGCTGGCGGCTGCGATGGCGAGGGTAAGAAGGGAAAGGGACAGGGGGCTGTGTTGCATGGGGCTCTCCTTGAGCGCAGTAGCGGGTTCCGATGCGCCGCGAGCTGGGCGCGTGTCGCCGCAGGCAGGCAGGCGGGCGACGCGGCGCAAGGGTGCTCAGTGGAGGCGCCCGAGTCAAGGCTTAGCCGGTGAAGCTGCCGCGCGTTTCACAAAGTCGCGGCGCTGCCGTGCTTTGGCAAGGCTCGGTCAGCGTTCTGGCGTGCAGCCTTGAGGGGCCTATCCCTGGGCGCCGATGTCTGCTTGTTTCGCTGGAATAAAGCTAGAGCGTTTCGATCTAAGCCCCTCCCTGATTAGAAGTAGGCGCTGTGCTAGAGTGCGCGCTCGTCCAAGGCCCGTCTGGCCTGAATAAATACCGTGACCTCGTGAGTAGCCATGCTCGACAAACTGACGCACTTGAAACAGCTCGAGGCGGAAAGTATCCACATCATTCGTGAAGTGGCCGCCGAATTCGATAACCCGGTGATGCTCTATTCCATCGGCAAGGATTCCGCCGTGATGCTGCATCTGGCGCGTAAGGCGTTCTTTCCCGGCAAACTGCCGTTTCCGGTGATGCACGTCGATACGCGCTGGAAATTCCAGGAAATGTATAGCTTCCGCGACAAGATGGTCAGCGAGATGGGTCTGGACCTGATCACCCACATCAATCCCGACGGTGTGGCGCAGGACATGAACCCCTTCACCTACGGCAGTGCCAAGCACACCGATGTGATGAAGACCGAGGGCCTCAAGCAGGCGCTGGACAAGTACGGCTTCGACGCCGCCTTCGGTGGGGCACGCCGCGACGAAGAGAAGTCCCGTGCCAAGGAGCGTGTCTACTCGTTCCGCGACAGCAAGCACCGCTGGGACCCGAAGAACCAGCGCCCCGAGCTGTGGAACGTGTACAACGGCAACGTCAAGAAGGGCGAGTCGATCCGCGTGTTCCCGCTCTCCAACTGGACCGAGCTGGATATCTGGCAGTACATCTATCTGGAACAGATCCCGATCGTGCCGCTGTACTTCGCCGCCGAGCGTGAAGTGATCGAGAAGAACGGCACGCTGATCATGATCGATGACGAGCGTATCCTCGAGCACCTGAGCGACGAGGAGAAGGCACGCATCCAGAAGAAGAAGGTGCGTTTCCGCACCCTGGGCTGCTACCCGCTGACCGGCGCGGTGGAGTCCGAGGCCGAAAGCCTGACCGACATCATCCAGGAAATGCTCCTGACCCGGACTTCCGAGCGCCAGGGCCGCGTGATCGATCACGACGCCGCCGGCTCGATGGAAGAAAAGAAACGTCAGGGCTATTTCTGAGGATCACGCACCATGAGTCACCAATCCGATTTGATCAGCCAGGACATTCACGCCTACCTGGCTCAGCACGAGCGCAAGGAACTGCTGCGCTTCCTCACCTGCGGTAACGTCGATGACGGCAAGAGCACCCTGATCGGGCGCCTGCTGCACGACTCCAAGATGATCTACGAAGATCACCTGGAAGCCATCACCCGCGATTCGAAGAAGAGCGGCACCACTGGTGAGGAGGTCGACCTGGCGCTGCTGGTCGACGGCCTGCAGGCCGAGCGCGAGCAGGGCATCACCATCGATGTCGCCTACCGCTATTTCTCAACCGCCAAGCGCAAGTTCATCATCGCCGACACCCCCGGCCATGAGCAGTACACGCGCAACATGGCCACCGGCGCTTCGACCTGCGACCTGGCCATCATCCTGATCGACGCCCGTTACGGCGTGCAGACCCAGACCAAACGGCACAGCTTTATCGCGTCTTTGCTGGGCATCAAGCACATCGTCGTCGCCGTCAACAAGATGGACCTCAAGGACTTCGACCAGGGCGTGTTCGAGCAGATCAAGGCCGATTACCTGGCCTTTGCCGAGAAGATCGACCTGCGCCCGACCACCCTGGAGTTTGTACCCATGTCGGCGCTCAAGGGCGACAACGTGGTCAACAAGTCCGAGCGCTCGCCCTGGTACACCGGCCAGTCGCTGATGGAAATTCTTGAGAGCGTGGAAGTGGCGGGCGATCGCAACTTCGACGACCTGCGCTTCCCGGTGCAGTACGTCAACCGCCCGAACCTCAATTTCCGCGGTTTCGCCGGCACCCTGGCCAGCGGCATCGTGCGCAAGGGCGATGAAGTCATCGCGCTGCCGTCGGGCAAGGGCAGCCGGGTGAAGTCCATTGTCACCTTCGAAGGTGAGCTGGAGCAGGCCGGCCCGGGCCAGGCGATTACCCTGACCCTGGAAGACGAGATCGACGTGTCGCGCGGCGACATGCTGGTGCATGCCGACAACCGTCCGCAGGTGACCGACAGCTTTGACGCCATGCTGGTGTGGATGGCCGAAGAGCCGATGCTGCCGGGCAAGAAATACGACATCAAGCGTGCTACCAGTTATGTGCCGGGCTCGATCGCCAGCATCACCCACCGGGTCGACGTGAACACTCTGGAGCAGGGGGCGGCGAGCAGCCTCCAGCTCAACGAGATCGGCAAGGTCAAAATCGCCCTGGATGCCCCGATTGCGCTCGACGGCTACGAGCACAACCGCACCACCGGTGCGTTCATCGTCATTGATCGCCTGACCAACGGCACCGTAGGCGCCGGCATGATCATCGCCGATGCCAGCAGTGGTGCGCACCATGCCGACAGCGGCCACGTGTCTACCGAGGAACGTGCTGCGCGCCTCGGCCAGCAGCCGGCCACCGTGCTGTTCAGTGGTCTGTCCGGCGCTGGCAAGAGCACCCTGGCCTATGCCCTGGAGCGCAAGCTGTTCGACATGGGGCGTGCGGTGTACGTGCTCGACGGCCAGAACCTGCGCCATGACCTGAACAAAGGGCTGCCGCAGGATCGTGCCGGCCGTGCCGAGAACTGGCGTCGTGCCGCCCATGTGGCGCGTCAGTTCAACGAAGCAGGGCTGATTGCTCTCGCTGCGTTCGTGGCGCCGGATGCCGAAGGCCGCGAGCAGGCCAGGGCGCTGATCGGCGCCGAGCGACTGGTCACCGTCTACGTACAGGCTTCGCCGCAGGTGTGCGCCGAGCGCGATCCGCAGGGGCTGTACGCGGCCGGTGGCGACAACATCCCGGGCGAGTCCTTCCCGTACGATGTACCGCTCAATGCCGACCTGGTCATCGACACCCAAAGCGTGTCGGTGGAGGACGGCGTCAAGCAGGTGCTAGCCGTACTGCGTGCCCGCGGCGCCATCTAAAACCTGCTTATGGTCAGCTGCGCTTCGGCGCAGCTGCGTTAGAGGCAGGTTTTGCTGGACATAAAAAATGCCCGCTCTCTCACGAGGCGGGCATTTTTAATTTCAGCGTCAGCAATCAGATGCCGTGACCACGGGCGCGCTCGCGCTCGTTGATCTCCATCTGTTCGCAGGTCAGGAAGCCCTTGCTTTCCACGCGGTCAGCCGAGTTGAACGCGACGTAGTAGGGCTGCTGCTTGCCATCCTTGTTGAGGATGTAGTTGTTGCAGGTGCCCGGCGCGACGGTGCGGTTGATTTCCGTGGAAGGTGGGCCGCCCAGTTCGAGAACGGTGGACTTGCTCATATCCTTCTCGACCTGCTTGACCAGCGGTTCGTTGCGGAAGGTGAAGTGGTCGACCGGATTTTCCGGCTTGCCGGCACAACCGGTCAGAACGGCCAGTACGCAGGCGGCACCCAGGCTTTGCTTGAACATGGTTAATTTCCCTTGTGATGAACCAGACCATTTTTCTGAGCCTGGGCCAGGGAATTAAGTTCGGCTTAAATCAGGTGCCTTTCGCACAGGCCTTGCGGTGGGCGCCTCACTGCTCGGTCGGCATCTGCAGCTGGGTGCTGTCTACGGCTTCACCAAGGATCGGCGACGGGTTGCGGCTTGGGAGGGCCATCACTTGGGTGCTGAGCAGGCTCAGCAGCAGGGTAATTGTCAGGGCTTTCATGGTGTACCTCGTTTCGCATTCGGTGTTTCACGGAACCATGCTAGGGGCGAGGCAGTCTTGGATGAAGTCGAACGGCTCGATAGTGGCCATCGACTGTCATGATGCGCGTTGCACGTGACCAGTCGCTCACGAGGTAACGCTCCAATGGAAGCTGAAAAGGGTCATCGCGCAGTTCCCCGGTATCCACTGGTGCTGGTGCCCGGCATGCTGGGCTTCGTAAAACTGTGCGGGATGGACTACTGGTATGGCATCACCACTGCGCTGCGCAATCAGGGTGTTGAGGTATACCCGGCGCGTCTGTCGCCGGTGCATGCCACCGAACTGCGTGGTGAACAGCTGCTGCTGCAGATTGCCGAGGCGCGGCGGCGCAGCGGCGCGCAGAAGGTGCACCTGATCGGCCATAGCCAGGGCGCACTGGTGTGCCGGTACGCCGCCGCCCACCGCCCGGAATGGGTCGCCTCGGTAACCTCCGTGGCCGGGCCCAACCAGGGTTCCGAGCTGGCCGATCACCTAGAACGCAAGTACGCCTCGAAAAGCCTGCGCAGCCTGCTGATGCGCACCAGCACCCATATGCTGGCGCGGCTATTTACCCTGCTCGACGGCGGGCTACGCGGGGCGAGCCTGCCGATCAACGCCACCGCCGCCCACCGCTCGCTGACCACCGAGGGCGTGGGCATTTTCAACCACCAGTACCCGCAGGGTTTGCCCTCGGCTTGGGGCGAAGACGGGCCCGAGGAGGTCAATGGCGTGCGCTATTACTCCTGGTCCGGCACCCTGCAGCCGGGCATCACCGACCAGGGTGGCAACCGACGTGATCCGTCGAACTGGTTCTGTCGGCGTTTCGCCCGCACCTTCGTGCGCGAGGCCGGTCAATGCGACGGCATGGTCGGGCGGGTCAGTTCGCATCTGGGCAAGGTGATCCGCGACGATTACCCGCTCGATCACCTGGATATCGTCAACCAGCACTTCGGCCGGGTCGGCGAGGGTGTCGATCCGGTCGGCCTGTATATCGAGCACCTGCGTCGGCTGCACGACGCGGGGCTTTAAAGTGACGTAGCCTGGGTCGAGCGAAGCGACACTCAGGTGCCAGCAGTATTTATTGCGCCCGAGCAGCCTTCAGCGCTTCGTAAGCCGGCGCCGCGTAAATGCCGATCTCGACCGCCAGCTCCAGCACTCGTGGCAGGTCGGTGGTGTAAACCAGCACCGCCTGCAGCTCGTCATCCAGCGGTTCGCTGAAGTCGACCAGCGTGTAGCCCTGGGTTTCCTTCGACAGGCTGCCGAGCTGCACCTGGATGCGGTTCAGGGCCTTGAGCGGTTCGACCTTCTTCAACTGCTTGGCGGCCAGTACGAAGCTAACTTCGGGCCCGAACGACTCGGTGATCTGGCCGAACAGCGCTTCGTAGCTGTCGGCCTGGAACAGCACGGTCTCCGGCAGGTTGCCGACCACCATCCACTCGCCCAGGGGAATGGGAAAGCTGTCGTCGTAATTGATGTCCGGATTGGCCGCCAGGAAAGCGGCCGGGTCCGCGTAGGCCTGGGCGGCCTCGTCGGCAATGCGGGTGATTTCATCCTGCGGCAGGCAGCCCGAGCTGATTTTGCCGATGAGTTCTTCGAGCTGGGCGCGCATGGCGATTTCCTGATGATGACGTTGGGTGGGCAAGGCTGACCGTTAGCGGCGTTCAGCGCAACTGGCTTTCCGCGAGGTTGCGGGTACGGGGAATGAGGCTGGCGTCCCAATGCCTGGCGCTCCACTGCAGCAGCTCTTCGACGCTGGTATCGACCAACTCGTCGGGCGCGGGCTGACCCAGGGCACGTAATGCGCGGATCAGCAAAGGCGTGGCCTGGTCGCTGGGCAGGGGCGGCGAGCGGTAGGACTTGCCGAGCTTGTGGCCGTCGGGCTGGATGATCAGCGGCACATGCAGATAACGCGGCTGGGATAAGCCGAGCAGCTCCTGCAGGTAGAGCTGGCGCGGCGTGGAGTCGAGCAGGTCGGCGCCGCGTACCACGCTGTTGATGCCCTGCCAGGCATCGTCCAGCACCACGGCGAGCTGGTAGGCGTACAGGCCGTCGCGGCGACGGATCACGAAGTCGCCGACCTCGCGGCCCAGGTGCTGGCTGTATTCGCCCTGCACGCGATCGGTGAAACGGTAGGTCAGCTCGGGCACGCGCAGGCGGATGGCTGCGTCGTGGCGGGCATGCCCGGCGTTACGGCAGCTGCCCGGATAGATGCCGCCGCTGCCTTCGAGCTGCTTGCGCGAGCAGGTGCAGGCGTAGGCCAGGCCCTGGTCGAACAGGCGCTGCACCAGCGCTTCGTATTCGCCATGGCGATCGCTCTGGCGCACCAGCTCGCCATCCCAGTGCAGGCCATAGCGCTCCAGGGTCTGCAGGATGGTGGCCTGGGCACCAGGCACTTCCCGGGGCGGGTCGAGGTCTTCCATGCGCAGCAGCCAGCGGCCGCCGACGGAGCGGGCATCGAGATAGGAGGCAAGGGCGGCGACCAGTGAGCCGAAGTGCAGGTAGCCACTGGGCGTGGGCGCGAAGCGACCGATATAGGCGGGTTTATGCATGGCGGGGCGTTTGTGCGGGGGCGAAACGAAACGGGGCGCCTGAGCGCCCCGTCTGTGGATCGACTCAGGAGCCGACCTGTTTTTCCTTGATTTCCGCCAGGGTCTTGCAATCGATGCACAGGGTGGCGGTAGGGCGCGCTTCCAGGCGACGGATGCCGATCTCGACACCGCAGGAGTCGCACCAGCCGTAATCTTCGTCTTCGATCAGCTGCAACGTCTCGTCGATCTTCTTGATCAGCTTGCGCTCGCGATCACGGGCACGCAGTTCCAGGCTGAATTCCTCTTCCTGGCTGGCGCGGTCGGCTGGATCCGGGAAATTGGCCGCTTCGTCCTGCATGTGATGCACGGTACGGTCGACTTCCTGCATCAGCTCCAGCTTCCATTTGTTCAGGATACTGGTGAAGTGGGCGCGCATCGCCTCGCTCATGTACTCCTCGCCCTTGGTTTCCTTGTAGGGTTCGAAGCCACGAATCAATTGGCCGTTTGTTGCTTTTGCTTTGGTGGGCATGGATGACCGCCTCTCACTCTCTCTAATCCACTGCGCAGGGAATGTGTCCGTTGCCGTTTACAATAACGGCCCTGCGACTGCAAGCCGGCGAACTTACCAGATCGACTCCGGCCGCGCCACTCCCGGATGTCGCGGTTGTGCGTCTGGTTTCCAGCCGGCCCTGTCTAGGGTTCAAAGTGGCCGCTAAGAGCCACCGCACACCAGCTTCCAGGTGCCTGCAATCGCAATGTAAACACGTATTTCAGTGGTGCGTTGGCACGGTATGACAAAGCGCCGCTGATACAATTCCACCTTTATCGTTTACCAAGGCAGACCCATGGCACAGCCTTACAGCGCCCGCAGCCGCGCGATCGAACCCTTCCACGTGATGGCCCTGCTGGGCCGCGCCAACCAATTGCAGGCCGAGGGCCACGACGTCATTCACCTGGAGATTGGCGAGCCGGACTTCACCACCGCCGCGCCCATCGTCGCCGCCGGCCAGGCCGCGTTGGCTGCCGGCCATACCCGCTATACCGCCGCGCGCGGTTTGCCGGCGTTGCGCGAGGCGATTGCCGGCTTCTACCAGCAGCGCTACCGGCTGAGCATAGACCCCCAGCGTATTCTCATCACCCCGGGCGGCTCCGGTGCGCTGCTGCTGGCGGCCAGCCTGTTGGTCGACCCGGGCAAGCACTGGCTGCTGGCCGACCCGGGCTACCCTTGCAACCGGCATTTTCTGCGTCTGGTCGAAGGGGCGGCGCAGTTGGTGCCGGTCGGCCCCGAGCAGCGTTATCAGCTCACGCCGGAAACGGTTGCCGAGCATTGGAATGCCGACAGCGTCGGCGCCTTGCTCGCCTCGCCGGCCAACCCGACGGGCACGCTGCTGAGCGCCGCCGAGCTTGCTGCCCTGTCCCAGGTGCTGAAAGCCCGTGGTGGGCATATGGTGGTCGACGAGATCTACCACGGCCTGACCTACGGCGTGCACGCCAGCAGCGTGCTGGAAGTGGATGACGAAGCCTTCGTGCTCAACAGCTTCTCCAAGTACTTCGGCATGACCGGTTGGCGCCTGGGCTGGCTGGTGGCGCCCGAGGCGGCGGTGGCGGACCTGGAGAAGCTGGCGCAGAACCTCTACATCAGCGCGCCGAGCATGGCCCAGCATGCTGCGCTGGCCTGTTTCCAGCCGGAGTCGATGGCCATCTTCGAGGAGCGCCGCGCCGCCTTTGCCGAGCGCCGCGACTTTCTGCTGCCAGCATTGCGCGAGCTCGGCTTCGGCATTGCCGTCGAGCCCGAGGGAGCCTTCTATCTGTACGCCGACGTGAGCGCCTTTGGCGGCGATGCCTATGCCTTTTGCCAGCATTTCCTGGAAGCCGAGCATGTGGCCTTCACGCCGGGGCTGGACTTCGGTCGCCACCAGGCCGGCCACCATGTGCGTTTCGCCTACACCCAGAGCCTGCCGCGTCTCGAAGAAGCCGTCGCGCGCATCGCCCGTGGCCTGAAGAGCTGGCAAGCCCATGCAGTTTGATCCGCCCCTCGAAGAGGCCCGGTTGCTGCGCCGCTACAAGCGCTTTCTCGCCGATATCGAAACCGCTGGCGGTGAATTGCTGACCATCCACTGCCCGAACACCGGCTCGATGCTCAACTGCATGAGCGAGGGCTGTCGGGTATGGTTCAGCCGCTCCAACGACCCCAAACGCAAACTGCCCGGCACCTGGGAAGTCGGTGAAACGCCCCATGGCCGGCTGGCCTGCATCAATACCGCGCGGGCCAACGCGCTGGTCGAAGAGGCCCTGCGTGCCGGGCGAATCCCCGAGCTGGCCGGCTTCAGCGCGCTGCGCCGCGAGGTGCCCTACGGTGTGGAGCGCAGCCGGGTCGACTTCTGCCTCGAGTACCCGAGCAGCGTGGCCTTCGTTGAAGTGAAAAGCGTGACCCTGGGGTTTGCCGACAGCAGGGTCGCTGCTTTCCCGGATGCGCGCACCGAGCGCGGCGCCAAGCACCTGCGCGAGCTGGCTGCCCTGGCGCGCAGCGGCGTGCGCGCCGTGCAGCTGTATTGCGTGAACCTGTCGGGCATCGAGGCTGTGCGGCCAGCCGAGGAAATCGATCCGGCTTACGCCGCTGCGCTGCGCGAGGCGGTGCAGGCGGGCGTCGAGGTGCTGGCCTATGGGGTGGATATTTCGCCTCAGGGGATCGAGGTGATGCGACGGCTGGATGTGCTGCTGGGTTGAGTGCGTTCCTGGGTATCGCAGCGCTCGACTCGGGCTACGGGGCGGCGTCGCTCCTGTAGCCTGGGGTTGAGCGAAGCGATACCCAGGGTTATTGGCGCTACAGATCGACCCAGATCCCCTCGCCATCTTCGCGGCTGTCGATAGGCCGCAGCGCTTGCCCCTCGCACGGCCCCGCCACGCACTCACCGGACTCGATCAGAAACAGCGCGCCATGCCGTGCGCACTGGATCAGGCTGGCACTGGGATCGAGAAACTGGTCGGCCTGCCATTCCAGCGGCACGCCGCGGTGCGGGCAACGGTTGCGGTACACGAACACCTCGCCGCCCTTGCGCACGGCGAACAGCTGCATGTCTTCAACACGAAACCCCCGGCTCTGAGCTTCCGGCAGCTCATCGGGGGCGCATAGACGGATCATCGAATTCTCCAGGCCAGGGCGGGGATTATCCCGCATCGGCCTGGGGATGGAAGGGGCGCGCGTCCGTATGCAAGGAGCTTTGGCTCAGATCTCCCAGATCAGGTTGAAGGCCGCGTGACGACCTGGCTGGGTGTAGCGGCCAAGGCTCGAACTGTTCTCGGTGAGGCTGCGCACGTCGCCCCAGTGCCAGTACTGCTTGTCCGTCAGGTTGAACAGCCCGGCATTGACCGATACGCCAGCGCCGATGTTCCAGTACGCGCTCAGATCCAGTGTGCCGTAACCCGAGGGTTCGTACTGATTGGCGATCTGCGTCTGATCGACACGCTTCTTGGCGGCCGCCAGGGTCCAGCTCAGTTCGCCGCCGTATTGCCCGCTCGGTGCATCGTAGCCGAGACCGAAGACTGCCTTGAGCGGGTCGATGCTGTTGATCGGCTGGCCGGTTGCCTCATCCTTGCCGCGGGCGTAAGCGATGGCGCTGCGCAAATGGCTGCCGGCGGGCAGACCGAGGCGATCCAGGCGCAGTTCGCCGCGCGCCTCGGCACCACGGATGGTCACCCGGTCGAGGTTCTGGTACTGGAACGTCATGCGGCCCGCTCCCGTTGGGTCGTTGGGCAGCGTGACCTGCTCGATGAAGTCGTCGTAGCGGTTGTAGAACAGAGCGATGCCGAAGGCCCCGGCATCGTACTGACCGCGCAGGCCGATTTCGTAGCTGTCGCTGGTTTCCGGCTTGAGGCTGGGGTTGGCGATGGTCTGGTAATTACGGGCGAAGTTGATGAACTCGCCAAAGATATCCACCGGGTTAGGTGCGCGAAACCCAGCGGCGTATTGGCCGTAAACACTGTGGGCGTCATCGATGCGATAAGTGATACCGAGCTTGGGCGATAGCGCCTCATCGCGATAATCAGCCGGGTTGCGGTTGATCGGCTGGCTGTTCAGGTAGTGCGTTGTGACCTCCGGCTTCATCTCATAATGGTCGTAGCGCAAGCCGGGCAGCAGCGTCCAGCGACCGATGTCGATGGTGTCCTGCACGAAAAAGGCGTATTCGGTCGAGGTGGGATCGGGGAAGTCGCTGAGCGGGAAGCTTTCATCACCGGGAATGGCCGGTACGGGCAAGCCGGTGCTGGCGAATACTTCGCGGCCCTTGCGCAGGTCGCTGCTTTCCAAGCGCTTGAAGTCGACGCCATAAATCAGGTGGTGGCTTGCTGCTCCGGTGTCGAAGGCCTTGTCGAGCTTGGCGTTGAACGCCCACAGGTCTTCCTGATACGTCGAGTCGCGACTGCGCTCGCGCAGGCTGCCACCGCTGAAGCGCTGCTGGAAGGTACGCTGCCGAATCTGGCTTTGCTGATAACTCACTTGCCATTCGGCGCTGTCACTGATGGCCGTATCCAGGGCGAAGCTGTGCTGCAGGCTGAGGCGCTGGCGGTCGGTGTTGTCGGTCGCGTCGGAGGTACGGACGGTGGCCGTGGTGCTGTATTCGCTGAGCACCCGGGTATCGGCATCGTCTTCGTAGCGCTCATAGGTCAGTTGCAAGCGATCAGTGTCGAGGTAATTCCAGCCGAGCTTGGCGAGCAGGTTGTTGGCTGTGTAGTCCTGGGGGTTGGCTTCTTCCCGTGCAGCCCCGATTCCGCTGCGTCCACCGAAGGTGTCGAGCGCCTGGCCGTCACGTCGCCCCAGGTGCAGCAGGCCATCGACCTGACCCTGGCGTGCGGCGAACGTGGCACTGCGCGACCACCTGTCGTCGGCGCCATCGTAGCCCGTCTTGAATCGTGCGTAGGCGTCATCGCCCGCGTCGAGATAGTCGGCGGCATCCTTGGTCAGGAAGCTGACCGCGCCGCCAATCGCATCGCTGCCGTACAGTGAGCTGGCGGGGCCGCGAATGATCTCCACGCGCTTGAGCGTATCCGGGTCGACATAGTTGCGCCGCGCGTCGAGGAATGGGCCGAAGGCGAATGCATCCGGCATCGGCACACCATCCACCTGGGTGAGGATGCGATTGCCGCCGATGCCGCGAATGGTGAAGCCTGCCAGGCCGAATCGGCTACCTGTACCGCTGACCGACACCCCGGGCTCGTAACGCACCAGATCGCGGATGTCCTTCACGTTCTTGCGGTCGATGTCCTGCTCGGTCAGCATCGTCACGGTGCTGGGTACGGTATCCACAGGCTGTTCCGTGCGGGTTGCACTGATCGTGGTTCGTTCCAGCTGCAATGGTTCTGCGATGGCGAGGGTGGAGCCCAATAGCAACAAGGGCAGGCAGGCGCGAAGCGGGTAGGGCGGGCGAGTCGACATGCGATTCTCCTTGATCATGTCGGAAGGGGTCGGCACGGCGGCTGATTAAATATTAATGATTCGTATTTGTAAAAGAGATTGTTTGTCGATTAGGATTCGTCGGCTGTTGGCGGTTTCGTTCCCCGTACCAGGCGTTTAACCTTTCAATTAGGGGCGCCCCGCCTGTCGATGGGCCTAAAAGGAGTTGGTGTGATGAGTGATCTATCCGTAGCGGGCGAGGGCTTGCATGCCGCCTGGCAGAACCTGCGTGCCGAGCAGCCGCACCTGCGGGCTCGGGATGCGGCGGCGAAGCTGGGCGTCAGTGAGGCCGAGCTGACCGCCAGCCGCCTGGCTGTGGATACCGTGCGCCTGCGCCCCGACTGGGCAACGCTGCTGCCCGCGCTGGGCGAGCTCGGCCACGTGATGGCGCTGACCCGCAACGAATCCTGCGTGCACGAGCGCAAGGGCGTTTACCGCGAGGTGACGATCGCCGGTAATGGCCAGATGGGCCTGGTGGTGTCGCCGGATATCGACCTGCGTCTGTTCCTCGGCGGCTGGGCCAGCGTCTTCGCCGTGGCCGAGCAGACGCCGCGCGGCGTGCTGCGCAGCGTGCAGGTGTTCGATCACCAGGGCACCGCGGTGCACAAGGTCTACCTTACCGAACGCAGCGAGCTGGAAGCCTGGGAGCCGCTGCTCTCGCGTTTTCGCGATGAGCAGCAAAGCAGCGAACTGGCGCTCAAGCCGATGCCGGCTCCTGCGACCGTTCAGCCGGACGCCGCTATCGACGGCGACGCCTTGCGCGCCGGCTGGGCAGCGCTGAAGGACACCCACCATTTCTTCGCCCTGCTGAAGAACCACGGCGCGGCACGCACCCAGGCGTTGCGCCTGGCCGGTCGTGAATGGGCCGAACCGCTGGCGCCCGAGGCGCTTGCGGGGTTGTTCGAGCGCGCGGCAGCCGGCGAAGTGCCGATCATGGTGTTCGTCGGCAACCGTCACTGCATCCAGATCCATACCGGGCCGGTCAGCAACCTGAAGTGGATGGACACCTGGTTCAACGTGCTCGACCCGCAGTTCAACCTGCACCTCAAGACCGGCGACATCCATGAACTGTGGCGCGTCCGCAAACCGAGCAGCGACGGCGTGATCACCAGTTGGGAGGCGTTCGATGCCAGCGGTGAGCTGATCGTGCAGTTGTTCGGCGCGCGCAAGCCCGGCGTGCCGGAGCGCGAGGATTGGCGTCTTCTGGCCGAGCAGACACCTGCTCTGCCGGCCTGACGCTACACTGCCAGCCTCGGCCGCCCCTGCGTTCGGGCGGCCGCTACGAACCCGCTTCCGGAGTTGTTCCATGATCCGTCCCCTCGCTGCATTCACCCTGCTCGCCAGCCTGCTGGTGCCACTGGCGGCAAGCGCCGACAACCTGCCGCAACGCTGGGTCAGCGCCGGGGGCTCCCTGAGCGAGTGGGTGGTCGAGCTCGGCGGTGAGGCCAAACTGGTCGGCGTGGACACCACCAGCCAACACCCGGCCTCGTTGCAGAAGCTGCCAAGCGTCGGGTACCAGCGCCAACTGGCCGCCGAGGGCATTCTGGCCTTGCGCCCCGAGGTGCTCCTCGGTACCGAGGAGATGGGCCCGCCGCCGGTACTGGCGCAGCTGGCCGCCGCCGGCGTGAAGGTCGAGGCGCTGCCTGCCGATGCCGACCTGCAGGTGCTGCATGGCAATCTCAAGCGCATTGGGGTGCTGCTGGGCGACGAGGCGCGGGCCGAGAGCGTGTTCGCCGCTTATCAGGCGCGTTTGAGCGAACAGGCCGACTGGGTCGCCAGGGCCCAGGCGCAAAGCCCGGCGCCGACCGTTCTGCTGCTGCTCGGCCATGCCGGCAGCAGCCCCATGGCCGGCGGCAAGGATACGGCGGCTGCCTGGATGATCGAGCAGGCTGGCGGCAAGAACCTGACCACCCACGAAGGCTACAAGGCGCTGTCCACCGAGGCGCTGCTGGCGCTGGATCCTGAGGTGGTGGTCTTCGCCGACCGCCGCCTTAGCGGCGACGAGGCCCGCCAGGCGCTGCTCAAGCAGAACCCGGCTCTGGCCTCGACCAAGGCCGGCAAGCAAGGGCGCCTGGTGGCTATCGACCCGACCCTGCTGGTCGGCGGGCTCGGCCCGCGCATTCCCGCCGGCCTCGCCGAGCTTTCCGCCGCCTTCTATCCCGGGCTTACACCGCTGGCACCCGCCACGCCATGAAACCGGTGATCGCCCCGCGCTCACTGTTCATCGCGCTGGGCCTGCTGCTGGCGCTCGCCCTGTGGCTGTCCCTGGCCCTCGGGCCGGTGAGCCTGCCACTGGGCGATACCCTGCGGGCCGCCCTGCGCCTGGCCGGCTTACCACTGGCGGACGATGGCCTGCAGCAAGCCGAGCTGATTCTTGGCCAGATCCGCATGCCGCGCACCCTGCTGGGCCTGGCGGTCGGCGCCGTGCTGGCGCTGTGCGGCGTGGCCATGCAGGGGCTGTTTCGCAACCCGCTGGCCGACCCCGGCCTGATCGGCGTTTCCAGCGGTGCGGCACTCGGCGCAGCCATCGCCATCGTCGGGGGCGCCGCCATGGGCGGGATGCCGGAGCTGTTCGCGCCTTACCTGCTATCGCTGTGCGCCTTTCTCGGCGGCCTGGTGGTGACCGCGCTGGTCTATCGCCTGGGGCGCCGCAACGGGCAAACCAGCGTGACCACCATGCTGCTTGCCGGCATCGCCCTCAATGCCCTGGCGTTCGCCTGCATCGGCCTGTTCACCTACCTGGCCGACGATGCCACCTTGCGCACCCTGACCTTCTGGAACCTGGGCAGCCTCAACGGCGCCAGCTATGCCCGGCTGTGGCCGCTGCTGCTGGTCACCCTGGCGGTGGCGCTGTGGCTGCCGCGCCGCGCCCAGGCGCTGAACGCCCTGCTGCTCGGCGAGTCCGAGGCGCGCCATCTGGGCGTTGCGGTGGAACGCCTCAAGCGCGAGCTGGTGTTCTGTACCGCGCTGGGCGTGGGTGCTGCCGTGGCTGCTGCGGGGATGATCGGTTTCATCGGCCTAGTGGTGCCGCACCTGGTGCGGCTGCTGGTCGGCCCCGATCACCGCGTGCTGCTGCCGGCCTCGGCGTTGGCGGGCGCCAGTTTGCTGCTGCTCGCCGACCTGTTCGCGCGGCTGATCCTGTCCCCCGCCGAGCTGCCCATCGGCATCGTCACCGCCCTGATCGGCGCGCCGTTCTTTCTCTACCTGCTGCTGCGAGGACGCACCTGATGCTCAGTGCCCGCAAGCTGTCGATCCAGCGTGGCGACAAGACCGTACTGGCCGATATCGACCTGCAGCTGCAGCCTGGTGAAGTGCTGGGCGTGCTCGGCCCCAATGGCGCTGGCAAGAGCACCTTGCTGGGCGCCCTGTGCGGCGAGTTGAGCCCTGCAGCGGGCGAGGTCGTTCTGGACGATCGTCCGCTGCAGGGTTGGCCGGGCACGGAACGCGCGCGGCGCCTGGCGGTGCTGCCGCAAAGCTCGTCGCTGAGCTTCGGTTTCGTGGTCGGCGATGTGGTGATGATGGGCCGCATGCCCCACGACACCGGCCGCGAGCGTGATGAACAGATCGTCCGCGAGGCGCTGCAGGCCGCCGATGCCGAGCACCTGGCCGAACGCAGCTACCTGCAGCTGTCCGGCGGCGAGCGTCAGCGTGTGCACCTGGCGCGGGTGCTGGCGCAGCTATGGCCTGGCGGTGCCGAGCAGACGCTGCTGCTCGACGAGCCGACCTCCATGCTCGACCCGTTGCATCAGCACACCACCTTGCAGGCCGTGCGCCGCTTCGCCGAACAGGGCGCCGCGGTGATGGTCATTCTCCATGACCTGAACCTGGCGGCGCGTTATTGCGACCGCCTGCTGTTGCTCAACGACGGTCGTGCCCATGCCATCGGACTGCCTGCCGAGGTGCTGCGTGCCGAGCCGCTGCACGCGGTGTTCGGCCTGGAAGTGCTGGTGCAACGCCACCCCGAACGCGGGCACCCGTTGATCGTCGCCCGTTGAAGGAAGCCCGATGCGTACGCTGTTTTTCGCCCTGCTGTTGCTGCTCACTGCCTGCCAAAGCCCGCCCGCCCTGGCGCCCGTGCCCGTGTGGCAAAGCCCGGAGGGGCGTGGGCACGCCAACCTGGGGCAGATCATCGACCTGCGCAGCGGCGCACGGCTGACGCCCGAGCAACTCGTCGCTCACCTGGCGAAGGCGCCCCGGGTGCTGGTCGGCGAGCAGCATGACAATCCGGATCACCATGCCCTGCAGCTGTGGTTGCTGCGCGCCCTGGAGGCGCGGCGAGGGCAAGGCAGCCTGTTGCTGGAAATGCTCGCGAACAGCCAGCAGCCGCAGGTCGAAGATGTGAAGCAGCAATTGCGTGAAGGCCTGCAGATCGCCGATCTGCCCAAGGCGCTGGAGTGGAGTAACGGTTGGCCGTGGGCGCTGTACGGCCCCATCGTGCGTCATGCACTGGTGCAGGATTACCCGCTGCGTGCAGCGAATCTCGACCGTGCCGAGATCATGACGATTTACCGCAAGCAATCGCTGCTGAGAGGGGAGGCCTCGACCGCGGCGGCCGTGCAGGAGCCGCTACTGGCGCAGATTCGCGAGTCCCATTGCGACAAGCTGCCGATCAGCCAGCTGCCAGCGATGCTCGCCGTGCAGCAGCAACGCGACCGGCGCATGGCCGAGCAACTGTTGAAAGCGCCGCAGCCGGCGATGCTGTTCGCTGGCGCCTTTCACGTGCGGCGCGATCTGGGCGTGCCGCTGCACCTGAGCGACCTGGGCGAGCCAGATGGCGCCCAGGTGCTGATCCTTTCCGAAGTGGGTAAACCGGTGACCGCCGAGCAAGCGGATTACGTGTGGTACACCGCCGCCTTGCCGCCCGAGGATCATTGCGCACGATTTCGATAGTGCAAGATCCCCGTAGGGCAGGTCAGGTGCCTGTCCCAGAGGCGAGGCGCTCCGGTTATCGGCGCCTCTCAGGCAGGATCAGAACCCTTCCAGCACGATCTTGCCCTTGGCCTTGCCGCTTTCCAGCAGGGCATGGGCGCGGCGCAGGTTTTCGGCATTGATGGTGCCGAAGTGCTCGCCCAGTGTGGTTTTCAGGGTGCCGGCATCCACCAGGTCGGCGACGCGATTGAGCAAGCGGTGTTGCTCGATCATGTCGGCGGTCTCGAACAGCGAGCGGGTGAACATCAGTTCCCAATGCAGGGAGATGCTCTTGCGCTTGAGCTTCATCACGTCCAGCGGCTGCAGCGGGTCGTCGATCAGCGCCAGGCGGCCTTGCGGGGCCAGGGCTTCGACGATGGCGTCATAGTGCTGGTCGGTCTGGGTCAGGCTGGCCACGTGGGTGACCTGGGCGATGCCGATCCGCGCCAGTTCTTCGTTCAGCGGCTTGCTGTGGTCGATCACATGATGGGCGCCCAGTTCGCGCACCCAGGCCTGGGTTTCCGGACGCGAGGCGGTGCCGATCACGGTCAGCCCGGTGAGCTGTCGGGCCAGTTGCACGAGGATCGAGCCGACGCCACCGGCGGCGCCGATGACCAATAGGCTCTGGCCCTGGTCGGCCGTGCCATCGGCGACCTGCAGGCGGTCGAACAGCAGCTCCCAGGCAGTGATGGCGGTCAGCGGCAGGGCAGCGGCTTCGGCGAAGGGCAGGCTGCTTGGCTTGCGACCGACGATGCGCTCGTCGACCACGTGCAGCTCGCTGTTGGCCCCGGCACGGTTGACGGCGCCGGCGTAGGCGACTTCATCACCGACCTTGAACAGCGTCACCTCGCTGCCGACCGCCTTGACCACACCGGTGGCGTCCCAGCCCAGCACCTTGGGCTGGCCGGCGTCGGGCGCCACGTTACGGCGGATTTTGGTGTCCACCGGGTTCACGGAGATGGCTTTCACTTCGACGAGCAGGTCGCGCGGGCCGGGCGTCGGTGCGTCGAGCGTGACGTCCTGCAGAGCCTGCGGATTATCGATGGGCAGCGACTGGTGATAGGCAACGGCTTTCATGGGGGCGTCCTGTAGCGGATGTGAGATGGAAGGCAGCTTGCGCCAATCCATTGCCAGGAGAAACCATAGGCAGCTAGAGTCTCTTTCAATATTTTTTTGAAGATGATCGCCATGCTGCGTTTCGATGACCTGCAACTGTTCGTGCGCATCGCCGGGGAGGGCAGCCTGTCGGCGGCCGCGCGCCAGCTGGACATATCGCCGGCCGTGGCCAGCGCCGGCCTCAAACGCCTGGAGCAGCAGTTGCAGGCGCGCCTGTTCGTGCGCTCGACCCGCAGCTTGCGGCTGACCGCCGACGGCGAGGCCTTTCTGCTGCACGCTCGCCAGGCGCTACAGAGCCTGGAGGCGGGGCGCCAGCAACTGGCCGGCAGCAAGTCGGCGATCAGCGGGCCGCTGCAGCTCGCGGCGCCTTCGGACTTCGGCCGCAACACGCTGCTGCCCTGGCTCGATACCTTCATGCAGACCCATCCCCAGGTGCAATTGCGCCTGCTGCTTGGCGATCGGGTCACCGATCTGTTTCGCGAGCCCGTCGACATCGCCCTGCGCTACGGCGAGCCAGAGGACTCGAGCCTGGTGGCGCTGCCGGTGGCGCCGGGCAACCGCCGGGTGCTGTGCGCCGCGCCAGCCTACCTGCAGCGCCATGGCGAGCCGCGGCAGATCGCTGATCTGCGCCAGCACAACTGCCTGGTCTACATGCTTGGTGGCCGCGCCTACGAGCGCTGGCGGTTTCACGACGGCGACCGGGCACACAGCCTGCAGGTGGCGGGTGATCGCCTCAGCGACGATGCCGATGTGGTGCGGCGCTGGGCCGTGGCTGGCGCCGGGGTGGTGTACAAATCCTGGCTGGACGTGGCCGGCGACGTGCACGCCGGGCGCCTGAAAGTGCTGCTACCAGAGGTGCTCGGCGAACCGACGCCGCTCAACCTGATCTGTACCCACCGCGAGCAGCTGAGCAAGCCGGTGCACCTGCTGCGCGAGTTCGTGCAGGCCCGTTGCGCCGAGTTGCTGGCGCAGGCGCCGTGGCGCCGCTAAGCTGCTGCGGCAATCCACCACAGCCCGTTTGCCGCCACTGCCCCTAAAATCGCCAGCCATGAACCTGTCCCGCTCCAACCGCTCATTGCTCGCCTGGGTGCTGTATTTCAGCGTCCTGTTCAGCGCGCTCGCCTGTGCGGTCGGTCATGGGCAGATGACCGGTCTGCAGCTCAGCGGCATGGATGGCGGCTACTGCGGCCTGGATGCCAGCGGCAGCATGGACATGGGCGGCGTGGATTCGGGCGTGCCGATGCCGTTCATGGGCTCGGTGTGTCCGTTGTGCTCCACCTTCGTGGCCCTGGCCCTGGCGGCCTTCTTCGGCCTGCTCGGCTTGCTGCCCCGGCAGCGCCCCGCCACCCCACGCCCCAGCGCCGAGCCCGGTGGGGCGGTCCGTTACCTGTGGCCCTCGGCCAACCCTCGCGCTTCGCCCCTGATCGCCTGAATCGCTGATTGTCGTTGCCTGCTGCGCTTGTCGCCGTGGGCAGTTCGCTCATGCACACGATCGGGCTTCACATGAAAAACGCGACACCGTCGTTCTATAACCTCGCCTGGCGCTGGCACTTCTATGCCGGGCTGTTCGTCATTCCATTCATGATCATGCTGTCGCTGACCGGCATCATCTACCTGTTCAAACCGCAGCTCGATGGGCTGATGTACGCCGACCTGCTGCAGGTCGAGGCGAGCGGCCAGCCGCTGACCGCCGACGAGATGCTCGCCCGCGTGCAGGCCGTTTATCCCCAGGGCAGCATTGGCAAGTACCTGCCGCCGGTGGACGCCAACCACAGCGCCCAGTTCGTGGTGAAGGTCGGCGAGCGCACTCGTAACGTGTTCGTCGACCCCTACGGGGGCGCGATTCTCGGTACCCAGGACGCCCACGACAACCTGCAGGCCCTGGCCCGCGCCGTGCACGCCGACCTGTTGATAGGCACGCCGGGCGATCGGCTGATCGAACTGGCTGCCGGCTGGGGCGTGGTGCTGGTGGTGTCTGGGCTGTACCTGTGGTGGCCGCGTGGGCGCGGCGCGGGTGTGCTATGGCCACGGCTGTCGGCTCGTGGCCGCTTGTTCTGGCGTGATCTGCACGCAGTCACCGGCTTCTGGGGCGCTTTGCTACTGCTGTTCATGCTGCTCACCGGCATGACCTGGACCGGCTTCTGGGGCAAGCAGTTCGCTGGCGCCTGGAACCAGTTTCCGGCCGCTATGTGGGATCAGGTGCCGACCTCCGAGCGCCAGGCCGGCGAGCTCAATCAGAGCCACAAGCAAACCGTGCCCTGGGCGCTGGAGAACACCCCGCTGCCCGAATCCGACCCCCATGCGGCGCACAATGGCGGCGCCACCCCGGCATCCACCGCCAACCCGACCGTGGGCCTGCAGCAGGTGGTGGACATCGCCAGCGAGCGAAACGTGCACCCAGGCTACAGCATCACCTTTCCGACTACGCCGACCGGCGTCTACACCATCGCGGTGTTCGCCGATGATCCGCGCAACGACGCCACCCTGCATGTCGATCAATACAGCGGCGCGGTGTTGGCTGACGTGCGCTGGGCCGACTACGGCCTGGCGGCGCGTGCAGTGGAAGGTGGCGTGATGCTGCACATGGGCAAATTCTACGGCCTGCCACATCAGCTGTTCATGCTGTTCGTGTGTCTGATGATTCTGCTCAGCTCGGTCAGTGGCCTGATCATGTGGTGGAAACGCCGCCCCGCCGGAGGCCTGGGCGTGCCGCCGCTGCGCCATGACCTGCCGCGCTGGAAGATCGGCGTGGCGATCATGATCGGCCTCGGCGTGCTGTTCCCCCTGGTCGGCGCTTCGCTGTTGGCGATTTGGGCACTCGATTTTCTGCTGCTGTCACGCCTCGGCGCGCGCCGTCTGGCCTGAACCTGTCGGCCGCCTCGCAGCGGCCGACCCGAATTCATTTGAAGGAGAAACACCATGATCTTGAAGAAACTGGCTCTGACCGCCGCACTGCTCGCCACTAGCCTGCTGGCCAATGCTCACGAATATGAAGTCGGCCAACTGCACATCGACCACCCCTGGTCGCGTGAAATGCCGCCGGTGGCGCCGACTGCCGCTGCCTACTTCGTGGTGCACAACAAGGGCGATGCCGATGACCGTCTGCTCACCGTCGAAACGCCGGTTGCCGGCAAGGCGGAGATCCATGAGCACGCCCACGTGAACGGCATGATGAAGATGCAGCAGGTACAGAACGTGGTGATTCCGGCTGGCGGCGAAGTGAAGTTCGCGCCCATGGGCTATCACGTGATGCTGTTCAACCTGAAGCAGCAGGCCCAGGCCGGTGATCGCTTTCCGATGACCCTGACCTTCGAAAAGGCCGGGCCGGTGACGGTCGAAGTGGCGGTGCAGAAGGATGAGCCGGCGGCGGAAGGTGGGCATGAGCATAAGGGGCATTGATCCCGGCTCGCCACCCGTAGGCTGCTTTTGAGCGCAGTGATACCCAGGAATCGGCTGCCCCGGGTATCGCTTCGCTCAACGCCGGGCTACCGGCTTTTCACACCAGCCTGGCATCCAGGCTGTTCTGCGCCAGGCGCTTGGCTTGCGCTTCGCTCATGCCCAGGCCTTCGTGCAGGGCCATGAAGTTCTCGGTGACGTAGCCGCCGAAGTAGGCCGGGTCGTCGGAGTTGACGGTGACCTTCACGCCGCGCTCGAGCATGTCGAGGATGTTGTGCTGGCCCATGTGCTCGAACACGCAGAGTTTGGTGTTCGACAGTGGGCAGACGGTCAGCGGAATCTGCTCGTCAATGATGCGCTGCATCAGCCGCTCGTCCTCGCTGGCCCGTACGCCATGGTCGATGCGCACGATCTTCAGCAGGTCCAGCGCTTCCCAGATGTACTCGGGCGGGCCTTCCTCGCCAGCATGGGCCACGGCGTGCAGGCCTTCGCTGCGGGCCTTGGCGAACACGCGCTCGAACAGGCGCGGTGGAAAGCCTTTCTCCGAGCTGTCGAGGCCAACGCCGATAAAGGCGTCGCGAAACGGCATGGCCTGCTCCAGAGTCTTGAAGGCCTGCTCTTCGGGCAGATGGCGCAGGAACGCGAGGATTAGGCCGTGGCTGATGCCCAGCTGCTTCTCGCCATCGACCAGCGCGCCCTTGATGCCGCGCATCACCACTTCGAAGGGAATGCCGCGGTCGGTGTGGGTCTGTGGATCGAAGAACGGCTCGACGTGCACCACGTTCTGCGCCTTGCACTTGAGCAGGTAGGCCCAGGTCAGGTCGTAGAAGTCCTGCTCGGTGCGCAGCACATCGGCGCCGCGGTAATACAGGTCGAGGAATTCCTGCAGGTTGTTGAAGGCGTAAGCCGCGCGCAGCGCCTCGACATCGCTCCAAGGCAGGGCGATACGGTTGCGCTCGGCCAGGGCGAACAGCAGCTCGGGCTCCAGCGAACCTTCGAGGTGCAAGTGCAGTTCGGCCTTGGGCAGGGCGTTGAGCCAGTCGTACATGGGCAAATCTCATCAGCTTGAAAACGTGGCGCGGAGTTTACCTGCCTGGGGTCGCTCGTGCGGCATCGGCCTTGCCGAGCGGTAGTTGGGTTGAATCATTTACAGAATGTTGCAGTCGGAGCAGGATCGTCCGCCGTCACAGACCCATAGAAAGGAATCACCCCATGTTCAATGCCATCAAGCAGGAATACTGGCTGCTGCTGGCCGTGCTCGCCGCCCTGATCGCTCTGCCGATGGAGCACGCGCTGCTCGGCCATGGCCAGGTCATCGCCCTGGCTGGCGCGGTGGCGCTGATCGCCGCCATCGTCTGCGCCTCGCTGCGCGTCGCCCACCATGCCGAGCAACTGGCCGAGCGGGTCGGTGACCCCTACGGCACCATGATCCTCACCCTGTCGGCGGTGCTGGTCGAGGTAGTGATCCTGGCGATCATGATGAGCAACCAGGCGTCGCCGACCCTGGTACGCGACACCATCTATTCGGCGGTGATGCTCGACATCAACGGCATTCTCGGCCTGGCCGCGCTGATGGGCGGCCTCAAGCACGGCGAGCAGCCCTACAACGATGACTCGGCGCGCAGCTACAGCGTGATGATCCTCACCGCCATGGGCATTTCCATGGTGGTGCCCGAGTTCATTCCCGAGTCGGACTGGAAGGCGTACTCGATGTTCACCATCGGCGCCATGCTGGTGCTCTACGCGGTGTTCCTGCGCATGCAGGTCGGCCCGCACAGCTACTTCTTCAGCTACAGCTACCCGGAGAAGAAGCACCGCGGCGGCGACGGGCATGGTCACAGCGAGCAGGGCTCGGAGGTCAACGTGGCCTGGTCGATCGGCGTGCTGGTGTTCGGGGTGATCGTCATCGGCGTGCTGGCCGAAGTGATGTCCCTGGCGCTGGACGTCGGCCTGGAAGGTACCGGCGCGCCGCCCGTGCTGACTGCCATCGTGGTAGCCGGCATATCCGCCGCGCCAGAGATCCTCACCGCATTGCGGGCGGCGCTGGCCAACCGCATGCAGTCGGTGGTCAACATTGCCCTGGGTGCGTCGCTGTCGACGGTGATTCTCACCGTGCCGGTGATGGAGGCCATGGCGCTGTACAGCGGCCAGCCGTTCCAGATGGCGATGACCCCGGTGCAGACGGTGATGGTGTTCATCACCCTGATCGTCTGCGCCATCAACCTCAACGACGGCGAAACCAACGCCATCGAGGGCATGACTCACTTCGTGCTGTTTGCAACCTTCATCATGTTGGCGATGCTGGGGCTTTAGGTAGCGTCTCTACCGCAGTCTCGATGGGCTGTCGCCCATCCCACGGTTGCGCGTCGCAATATGTGGGCGCGGGCGTCAGAATCGTAGGATGGGCGCCAGCCCATCACCGTACTACCAATCGATCTTCTGACCCTGATAGTCGACGAAGTGATGGCCGCCCTGTCCGGCGAAGCGCTCGACCTGGGCGATCAGGCCGCGGCAGCTGTCGGCCACTTCGACCATGGCGCCTTCGCCACCCATATCGGTCTTCACCCAGCCCGGATGCAGCGACAGCACGGTCGGGCGCGGCTCGGGCAGTTCGCAGACAAAGGTGTTGGTCAGCGAGTTCAGCGCTGCCTTGCTGGCCTTGTACAGCGCTAGGTTGTTGCCTTCCGGGTTGGCCACGCTACCCAGCCCCGAACTCATGAACGCCAGCACGCCGGTCTGCGGGCGCACTTGACCGACCAGGCGCTCGGCCAGGCGGATAGGCGCTGTCACGTTGGTCAGGAACAGCTGGCCGAGCTCCTCGGCTGTAGCCTGTGCGGCCGACTGGTGGCCGGGGCCCAGAACGCCTGCGTTGACGAACAGCAGGTCGAAGACCTGGCTCTGCAGGCGTTGCGCCAGGGCATCCAGCGCAGCGCCGTCATCGATATCCAGCGATTCGATCTGCACACCACTCAATGCCTGTAGTTCGGTGGCACGCGCTGGGCTGCGCACGGTGGCGGTCACCTGCCAGCCATCGGCGTGTAGCTGGCGTACCAGGCCCAGGCCGATGCCGCGCGAGGCGCCGATGATCAAGGCAGTTCTGTTCGAGGGCATAACGAAGCTCCGCTAATTGGCAAGGCCATCAGCTTAGCAAGGGCGCGCAACTGTTACCTCGGATTACTACATATTCACTGACAAATCATGGGCTTAGCGACGCCAGCCATAAAGGTTCGTGAAAGGTTGGTGGTCTAGAGTCCGCGCCTCGTGTCCGTGCCCGCACCGACTTGAACAAGAAAAAGAGGAGAACCCGGTTTGTTGACCCTGATTGGCTTGTTGACCATTTTCTGCCTGGTGGTGATGCTGCTCAGCGGGCGCATGTCACCCGCATTGCCGCTGATCGTGGTGCCCTTGCTGGGCGCACTGTGTGCCGGTTTCGGCGCGGATGAGATTTCCGGGTTCTTCACCGACGGCGTTGGCAAGGTGGTGTCCATCGCCACCATGTTCATCTTCGCCATTACCTTCTTCGGCGTGCTGCAGGACACCGGCCTGTTTCGGCCGATCATCGGCTTTCTGGTCAAACTGACCCGCGGCAACGTCATCGCCGTTGCGCTCGCCACGGCGATCATCGGCATGCTGGCCCACCTCGACGGTGCCGGCGCAACTACTTTCCTGCTGACCATTCCCGCCCTCTTGCCGCTGTACAAGCAGCTGCGCATGAGCCCGTACCTGATGCTGATGCTGCTGGCCACCGGCGCCGGCATCCTCAACATGGTTCCGTGGGCAGGCCCGCTGGGCCGTTCGGCCGCGGTCACCGGGTTGGACGTCACTGAACTGTGGCGGCCGTTGCTGGCCATTCAGGGCACCGGCGTCGTGCTGCTAATAGTGCTGGCAGCCTTTCTTGGCTGGCGCGAGCAGCGTCGCATTGCTGCGACCGGTGGCACCGTAGTGGACGATGGCTCCCAGGATCATGTCGGTGCGCCTGGCCAGATCAGCGACGAAGAGCGTGCCCTGGAGCGCCCGGGCCGCATGTGGATCAACTTCGGCCTGTTCGTGCTGGTGCTGGTGGCGCTGTTCACCGGCGTGCTGCCGGCCGGCTACGTGTTCATGATCGGCCTGAGCCTGGCGCTGCTGATCAACTACCCCAACGGCAAGATGCAGATGCAGCGCATCGCCGCGCATTCTTCGGCGGCCCTGGGCATGGGCATGATCATTCTGGCCGCTGGCTCCATGCTCGGCATTCTGTCCGGCACCGGCATGCTCACTTCCATCGCCCAGGATCTGGTCAAGGTGCTGCCCGCCGGCATGGTCGGCCAACTGCACATCATCCTCGGCGTGTTCGGCTTCCCCATGGAATTCGTACTCAACACCGACGCCTATTATTTCGGCCTGCTGCCGGTGGTGATGGAAGTGGTCGAGAACCATGGTGTCGCCGCCCCGAGCGTGGTCTACGCGCTGATGATCGGCAACATCATCGGCACCTTCATCAGCCCATTCTCCCCGGCACTGTGGCTAGCGCTCGGCCTGGCGCGCCTGGAGATGGGCCAGCACATTCGCTATTCGTTCTGGTGGATGTGGGGCTTCTCGCTGGCGCTGTTCGCCACGGCCTGGGCCATTGGGCTGTTCTGAGCAAAAACCTTTGCTGAATAAAAAAGGCGCCGTGGAAACGGCGCCTTTTTGCTTTCAGCGGCCCAGGCGCCGCAGCTCGTCGGATTCGACGATACGCAGCCCTTCGCCTTCTTCCAAGGCCAGGCGCCAAAGAGCGCGGGCCAGGGCGGTGACGTCGATGGCGCGGTGCTTGCCCGGCAGCCAGCGCAGGAAGGGCGCGGCCAGCCGCTCGCCAAGGCGGAACTCGTTGCGCGGGCCAAGCAGCAGGGAAGGGCGGGCGATGGTCAGTTGCGGCCAGCCCTGGGCCTTGAGCGCTTCTTCGGCCTGGCCCTTGGTGCGGTTGTAGAACACCGAGGACTGCGGGTCGGCGCCAATGGCGCTGACTACCAGCAGGTGGCGGGCGCCCAGTTCCCGGGCACGCGCCGCGAAAGCTACTACCAGGTCATGATCGACGGCGCGAAAAGCGTCCTGCGAGCCAGCCTGCTTGATGGTGCTGCCCAAACAGCAGAAGGCGGTATGCACCGAGCCATCCAGGGCTGGCAGCAGGTCGAGCAATTCGCCGACCGGGTTTTCCAGATGAGGATGTTCGGCCAGCGGCTTGCGACTCGGTGCCAGCACGCGCTCGACGGTAGGTTCGTTGAGCAGGCGGTCCAGCAGGTGTTCACCGGTCATGCCCGAGGCGCCTGCCAGAAGAATGTGCTGGGGAGTCAAATACATGGTCGATCCTCGACTGCTATTCATTATGGAGTTTAGAGGGCAATCGCCGATTTATCGTTCAAGGCGCTTCGCTGTTTGCCCGCTGCAGCGCATTCCAGTGATCGAGCACTGCGGCAGGCGCCCAGATCTGCGGCTCGGACGGCTCGAAGCCATCGGCCTGCTCACGATCGGCTACTGCAGCGCGGGCCAGCTCGAAAGCCTTTTGCAGGTCGTCGGTCTGCTGCAGCGCTTCAGCGAACAGGGCGCGGCCGAAGTAGGTGAAGTCGGCCTCCTCGGAGCAACCGAAGGACACCCGGTCGGCGCGGGCGGCAGTCATTACCAGGGTCTTGTCATCTTTCAGGGCCGGGATGAACCCACCGGAATAGCAGGCGGAAATCACCACCACCTTGTCACGGTCGGCCAGGGGCTTGAGCAGATCGGCCAGATCACCGGCGAGCAGATCAGCGAGTTGCAGGCGCGGCTGGTCCAGGTTCAGCTCGTGAGTGCGCGAACCGTGGCTGGTCAGGTAGATGAACACCAGGTCTTCCGGGCCGCTGCGTTCGGCGATGGCCTGCACCGCGCGGCGCAGGTTCTCGCGGGTCGCCACGGGGCGATCGGCCAGATGATCGCGGTGGTTGGCCAGGGTGATGCGGCCGTAGGCGGCAAAACGTTTGCTAAGCAAGTCGGCCACGTAGTCGGCCTCACGCAGGAACACGCCCTGCTTGCCGTCGCCGGCCAGGGTCAGCGCATAGAGCTCGCGGCGCGGGGTGGAGGCGGGCAGGGCAGCGATGGCCTGGTCGAGCAGCTCGCCCTGTTTCAGCAGGCCGATTTCCAGTGGATCAGGCAGCGCCTGGCCGTTTTCGTCACGCACGCGAATGCCGCGACGCCAGGTGCCTTGCTGCTTGCTGCCATCGGCATTGAGCAGAGTGCCCACGCCGTTGAACTGGCCATTGGCGAACTGGCCGTCATAGCGGCTGCCGTCGGCCTGTTGCAGATGGCCTTCCCCCTGGTAGCGCCAGTCGCGAAATTGCCCGGTATAACGGCTGCCATCGCTGCCGCGGTATTCGCCCTTGCCGTTGAGCGCGCCCTCGGCAAAGGTGCCGCTCCATGCATCGCCGGCTGCGCTCTGGTAGCGGCCCTTGCCATGGAACAGGTTGTCTTTGAAGTCGCCGTCGTAGCTGTCGCCTTCGCTGCCGCGGTAGCTGCCGGCCCCCTTGAGCTGGCCGCCTGCGAAGTGCCCGGAAAGCTGGTTGCCGGCTTCGTCTTCGCGCATGCCCTGGCCGTCCGGCAGGCCTTTGACGAATAAGCCCTGGAAGCGGCTGCCATCGGCCTGTCCGAGAATGCCGAAGCCGTGAAAGCGGCCAGCACGAAACTGCCCGCGATAGGTTTGCCCGGCTTCTTCCAGCACGCCTTCGCCCTCGAACTGGCCTTGGCGGAAGCCGCCGCTGTAATGGCTGCCATCAGCTTTTTTCAGCGTACCCTGGCCGTCGTAACGGCCGGCAGCGAATTCACCGACGTAGTGCTCGCCATTGGCGCCCTGCCACTCCCCGGCGCCCTGGCGCTGGCCATCGACGAAGTGGCCGACGTAGCGGCTGCCGTCGGGATAGTCGAGGCGGCCTTTGCCCTGCAGCAGGCCGTCGACCACATCGCCTTGGTAGCGCGAGCCGTCGGGCAGGATAGCGTCAGGTGGCAGCAGCTGCGTGCTCGGGCCGCAGGCCGTGAGGGCAAGGGTGAGGGCCAAAGGCGCGAGGCGAAGCATGCGGTACGTCCCTGTCAGCGAGGAGATGCCGCAGTATGCCGCAAACTCTCTGCCGCGCGCTGCCCGGCTGATTCACTCGCAGCCAAGGGTGTTAAGGCACCTGTATTCGCGGCCTATAATGGCCGTCTTGTTGACGGGCGCGCCCGTCGAGTTTGCGGGAGACAATCATGCTGCTTCGTGGCCTGTTCTGGTTGGTGCTGTGCCAACTGCTGGGCACGGCGCTCAATGCGCTGTTGCTGCCTATGCTGCCGGGGCCGATTCTCGGCATGCTGCTGCTGGTGGGATTTCTGCTCTGCCGCGGCCAGGTCGATGAACCGATCCAGCAGGCAGCCAGCGGACTGCTCAAATACCTGCCGCTATTGCTGGTACCGCCGGCAGTGGGCGTGATGGCCTATGCCGAGGCCATCGCCGCCGACTTCTGGGCGGTGATCGGTGCGCTGGTGCTGTCGCTGATTCTGTCCCTGGTGTTCGCCGGCTGGATGATGCAGAAGTTGATCGAGCGCCAGGCGCGCCGTCGGGAGCAGCCATGATGCTCGACTGGCACGGCGCCTGGATGGCCGTTACCCATCACCCGCTGTTTGGCGCGGGCGTCACCCTTGGTGCCTATCAATTGGCGATTGCTCTCTATGAAAGGACTCGCCTGGTATTTCTGCAGCCGGTGTTGGTGTCGACCAGCCTGGTGATCGCTATCCTGCTGCTGTGTGGCCTGACTTTTACCGAGTACAAGGCCAGCGCCGACACACTGACCCTGTTCCTCGGCCCGGCCACCGTCGCCCTGGCGGTGCCGCTGTACCTCAACCTGCGGCGCATCCGCCAGGTCTTCTGGCCTACGGTGCTCACCCTGCTGGTCGCCGGCGTGGTCGCCACGGTGCTTGGCGTCGCCCTGGCCTGGTTGCTGGGTGCCGAGCACAACATGCTGATGAGCATGGCGCCCAAGTCCGTCACCTCGCCGATCGCGATGCTAGTTGCCACGCAGATTGGCGGCCTCGCGGCACTTGCCGCGGTGTTCGTGATGATTACCGGGGTACTGGGTGCGATCATCGGGCCGTCGTTGCTGCGTTGGTGTGGCGTGCGCAATCATGCCGCCATGGGCATGGCGCTGGGCATCACCGCCCACGCAGTCGGTACATCACGCGCGATGCAGGAGAGCGAGGAGTGCGGCGCGTTTGCGGCTCTGGCCATGAGCCTGATGGGCGTGTTCACGGCGATCCTGCTGCCGCTCGCCATCGTCTTGCTGAGTTGAGAGCCTTATGACCCTATCTCTATTCCCGCTGCACACTGTTCTGTTTCCCGGCTGCACGCTGGATCTGCAGATCTTCGAGGCGCGCTACCTGGACATGATCAGCCGCTGCATGAAGCAGGGTGAAGGTTTTGGTGTGGTGTGCATCGTCGAAGGCGCCGAGGTCGGCGAGGCCGCCGAGCGCGTCGCGCAGATCGGTTGCGAAGCGCGGATCACCGATTTCCAGCAGCGTCCCAATGGCCTGCTGGGCATTCGCGTAGAGGGCGGGCGGCGTTTTCGCGTCAAGCAGGCTCAGGTGCTGCCCGACAAGCTGACCGTCGCTCAGGTGCAATGGCTTGACGAGCAACCTGATGCGCCGCTGGGTGAGGAACATGAGGATTTGCTGGCGCTGCTCGCCGCCCTGGCCGAGCACCCGATGGTCGCCAGCCTGGACATGGGCGCAGACGCCGGCAGCCAGGCCGAGCTGGCCGACAAACTCGGCTATCTATTGCCGTTCGGCGCCGAGCAAAAGGTCGCCCTGCTGGCCGAGCCCGACGCCAGCGTGCGGCTGGACATGCTGCAAGCATGGGTCGAGGAGCTGCAGGGCGACGGCGCCGCCTAGCCTAGTAGCGGTAAATCTCCACCCCTTCGGACATGCGTATCAGCGCCATGCTGGTGAGCAGCAGGGCGCAGGCCGGCACTATCATCCACCACGCCCGCGCCGGCAGCGGCGGCAGTGACGCGTAGCGCTGCATCAGTGCCAAGCTCAGCGCGCATAGGCTGCTGGCCAACAGGGCGCCGGCGATAATGTCGCTCGGCCAATGCACACCCAGATAAACCCGCGACAGGGCGATGAACAGCGCCGGCAGGCAGGCCAGTAGAATCCAGGTCAGACGCAGGCGCGCCGGCTGACCACGGCCGGCCAGAATGGCAACGCTCAGGAAGAAGGCGAAGGCCGCCGAGCTGTGGCCGCTGGGAAAACTGTAGGTATTGAGCGGCTCGAGCAGCACATCCGGTCGCGCCCGCTCGAACAAACCCTTGAACAGGCGATTGCCCAGCGCCGTGCTGAGCATGGCGCCGCCGGCGAACAGCAGCGCCTGCCATTGGCGATTGAGCAATAGCAGGATGCACAGCAGCGCAGCGACCGCGAACTGCACGCCGAAATCGCCAAAGTGGGTGACCAGCACGGCGATATGATCGAAGCGCGGATTGCGTTCTTCCTGAATCAGCTTCATCAGACCTTGGTCCAGAGCGATCAGGTGTGGCCAGCCGATAAACAGCGCGATCAGCAGGACGCTGCCCAGCCCGGCAGCGATCAGTGCAGCTTGGCGCTGTTCGCGCAGACTGCTCTGGATGGTCAGCACCAGCAGCAGCGCCAGGCCGCCGGCCACCACCGCCGCTTGCGGCCAGAAGCCATCGGGCAATGGTAGGCGCAGCGCGGCTCCGGCGGCCCAGCCCGGCATCAGGTAGGCGATCGCCCAGCCGGCGGCGGCCAGCATGCTCACGGCGATGAAGCGGCCAACCGGCATGCTCAGCATGCCGGCAACCATCGGCAGCATGGGGCGCAACGGGCCGATGTAGCGGCCCACCAGCAGGCTGGCCACGCCATAGCGTTCGAAATAGGTTTCCGCGCCACTGAGCCACTGCGGGTGGCTGCGCAGGCCCGGTAGGCGGCGTATGTCCTGATGGAAGTAGCGGCCCAGAGCGTAGGAGATGGCGTCACCGAGCAGGCCGCCGAAATAGGCCAACAGCAAGGTTTCCCAAAGGCTCAGGGCGCCGTTGCCGGCCATCACACCGACGGCGAACAGCAGCACGGTGCCGGGAACGATGATGCCGGCGATGGCCAGGCATTCGATGCAGGCGATCACGAAGATCGCCAAACCCAGCCACTGCGGGTTAGCCGTCAGCCAGGTAGTCAGACTATCGAGCCATTGGCCCATGGATGGACACCTTCATAGAGGAGAAATCGAGGCTTCGACCTGCCCAGCTGAAAAGCGGTTCCTTTGGCGGACGAACGCGGCCAGGCGGCGACAGCGGCCGATCATAGCAACGCGACAGGTGATTGAAAGGGCGTTCAAACGCCCGGTTACAAGCCGTTGATGACCATCTGCCAGGCGCCGCTGTGCGCGGGGCGGCATGACCGCTATAATCAGCAACTTTTTCCAACTGCCGACCTGAGTTGCCATGACCGAGTCCGTGCTTGACTACATGACCCGCCTGGGCCGCGCCGCCCGCCAGGCTTCGCGCGTGCTCGCGCGGGCCAGCACTGCGCAGAAGAATCAGGCCCTGCAGGCCGCCGCCGCTGCCCTCGATGCCGCGCGTAACGAGCTGACTGCCGCCAACGAAAAGGACCTGGCCGCCGCCCGCGCCAGTGGCCTGGAGCCGGCCATGGTCGACCGCCTGGCGCTGACCCCGAAGGTCATCGACAGCATGATCGAAGGCTTGCGTCAGGTCGCCACCCTGCCGGACCCGATTGGCGAGATCCAGGGCATGCGTTATCTGCCGTCCGGTATTCAGGTCGGCAAGATGCGTGTGCCGCTGGGCGTGATCGGCATCATCTACGAGTCGCGGCCTAACGTGACCATCGATGCCGCCAGCCTGTGCCTGAAATCCGGCAATGCCACCATTCTGCGCGGCGGCTCGGAAGCCATTCATTCCAACCAGGCCATCGCCCGCTGCATCCAGACTGGTCTGGCCGAGGCCGGTTTGCCGGCCAGCGCCGTGCAGGTGGTGGAAACCACTGACCGCGCTGCCGTGGGCGCGCTTATTACCATGCCGGAGTTCGTCGACGTCATCGTGCCGCGCGGCGGCAAGGGCCTGATCGAGCGCATCAGCCGTGACGCCAAGGTGCCGGTGATCAAGCATCTCGACGGCGTTTGCCACGTTTACGTGGACATCGCCGCCGATCTCGACAAGGCCATCCGTGTTTGCGACAACTCGAAAACCCAGCGCTACTCGCCGTGCAACGCCATGGAAACCCTGCTGGTGCATGCTGATATCGCCGCCCGCGTGCTGCCGCCGTTGGCCGCCATCTACCGCGACAAGGGCGTTGAGCTGCGCGGCGATGCGCAGACCCGCGCACTGCTTGGCATTGACGTGCTGGAGGCCAGTGAAGACGACTGGTACGCCGAGTACAACGCGCCGATCCTGGCGATCCGCGTGGTCGACTCGCTGGAAGCGGCCATCGAGCACATCAATCAATACGGTTCGCAGCACACCGACGCGATCATCACCGAGAACTTCAGCGACGCCCGGCGTTTTCTTACCGAGGTGGATTCCAGCTCGGTGATGGTCAATGCCTCGACGCGCTTCGCCGATGGTTTCGAGTACGGCCTGGGCGCGGAGATCGGCATTTCCACCGACAAGCTGCACGCCCGTGGTCCGGTCGGCCTCGAGGGGCTGACCAGCGAGAAGTACGTGGTATTCGGCGACGGGCACGTGCGCACCTGATGGCAAATCCCAGGCGCATCGGGCTGCTCGGCGGTACGTTCGACCCGGTGCATATTGGCCATTTGCGCGGTGCGTTGGAGGTGGCCGAGTTCATGGCGCTGGACGAGTTGCGGCTGATCCCCAGCGCCCGCCCGCCGCACCGTGAAACCCCTCAGGTCGGGGCGCAGGATCGCCTGGCGATGGTCGAGCAGGCGGTGGTGGGGCTCTCGCCGCTGCAGGTGGATGATCGTGAACTCAAACGCGACAGACCGTCGTACAGCATCGACACCCTGGAGTCGTTGCGCGCTGAGCTGGCCGCGGACGACCAGTTGTTTCTGATTCTGGGCTGGGATGCCTTTTGCGGTTTGCCGGCCTGGCACCGTTGGGACGAGTTGCTGCAGCACTGCCATATTCTGGTGTTGCAGCGCCCGGATGCCGGCAGTGAGGCGAGCGAGCCGCTGCGCGACCTGATGGCCGCGCGCAACGTGGCAGACCCGCTGGCGCTCAAGGGCCCGGCGGGACAGATTTCTTTCATCTGGCAGACGCCTTTGTCGGTGTCTGCCACCCAGATTCGTTCGCTATTGGCGAGCGGCCGTTCGGTGCGCTTTTTGGTGCCCGATGCGGTTCTGGCTTATATCAACGCCCATGGACTGTACCGTGGGTGAATCGAACACGAGGCAAACGAGCACGTTATGACGGACAAAACCATGCACAGTGAAGACTTGGTCAAAGTGGCCATCGCAGCACTGGAAGAAATCAAGGCCCAGGACATCACCACCATCGACGTGCGTGAGAAGACCAGCATCACCGACTACATGGTGATCGCTAGCGGCACCTCCAGCCGCCACGTCAAGTCGCTGGTCGACAACGTGCTGGAAAAGACCAAGGAGCAGGGCGTGCGCCCGATCGGCAGCGAAGGCCTGGACAGCGGCGAGTGGGCCCTGCTCGACCTGGGCGACATCGTCGTTCACGTGATGCTGCCGACCACCCGCCAGTTCTACGACCTGGAGCGTCTGTGGCAGGGCGCCGAGCAGAGCCGTGCCCAGCAGGGCGGCGAGCGCGAGTAGGCATTCGCGTGCGTATCAAACTGATCGCTGTCGGCTCGCGCATGCCGCGCTGGGTCGAGGACGGCTGGCAGGAATATGCCAAGCGCATGCCGTCCGAGCTGTCCCTGGAACTGGTGGAAATTCCCCTGACCACGCGTGGCAAGAATGCCGACGTGGCGCGGATGATCCGTCAGGAGGGTGAGGCCATGCTGGCGAAGGTGCAGCCCGGGGAACGCATCGTCACCCTGGAAGTCGAAGGGCGACCCTGGAGCACCGAGCAGTTGGCGGTCGAGCTGGACAAGTGGCGGCTCGATTCGCGCACGGTCAACCTGATGGTCGGCGGCCCCGAAGGCCTGGCGCCGGAAGTGATGGCGCGTAGCGAACAGCGCTGGTCGCTGTCGCCGCTGACCTTGCCCCACCCGCTGGTACGGATACTGGTCGGCGAACAGATTTATCGTGCCTGGACGGTGTTGTCCGGTCACCCTTATCACAAGTAGTCAGCGGTCCCGATGCCCCAGCCGATCCGTCTAAAAGATCACGAGAAGGACGCGCGCCTGATTCGCAAGCGCGCGCTGGTCGGCGGCTCGGTATTTCTGGTGCTGACCCTGGTGCTGATCGCCCGCATGTATTACCTGCAGGTGATCCAGTACGAGTACCACTCCACTCTGGCGGAAAACAACCGCATCCACGTGCAGCCGATCCCGCCCAACCGTGGGCTGATCTACGACCGCAACGGGGTGATCATCGCCGACAACCGGCCCAGCTTCAGCCTGACCCTGACCCGCGAGCGCGCCGGCGACTGGGAGAAGGTGCTAGACGTGATCGTCGAGGTGCTGGAGCTTGCCCCCGAGGATCGCGAGCTGTTCGAGCGCCGCGTCAGGCAGGGGCGGCGGCCGTTCGAGCCGGTGCCGGTGCTGTTCGAACTTAGCGAGGAGCAGATCGCCCGCCTGGCGGTGAATCAGTTCCGTCTGCCCGGCGTCGAGGTGGTCGCCCAGCTGGTGCGCCACTATCCGCAGCGCGAGCACTTTGCCCACTCGGTCGGCTATGTGGGGCGCATCAACGAGAAAGAGCTCAAGGAGCTCGATCCGGTCGAATACAGCGGCACCCACCATATCGGCAAGACCGGTATCGAACGCTTCTACGAAGACGAGCTGCACGGCAAGGTCGGTTACGAAGAAGTCGAAACCAACGCCCGTGGTCGCGTGCTGCGGGTGCTCAACCGCACCGACCCACTGCCCGGTCGAGACGTGACGCTGACGCTCGACGTGCATCTGCAGGAAGTCGCCGAGAAGGCCTTGGGCGGACGCCGTGGTGCAGTGGTGGCGATCCAGCCGCAGACCGGTGAAGTGCTGGCGATGGTCAGTCAGCCGAGTTTCGACCCCAACCCCTTCGTGACCGGTATCAGCTTCAAGGCTTACGCCGAGCTGCGCGATTCCATCGACCGACCGCTCTACAACCGCGTGTTGCGCGGCCTGTATCCGCCAGGTTCGACCATCAAGCCAATGGTTGCCGTATCGGGGCTGGATGCCGGCGTGGTAACGCCGAGTACACGGGTGTTCGACCCCGGCTACTATCAGTTGCCCAACAACAGCCACAAGTACCGTAACTGGAATCGCACCGGCGATGGCTGGGTGGACATGAACACGGCGATCATGCGGTCCAACGACACCTACTTCTACGATCTGGCCCACAAGATGGGCATTGATCGCCTGCATGACTACCTGAGCCGTTTCGGCATCGGCCAGCGCGTGTCGCTGGACATGTTCGAGGAAACCGCCGGCCTGATGCCGTCGCGGGAGTGGAAGCGCGCCCGCTATCGTCAGGGATGGTACCCGGGAGAGACGCTGATTCTCGGCATTGGACAGGGATACATGCAGGCCACGCCGCTGCAGTTGGCCCAGGCCACCGCGTTGGTAGCCAACAAGGGCAAGTGGATTCGTCCGCACTTGGCGCGCACCATCGACGGCAGCCCGCCCCAGGATCCGAATCCGATGCCGGATATCGTGATGCGCGATCCCAAATATTGGGATTACGCGCGACAGGGTATGGAGTCGGTGATGCACGGCGCTCGTGGTACGGCGCGCAAGGTCGGCGACACCGCCGCCTACCGGATCGCCGGCAAGAGCGGTACCGCCCAGGTGGTCGCGATCAAGCAGGGCGAGAAGTACGACCGCAGCAAGGTACAGGAACGCCACCGTGACCACGCCCTGTTCGTCGGTTTCGCGCCGGCGGACAATCCACAGATCGTGGTGTCGGTGATGGTCGAGAATGGCGAGTCCGGCTCCGGGGTCGGTGCACCGCTGGTCAAGCAGGTAATGGACGCCTGGCTTCTCGACGAAAACGGCCAGCTCAAGGCCGAGTACGCCAAGCCCGGTGCTGCGGCGCCACTCAACGCAGAGGTGAAGCAACCATGAGCCTGACCGGCAGCTTCGACCGTACGCTGTCCAGCGAAGACGTTTTGCGGCGGCGCTCCAGCCTGCTGCAGCGCATGCACATCGATGGCATCTTGCTGCTGCTGTTGTTGTTGCTCGCCACTGGCAGCCTGTTCGTCCTCTATTCGGCCAGCGGCAAGAACGTCGACCTGCTGATGAAACAGGCTTCATCCTTCGGTATCGGCCTGGTGGCGATGGTGATCATCGCCCAGTTCGAGCCGCGCTTCATGGCCCGCTGGGTGCCGCTGGGTTACCTGTGCGGGGTTGGTCTGCTGGTGGTGGTGGACGTCATGGGCCACAACGCCATGGGTGCCACGCGGTGGATCAACATCCCCGGTGTGATTCGCTTCCAGCCCTCGGAATTCATGAAGATCCTGATGCCGGCGACCATGGCCTGGTACCTGTCCAAGCGCACCTTGCCGCCGAGCCTCAAGCACGTGTCGGTGAGCCTGGGCCTGGTGGTCACGCCGTTCGTGCTTATTCTGTTACAGCCGGACCTCGGTACTTCGCTTTTGATTCTTGCCTCGGGCGCCTTCGTGCTGTTCATGGCCGGTCTACAGTGGCGCTGGATCGCTGGGGCTGTGGCAGCGGTGGCGCCGATTGCCGTGGCGATGTGGTTCTTCGTGATGCATGACTACCAGAAGCGCCGGGTACTGACCTTCATGAATCCGGAAAGCGATCCGCTGGGCGCCGGCTGGAACATCATCCAGTCCAAGGCGGCGATCGGCTCCGGCGGCGTGTTCGGCAAGGGCTGGCTGCTCGGCACCCAGTCGCACCTGGACTTTTTGCCGGAAAGCCACACGGACTTTATCATTGCCGTTCTGGCCGAAGAATTCGGCCTGATTGGTGTCTGTCTGTTGCTGCTGTTGTACAGCCTGTTGATTGCGCGCGGTCTGGTGATTACCGTGCAAGCGCAGACGCTGTTCGGTAAGCTGCTTGCCGGCGGTTTGACCATGACCTTCTTCGTTTATGTGTTCATCAATATCGGCATGGTCAGCGGTTTGTTGCCGGTAGTGGGGGTACCGCTGCCGTTCATCAGTTATGGCGGCACGTCACTGATTACGTTGTTGTCGAGTTTCGGAATCCTGATGTCCATCCACACGCATCGCAAGTGGATCGCTCAGGCATGATTGGGGTTATGAATTCAATGCAGATTCTGCGTGGCTGGGCCGCACGACATGCACACTGGCTGGCAGTCGCCGGCCTGTTCGGAGCGCCTCAGGCGATGGCTGCCGGCGAATACGCGAACTCCCCGGACGTGGGCGAGTTCATCACCGAGATGACCCGTGACTACGGCTTCGCCAGCGAACAACTGACCGCTCTGTTCGCCGATGTGGAACGCAAGCAACCGATCATCGATGCCATCTCGCGGCCCGCCGAGCGGGTCAAGCCGTGGAGCGAATACCGGCCGATCTTCATCACCGACGCACGCATCGACAAGGGCGTGGCGTTCTGGAACGAGCATGCCGAAGCTCTGGCGCGTGCCGAGAAGGAATACGGTGTACCGGCGCAGATCATCGTTGCCATCATTGGCGTGGAAACCTCCTATGGTGGCAACACCGGCAACTACCGAGTGATCGACGCGCTGTCGACCCTGGCCTTCGATTACCCACCGCGCGCGCCGTTCTTCCGCAAGGAGTTGCGCGAATACCTGATGCTGACTCGTGAGGAGCAGGTCGACCCGGCCAGCCTCAAGGGTTCCTACGCCGGCGCCATGGGTCTGCCGCAGTTCATGCCGAGCAGCTTCCGCGCCTACGCCGTGGACTTCGATGGCGATGGCCACATCAACATCTGGAGCGATCCGACCGACGCCATCGGCAGCGTGGCCAGCTACTTCAAACGCCATAACTGGCAGCCGGGGCAGCCGGTGGCAACCCCGGCCAAGGTCAAGGGCGAGCAGGTGGATCAGGGCCTGAGTGCTGGTCTCGATCCGGACAAGACGGTTGGCGAGCTGCGCGCCCTGGGCTGGTCGAGCCAAGACGCCCTTGCCGACGATCTTCCGGTCACCGCCTTTCGTCTCGACGGCGCCGAAGGTCCCGAGTACTGGATTGGTCAGCCGAATTTCTTCGTCATTACTCGCTACAACCGCAGCGTGATGTACGCCATGGCGGTCAATCAGTTGTCCGAGTTGCTGGTTCAGGCCCGAGGTGCCAATCAATGACACGCTTGCCGTTCAAGCTGGCCGCCTGTGGCATCGCTGTTTTGCTGCTGGCCAGTTGTTCTTCCAGCCGGGCGCCGAGCAGCTCGTCGCCAACCCAGGCGGGCAGCTCGATGTCCGGCCCGGATGATTTCAACCGTCCGCACAAGGACGGCGCGCCCTGGTGGGACGTCGACGTCTCGAAGATCCAGGACGCCGTACCGATGCCTCACTACGGCCCGGTCAAGGCCAGCCCCTATGTCGTGTTCGGCAAGCAGTATTACCCGCTTACCGACGCCCGTCGCTACGTGGCGACCGGCCCGGCGTCGTGGTACGGCACCAAGTTCCATGGTCAGGCCACCGCCAATGGTGAAGCCTACGACCTGTACGGTATGACCGCGGCGCACAAGACCTTGCCGCTGCCCAGCTATGTGCGGGTGACCAACCTGGAGAATGGCAAGAGCGTGATCCTGCGCGTCAACGACCGTGGGCCGTTCTATTCCGACCGGATCATCGACCTGTCCTTCGCCGCCGCCAAGAAGCTCGGGTATGCCGAGAAGGGCACTGCCCAGGTGCGCGTCGAAGGCATCGACCCGACCGAGTGGTGGGCCCAGCAGGGGCGCCCGGTGCCGATGATGATGGCGCAGCCTAAGATGGCCCAGGTGCAGGGCGCTCAGGTGGAGCAGTTGAAACTGGCTAGCGCGCCGGTCGAGCAGTACTCGCCACCACCGCAGCAGCATGCCGCCGCCACCGTACCGGTGCAGATCGACTCAAAAAAAAACGGTTCAGCCGCAGCGTCTGGCCTATATCTCCAAGTTGGAGCTTTCGCCAATCCCGACGCTGCGGAGCTCCTGAAGGACAAGCTGAGCCAAACGGTGAGTGCGCCGGTATTCATCAACTCAGTGGCGCGCAACCAGCAGATACTGCACCGCGTGCGGCTGGGACCGATCAGCAGCCAGGGCGAGGCTGACCGGGTGCGTGACAGCATCCGCGTCGCCAACCTCGGCCAGGCGACCCTGGTCAAGGCGGAGTGAGGGCATAGCCCTCTGGCGAGCAACTAAATGGCTCGCCGCCTGACTAAGCAGTGGCTCGCCGCGATGTGGCGGCCACGTTGCACATTTACCCGCAAGGGCCTGTTCCACCTTCCAGCGATCTAGAGAGACGGATGAAAATCACCAGCTTCGCGCAACGCATCTTCCTGTCACTTACTTTGCTCGGCGCTTCCAGTGCCTGGGCAAACCAGGCGCCGCTGCCGGCTCCACCCCAACTGGCAGCCAAGTCCTACGTGCTGATGGACGGCGCCAGTGGCAACATCCTGGTCGAGAACAACGGTGACGAGCGTCTGCCGCCGGCCAGCCTGACCAAGCTGATGACCGCCTACATTGCCACGCTGGAAATCCGCAACGGCAAGATCAGCGAGCAGGACAAGGTCACCATCAGCGAGCACGCCTGGCGTACAGGTGGTGCGGCTTCCGGTGGCTCGACCATGTTCCTGCCGGTGAACAGTCAGGCTACCGTCGGCGAGCTGCTGCACGGTGTGATCATTCAGTCCGGCAACGACGCCAGCATCGCCATCGCCGAGCACATCGCCGGCAGTGAAGACGCCTTCGCCGACATGATGAACGCCACTGCCGAGCGTCTGGGCATGAAGAACAGCCACTTCATGAACGCCACCGGCCTGCCGAACCCTGAGCACTACTCCAGCGCTCATGACATGGCGATTCTCGCGCGCGCGATCATCAACGAAGATGCCGAGCACTACGCCATCTACTCGCAGAAAGAGTTTCTGTGGAACAACATCAAGCAGCCCAACCGCAACCTGCTGCTGTGGCGCGACCGCACCGTCGACGGTCTGAAAACCGGCCACACCCAGGAAGCCGGTTTCTGCCTGGTAGCCTCGGCCGTACGTGACGGCGCGCGGATGATCACCTCGGTATTCGGCACCGACAGCGAAAGCGCTCGTGCTGCCGAAACCCAGAAGCTGCTGACCTACGGTTTCCGTTTCTTCGAAACCCGTACCTTCTACCAGAAGGGCACCGAGCTGGCTCAGGCGCCTGTGTGGAAAGGCCAGACCTCCCAGGTCAAGGCCGGTCTGGCGCAGGACCTGACCCTCACGTTGCCCAAAGGCCAGCTGGAGAAGCTGCAGGCGAGTATGACTCTCAACCAGCAGATCACCGCGCCCATCGCCAAGGGCGACGTGATCGGCAAAGTAGAAGTGAAGATGGGTGATCAGGTGGTGCACAGCGCCGACCTGGTGGCGCTGGAGGCGGTTGAGGAGGGTGGTTTCTTCCGTCAGCTGTGGGATAGCATCCGCCTGTTCTTCTACGGGTTGTTTAACTGACAGCTTGCCCCCATGTTGTGATGAACGCCCTCGAACCGAGGGCGTTTCATTTTGGATCCGGGAACATCATGACCGACACCGACGTACAAGCCCCGAAAATCGAATTCCCCTGCAAGAACTATCCGATCAAGGTGATCGGTGAAGCTGGCGACGGGTTCACCGACATGGTGATCGAAGTGATGCAGCGCCACGCGCCCGACTTCGACGCCGGCACTCTGGTCACGCGCGACAGCAGCAAGGGCCGCTTTCTCTCCGTGCAGGTGCTGATCACCGCCACCGGTGTCGAGCAGCTGGAAGCCATTCATGTCGACCTGCGTGCCACCGGCCGCGTGCACATGGTGCTGTAGTGGCTGCAGCCGAACTGATCGTGCGCCATCTCGGGCTGGTGGACTATCTGCCAACCCTGGAGGCCATGCGCACGCTGACCGCCGAGCGAGATGAAGCCACGCCCGACGAGATCTGGCTGTTGCAGCACCCGCAGGTGTTCACCCAGGGGCAGGCTGGCAAGCCCGAGCACCTGCTGGCACCCGGCGACATTCCGGTGGTGCAGGTCGAGCGCGGCGGGCAGGTGACCTTTCACGGCCCCGGCCAACTGGTCGGCTACCTGATGCTGGATTTGCGTCGCCTCGATCTGGGCGTGCGTGAACTGGTCACGCTGATGGAGCAGGCACTGGTCGAGGTACTGGCGGGCTATGGCGTCGAGGCAGCGCCCAAGGCTGATGCGCCGGGCGTTTACGTGGGCGGTGACAAGATCGCCTCGCTGGGGCTGCGGGTGCGCCGCGGCTGCTCGTTCCACGGCCTGGCGCTCAACGTCGACATGGACATGACGCCTTTCGGGCGCATCAACCCGTGCGGCTATGCCGGCTTGAAGATGACCCAGTTGAAGGATCTGGTGGCGACGCCGCCTGCCTTCGATGAGGTCGCCAAGCGCCTTGAGCAGGTGCTACGTCAGTGCTTGGGCTACGTTTAATACGGTAAGCAACAAAAAAGGGACGCCGAGGCGTCCCTTTTTTGTTCGTCCGGTAGAACGTGATCAGTTGACGTTCAGCGCGGGGATCAGGCTGTTGTCGACCTGCTGGCCCGGCACCGGAACCGGTGCAGCCAGGCCCAGATTGTTCTTCTCGAACACCTTGTCGGCACGGTAGCTGGAGCGCACCAGCGGGCCGGCTGCCACTTCCATGAAGCCCATCTGCAGGCCGATGTCGCGGAAGCGATTGAATTCGTCCGGGCTCACCCAGCGCTTGACCGGAAGGTGGTTACGGGTCGGCTGCAGGTACTGGCCGAGGGTAAGGATGTCGACGCCCACGGCGCGCATGTCCTGCATGGCTTCGAACACTTCGTCATCGGTCTCGCCGAGACCGAGCATCAGGCTGGTCTTGGTGAGCACGTCGGGACGATGGCGCTTGGCGTGGGCCAGCACGTCGAGCGTTTTGCGGTAACCCGCGCGCGGATCGCGCACTTCACGGGTCAGACGGTTGACGGTCTCGACGTTCTGGGCGAACACCTCGAGGCCCGAATCCACTACGCGCTCGATGCACGCCAGGTCGCCGTCGAAGTCCGGCGTCAGGGCTTCGACCACCACCTGCGGGGTGTTGGCCTTGATCGCCTGGACGCAGGCCGCGTAATGCGCGGCGCCACCGTCGGGCAGGTCGTCGCGGTCCACCGAGGTCAGCACGATGTAGCGCAGGGCCATCAGCTCTACCGATTTGGCGGTGTTCTGTGGCTCTTCCTTGTCCAGCCAGCCGTTCGGGTTGCCGGTGTCCACTGCACAGAAGCGGCAGGCGCGGGTGCACACCGAGCCCATCAGCATGATGGTCGCCGTGCCATTGGACCAGCACTCGCCCATGTTCGGGCAGTGCGATTCCTGGCAGACGGTGCTCAGGCGATGCTCGCCAACGTTACGCTTGACCGCTTCGAAACGGCTGCCGCCCGGCGCCTTGACCCGCAACCAGCTCGGCTTGGGCTCGTACACCTTTGCTTCGGTCGAGGCGCGGCGCTTCTGACCGTCCTTGATGGCGGTAATACCCTGTGCAGTGCGGAATTTTTCGCCGCTGGCGATGGGCTTCGGGGGGGCAGTATCGGACATCGAAAATCTCGGCTCCGGTAGGGGCTGCGGTGGCGGAGGGGCAGCTTTTGACCGCCGCGCAGTGTATCACAGCGCGCGGCGGCAAGCGCCCGACCGTCTGCCCCTGTGGAGCCGCCTCGGGCGGCGATCAGGCGTCCGGCAGCTTGGCGATCACCTTGATCTCGAACTGGAAGCCATACAGCCAGGTCACGCCCACGCAGGTGATGTTCGGGAAAGGCGCGTCGCCCCAATAGTCGGGCACCACTTCCCAGATGGTCTCGAAGCGCTCTTCGGGGTTGACGATGAATACCGTCACGTCGACCACGTCGTCGAAGCTGCAATCGGCGGCCCTGAGCACCGCATTGAGATTCTCGAAGGCCAGACGAACCTGGGCCTTGAGATCCGGCTCGGGTGAGCCGTCCGGGCGGCTGCCCACCTGGCCGGATACGAACAGCAGGCCGTTGGAGCGTACAGCCGGTGAGTAGCGGTTGCGTTCGTAGAGGGCCTGGCGGCCGGCGGGGAAAACCACGTCGCGCGTTGTCATGTCGTCTCCTCTGGGCCTTTGGCCCGTTCAAGTAATGGATTCACTTTAGAAAGGCTCGGGCGCTGGATAAACCGGCCAGTTCGTTCAACACTGTTTGTAAATCCCAAACAATCAGTGGTTGAGCGGATGGACCGATTCGATGCGATGCGCGCCTTCGCCCGGGTGGTGGAGTCAGGCAGCTTCACCAAGGCAGCCGATACCCTGCACATGAGCAAGACCAGCGTGACCCAACTGGTGCAGCAGCTCGAAGCGCGTTTGCGTGTGCGCCTGCTGAACCGCACCACCCGCAAGGTTGCCGTGACAGCCGATGGCGCTGCCTATTACGAGCGTGTGGTGCGCCTGCTCGCCGACATGGACGACGCCGAGACCAGCCTGTCCGATGCCAGTAGCCAACCCCGCGGGCGCCTGCGTATCGACGTGCCGAGCCCATTCGCGCGGATGATCCTGGTGCCCTCGCTGCCGGCCTTCCATGCCCGCTATCCGGACATCCAGCTCGATCTCGGCGCCAGTGACCGTCTCGTCGACCTGCTCGGCGAGAACGTCGATTGCGTGATCCGCGGCGGGGAAATAACCGATCAATCGCTGATGGCCCGCCGTGTCGGCGACCTGCGTTCCGGCGTCTATGCCGCGCCGGATTACCTGCAGCGCTGCGGTACGCCGCTGCACCCGCAGGAGCTGGTCGACAGCCATCACCGTATCGTCGGCTTCAAGCGGGCGCGGACCGGCAAGCTGTTTGCTTACCGCATGCAACGCGGCGACGAACGCCTGGAGGTGGAAGGTCGCTACGTGCTGGCCGTGGATGACGGTAATGCCTATCAGGCCGCCGGCCTGGCCGGCTTGGGCGTACTCTGGCTACCCACTTACATGGCCGATGAGCATGTGCAGCGCGGCGAGCTGGTCGAGGTGTTCACGGATTGGCAGTTCGAGCCGATGCCCATGTACATCGCCTATCCGCCCAACCGTCACGTTAGCGCCAAGCTGCGGGTGTTCATCGAGTGGATCGTCGAGCTCATGGCGCTGCATGCGCCGGTGATCGACCGCAGCGGTCGCTGACAAACGGACTGAGGCACGGCGGCTTTGCGGTAAACTGCGCGCCCGTTTCGCCATGATGTTCGTCGTATGTCTCGACCCAAACGCCCCGCATCGCGTCCCTACCGAGTGGCCAAGGCCCCGCCCGCCGAGCCGCGGTTGATCGTGCTGAACAAGCCGTTCGATGTGCTGACCCAGTTCAATGACGACCAGGGCCGCGCCACGCTCAAGGATTTCGTCGCCGTGCCCGGTGTATATCCGGCTGGTCGGCTGGATCGCGACAGCGAAGGTTTGCTGCTGCTCACCAATGATGGGCAGTTGCAAGCGAAGATCGCCGACCCCAAGCACAAGCTGGCCAAGACTTATTGGGTGCAGGTAGAAGGCGAGCCCAGCATGGAACAGCTGAAGCAGTTACGCGACGGCGTGCAGCTCAACGATGGGCCGACGTTGCCTGCCGAGGCGCGGCAATTGGATGAGCCCGAGCTGTGGCCACGCAATCCGCCGGTGCGCTTTCGCAAGAGCGTGCCCACCAGCTGGTTGGAGCTGGTTATTCGCGAAGGCCGTAACCGCCAGGTGCGGCGCATGACGGCAGCGGTCGGCTTGCCGACCCTGCGCCTGGTGCGCGTACGCATCGGTCCCTGGTCCCTGGATGGCCTGCAGCCGGGGGAGTGGCGCGACCTGTCGCCGCGCCTCGATTGAGTCAGGCGGCTTAGCCGTCGTAGCCGGCCTTGATCACGCTGATACCCTTGATCAGCACCTCGCGCCAGCCTTGCAGGGTGGCTGCGTCAGCTTCCCTGTCGTGCTCGATGATGGTCTTGAGCAGCGCCTCCAGCCACAGATCGTAGAGCTCGGGGCGAATATCCATGGCGCTGCGTGCGTGGGTGCAGCCCAGGGCGCGCAATTTGGTGTCCGGCATACCGCGGGCGTGCATCACCAGGTTGAGAATGCCCTGGCGCAGCAGCAACTTCTGCGCGGCCATGTCGGTATTGACGAACTTCTCGCGCACGGCCGGTGAGCTGGCGAGGAAGTGCCGGTAGAAATCGTCGAAAAAGGCCGGGCTGGCACAGCAGCGTCCGTAACTTTGCATGACGCGATCGGTGGCGTTCATGTGTTTCTCCATGGGCAGCAGACAAGGCAATGCGGCGGGCGCCGCGATTCTTTTTGGTGGTTTCAGACGCTTTCCAGGCCAGCGATGACTAGGCTCTTGATGACAAAGCCGAGCACGCCCAGGCCCAGGGCGAAGAACAGAATGAAGGTGCCAAAGCGGCCGGCGCGGGACTTTTTCGCCAGGTCCCAGACGATGAACGCCATGAACAGCACCAGGCCGCCTACTAGCAGGGTCATCATCAGCTCTTCGAAAAACTCGGGTTCCATCCTGACCTCGGCGGCGATCCATCGGCTGCCGCCCAGGGTCGGGCGGCAAGGCACAACAAAGGTGTGGATATTACAGCGTTGCTGGCCAGTAGGCGTAGTTGCCCGATGGTCTTAGAACCTGTTCACGATCTTTATGCGCCTGAAGCGGTAGCTACAAGGCAAAAGCGGACTGTCTCTGCAAAGGGGGGACGACGCTTCACCTACGCGGCCCGACGCGTCCACCGCTCCAAAACCACAATGGTGGACGAAAAAAGCGTCATCCACCCTACGTCCTGACTTTCAGCGATCTCGTGGGAGCGGCTTTAGCCGCGAGTTTTTTATTGAGGCAAACATAGAGCTCGGGGCTAAAGCGCCCCTCCTACACGTTTACGAGAACGGCTACTCCCGCCACTTAGCCGCGCAGGTGCTGCAGCGGCAGCTGGGTGCTGGAGAGGATCTGCTGCAGCACGAAGCTTGAGCGTACGCTGGACACGCCATCGATCCGGGTCAGGGTGCCGAGCAGCAGCTTCTGGTAATGGTCCATGTCCGGCACCACCACCTTGAGCTGGTAGTCGGCGTCCATCCCGGTAACCAGGCAGCATTCCAGCACTTCCGGGCATTTGCGGATCTCTTCCTGGAAGTGCTCGAAGCGTTCGGGCGTATGGCGATCCATGCCGATCAGTACATAGGCGGTCAGGGTGAGCCCCAGTTGGCGGCGGTCGAGCAGCGCGACCTGGCCAGTGATGTAACCGTCATCCTGCAGTTGTTTGACGCGGCGTGAGCAAGGCGAGGGCGACAGGCCGATACGCTCGGCCAGTTCCTGATTGGATAGCGTCGCGTCGCGCTGCAATTCGGCGAGAATATTCAGGTCGTAGCGATCGAGTTTGTTCATGGTTAACCGATTTCGTTATCAGATTGCTGTTTTGGTTTGTTAATCGATTTATTATTGCGCAATTGGTTATCTGATTAGCAATGTTAGCAATCTTTCTTCACGGCCGTGGGCGTAGTCTTTACCTCAGTTTCACGGCCCGGACGACACGTCCACCCGGCTCGCCCAATCAGGGGAGCTGGCGCCGCCGACCCTACCGGGTCGTCACGGCACCCGGGTCCGCACTGCCCAACCAGGCGGGCGACGAAAGCGGCGACAGAATTGCCAGCACAGGACATCTACGAGAGGGGAGGCCGAGAGGTCTCCCCTTTCTTCTTTTCGTGCCTCAGTGATTCTTGCAGCAGGATACCCAGTGCTTCTTCTTGGACGTCTGGCCGATGCCCGGGTTGAAGGCATTGGTCGGGTCCAGCTCGCGGTAGAAGTCCGCCAGGGCCGGTTTGGCGACGTAGAGATGGCCCACGTTGTGCTCGGCCGGGTACTCGGCGCGGCGCTCGTCGAGCAGCTTCCACATCGCGTGCTCCATGGCGATCGGATCGACGCCCTTCTTGACGATGTAGTCCTGGTGGAACACGTGGCAGAAGAAGTGCCCGTAGTAAAGCTTGTGGATGATCTGCGCCTCCATGTGCGCCGGTAGCGTTTCCACCCAGTCACGGTCGTTGCGGCGCAGGGCGATATCCAGAGCGAGGATGTCCTCGACGCTGCCGGGGTGCGCCTCACGGTAGCGAATCGCCGCGCCGGCAATGGCAAAACGATGCAGAAAGGCCTTGCGGCCTTCGTCGGCGTCGCACTCGAAAAAGGCTCCGGTGCTGGCGCTGCCGAAGTACTCGGCTAGAAAACGCCTGGTTTCTTCCAGGCTGTCGTTGGCCACGCGAATCATCAGGTGATGCTCGAAACGCTCGCGGTAATCGCGCATGCGCGCCGGCAGGTGGCTGGGCAGCAGATTCATGGCCAGCTGGATGATGCGGTCGCTGACGCCGCGCAGGCCGAAGCGCTCGAAGAAGCCGTCGACCCGGCTTTTCATGGCGAAGGCAGCCGGCACTCTGGCGGTGCCGAAGCGGTCGATCAGCAGAAAAGTGTCCTTGCCATATTTCTCGCCGATATCGAAAGCGGTGCGGTGAATGTATTCACCGGCGATCGGCAGGCTCGGCAGCTGGTTGAGCAGGTGGCGGCGTACCTCGGTCAGGTCGTCCGCGGCGTTGGTGCCGATGTAGAAGACCGTACTCGGCTCCTTGGGGAAGGTGTCCAGGCGCACGGCGAACAGGCACAGCTTGCCAGCCGAGCCCGAGGCTTCGAACAGCCGTGATGGGTCGGCATTGAAACGTGCCGGCGTGTCGGCGTCGACATCGCGTACGTGCTCGCCGTAACGCTGGTCCGAGGCTTTGCCGGCTGCCTCGTTGCTGACCTGGTGCGGGCCGTAGTCGCCGCGCTGCAGGCGCGTGAGGATTTCCTCGGGGCTGTTGCCCAGGTCGATACCCAGGTGGTTGACCAGCTCCAGGGAGCCATCGGCTCTCACCTGGGCATAGAGCGCGAGCTCGGTGTAGGCCGGCCCACGGCGTACCAGCGAACCTCCGGAATTGTTGCACACGCCGCCGAGCACCGACGCGCCGATGCACGACGAGCCGATCACCGAGTGCGGCTCGCGGCCCAGGGGCGCTAGGGCCTGCTCCAGGCGGTCGAGGGTGGCGCCGGGCAGGCATATCACCTGCGCGCCGTCGTTGATCAGCTGTACGCCGCTGATACGCAGGGTGTTGATCAGCACGATTTCGCGGTCGTAATCGTTACCGTCCGGCGTCGAGCCGCCGGTCAGGCCGGTGTTGGCTGCCTGCATGATGACAATACGGTCGGCGGCAACGGCGGCCTCAAGCACCCGCCACTGTTCCAGCAGGGTGCCGGGGCGCACCACCGCCAGCACGTTGCCCACGCCGGTACGGTGGCCCTTGCGAAAGCGCCGGGTGCTTTGCGCGTCGGTGAGCACATGGTCGCGGCCAACGGCGTCGCGTAGCTGTTTTAGCAGTGCGTCGCGGCTGATCATCTCAGAGCTCCCGAACCAGTGAATCTGCACTGATCTGGTCGATGGACCTAGCGCCGGTCAGCACCATGGCCACGCGCATTTCCTTGTCGATCAGGCTCAGCAGGTTGCTCACCCCGGCACCACCCGCAGCAGCCAGGGCATACACGAAGGCGCGACCGAGCATCACCGTGTCGGCGCCCAAGGCGATCATGCGCACCACGTCGAGGCCGCTGCGGATGCCGGAGTCGGCGAGAATCTTCAGGTCACCCTTCACTGCGTCGGCAATGGCCGGCAGCGCGCGGGCGCTGGAAAGAACACCATCGAGCTGACGACCGCCGTGGTTGGAGACCACGATGCCGTCGGCGCCGAACTTGACCGCGTCGCGCGCATCCTCGGCATCGAGAATACCCTTGATGACCATCGGGCCGTCCCAGAACTCACGAATCCACTCCAGATCCTTCCAGGAAATCGACGGGTCGAAGTTGGCACCCAGCCAGCCGATGTAATCGGCCAGCCCAGTCGGGTTGCCTCGGTAAGTGGAGATGTTGCCCAAATCATGGGGCTTGCCCATGACGCCCACGTCCCAGGCCCAAGCCGGGTGCGTGAAAGCCTGCAGCATGCGGCGCATGGCAGCGTTCGGCCCGCTCATGCCGGAGTGGGCGTCACGGTAGCGGGCACCGGGCGTGGGCATGTCCACAGTGAACACCAGGGTGGTCACGCCCGCGGCCTTGGCGCGCTCCAGGGCGTTCTTCATGAATCCGCGGTCTTTCAGTACATACAGCTGGAACCACATCGGCCGGCTGATCGCTGGTGCGACCTCTTCGATCGGGCACACCGACACGGTCGACAGGGTAAAGGGGATGCCCTTGTCCGCCGCTGCCTTGGCGGCCTGCACTTCACCGCGGCGCGCATACATGCCGGTCAGGCCGACCGGTGCCAGGGCCACCGGCATCGACAGGGTCTCGCCGAACAGCTTCGTTTCCAGGCTCAGCTCGGCCATGTTCTTCAGCACGCGCTGGCGCAGGGCGATACCTGCCAGGTCTTCGACGTTGCGCTTGAGGGTGTACTCGGCATAGGCGCCGCCATCGATGTAGTGGAACAGAAACGGCGGCAGGCGCCGCTGGGCAGCAGCGCGGTAATCGGTGGAGGCAGAAATGATCATGGGCTCTATTCCGTGTCTGGGCTGGCGCGTTGCCGCGGCAGCTACAAAGCCCGGACACTGTCGCGGGCTTTGGGTGTGTAGCATGCCCGGGGCAGGGCGCTGCGTTTGTATTCAAGTGCGCGTGGCCGCAGGGCCGACGCGCAGCTGCTCGTACCTCAATGCACCAGCATGCCGGTCAGCCAGTAAGCCTGCGTCAAGGTGATCAGGCCGACGAAGGTGGCGAAGATCAGGCTGTGCTTGAGGGTGAAGCGGAACAGGTCGGATTCCTTGCCGACCATGCCGGTCGCGGCGCAGGCTACGGCGATCGATTGCGGCGAGATCATCTTGCCGGTTACCCCGCCGCTGGTGTTCGCCGCCACCAGCAGGGTGTCGCTGACACCGATCTGATGTGCCGTGGTGGCTTGCAGCGAGCTGAAGAGTGCGTTGGACGAGGTATCCGAGCCGGTCAGGAACACGCCCAGCCAGCCGAGGAACGGCGAGAAGAACGGGAAGGCCGCGCCGGTTCCAGCCAGCACCAGGGCAAGGGTAGTCGACATGCCGGAGTAGTTGGTGACGAAGGCGAATGCCAGCACCATACCGATGGACAGGATGGGCCAGCGCAGTTCGTAGAAGGTTTCCTTAAAGGTGGTCAGACCAATTTTAAGGTTGATCTTCAGAATCAGCATCGACAGGACAGCAGAGAAGAAAATCGCAGTGCCGGTCGCCGAGATCGGATCGAGCTTGAATACGGCAGCGATCGGCGTCGGGTTGGCGACGATGGGGGCGACCTTGACCACCAGCTGATCCAGATGCGGGATCGGCACCATGAACACCAGGTGATCCAGAGCGCCGCCTGGGGCGAATAGCGCCTTGAAGGGTTTCAGCGTCCAGACGGTGACCATGGCGGTGAGAATCAGGAAGGGCGACCAGGCCTTGAGGATCTGCGCGAAGCTGTAGGGCGACGGTGTGGTGCTGCGCACACCGCCAAAGCCGCCGGCTACCGCAGCGCCACCGGAGGTGCCGGCGACCTGGCTGTCGGCAGCGCGCTTGGGCTGCCAGACCTTGAGGAACAGGGTCAGGCATACCAGGCTGACCAGCGCCGAGGTGATGTCCGGCAGCTCAGGGCCGATGTAGTTGGAGGTGTAGTACTGGGTGATGGCGAAGCTCACGCCAGCCACCAGCGCAGCCGGCCAGGTTTCGCGGATGCCTTTCCAGCCGTCCATCATCGCCACCAGCCAGAACGGCACGATGATCGACAGGATGGGCAGCTGGCGACCTGTCATGGCGCCGATCTTGAAAGCGTCGATACCCGTGACCTGGCCGGCGACGATGATCGGGATGCCCAGGGCGCCGAACGCCACCGGGGCGGTGTTGGCGATCAGGCACAGGCCGGCTGCATAGAGCGGGTTGAAACCAAGGCCGACGAGTAGGGCGGCGGTGATTGCCACCGGTGCGCCGAAGCCCGCTGCGCCTTCCAGGAAAGCACCGAACGAGAAGCCGATCAGCAGTACCTGCAGGCGCTGGTCATCGGTGATCGAAAGCACCGAGCTGCGGATGACTTCGAACTGGCCGCTCTTGACGGTCAGTTTGTAGAGGAACACTGCCGCGACGATGATCCAGGCGATCGGCCACAGGCCGTAGGCGAAGCCATAGCCGGCGGCGGCCAGGGCCATGTCCACCGGCATGCCGAAGGCAGCGATGGCGATGATGATCGACAGCGCCAGAGTGATGCTACCCGCTAAATGCCCCTTGAGGCGGAATACGGCGAGGGCGAGAAAGAAGAAAACGATGGGGATCACGGCCGCTAGTGCGGACAGGCCAAGGCTGCCGAGCGGTGTGTAGAACTGTTGCCATGTTTGCATGGGGAGGCTCGCTGATTGTTGTTGGTATCGCCTGATCGCGAGCTGCTGGTGATTCACCGAATGCAGAGCAGTTTTGCGAACGGGTTGTTATTATTGGTAAGACCAATTTACAAGTGGCAAGCGCCAGAATAATTTCTTTTGCTCGGGTGCGTCAATTTGCGCTGTTTCGACTTTGGTCTGAGGAGTGGTGAAGGGAGCCGTGCTTGTGGCGATAGAGGTCACTGGGTAGGCTGCATGGATTTTCGGCCGCCAGGCGATCTGGCGGCGTTTTCGGGGTGGTGTGGGATGTTGAAGCAATGAATTTCGGTCCGCTGCGCCAAAGGCGTCTGTCCGACGATATCGTCGAGCGCCTGGAAGCAATGATCCTCGAAGGCACGCTCAAGGCCGGTGAGCGCCTGCCAGCCGAGCGGGTGCTCGCCGAACAGTTCGGTGTGTCACGGCCTTCGTTGCGTGAGGCTATCCAGAAGCTGGCGACCAAGGGGTTGCTCAGCAGCCGTCAGGGCGGCGGTACATATGTATGCGAGAACCTTGGCTCGACCTTTAGCGACCCGCTGATGCACCTGCTGGAAAGCAGCGCCGACGCCCAGCGCGACCTGCTCGAATTTCGCCATACCCTGGAAGGCTCCTGCGCCTATTACGCGGCACTGCGCGCTACCGATGTGGATCGCCGGCGTCTCACTGAAGCCTTTGAGCGGCTACAGGATTGCTACGGCCGCGCAGGTGAGGTGACCCGTGCCGAGGAGGGTGTGGCGGACGCCAATTTCCACCTGGCCATCGCCGAGGCCAGCCATAACGCTGTGCTACTGCACACCATTCGCGGTCTGTTCGATCTGCTCAAGCGCAACGTGGTCACCAACATCGGTGGCATGTATGCCCTGCGCGGCGAGACCCGCGGCATGCTTAACGCCCAGCATCGTGCTCTATACGAGGCGATCATGCAGGGTCGTGCCGAGGATGCGCGGGCGCTGTCCAATCAGCATATCGATTATGTGCAGGAGGTCTTGGCGGACGTTGTTCAGCAGGAAGCCCGTGAGCAGCGTGCGCAACGGCGCCAGGGGCTGTAGTCAGTCGGTCGGAGTTGCCTGGAAAGGCGAGATGTAAGGGGTTGGAGCGCGCTGCGGTTCGCTATCGAACCGCAGTGCTTACTCGTCCTTGCCCTTGCTGCGCATGGCGCGCTGCACTTCGCGATCGGCGTCGCGCTCTTTCTCGGTGTGGCGCTTGTCGAAATCCTTCTTGCCCTTGGCCAGGGCGATTTCGCATTTGACCAGATGCTGTTTCCAGTACAGAGACAGCGCCACGCAGGTGTGGCCCTTCTGCTGCACGGCGCCGAACAGCTTTTCCAGCTCGCGACGATTGAGCAACAGCTTGCGCGTGCGCGTCGGATCGGCGATGACGTGGGTGCTGGCGGTTTTCAGCGGCGTGATGTGGCAGCCCATCAGCCAGGCTTCGTCGTCCTTGAGCAGGACGTAACTGTCGACCAATTGAGCCTTGCCGGCACGCAGGCTCTTCACTTCCCAGCCAGCCAGCGCCAGGCCGGCCTCGAAGCGGGACTCCACGAAATAGTCGTGCATCGCCTTCTTGTTCTGGGCGATGCTGCCTTGCGGATGTTTCTTTTGTTTAGCCATAGGCGGCGCATTATAGGGAGTCACGTGACGGTGCGCCATGCGTGCGCGTGCTAAAAGCACTGCGGCAGCTGTCCGCTTGAGCCCTCAAGGCGAATCCTCGACAATATTGGGATACTCGCCTCGGGTTGATGTCTGTAGTAAGAGCATCAGCCCGAGACATCGCGCTGCTGCGATGTCGTCAACCGTGGAAATTCAATCGTTATGAGTACTCACATCCAGCGCTCGGCCTTGCTTCCGTATCCGGCCCAGGCTCTCTACGACCTGGTCAATGATGTCGAGCGCTATCCCGAGTTCCTGCCCTGGTGTGCGTCAAGCGAGGTCGTCGAGGCCAGCGATACGCACATGGTCGCCAGCCTGGAAGTGGCCAAGGCTGGTTTGAGCCAGCGCTTCACCACGCGCAATGTGCTGGTGCCGGGGCAGTCCATCGAACTGAACCTGGAAGATGGCCCGTTCGAGCATCTGCACGGTCAGTGGACCTTCAAGGCATTGGGCGACAAGGCCTGCAAAATTAGCCTGGACCTGACCTTTGACTACGCCGGCCCGATTATGCGCGCAACCCTGGGGCCGCTGTTCAATCAGGCGGCCAACACCATGGTCGACGCCTTCTGCCAGCGGGCCAAGGAGCTGCATGGTCAGTAATCAGTTGTCGGTGGAGGTGGTCTTCGCCGCGCCGGATCGGCAGATGCTGATCAGCCTGCAATTGCCTGTCGGCGCCACCGTGCGCGAGGCCGCGTTGCAATCCGGTTTGCAGGTGCACTTTGCCGAGCTGGATCTGGCTGCGGCGCCACTGGGGATATTCGGCAAGATCGTCGCGTCGCCCGAGACGCAGCGTCTGGAGGAGGGCGATCGTGTGGAAATCTACCGGCCCCTGCTCGCTGATCCGAAAGAGGTGCGTAAACGCCGCGCCGCCCAGGCCGCTGAGCGGGCGAGGAATGCTGACCAGCGTTGAGCTTCCAGATTTCCAGGCGGTAATGAAAAAGCCCCGGCATTTGCCGGGGCTTTTCGTTGTGCGCTGCTCGCGAGCTCACTGCGGCGAGGTTTCCAGCGGTTCCGGTGTCGGTACCGGTACGGTTTCGACGTTGTCGACGTCACGCTGGATCTGCTCGAGTACCGAGCCTGGTGCGGCTGGCTCATCTTGTTGCTGAGTCGGTGCCTGTGTCGGGGCGCCATCGCGGCCGAGAATCTGGTCGTCGCGGCTGGTGCCTGGCATGAAGTCGCCGGACAGGCTGACCAACTGGTCGTTGCCGTCGAAGTTGAGCGTTACACGCTCCTGCTGACGCTGGCTACCGCCGGCCTGCATGCTGTACAGATAATCCCAGCGGTTGGCGTGGAAGGTATCCGTGATCAGTGGGTTACCCATGATAAACCGCACTTGGCGCCGGGTCATTCCGGGGCGCAACTGGTCTATCATGTCCTGCGTGACGACATTGCCCTGTTGGATGTCGATTTTATAAACCCCGGGGAATGAGCAACCGGCGAGTGCGATGAGCCCCATGAAGGTGAGGCTGGTCAGCAGGAGTCTGGTTTTTTGCATCGGTGGGCGTCTTCCACTATCTTGGCTGGGCAACGTAAACCCCGATCATACCCGCAATAAGGGAAGCTGCGAAGCGCTTCCGCGAGAAAGCAGACCATGGTTGAAAATAGCGAACTGCGCAAAGCTGGCCTGAAAGTAACCCTGCCACGGGTCAAAATCCTGCAGATGCTGGACTCTGCCGAGCAGCGTCACATGAGCGCCGAAGATGTCTACAAGTCGCTGATGGATGCGGGCGAGGATGTCGGTCTGGCGACCGTCTACCGCGTACTGACCCAGTTCGAAGCGGCCGGCCTGGTGGTGCGCCATAACTTCGATGGCGGCCATGCCGTGTTCGAGCTGGCTGACGGTGGTCACCACGATCACATGGTGTGCGTGGACTCCGGCGACGTGATCGAATTCTTCGACGCCGAGATCGAGAAACGCCAGAAGGAAATCGTTCGTGAGCACGGTTTTGAGCTGGTGGATCACAATCTGGTGCTTTACGTACGTCGTACCGCTAAATAAGCGTTCGGTTGACAAAAAAGGCGACTCAGGTCGCCTTTTTCATGCCTGCAGGAAATGTTTTCTGCAGATGTCTGTGGGGCGTCAGCTCTGGGCGTTGCTGACCAGTTTACGGGCGTGAGCCAGGGATTCGTCGGTGAGATCGATGCCGCCCAACATGCGTGCGACTTCCTCGATACGCTGGGCTTCGCCGAGCTTGCTGACCGCCGTACGGGTGGCGTTGTTGCCGCGCACCTTGTGGACGAACAGGTGCTGGTGGCCCTGGGCGGCGACCTGAGGCAGGTGGGTGACGGTCAGCACCTGACCGCGCTCGCCGAGGCGGCGCAACAGCTGGCCGACCACTTCGGCGGTCGGGCCGCCAATGCCCACGTCCACCTCGTCGAACACCAGGGTCGGAACCCGTGAGGTTTGCGCGGTGATCACCTGGATGGCCAGGCTGATGCGCGACAGTTCACCGCCCGAGGCGACCTTGGCCAGTGCCTTGATCGGTTGCCCAGGGTTGGCGCTGACCAGAAACTCGACCTGTTCCAGGCCATTGGCATTTGGCTCGCCGCCTTCGATGGGCTGCAGCTGAATACTGAAGCGTCCGCCTGGCATGCCCAGGGTCTGCATTTCCTTTTCAACCGCCTTGCCCAGTTTGCTAGCGGCCTTCTGGCGCTTGGCGCTGAGTTCGGCCGCCTTTTCCTGGTAGTGACGACCGTAGGCGGCAAGCTCTTCGCCCAGGCGCTCGGCGGCCTGGTCGTCGGCATTGAGACTTTCCAGTTCGTCGAACAACTGCTGCTGCATGGCGGGCAGTTCGCTGGGGTGGATGCGGTGTTTACGCGCCAGGGTATAGATGGTGTCCAGGCGTTCTTCGAGTTGTTGCTGGCGCTCAGGGTCGGCGTCGAAGTGGTCGAGGAAACGGTTGAGCTCGCCCACTGCTTCCTCGATCTGGATCTGCGCGCTGGCCAGCAGGTTGGTGGCTTCGTTCAGGGCGCCCGGCTGGCCTTGCAGGCCGCTAAGGCGGTTGAGGCTGGCAGTGAGCACCGACAGTACGTTGCCGGCATCGCTTTCGCTGCACTGATCGATCACCTGGCGGCAGGCGCTGAGCAGGCTCTCGGCATTGGTCAGCGCCTTGTGATCCTGCTCCAGTTGCTCCAGTTCGTTGTCACCCAAACCAAGGTTCTCAAGTTCTTCGAGCTGATAGCTGAGCAACTGATGGCGGGCGCGCTGCTCGTCGCCCTGGGAGGTCACGCGTTCGAGTTCACTGCGGGTCTGCTTCCAGCGCTGCGCGGCCAGTTGTACTTGGCGGGCCAGCTCCTGGGCGCCGGCGTATTCGTCGAGCAGCCGGCGGTGGGTGTCGGTCTTGAGCAGCGACTGGTGCTCGTGCTGGCTGTGAATGTCGATCAGCAGCTCGCCCAGTGCCTTGAGGTCGCCGAGCGGGCAGGGCGTGCCGTTGATGTAACCGCGCGAGCGGCCTTCGGCGGTGATCACCCGGCGCAGGATGCACGGCCCGTCGTTATCCAGGTCGCGCTCGGCGAGCCAGGCGTGGGCTTCGGGGATGTCGGCGAGGTCGAAGCTGGCCAGTATGTCCGCCTTGTCGGCGCCTGGGCGAACCACGCCGCTGTCGGCGCGATCGCCCAAAGTCAGGCCGAGGGCGTCGAGCATGATCGACTTGCCGGCGCCGGTTTCGCCGCTGATGACGCTCATGCCCCGGTCCAGTTCCAGATCCAGGTGTTCGACGATGGCGTAATTGTGGACGGACAGGTGCACCAGCATGGCGAGGCCTCTCAGGGTTGTTCTGGTTATTTATACAGTGGTTTGCGATGAGGTGGCAATACGCTGACGACTGGCTGCCGGAAAGTGGTAGTGGCCCTTGAAACCCTACAAATCATCCTTATATAGGCGGCAGACGCGCGAGTTGAGGCTCGTCGAATCATTCAGAGGAGAAATGCATGGCTGACGAACAGAACCTGGATCCGCAGACTTCCGAAGCGCAAGCGAACGACGCCGCGCCAAGCGAAGACCTGGCTGCTCGCGTGCAAGCGCTGGAAGAGCAACTGGCGACTGCGCAGGATCAGTCGCTGCGCATGGCTGCCGATCTGCAGAACGTGCGCCGTCGCGCTGAACAGGATGTCGAGAAGGCGCACAAGTTCGCCCTCGAGAAATTTGCCAACGACCTGCTGCCGGTGGTCGACAGTCTCGAACGTGGTCTCGAGTTGTCCAGCGCCGACGACGAATCGATCAAGGCGGTGCGTGAGGGCATGGAGCTGACGCTTAAGTTGCTGCTCGACACCCTCAAGCGCCACCAGCTGGAAGCCATTGACCCTCATGGTGCGCCGTTCAACCCGGAGCATCATCAGGCGATGGCCATGCAGGAAAGCACCAACGTCGAGCCCAACAGCGTGCTCAAGGTGTTCCAGAAGGGCTACCTGCTCAACGGTCGCCTGCTGCGTCCGGCCATGGTCGTGGTCAGTAAGGCCCCGGCCGAGGCGCCGCCATCTATCGATGAGCAGGCTTGAAATCGGCGGGCCACACCCCATTTAGTGAGTCAAGCGTATTAGTGCTACCGCAGCGGTCACGACAACGCGGCGGATATTTCAAAGTTTCGGGAGAGTGAAATGGGCAAAATCATCGGTATCGACCTGGGGACCACCAACTCCTGCGTCTCCATTCTTGAAAACGGTAACGTCAAAGTCATCGAAAACGCCGAAGGCGCGCGTACCACGCCGTCCATCGTTGCTTATGCCAACGATGGCGAGATTCTGGTCGGTCAGTCGGCCAAACGTCAGGCGGTTACCAACCCGCACAATACCCTGTTCGCGGTTAAGCGCCTGATCGGCCGTCGCTTCGAAGAAGACGTCGTGCAGAAAGACATCAAGCTGGTGCCTTACAAGATCGTCAAGGCCAGCAACGGTGACGCCTGGGTGCAGGCCAGCGGCAAGGACATGGCGCCGCCGCAGATCAGCGCCGAAGTGCTGAAGAAGATGAAGAAGACCGCCGAGGACTACCTGGGCGAGCCTGTCACCGAAGCGGTCATCACCGTGCCGGCCTACTTCAACGACAGCCAGCGTCAGGCCACCAAGGACGCCGGCCGCATCGCCGGTCTGGACGTCAAGCGCATCATCAACGAGCCGACCGCTGCAGCCCTTGCCTATGGCATGGACAAAGCCAAGGGCGACCACACCGTGATCGTCTATGACCTGGGCGGCGGTACCTTTGACGTGTCGGTGATCGAAATCGCCGAAGTCGACGGCGAGCACCAGTTCGAAGTACTGGCCACCAACGGTGACACCTTCCTGGGTGGTGAAGACTTCGACATGCGCCTGATCGACTACCTCGTCGACGAGTTCAAGAAAGAGTCCGGCATGGACCTGAAGAACGATCCGCTGGCTTTGCAGCGCCTGAAGGAAGCTGCCGAGAAGGCCAAGATCGAGCTGTCGTCTTCGCAGTCGACAGACGTCAACCTGCCGTACATCACTGCCGATGCCACCGGTCCGAAGCACCTGAACGTGAAGATCTCCCGCGCCAAGCTGGAGTCGCTGGTCGAGGATCTGGTCAGCCGTACCATCGAGCCTTGCCGCATCGCGCTGAAAGACGCCGGTATCGACGTCGGCAAGATCGACGACGTGATCCTGGTTGGCGGTCAGACCCGTATGCCGCTGGTACAGAAGGCCGTTTCCGACTTCTTCGGCAAAGACGCTCGCAAGGACGTCAACCCGGACGAGGCTGTGGCCATGGGCGCTGCCATTCAGGGCGCTGTACTGGCCGGTGACGTCAAGGACGTACTGCTGCTCGACGTCTCCCCGCTGACCCTGGGTATCGAAACCATGGGCGGTGTGATGACGCCGCTGATCGAAAAGAACACCACCATCCCGACCAAGAAGTCGCAGGTGTTCTCGACCGCCGACGACAACCAGAGCGCGGTGACCATTCATGTGCTGCAGGGTGAGCGTAAGCAGGCCGCACAGAACAAGTCCCTGGGCAAGTTCGACCTGGCCGAGATTCCGCCGGCTCCGCGCGGCGTGCCGCAGATCGAAGTGACCTTCGACATCGACGCCAACGGCATCCTGCACGTCGGCGCCAAAGACAAGGCCACCGGCAAGCAGCAGTCCATCGTGATCAAGGCCAACTCCGGTCTGTCCGATGACGAGATCGAGCGCATGGTGCGTGACGCCGAGGCCAACGCCGAGGAAGACCGCAAGTTCGAAGAGCTGGCAGCAGCGCGCAACCAGGGTGACCAGCTGGTGCACGCCACCCGCAAGATGCTCACCGAGGCTGGCGACAAGGCGACTGCCGAAGAGAAGACAGCTATCGAAGCGGCGCTGGGCGAGCTGGAAGTTGCCGTGAAGGGCGACGACAAGGCGGCCATCGAAGCGAAGATGAATGCGCTGTCCGAAGCCACCACTCCGCTGGCGCAGAAGATGTACGCCGAGCAGCCGCAGCCTGGCGCTGCCGGTGCGGCGGATGCTGGCGAAACCAAGGGCTCTGCCGACGACGTGGTCGACGCCGAGTTCGAGGAAGTCAAGGACAACAAGTAAGCCCCGGCTTGCCTGTGTTTGCGCCCTGTCACGCTACGGTGTGGCAGGGTGATCCGCCGCGCGGGGGCTTGCTCCCGCGTTGGCGTGTCTGGACTTTAAGAATTTTGAGAGTGCTAGAAACCCATGTCTAAACGTGACTACTACGAAGTGCTCGGGGTCGAGCGCGGGGCCAGCGAGGCGGAGCTGAAGAAGGCTTACCGCCGCCTGGCGATGAAGCATCACCCCGATCGCAATCCCGGCGACAAAGCGGCCGAAGACGCCTTCAAGGAGGCTAACGAGGCCTACGAAGTGCTGTCCGATGCCGGCAAGCGCAGCGCCTACGATCAGTACGGTCATGCAGGCGTCGACCCGCAAATGGGCGGCGGTGGCGGCTTTGGTGGTGGCGGCGCGAACTTCTCCGACATCTTCGGCGACGTGTTCAGCGATTTCTTCGGCGGCCAGCGTGGCGGTCAGCGCGGTGGTGCGCAGCGCGGCAGTGACCTGCGTTACACCCTGGAGCTGGATCTCGAGGAGGCGGTACGTGGCACCACGGTGACCATTCGCGTGCCGACCCTGGTCAACTGCAAGACCTGCGATGGCTCGGGTGCCAAGAAGGGCACCAGCCCGGTGACCTGTACCACGTGCGGCGGCATCGGCCAGGTGCGCATGCAGCAGGGCTTCTTCTCGGTCCAGCAGACCTGCCCGCGCTGCCACGGCAGCGGCAAGATGATCACCGACCCCTGCGGCTCCTGCCATGGCCATGGCCGTGTCGAAGAGCACAAGACCCTGTCGGTCAAGGTACCGGCCGGTGTCGATACCGGCGACCGTATCCGTCTGTCCGGCGAGGGCGAGGCGGGTACCCTCGGCGGCCCGTCGGGCGACCTCTACGTGGTGGTCAACGTGCGTGAGCACGCGATCTTCCAGCGTGACGGCAAGCACCTGTACTGCGAAGTGCCGATCAGCTTCGTTGATGCGGCTCTGGGCGGCGAGCTGGAAGTGCCGACCCTCGATGGTCGGGTCAAGCTGAAGATTCCGGAAGGCACCCAGACCGGCAAGCTGTTCCGTTTGCGCGGCAAGGGCGTCGCCCCGGTGCGTGGCGGCGGTGCGGGCGATCTGATGTGCAAGGTGGCGGTGGAAACCCCGGTCAATCTCGACCGTCGCCAGCGCGAGCTGCTCGAGGAGTTTCGTCAGTCCCTGGTGGGTAACAGCTCCAATTCGCCCAAGGCCAATGGCTGGTTCGAAGGCGTGAAGCGCTTCTTCGGCGACCTTTAATGCGGTAATGCACGGCGAGCAGCTGGCAGTGGCCGGCTGCTCGCCGTTTGTACTTTGGAGTTATGCATATGCGTATTGCAGTCACGGGCGCCGCCGGGCGCATGGGCAAGAACCTGATCGAGGCCGTTCACCAGGCCGATGGCGTCGTGCTCGGTGCCGCCGTAGCGCGGCCGACCAGCACGTTGCTTGGTGCCGATGCCGGTGAGCTGGCGGGCGTCGGCAAGCTGGGCGTGGCTCTGTACGGCAGCCTGGAGGGCGTGATCGACGAGTTCGACGTGCTGATCGACTTCACCCATCCCACGGTGACCCTCGAAAACCTGGAAATCTGCCGCCGCGCCGGCAAGGCCATGGTCATCGGCACCACCGGCTTCAGTGCTGCGGAAAAGCAGTTGCTGGCCGATGCCGGCAGAGAGATTCCCATCGTTTTCGCTGCCAATTTCAGCGTGGGCGTGAACCTGTGCCTGAAGTTGCTCGACACCGCCGCCCGTGTGTTGGGTGACGATGTGGACATCGAAGTGCTCGAGGCCCATCACCGTCATAAGGTCGATGCGCCGTCTGGTACTGCGCTGCGCATGGGCGAGGTGGTGGCCAATGCGCTGGGGCGTGACCTGGAAAAGGTCGCGGTTTATGGGCGTGAAGGGCAAACCGGCGCACGTCAGCGCGAGACCATCGGTTTCGCCACGGTGCGCGCCGGTGATGTAGTCGGCGATCACACTGTACTGTTCGCCGCTGACGGCGAGCGCGTGGAGATCACCCACAAGGCGTCCAGTCGTATGACTTTCGCCAAGGGCGCAGTGCGCGCGGCATCCTGGCTGCAGCAGCGCTCGCCAGCGCTTTACGACATGCAGGACGTGCTGGGGCTGAAGTAACCGAAACCGAGGGTGCCAATGGCGCCCTCGGTGGTTATCAGGGGCGACCACGGATCGGATTTCAGGTTTTTGGCCCTGAACGGCTTTCGAAAAAGGCACTTTTCCTGTAAGCTTTCCGCTTTAGTGTGTCCACTAAAAGTTGCGCAGAATGAATCAATCAAAAAAGCGGGATGACCTTCACACGTCATCCCGCTTTTTTACAATCTGCGTTTGCTCCACGATCTACGGGAGGTCTTCTTGAGTAAGCCAGCCATACTCGCCCTTGCTGACGGCAGCATTTTTCGCGGCGAGGCCATCGGGGCCGACGGCCAAACTGTCGGGGAGGTGGTGTTCAACACCGCCATGACCGGCTATCAGGAAATTCTTACCGATCCGTCTTATGCCCAGCAGATCGTTACCCTGACCTATCCACATATCGGCAATACAGGCACCACGCCGGAAGACGCCGAGTCCAATCGCGTCTGGGCTGCCGGCCTGATCATCCGCGATCTGCCGCTGATCGCCAGTAACTGGCGTAACAAGCAGTCGCTGCCCGATTACCTCAAGGAAAACGGCACCGTCGCCATTGCCGGTATCGATACCCGCCGCCTGACCCGCATCCTGCGTGAAAAAGGCTCCCAGAATGGCTGCATCCTGGTTGGCGCCGACGCCACCGAGGAAAAGGCTCTGGAGCTGGCGCGTGGTTTCCCGGGCCTGAAAGGCATGGACCTGGCCAAGGAAGTCAGCTGCACCGAGCGCTACGAGTGGCGCTCCAGCGTGTGGAACTTGAAAGACGACAGCCATCCCGAGATCGCTGCCAGCGAGCTGCCGTACCATGTGGTCGCCTACGACTACGGCGTCAAGCTGAACATCCTGCGCATGCTGGTCGAGCGCGGTTGCCGCCTGACCGTGGTGCCGGCGCAGACTCCGGCAAGCGAAGTACTGGCGCTCAATCCCGATGGCGTGTTCCTGTCCAACGGTCCTGGCGACCCCGAGCCATGTGACTACGCCATCCAGGCGATCAAGGACGTTCTGGAAACCGACATCCCGGTATTCGGCATCTGCCTCGGCCACCAGCTGCTGGCCCTGGCCTCCGGCGCCAAGACCCTGAAAATGGGCCACGGCCACCACGGTGCCAACCACCCGGTACAGGATCTCGACAGCGGCGTGGTGATGATCACCAGCCAGAACCACGGTTTCGCCGTGGACGAGAACAGCCTGCCGAGCAATCTGCGTCCGATCCACAAGTCGCTGTTCGACGGCACCCTGCAGGGCATCGAGCGTACCGACAAGGACGCCTTCAGCTTTCAGGGTCACCCCGAAGCCAGTCCGGGCCCGAACGATGTCGCCCCGCTGTTCGACCGCTTCATCGAAGCCATGGCCAAGCGCCGCTAAGCCTCGCCGACTGACCCAAGGATTCGAGTAACCGCTATGCCAAAACGTACAGACATCAAAAGTATCCTGATCCTCGGCGCCGGCCCCATCGTCATCGGCCAGGCGTGTGAGTTCGACTACTCCGGCGCCCAGGCATGCAAGGCCCTGCGCGAGGAAGGCTTCCGCGTCATCCTGGTGAACTCCAACCCGGCCACCATCATGACCGACCCGGCCATGGCCGACGCCACCTACATCGAGCCGATCAAATGGGCCACCGTGGCCAAGATCATCGAGAAGGAGCGCCCCGACGCCCTGCTGCCGACCATGGGCGGCCAGACCGCGCTGAACTGTGCGCTGGATCTGGAGCGTCACGGCGTGCTGGAGAAGTTCGGCGTCGAGATGATCGGTGCCAACGCCGACACTATCGACAAGGCCGAAGACCGCTCGCGCTTCGACAAGGCCATGAAGGACATCGGCCTGGCCTGCCCGGTATCGGGTATCGCCCACAGCATGGAAGAAGCCTATGGCGTGCTCGAGAAGGTCGGCTTCCCGTGCATCATCCGTCCGAGCTTCACCATGGGCGGCACTGGTGGCGGCATCGCCTACAACCGTGAAGAGTTCGAGGAGATCTGCACCCGTGGTCTGGACCTGTCGCCGACCAACGAGCTACTGATCGACGAGTCGCTGATCGGCTGGAAGGAATACGAGATGGAGGTGGTCCGCGACAAGAAGGACAACTGCATCATCGTCTGCTCCATCGAGAACTTCGACCCGATGGGCGTGCACACCGGTGACTCAATCACCGTGGCGCCGGCCCAGACCCTGACCGATAAGGAATACCAGATCCTGCGTAACGCCTCCCTGGCGGTACTGCGTGAGATCGGCGTGGAAACCGGCGGCTCCAACGTGCAGTTCGGCATCTGCCCGAATACCGGCCGCATGGTCGTCATCGAGATGAACCCGCGGGTATCCCGCTCCTCGGCCCTGGCCTCCAAGGCCACCGGTTTCCCGATCGCCAAGATCGCTGCCAAGCTGGCTGTGGGTTACACCCTCGACGAACTGCAGAACGACATCACCGGCGGTCGCACCCCGGCGTCCTTTGAGCCGGCCATCGATTACGTGGTCACCAAGATCCCGCGTTTCGCTTTCGAGAAATTCCCCAACGCCGACGCCCGCCTGACCACGCAGATGAAGTCCGTCGGTGAGGTCATGGCCATCGGTCGGACCTTCCAGGAATCCCTGCACAAGGCGCTGCGCGGCCTGGAAGTCGGCGTGTCCGGCTTCGATCCGAAGCTCGATCCGGCTGACCCGGAAGCCGAAAGCACCCTCAAGCGCGAGCTGATCGTGCCGGGCGCCGACCGCATCTGGTATGTGGCCGATGCCTTCCGCGCCGGCAAGACCGTCGAGGAAGTGTTCGAGCTGACTCGCATCGACGAATGGTTCCTGGTGCAGATCGAAGACCTGATCAAGGACGAGCAGCGCATCCAGACCCTGGGCCTGTCGAGCATCGACCGCGACCTGATGTTCAGCCTCAAGCGCAAGGGTTTCTCCGATGCGCGCCTGGCCGCGCTGCTCGGCGTCACCGAGAAGAACCTGCGTAGCCACCGCCACAAGCTCAAGGTGCTGCCGGTCTACAAGCGTGTCGACACCTGCGCCGCCGAGTTCGCCACCGACACCGCCTACATGTACTCGACCTACGAGGAAGAGTGCGAGGCCAACGCCAGTGGTCGCGACAAGATCATGATTCTCGGCGGTGGCCCGAACCGTATTGGCCAGGGCATCGAGTTCGATTACTGCTGCGTGCACGCCGCACTGGCCATGCGTGAAGACGGTTACGAGACCATCATGGTCAACTGCAACCCGGAAACTGTTTCCACCGACTACGACACCTCCGACCGCCTGTACTTCGAACCGGTGACCCTGGAAGACGTGCTGGAAATCGTTCGCGTCGAGCAGCCCAAGGGTGTGATCGTTCAGTACGGCGGCCAGACCCCGCTGAAGCTGTGCCGTGCCCTGGAAGAAGCGGGCGTGCCGATCATCGGCACCAGCCCGGACGCCATCGACCGCGCCGAAGATCGCGAGCGCTTCCAGCAGATGGTGCAACGCCTCGGCCTGCGTCAGCCGGCCAACGCCACCGCACGCAGCGAAGAAGAAGCACTGACCCTGTCCAAGAACATCGGTTACCCGATGGTGGTGCGTCCGTCCTACGTACTGGGCGGCCGAGCGATGGAAATCGTCTACCAGGAAGAAGAGCTCAAGCGCTACATGCGCGAAGCGGTGAAGGTATCCAACGACAGCCCGGTGCTGCTGGATCGCTTCCTCAACTGCGCCATCGAGGTGGACGTGGATGCGGTCAGCGACGGCGAAGTCGTGGTGATCGGCGCGATCATGCAGCACATCGAGCAGGCCGGCGTTCACTCCGGTGACTCGGCGTGCTCGCTGCCGCCGTACTCGCTGCCGGCGCACATCCAGGACGAGATCCGCGACCAGGTCAAGAAGATGGCTCTGGAACTGGGCGTCATCGGCCTGATGAACGTGCAGATGGCCGTGCAGGGCGAGGACATCTACGTGATCGAGGTCAACCCGCGTGCCTCGCGTACCGTGCCGTTCGTGTCCAAGTGCATCGGCGAGTCGCTGGCCAAGGTCGCAGCCCGTGTGATGGCTGGCAAGAGCCTGGCCGAGCTGGGGTTCACTCAGGAAATCATCCCGCCGTTCTTCAGCGTCAAGGAAGCGGTGTTCCCGTTCAACAAGTTCCCGGGTGTCGACCCGATCCTCGGCCCGGAAATGAAGTCCACCGGCGAAGTAATGGGCGTCGGCGACAGCTTCGGCGAAGCCTTCGCCAAGGCGCAGATGGGTGCTAGCGAGATTCTGCCGAACGCAGGTGTCGCCTTCATCAGTGTTCGCGAAGACGACAAGCCAGAGGCCATTCAGGTCGCCCGTGATCTGGTCGCGCTGGGCTTCGAAGTGGTGGCCACAGCCGGCACCGCCAAGGTGATCGAGGCTGCCGGCCTGCCAGTGCGCCGCGTCAACAAGGTGACCGAAGGTCGTCCGCACGTGGTCGACATGATCAAGAACGACGAAGTCACCCTGATCATCAACACCACCGAAGGCCGTCAGTCGATCGCTGACTCCTACTCCATTCGTCGTAACGCGCTGCAGCACAAGATCTACTGCACCACCACCATCGCGGCGGGGCAGGCGGTCTGTGAGGCGCTCAAGTTCGGTCCCGAGAAGACCGTGCGCCGTCTGCAGGATCTGCATGCAGGAATCAAGGCATGAACAAGTACCCCATGACCACCCAGGGCGCTCGCGCCCTGGAAGAAGAGCTGGCACACCTGACCAAGGTGCGTCGCCCGGCGCTCAGCCAGGCCATCGCCGAGGCCCGTGAGCTGGGTGACCTCAAGGAAAACGCCGAATACCATGCCGCCCGCGAGGAGCAGGGCATGGTCGAGGCGCGTGTGCGTGACATCGAAGGTCGCCTGCAGAATGCGGTGATCATCGATGTCACCACTATCGCCCACACCGGCAAGGTGATCTTTGGCACCACCGTGGAAATCGCCAACGTCGAGACCGACGAAAGCGTGACCTACCAGATCGTTGGCGAAGACGAAGCCGACATCAAGCAGGGCAAGCTGTCCGTAGGTTCGCCTATCGCTCGTGCCCTGGTGGGCAAGAACGAAGGTGACGTGGTTGGCGTTAACACGCCCAGTGGTCTGGTCGAGTACGAGATTGTCGAAGTTCGTCACGTCTGATCGCACGGCTGCGCGTGACAGCGCAGCCAATGCCTGGATGCTGCTGCAGACCCTCTGGGTCGGCGGCATCTGGATCCTGCACTTTCTGGTGCTGCCGGGTCTCGCCAGTGTCGGTCTGGCGTCCTTGCTGATCGAAGAAGTCGCGCGCACCCTGGTGCCGCAGATGGTCGGCATTACGCTGGGCGCAGCGCTGCTGCAGCTCTTGCTGCTGGTTCGGCAGTATGGGTTGGCGGCGCTGTGGCGAGTGCGTAGCGGGCAGTTGCTGCTCGCGGTGCTGGTCGTCTCGCTGGCCTTTCTGATTTCGCTGGTGCTGTGGCCGCAGGCTGTACGCTGGCAGCTGTTCAGCTACCTGCTGCTGGCGTTCTTCGGCGTGTTGCTGGTGCTGCAGCCCGTGCCGTGCAAGAGCGGGGCAGCCGACCCGCAGGTCGGCTGAGCACCTGAATCAGCCCTGATAGCGGCTGATGTTGGACAGGTTGCGATTGGCCTTGGGGTTCTTGCGGTACAGCAGCGCCATTTTGCCAATGACCTGCGCCAGCTCGGCATTACCGGCCTTGCACAGTTCTTCGATCACCGCCAGGCGGTCGTCGCGCTCGGTCACGCGCACCTGAATTTTGATCAGTTCGTGGTCATTCAGCGCGCGTTCGAGTTCGGCCACTACGCCTTCGGTAACACCGTTGTCGGCGACGATCAATACCGGTTTCAGGTGGTGGCCGATAGATTTGAACTGTTTCTTCTGCTCTTGAGTGAGCGGCATAATCTGAACCCTGCGTATTAATCTGGGAAAGCGGGCTATTTTAACCGAGCCGCCCGAAGCCCGCCCAGTTATTCATTCTGTTCTCTTGAGGTGTTGTGTGGCCCGTTCCAAGACCAGCCAGCGTTGGCTGAAAGAGCATTTCGACGATCCGTACGTCAAAATGGCGCAAAAGGACGGTTACCGTTCACGTGCCAGTTACAAGCTGCTGGAGGTGCAGGAGAAGGATCGCATCCTGCGCCCCGGCATGACCGTGGTCGACCTCGGCGCTGCGCCGGGCGGCTGGTCCCAGGTCACCAGCCGGGTGATCGGCGACAAGGGTCGGCTGATCGCCTCCGACATCCTGGAGATGGACAGCATCCCGGATGTCACCTTCATTCAAGGCGATTTCACCGACGACGCCGTGTTCGCCCAGATTCTTGAGGCCATCGACAATAATCCCGTCGACCTTGTGATTTCCGATATGGCCCCCAATATGAGTGGGGTGAGGGCCGCCGATCAGCCGCGCGCGATGTACTTGTGCGAGCTGGCGCTGGATCTGGCTGGCCGGGTGCTCAAGCCCGGCGGCGATTTCCTGATCAAGATCTTCCAGGGCGAGGGTTTCGACGATTACCACAAGGAGGTGCGCCGTCAGTTCGACAAGGTGCAGATGCGCAAACCCCTGTCGTCCCGTGACCGCTCCCGCGAGCAGTATCTGCTGGCCCGAGGCTTCAAGGGGCCGGTGGCCGAGTAAAACCAATGGCGTGGTTGTCAGTCCAAGCCAAGACGCGCATCGTAATGGGCAGACGTCTCATAAAGGGTTACAGACGGTGTCAGCCACGAGCGGGCGTTTGTAGTAAGTTAGATCGGTTTATAACTGGTCGTCATGCGAAGCACGCTTCGGCAAGGGGCCTGCTTCAGAGGGTAGCTAATTGAACGACATGGCAAAGAATCTGATCCTGTGGCTGATCATCGCCGCCGTCCTCGTCACGGTGATGAACAACTTCTCCAGCCCCAGTGAGACCAACAAGCTCAACTACTCGCAATTCATCGAGCAGGTGCAGAGCGGTGGGGTCAAGCGCGTCACCGTCGATGGCTACATCATCAGCGGCCTGCGTTCCGACGGCTCCTCGTTCGAAACCGTGCGCCCGGCGATCCAGGATAACGGCCTGATCAAGGATCTGATGGACAACAACGTCGAGATCGTTGGCAAGCAGCCAGAGCAACAGAGCATCTGGACTCAGCTGCTGGTCGCCAGCTTCCCGATTCTGGTGATCATCGCCGTGTTCATGTTCTTCATGCGCCAGATGCAGGGCGGTGCAGGCGGCAAGGGCGGGCCAATGAGCTTCGGCAAATCCAAGGCGCGCCTGCTCTCCGAAGATCAGGTCAAGACCACCTTTGCTGACGTCGCCGGCTGCGACGAGGCCAAGGAAGAGGTCAGCGAGCTGGTCGAGTTCCTGCGCGATCCGGGCAAATTCCAGCGTCTGGGCGGTCGTATTCCTCGCGGCGTGCTGATGGTCGGCTCGCCAGGTACCGGTAAGACACTGCTGGCCAAGGCCGTTGCCGGCGAAGCCAAAGTGCCGTTCTTCACCATTTCCGGTTCCGATTTCGTCGAGATGTTCGTCGGTGTCGGTGCCTCCCGCGTGCGCGACATGTTCGAGCAGGCCAAGAAACATGCCCCCTGCATCATCTTCATCGACGAGATCGACGCCGTCGGTCGCCACCGTGGCGCTGGCATGGGCGGTGGTCATGACGAGCGCGAGCAGACCCTCAACCAGCTGCTGGTGGAGATGGACGGTTTCGAAATGAATGACGGCATCATCGTCATCGCCGCCACCAACCGTCCGGACGTGCTCGATCAGGCCCTGCTGCGTCCGGGTCGTTTCGATCGTCAAGTGGTCGTCGGCCTGCCGGACATCCGCGGCCGCGAGCAGATTCTCAACGTGCACATGCGCAAGATCCCGATGGGCGAAGACGTCAAGGCTGCGGTCATCGCCCGTGGTACGCCAGGCTTCTCCGGTGCCGACCTGGCCAACCTGGTCAATGAGGCGTCGCTGTTCGCTGCCCGCGCGGGCAAGCGACTGGTGGAGATGAAAGAGTTCGAGCTGGCCAAAGACAAGATCATGATGGGCGCCGAGCGCAAGACCATGGTCATGTCCGACAAGGAAAAGCTCAACACCGCGTATCACGAGGCGGGCCATGCCATCGTCGGTCGCCTAGTGCCCGAGCACGATCCAGTCTACAAGGTCACCATCATTCCCCGCGGCCGCGCCCTGGGCGTAACAATGTTCCTGCCCGAGGAAGATCGCTACAGCCTCAGTAAACGTGCGCTGACCAGCCAGATCTGTTCGCTTTACGGTGGCCGTATCGCCGAGGAGATGACCCTGGGCTTCGACGGCGTCACCACCGGTGCGTCCAACGACATCATGCGGGCCAGCCAGATCGCCCGGAACATGGTCACCAAGTGGGGCCTTTCCGAAAAACTCGGCCCACTTCTGTATGCCGAAGACGAAGATCAGCCCTTCCTGCGCGGTGGTGGTGGTTCCTCCGGTGCCAGCGTGTCGGGTGAAACGGCCAAGCTGATCGACTCCGAAGTGCGCGCAGTCATCGACGGCTGCTACAACACTGCCAAGCAGATCCTGACCGACAACCGTGACAAGCTCGATGCCATGGCCGAAGCGCTGATGAAGTTCGAGACCATCGACATCGATCAGATCGACGACATCATGAGTGGTCGCCCAGTGCGCGAACCGAAGGACTGGACGGGCGGCGGCAACGGTGCCGGCACGCCTTCTACCAAGTCTGACGAAGCAGATCGTCCCGAGAAGCCCATCGGCGGTCCTGCTGCCGAGGTATAAAAGTCTTCTCATGTCTCTTGTGCAAAAAAACAACCGGCTGCCTTGTGGCAGCCGGTTTCTTGATTTAAGCCGTCCGCAAGTGATGGGCATCCTCAACGTCACCCCAGATTCCTTTTCCGACGGTGGTCGCTTCGCTCTTCGCGATACGGCGCTACGGCACGCCGAAGGCATGGTGCGTGCCGGTGCGACGCTGATCGATATCGGCGGCGAATCCACGCGTCCCGGCGCTGCGCCGGTGTCGGTGGTCGAGGAGTTGGAGCGGGTCGCGCCCATGGTGGAGGCGGTCGCCGCCGAGCTGGACGTGATCATCTCCGTGGATACTTCCACGCCCGAGGTGATGCGCGAGTCGGCCAGGCTGGGTGCCGGGTTGATCAACGATGTTCGCTCGCTGCAGCGGGAGGGTGCGCTGCAGGCTGCTGCCGAAAGCGGTTTGCCGGTGTGCCTGATGCATATGCGGGGTGAGCCAACGACAATGCAGCAAAGCCCTCAGTACGATGACGTGCTACAAGCCGTGGCCGATTTCCTGCGCGAGCGGCTGGCCGTCTGCGAGGCGGCCGGTATCCCGGCGCAGCGCATCGTGCTCGACCCTGGTTTCGGCTTCGCCAAGACCTTGGAGCACAACCTCAGCCTGTTCAGGCGTATGCCGGCGTTGCAGGAATTTGGTCTGCCGCTGCTGGTCGGCGTGTCACGCAAGAGTATGATTGGCGCCGTGCTGGGCCGCGAGGTCGATGGTCGTCTGTACGGCAGCCTGGCCCTGGCGGCCCTGGCGGTCGCCAAGGGCGCGCATATCCTGCGCGTGCACGATGTGGCGGAAACCGTGGACGTGGTGCGCATGGTCGCTGCGGTCGAAGCGGCGCAGTGAATAGAAAAAGGGAGTTGTCGTTTTGAGTCGCAAGTATTTTGGCACCGACGGTATCCGTGGGCGCGTCGGTCAGTACCCCATCACGCCGGACTTCATGCTCAAGCTGGGCTGGGCCGCCGGTATGGCGTTTCGCAAACAGGGCAAGTGTCGCATCCTGATCGGCAAGGACACGCGCATTTCCGGCTACATGTTCGAGTCGGCACTCGAGGCGGGGCTCTCCGCAGCCGGGGCTGACGTGATGCTGCTGGGGCCGATGCCGACGCCGGCGATCGCCTACCTGACGCGTACCTTCCACGCCGAGGCTGGCATCGTTATCAGTGCTTCGCACAATCCGCACCACGACAACGGCATCAAGTTCTTCTCGGGGCAGGGCACCAAGCTGCCGGATGAAGTCGAGCTGATGATCGAAGAGCTGCTCGATGCGCCTATGACCGTGGTCGAGTCCGAGCAGCTCGGCAAGGTATCGCGGATCAACGATGCCGCCGGCCGCTATATCGAATTCTGCAAGAGCAGTGTGCCGACCAGCACCAACTTCTCTGGGTTAAAAATCGTGCTCGACTGCGCCCACGGTGCAGCCTACAAGGTCGCGCCGGCGGTATTTCAGGAGCTTGGCGCCGAGGTTTCAGTATTGTCGGCCCAGCCCAACGGGCTGAATATCAATGCCGATTGCGGTTCGACCCATATCGAGAACCTTCAGGCCGAAGTGACGGCGCGTCACGCTGACCTAGGTATCGCGTTCGATGGTGATGCCGATCGCGTATTGATGGTCGATCACACCGGTGCGGTGGTGGATGGCGATGAGCTGCTGTTCATCATTGCCCGGGATCTGCAGGCCCGCGGCAAGCTGCAGGGTGGTGTCGTGGGTACGCTGATGAGCAATCTGGGCCTGGAGCTTGCGCTCAAGGAGCTGGATATTCCCTTTGTGCGGGCCAATGTCGGTGACCGCTACGTGATCGCCGAGCTGCTCGAGCGCGGCTGGCAGGTGGGCGGTGAGAATTCGGGCCATTTAGTGTGCTTCCAGCATGTGACGACTGGCGATGCCATCGTTGCTGCGCTGCAGGTGCTTCTGGCCATTCGTCGCCGCGGTCAGAGCCTGGCGGAAGCCCGTCAGGGGCTGCGCAAGTGCCCGCAAGTATTAGTCAATGTGCGTTTCGGCGGTGGCGTCGATCCGCTCAAACACCCGGATGTACAGGCGGCCAGCGACAGTGTGACCGAGCGCATGGCTGGGCGTGGCCGGGTGCTGCTGCGCAAGTCCGGTACCGAGCCACTGGTGCGGGTAATGGTCGAAGGCGAGGACGAAACTCAGGTTCGAGCCTATGCCGATGAATTGGCTGAAATTGTCTCGCGCGTCTGTGCTTGATTCGGCTTGCCAGTCCACAAGCGGTTGGGTAACATCTGCGCCCTCTTTGACCAACGAGGTAAAGCATGCGTCGCTCAATGGTTGCTGGTAACTGGAAAATGCACGGTACCCGCGCCAGTGTCGCAGAGCTGATCGATGGTCTGAATCGGCAGTCACTGCCTGCCGATGTCGAGGTTGCGGTGTTTCCTGTCAGTGTTCATCTCGGCCAGGTTGTCGAGGGGGTCAGTGGTCTTGCGGTGTCGGTAGGTGCCCAGGATTGCGCCGTCGAAGCGGGGCAGGGTGCATTGACCGGAGAGGTGTCGAGCGATCAGTTGCGCGATGTCGGTTGCGAGTTGGTGCTGATCGGTCATTCCGAGCGTCGCCTGATTCTGGGTGATAGCGAAGAGCAGGTCGTACGCAAGTTCGCGGCGGCTCAGGTCGCCGGGCTGGTGCCGGTGCTGTGCGTTGGGGAAACCCTGGAGCAGCGCGAGGCAGGTGAAACCCTCAAGGTGGTTGCCGGCCAGCTCGATAGTGTGATCGATGCGCTGGGTGTTTCGGTGCTTGCAGGTGCAGTTGTGGCATATGAGCCGGTCTGGGCCATTGGTACCGGGCTGACGGCGACGCCTCAGCAGGCGCAGGACGTGCATGCGGCCATTCGTGCGCAAGTCGCAGCGAAAGACCCGCAGGTAGCGAGTGGGTTGAGAATTCTTTACGGCGGCAGCGTCAAGGCCGCCAATGCAGCCGAGCTTTTCGGCATGCCTGATATCGATGGGGGGCTTGTGGGTGGGGCCTCTCTGAATGCGGATGAGTTCGGTGCGATTTGTCGCGCTGCAGGAAACTAAGAATATGCTGGAAACAGGCGTTGTAGTTCTTCATCTGCTGGCTGCGATCGGCGTGGTTGTGCTGGTTCTGCTGCAGCAGGGTAAAGGTGCCGATGCAGGTGCTTCGTTCGGTGCGGGGGCTTCCAATACCGTTTTCGGTAGCCAAGGAAGTACTACCTTTCTGAGTCGAGTTACTGCTATACTCGCCGCCAGTTTTTTCATTACCAGCTTGGGGTTAGCGTATTTTGCTAATCAAAAGTCTGATACACTGGGTCAGGCTGGTTTGCCGGATCCGGCGGTGATGGAAGCGCCGCAGAGCAACAAGCCTGCGGAAGATGTACCGGTGCTTGAGCAACAACAAGCGCCAGTTTCGGGAGAGCAAGACGTACCTCAGGCTCCCGAAACGAAGTAAGTGTCAAATTGCCGAGGTGGTGGAATTGGTAGACACGCTACCTTGAGGTGGTAGTGGCCATAGGCTGTAGGGGTTCGAGTCCCCTTCTCGGTACCAATTAAACAGAAAAGCCCGCTGCATGCGGGCTTTTCTGTATCTGGGGGGTTGGTTGACCCGTGCGGCGTTTCAGCCGTATAATCCGCTCCCAGTTTTAGCGCGGGGTGAACAGTCCGGTAGCTCGTCGGGCTCATAACCCGAAGGTCTTTGGCTCAAGTCCATCCCCCCGCAGTCGGTTTTCATTGAGCCCCTTTTAAGGGGCTTTTTGTTACTTGGTAGACAGATTTTCCGCCGTCTGGGCGGTCTTGTAGATGGGCGTTTCGCCCATTTTTTATTTGCACAGCATGCGCGAGGGGTTCAGGTGTCGAGCAAGCTAGAACAGTTGCAGGCCTTGGTGGCCCCAGTAGTCGAAGCGCTTGGCTACGAATGCTGGGGTATCGAGTTCCTGTCTCAGGGGCGGCACTCGCTGCTGCGTATCTACATCGATCATGCCGACGGCATTCTTATCGACGATTGCGAGAAGGTCAGTCGGCAGATCAGTGGCGTTCTCGACGTCGAGGATCCCATCAGTGCCGAATACACTCTCGAGGTATCGTCGCCTGGCATGGATCGGCCACTGTTTACGTTGGCTCAGTTCGCCAGTCACGTCGGCGAGCAGGTGAAAATCAAGTTGCGCTCGCCGTTCGAAGGGCGCCGCAACTTCCAGGGTCTGCTCCGTGGTGTGGAGGAAGAGGACGTGGTGGTGCAGGTGGATGACCACGAGTTTCTTTTGCCGATCGACATGATCGACAAGGCCAACATTATCCCCCGATTTGATTGAGACACGGATCCTGCGGGATCGGAATGTGTGGATCCCAATGGATTGCGAAAGGCGAGGCGTACGATGAGCAAAGAAGTACTGCTGGTTGTTGAGTCGGTATCCAATGAAAAGGGCGTACCGGCCGCTGTGATTTTCGAGGCGCTCGAGTTGGCGCTGGCCACAGCGACCAAGAAACGTTTTGAAGACGAAGTCGAACTGCGTGTGTCGATCAATCGTCAGAGTGGTAACTACGAGACCTTCCGTTGCTGGACCGTGGTCGACGAAGAAAACTTCGAAGACCCGGCTCATCAGGTAACGACCGACATGCCGCGTGCTGTCGAGGCCAATGCCAAGGTCGGCGACGTGCTCGAGGAGAAGATCGAATCCATCGAGTTCGGTCGTATCGCTGCGCAGACCGCCAAGCAGGTCATCGTGCAAAAGGTTCGTGAAGCCGAGCGCGCCCAGGTGGTCGAAGCCTACCGCGAACGGTTGGGTGAGATCATCGCCGGTACCGTCAAGAAGGTGACCCGCGACAGCGTCATCGTTGATCTGGGTGCCAACGCCGAGGCCCTGCTGGCGCGCGAAGACATCATCCCGCGTGAGACTTTCCGTGTCGGTGTGCGCCTGCGTGCACTGCTCAAGGAAATCCGCACCGAGAACCGCGGCCCTCAGCTGATCCTGTCGCGTACCGCGCCGGAAATGCTGATCGAGCTGTTCCGCATCGAAGTGCCGGAGATCGCTGAAGGCCTCATTGAGGTCAAGGCCGCCTCCCGAGACCCGGGTTCGCGCGCCAAGATCGCGGTGCGTTCCAAGGACAAACGCATTGATCCGCAGGGTGCCTGTATCGGCATGCGCGGTTCGCGCGTTCAGGCTGTTTCCGGCGAGCTGGTTGGCGAGCGTGTGGATATCGTGCTGTGGGACGACAACCCGGCGCAGTTCGTCATCAACGCGATGTCGCCGGCCGAAGTCGCGGCGATCATCGTCGATGAAGATGCCCACGCGATGGACATCGCCGTTGGCGAAGACAACCTGGCGCAGGCGATTGGTCGTGGTGGCCAGAACGTGCGCCTGGCTAGCCAACTGACTGGCTGGACGCTGAACGTGATGACCGAGGCGGACATCCAGGCCAAGCAGCAGGCCGAGACCGGCGATATCCTGCAGGGCTTCATCGACGAGCTGGAAGTCGACGAAGAACTGGCCCAGGTGCTGGTCGAAGAAGGCTTCACCAGCCTGGAAGAAATCGCCTACGTGCCGATGGAAGAGATGCTCAGCATCGATGGTTTCGACGAAGAAATCGTCAACGAACTGCGCTCTCGGGCGAAGGATCGTTTGCTGACCAAGGCTATCGCCACGGAAGAAAAACTGGCAGACGCCCAGCCGGCCGAAGACCTCCTCGAAGTCGAGGGTATGGACAAAGGTTTGGCGCAGGAACTGGCAGTACGCGGGGTGGTTACCCGTGAAGACCTGGCCGAGCAGTCGATCGACGACCTGCTCGACATCGACGGCATCGACCAAGAGCGTGCCGGCAAGCTGATCATGGCCGCCCGAGCCCACTGGTTCGAGTAAGTTTTACGGCCTGAGGAGAGAAGTGCATGACGCAAGTCACGGTGAAAGAACTGGCCCAAGTGGTCGACACACCGGTAGAGCGCCTGCTGCAGCAGATGCGAGAGGCGGGTTTGCCGCACAGCAGTGCCGAGCAAGTTGTCACCGATAACGAAAAGCAGGCCCTGCTTGCTCACCTGAAGAGCAGCCACGGCGACAAGAAAGCCGAGGAACCGCGCAAGATTACCTTGCAGCGCAAGACCACCAGCACCCTCCGGGTTGCTGGTAGCAAGACCATCAGCGTTGAAGTGCGTAAGAAGAAGACCTTCGTCAAGCGCAGCAACGAAGAGATCGAAGCCGAGAAACAGCGCGAGCTCGAAGAGCAACGTGCTGCGGCGGAAGCTGCTCGCCTGAAGGCCGAGGAAGAAGCCAAGCGCCAGGCCGAAGAAGAAGCCAAGCGTCAGACGGCTGCAGCCCCGGCTGAGCGCGCTGTCGAAGCGACTGCGGCTCCGGCCACTGTCGATGCGCCAGTTGCCCCGGTTGTCGAGGAGCGCAAGAAAGAAGAGCCACGTCGTCCCGATAAGGCACGTAGCGACGATGCCGATCGTCGTGGTGGTGAGCGCAAGACCACTCAGCACCGCCCGACCGTCAAGGAAAAGGCACCTGCTCCACGTGTGGCGCCGCGTACCATCGACGAAGAGAGCGATGGCTTCCGTCGCGGTGGCCGTGGCAAGTCCAAGCTCAAGAAGCGCAACCAGCATGGCTTCCAGGCTCCGGCCGGCCCGGTGGTGCGTGAAGTGTCGATCGGCGAGACCATCACCGTGGGCGAACTGGCCCAACAGATGTCGGTGAAGGCTGCTGAAGTCATCAAGTTCATGTTCAAGATGGGCACGCCTGCCACCATCAACCAGGTGCTGGACCAGGAGACCGCTCAGCTGGTCGCCGAAGAGCTCGGCCACAAGGTCAAGCTGGTCAGCGACAACGCGCTCGAAGAGCAGTTGGCCGAGTCCCTGAAGTTCGAAGGTGAGGCGATTTCCCGTGCGCCGGTGGTGACCGTAATGGGTCACGTCGACCATGGTAAGACCTCGCTGCTCGACTACATTCGTCGTGCCAAGGTCGCGTCCGGTGAAGCCGGTGGTATCACGCAGCATATTGGTGCCTACCACGTGGAAACCGAGCGCGGCATGGTGACCTTCCTCGATACCCCTGGTCACGCTGCGTTCACTCAGATGCGCGCCCGTGGTGCCAAGGCTACCGACATCGTCATCCTCGTGGTGGCGGCCGATGACGGCGTGATGCCGCAGACCCAGGAAGCGGTTCAGCACGCGAAAGCGGCTGGCGTGCCGATCGTGGTCGCGGTTAACAAGATCGACAAGCCCGATGCCAACCCGGACAACATCAAGAACGGCCTGGCCGCACTCGACGTGATTCCGGAAGAGTGGGGCGGCGACGCACCCTACGTGCACGTCTCGGCCAAGATGGGTACCGGCGTGGACGAACTGCTCGAAGCAGTTCTGCTGCAGGCCGAAGTGCTCGAACTCAAGGCCATGCCGACGGCGCCTGGCCGTGGCGTGGTCGTCGAATCGCGTCTGGACAAGGGCCGCGGCCCTGTAGCCACCGTTCTGGTTCAGGACGGTACGCTGCGCCAGGGCGACATGGTGCTGGTCGGCTCCAACTACGGCCGCATCCGCGCCATGCTGGACGAAAATGGCAAGCCTGTTAAGGAAGCCGGCCCGTCCATCCCGGTCGAGATTCTCGGCCTGGACGGCACGCCTGAAGCCGGCGACGACATGACCGTCGTCGCCGACGAGAAGAAGGCTCGTGAGGTTGCGCTGTTCCGTCAGGGCAAGTTCCGCGAAGTGAAACTGGCTCGTGCCCACGCCGGCAAGCTGGAGAACATCTTCGAGAGCATGGGCCAGGAAGAGAAGAAAACCCTCAACATCGTTCTCAAGTCCGATGTGCGTGGTTCTCTCGAGGCACTGCAGGGCTCGCTCAGCACCCTGGGCAACGACGAAGTGCAGGTGCGCGTGGTCGGTGGCGGCGTCGGTGGTATCACCGAGTCCGATGCCAACCTGGCCCTGGCGTCGAACGCCGTGCTGTTCGGCTTCAACGTCCGTGCTGACGCTGGTGCGCGCAAGATCGTCGAGGCCGAAGGCCTGGACATGCGCTACTACAACGTCATCTACGACATCATCGAGGACGTCAAGAAGGCGCTCACCGGTATGCTCGGCAGCGACGTTCGCGAGAACATCCTCGGTATCGCCGAAGTGCGCGACGTATTCCGTTCGCCGAAGTTCGGTGCGGTCGCCGGTTGTATGGTGGTCGAGGGTACGGTTTACCGTAACCGTCCGATCCGCGTACTGCGCGACGACGTGGTGATCTTCGAAGGCGAGCTGGAGTCCCTGCGTCGCTTCAAGGACGATATGGCCGAAGTGCGTAACGGCATGGAGTGCGGTATCGCCGTGAAGAGCTACAACGACGTCAAGGTCGGCGACAAGATCGAAGTGTTCGAGAAAGTCCAGGTGGCTCGCAGCCTGTAATCGCGAGTCGCAACACGCAACGCCCGGCCCCGCATCTGCGCGGCCGGGCGTTTGCCGCTTTTGAGTCCGCTGCTTTTGCAGGCAGCGAGACGAGTGGAAGGTAGCAACGATGGCAAAAGACTACAGCCGTGCCCAGCGTATCGGCGACCAGATTCAACGCGAATTGGCGCAGCTGATTCGTACCGAAGTCAAAGACCCGCGCCTGGGTGGCCTGGTCACCGTTACCGCGGTCGATGTCAGCCGTGACGCCAGCCATGCCAAGGTGTTCGTCACCGTCATGGGCGCCGAGCCGCAGGAGGGTTCCGACCCCATCGCGCAGAGCCTCAAGGTGCTGAACGACGCCAGTGGTTTCCTGCGCATGCAGCTGGGCAAGGCGATGAAGCTGCGCAGCGTGCCGCACCTGCGTTTCCATTACGATGAAAGCATCGTGCGTGGTGCCCAGTTGTCGGCGCTGATCGAGCGTGCGGTGACCGAGGACAGCAAGCACGTTGACAGCGACACCGAGGCCAAGGAGTAAGCGCGTGGCCCAGGTTAAACGTATTCGTCGCAAGGTCGACGGCATCATCCTGCTCGACAAGCCCAAGGGCTTCAGCTCCAACGCGGCGTTGCAGAAGGTGCGCTGGTTGCTCAATGCCGAGAAGGCCGGGCACACCGGTAGCCTCGATCCGCTGGCCACCGGTGTGCTGCCGTTGTGCTTCGGCGAGGCGACCAAGTTCTCCCAGTACCTGCTCGATGCCGACAAGGGCTATGAGACGGTCATGCAGCTCGGCGTGACCACCACCACGGCCGATGCCGAGGGTGAGGTGATCGAGCGCCGCGAAGTGAATGTCGAAGCTTCGGACATCGAGGCGCTGCTGCCGCGTTTTCGCGGTGACATCCGCCAGGTGCCGCCGATGTATTCGGCGCTCAAGCGCGATGGCCAGCCGTTGTACAAACTTGCGCGTGCCGGAGAAGTAGTGGAGCGCGAGGCGCGTTCTGTTACTATTGCGCGCCTGGAGTTGCTGAGCAGTGCGGCCGACAAGGCGAGCCTGGCGGTGGACTGCAGTAAAGGTACCTATATCCGTACGCTGGTCGAGGATATCGGGCATCTGCTGGGCTGTGGTGCCCATGTCACCGAGCTGCGCCGTACCAAGGCCGGCCCGTTCGACCTGTCCCAGAGCGTCAGTCTGGATGAACTGCTGCAGGCCCATGAAGAGGGTGGCAACGAAGCCGTCGATCGCTTCCTGCTGCCGGTGGACAGCGGGCTGGAGCATTGGCCGCTGCTGAGCTTTTCGGAGCACAGTTCGTTCTATTGGCTGCAAGGGCAGCCGGTTCGCGCCGCGGACGCGCCGAAGTTCGGCATGGTTCGGGTGCAAGATCACAATGGTCGCTTCATCGGTATCGGTGAAGTGAGCGAAGACGGGCGCATTGCGCCGCGTCGTCTGATTCGGTCCGCGTGACCGTGGCGAACCGTTTCGGCGGTTCGTAACGAGGGTGGCTGTCAATAGGCACGGTCATACCTCCTTTTAAAACACGGGAAGCGATTCCCGGCCTATTGAGACTGCCCTTGCGACTGTCTCCAGATGAGAGGATGCCCACATGGCACTCAGCGTTGAAGAAAAAGCCCAGATCGTTAACGACTACAAGCAAGCTGAAGGCGATACCGGTAGCCCGGAAGTCCAGGTTGCTCTGCTGTCCGCCAACATCAACAAGCTGCAAGGCCACTTCAAGGCCAACGGCAAAGACCACCACTCGCGTCGTGGCCTGATCCGTATGGTCAACCAGCGCCGCAAGCTGCTGGACTACCTGAAGGGTAAGGACACCAGCCGTTACAGCGCCCTGATCGGTCGCCTGGGTCTGCGTCGCTAAGCAATGCTTAGTCGTCGTTGACCGCAAAAGCTGGAAGTGGGCTCGCCCCGCTTCCAGCTTTTGCGTTTATGCTTCATCCGTTTTACGCCGTACCGAAGCCCTAAGTCGCTTCATCTCAGGACAGCGCCGGGCCGACTCCCGAAGCGATTGCCCACGAATTCGCAAGAAACCGTTTCCCCAAAGGCAACAGAGAGAAGGAAAACACCGTGAACCCGGTAATCAAGAAATTTCAATTCGGTCAGTCGACCGTAACCCTCGAGACTGGCCGTATCGCCCGTCAGGCCTCCGGCGCCGTGCTGGTCACCGTCGACAACGACGTAACCGTGCTGGTCACCGTGGTAGGCGCCAAGTCGGCTGACCCGAGCAAAGGCTTCTTCCCGCTGTCCGTGCACTACCAGGAAAAGACCTACGCAGCCGGCAAGATCCCTGGCGGCTTCTTCAAGCGTGAAGCGCGCCCGAGCGAGAAGGAAACCCTGACCTCGCGCCTGATCGATCGTCCGATCCGCCCGCTGTTCCCGGAAGGCTTCCAGAACGAAGTGCAGGTCATTTGCACCGTGGTCTCCACCAGCAAGAAGACCGATCCGGACATCGCTGCGATGATCGGCACCTCCGCTGCCCTGGCCATCTCCGGCATTCCGTTCGACGGCCCCATCGGTGCCGCCCGTGTTGCCTACCACCCGGAAACCGGCTATCTGCTGAACCCGAACTACGAGCAGCTCAAGGCCTCGAGCCTGGACATGGTCGTGGCCGGCACCAAAGACGCCGTACTGATGGTCGAATCCGAAGCCAAAGAGCTGACCGAAGACCAGATGCTGGGTGCCGTGCTGTTCGCCCATGACGAATTCCAGGCCGTTATCCAGGCCGTTACCGAGCTGGCCGCCGAAGCGGGCAAGCCGCGTTGGGACTGGCAGCCTGCTGCTGCCAACACCAGCCTGCTGGACGCCATCCGCGCCGAGTTCGGTGCCGCGATCTCCGACGCCTACACCATCATCATCAAACAGGATCGCTATGCGCGCCTGGGCGAGCTGCGTGACCAGGTGGTTGCCAAGTTCTCTGGTGAGGAAGGTCAGCCGAGCGCTGGCGAAGTCAAAGACGCCTTCGGCGAAATCGAATACCGCACCGTGCGCGAGAACATCGTCAACGGCAAGCCGCGTATCGATGGTCGTGACACCCGTACCGTACGTGGCCTGAACATCGAAGTCGGTGTGCTGGACAAGACCCACGGTTCGGCCCTGTTCACCCGTGGCGAAACCCAGGCGCTGGTCGTGGCCACCCTCGGTACCGCCCGCGACGCACAGCTGCTCGACACCCTCGAAGGCGAGAAGAAAGACCCCTTCATGCTGCACTACAACTTCCCGCCCTACTCGGTGGGCGAGTGTGGTCGCATGGGCGCCACTGGTCGTCGTGAGATCGGTCACGGTCGTCTGGCTCGTCGTGGCGTTGCTGCCATGCTGCCGAGCGCTGACGAGTTCCCGTACACCATCCGTATCGTCTCGGAGATCACCGAATCCAACGGTTCGTCCTCCATGGCCTCCGTTTGCGGCGCTTCCCTGGCGCTGATGGACGCGGGTGTACCGATGAAGGCGCCGGTTGCCGGTATCGCCATGGGTCTGGTCAAGGAAGGCGAGAAATTCGCCGTTCTGACCGACATCCTCGGTGACGAAGACCACCTGGGCGACATGGACTTCAAGGTAGCTGGTACCGCCAATGGCGTCACCGCGCTGCAGATGGACATCAAGATCCAGGGCATCACCGAAGAGATCATGGAGATCGCCCTGAATCAGGCCCTGGAAGCGCGCCTGAACATCCTCGGCCAGATGAACCAGGTGATCGCCCAGTCGCGCAGCGAGCTGTCGGCCAACGCCCCGACCATGCTGGCGATGAAGATCGATCAGGACAAGATCCGTGACGTCATCGGCAAGGGCGGCGCCACCATCCGCGCCATCTGCGAAGAGACCAAAGCCTCGATCGACATCGAAGACGACGGCTCGATCAAGATCTTTGGCGAAACCAAGGAAGCCGCCGACGCTGCCAAGCAGCGCGTACTGGCGATCACCGCCGAGGCCGAGATCGGCAAGATCTACGTCGGCAAGGTTGAGCGCATCGTCGACTTCGGCGCCTTCGTCAACATCCTGCCGGGCAAGGACGGTCTGGTGCACATCTCCATGCTCAGCGATGCGCGCGTAGAGAAGGTCACTGACATCCTCAAGGAAGGTCAGGAAGTAGAAGTGCTGGTGCTGGACGTGGACAACCGCGGCCGTATCAAGCTGTCCATCAAGGACGTCGCCGCCGCCAAGGCCTCGGGTGTCTGATCCGGGCTGAAGTCGCGTAACGAGAAAGCCAGTCAGGGTGACCTGACTGGCTTTTTTATTATCCGTCGTCTGGCTGGCCGGCTTCTCTTGGCATTCTGCTGTGTTGAAACCAGCGGCTGGGATAAGGTGGCGCTTTTTCTGGAGAAGCCTATGGCATCCGTTATGGTTGCTGCCCAGTGTGTGGTTCGCGCTGGCGATCTCGAGGCCAATCTGGCCATGCATATACGTTTCATGCAGCACGCCGCTGAGCAGGGTGCCAGGTTGCTGGTTTTTCCTGAGTTATCGCTAACGGGATACGAGCCGACCTTGGCATGTGGCCTGGCGCAGGGGCCTGACAGCGGCCTGTTCGACCCTTTGCGCAGTATGGCCAGGGAGGCGGAGATGACCACGGTAGTCGGTGTTCCGCTACGTGTGCCTGGTCTCGACAAACCGCAAATCGCGGCCTGTGTCCTCAAAGGCGACGGTTCTCTGGGCGTATACACCAAGCAGCACCTGCATGCGGGAGAGGAGGTGTTCTTCTGTCCGGGGGCCGGCGGCGAGTTGCTGTGTATCGATGATCGGGCAGTGGCCTTGTCGGTATGCGCCGACTTCAGCCGCGCTGAGCATCCGGCTCAGGCCGCTGAGCGTGGCGCGCAAATTTATGCCTCTAGTTTGCTGATCGGCGAGGGCGGCTACGCCCACGACAGTGCATTGCTGCAGGGGTATGCGCAGCGCCATGGCATGGCTGTGCTGATGGTCAATCACGGTGGACCGACGGGGGCTGGGCGGCAGCCGGGCGTAGCGCATTCTGGGATGAGCAGGGGCGCTGCATTGCCGCAACAGCAGGCACGGGCAATCGTCTGCTGGTCATATCCAGGCAGGCCGATGGCTGGCACGGGCGCGATATCGTGCTGGCCTGCTGAACCGTCAGGCATAAAAAACGCCAGTCAGGCTCGGCCTAGCTGGCGTTTTTTATGGGGTGTGGCGGTTAGTCGGTGTACTGGAACAGCTTGATGACTTTCTGCACGCCCGAGGTGTTCTGCACCACGTTGCTGGCCGCGTTGGCCTCCTGGCGGCTGACCACGCCGAGCAGGTAGACGATGCCGTTTTCGGTGATCACCTTGACGCGGCTGCCCGGCACGCCGCTGTCAGCGAGCATCTGGGTCTTGATCTTGGTAGTCAGCAGCGAGTCGTTGCTACGTGCCAAGAGTGAACTGGGCTGCTGCACCTGCAGCTCGTTATGTACCTTGCGTACGCCCTGAACGCGGCGGGCGGCCTGCTCGGCTGTAGATTTCAGTTCAGCGCGGGGCGTTTGCCCGGCAAGCAGAATCACGCCGTTGTAGCTGGTCACCACGATGTGCGAGGTGGGGCTGGCAAGGTCGGCGTGAGCGCGGCTGATGGCGTTGGCCACATCCGGGCCGACGAACTGGTCGTCGATCTTGTTGCCAATGCTGCGGCTGCCGCAACCGCCCAAGATCAAGCTCAATGCCAAGGCGGCGAAGATCAGTGGTGAACGGGTCATTCTTCACTCCCAAACAGTTGACTGTCGATAAGGTCGCACAAGCAGTGGATGGCCAATAGATGGACTTCCTGAATGCGCGCCGTGACCTTCGACGGCACGCGAATTTCGACATCTTCGGGCAGCAGCAGCGAGGCCATGCCGCCGCCGTCGCGGCCGGTCAGGGCGACCACGGTCATTTCCCGGTCATGGGCAGCCTGGATGGCTTGAATGACGTTGGCGGAGTTGCCGCTGGTGGATATGGCCAGCAGCACGTCGCCGGGTTGACCCAGGGCGCGGATCTGCTTGGAAAAGACTTCGTTATAGCTGTAATCGTTGGCGATCGAGGTGATCGTCGAGCTGTCGGTAGTCAGGGCGATCGCCGGCAGGCTGGGGCGCTCGCGCTCGAAGCGGTTGAGCAGCTCCGAAGAAAAGTGCTGCGCATCGCCGGCCGAGCCACCATTGCCGCAGGAGAGAATCTTGCCCTCGCTGAGCAGCGCCTGAACCATCACCTGGCTGGCGTGCTCGATGAACGGAGGCAGCACCTCCATGGCGTGGTGCTTGGTTTCGATGCTGGCTTGAAACAGCTGGCGAATACGGGCTTGCATGTCCATGTAGAGCTTTGACCTTGACTATAACGAGGCCGCGGCCGCTGGGCGCGTGGCGCTGTCGTTGGAAAGGGCGGTGAATCAGGGCATCTCAGCGAGCAAGTGCTTCAACTGTCGAAGGCGTTTCTGATCCATTGCAGTGATGCGGGTGTGCCATGGCCTACGGCTATGACATCGAAACGGCAGGGATGTTTGGCCCAGCGCTTCTCCTGTTGCAGAAATTGCGTAGCGGTGGCGATCAGTTTGTCACGCTTGCGCCAGTCGACGCTTTCCACCGCGCCACCCCAGGCGCTGTGCTTGCGGTAGCGCACTTCGGCGAATACTACTGTATCGCCATCGAGCATGACCAGATCGAGTTCGCCGCGCTTGCCGCGCCAGTTCTGCTCTATCAGGCGCAGGCCATGGTCTTGCAGATGCTCGCGGGCGAGGGCTTCGGCCGCTCGCCCGCTGACATGGCGCGGATCGTCACTCAATGTTGGCGTCGGGCAGGCGCTGAACCTGGCCATTGCTGAATTGTGCCCAGGGCAGCTGACGCTCGACGCGCTGCGAGGCGCCCAGGCTCAGGTTGCCGGACAGGCCTTCGACGCGGCTGTCGGGCAGGGTCTTGAGCTGATCCAGGCGCGGTGCCAGGCGGAAGGCGTCGACGCCCATGGCGTACAGCCGGCCCAGGCTGCCACCGGCCTGCGGCCACTGGCTGTTGACCTGCTGGCGCAGCGGGTCGTTGGCATCCAGCAGCCACGGGGTTTCGCAGAAGCGTATGCCGTCCAGGTCGCGGTACTGGGCTGCGCTCATGCTGCCGCTGAACAGATGCGAGGTGGCGTACACCGGTACGTCGCCGGCGTATTGGTAGGCCAGGGTCGGTTTGATCTGCTGGGCCTGTTGCGGTGTGGCGGCGAGGAAGATGAAATCCACGTCCTGACGGCGCGAAGTGCCGTTTACCTGCATCAGGCGGGCGACCTGGCTGGCCATGTCCACCGGCTGATCAATCTGCTCGGCGCCCAGGAAGGTGCCGCCGGCGGCTTGCCAACTCTGGCGGAAGGCATCCAGCACGCGGTTGCCCCAATCGCCCTTGGGTACCAGCGCGACGGCACTGCGCTTGCCATCGGCCCAGGCGCGGCGGGCGACTTCACGGGCTTCGTCTTCGGCGGCCAGGCCGAACTGGAACAGCTGGGCCGGGTTCTTGGCGCTTGGATCGGCATAATTCAGGGCCAGGGTGGTGATCGGCAGCTGATCGCGGTTGCCCAGCTGGGTAACCAGGTTCTTCTCCAGCGGGCCGATCACCAGCTCTACGCCGTCAGCCTGGGCCTGGCGATAAAAGTCGTCCAGCGAGCTGAGGCGGGCGCTGTCGTAAAACTGGATCTGCGGCGGCTTCTCACCAGCTTGCTGGGCTTGGTAGTGTGCGGCCAGGAAACCGTCACGCAGGGCACGCGACACCGAAGCCAGCTGGCCTTCCTGGGGCAGCAGCAGGGCGATCTTTTCCAGCGGCTTGCTGGACAGGGCGCGCAGGTCGGCGAGGGCCTTGGGCAGCTGCTGGGCGGCCGGGTGGTTGGGGTGCTTGGCCAGCCAGTTGTCGATGGCGTCCTGTTGCTGTTTGAGCGTGCCGACGGTTTTCGCCACCTGGGCCAGCGACAGCCAGCCAGCCAGGTCGGCGTCATCGGCGGTCGCAGCAGGCTCGGTCGGCAGGCTGGAGACCAGGCTCCAGATATGGTCCTGATTGCGCTGCGCTTCGTCGCCGCTCAACAGCGGGGCGATGAATACGCGCTCGCGGGCGGCGGCGAGAACCTGGCCGTCCTTTTCCAGCGCGTTGGCGCGGGCCAGCTGGGTGCGGGTCTGCTGTTCGACCGGCAGTTCGCCGAGGCGCTCCAGGCTGGGGTGGTTCAGGGCGGCGAGGGCGGCCTTGGCGTCGTTGCGCATCAGGGCCAGTTCGGCCTTGAGGGTGCTGGCATAGATCTGCTGCGCCGGTTTGAGCAGTTGCAGGTCGACCTGCCCGAGAATGCTTTCGGCGCGTTGCGTGTTGCCCTGCTTGGCAGCCAGGTCGGCGGCCGACAGGCGCAGCAGTTGGGCCTCTTCGTTCTGGCTGGTGCCGGCTTTCTGGAGCATCTGCTCCACGCTGGCCTGGGGTGTGCGCGGCAGTTCGCCAAGGTTCGAGGAGGGCGAGCTGCTGCAGGCAACGAGCAGGCCGGCTAGGCAGAGTGCAGAGAGCGGACGCAGGCAGGCAATCATGTAAGCGATTCCGGGTCTTGAGCAAATGAACGCCGGATTGTACCCAAGGCACCGCCTTGGCGCGACGCTGAAGGTGTTAACCGGTACGCAGAGGTCGCAGGCGCTCGTATTGCGCCCGTATTGGTGGTGCAGTTCTGCCCTGGCGGTTGGCTCGCGTTACAATGGCGGCTTTCCGCTTATTTAAAGAGGCATTGCCGTGACTGCTAATGAAGCACCCCGAAGCGCCGCGGGCACCCTGTTCGTGGTGGCGACGCCCATTGGCAATCTCGACGATCTCAGTGCCCGGGCCTTGAAGGTGCTTGGCGATGTGGCGCTGATCGCCGCTGAAGACACCCGGCACTCGGCGCGCCTGATGCAGCACTTCGGTATCGGTACACCGCTGGCGGCCTGCCATGAGCACAACGAGCGCGATGAAGGCAATCGGTTCATCGAGCGCCTGCTGGCGGGAGACGATGTGGCGCTGATTTCCGATGCCGGCACGCCGCTGATTTCCGACCCGGGCTATCACCTGGTGCGCCAGGCCCGGGCCGCCGGGGTTCGCGTGGTTCCGGTGCCTGGTGCCTGCGCACTGATCGCGGCACTGTCGGCTGCCGGCCTGCCGTCCGATCGCTTCGTCTTCGAAGGCTTTCTGCCAGCCAAGACGGTCGGGCGGCGGGCCCGCCTCGAGCTGGTTCGCGAGGAGCCGCGCACGCTGATCTTCTATGAAGCGCCGCATCGCATCCTCGAGTGCCTGCAGGACATGCGCGAGGTGTTTGGCAGCGAGCGCCAGGCGCTGCTGGCCCGGGAGCTGACCAAGACGTTCGAGACCCTGCAGGGCATGCCGCTAGAGCAGTTGTGCGAGTGGGTGGCGGCCGATGCCAATCAGCAGCGTGGCGAATGCGTGGTGCTGGTTGCCGGCTGGCAGGCGCCCGAAGACGAGGCGGCGGTAAGCGTCGAGGCGCTGCGCGTGCTCGATCTGCTGCTTGCCGAAATGCCGCTCAAGCGTGCGGCAGCACTGGCCGCGCAGATCACCGGCGCGCGCAAGAACCTGCTCTATCAGGCAGCTTTGGAGCGTCAACAGGACGGTTGACCTTGTTCTAGGCGTGCGCCAGCGGTTACCCTACGCGGCGGAGAGTCGATCGGACAGTCGCTGCCTTCCATCTGGAAGGGGGAGGAAAGTCCGGGCTCCATAGGGCGGAGTGCCAGGTAATGCCTGGGAGGCGTGAGCCTACGGAAAGTGCCACAGAAAATAACCGCCTAAGCGCTTCGGCGCCGGTAAGGGTGAAAAGGTGCGGTAAGAGCGCACCGCACGGCTGGTAACAGTCCGTGGCTAGGCAAACCCCACTCGGAGCAAGACCAAATAGGGTTCCATTGGCGTGGCCCGCGCTGGAACCGGGTAGGTTGCTAAAGACGTGCAGTGATGTACGTCGTAGAGGAATGGCTGTCCTCGACAGAACCCGGCTTATAGATCGACTCTCCACCTCCTTACTGCTTTTGCTTCTCCTCCTCATTTCTAATACCGAAAAAATCTTACTCTTAACAAACTACTTTAAGTTCGTTGAGTAGGTTCTTGTATGTGGTTGTTTTTTAGCCATCTTTCCGGCTTTGGGCGCTCGTCCCACTTCTTATTTATTCGCTAAATCTCCGTTCTATAAGGAATTTTCCGTTCTGGCCCGCCTTGACGGTGGGGTATGCGCGTTCCTATAGTGTGCTCCGGTGGTAAAAAGTGGCATGAAGTGGGTTTTTTTGGATGCGGATGGCTGATTAAAGGGGAAACGCGATCGTGTTTCGCGGAGCTAACGCCATAAGTCTTGACGCCAAGGGGCGGCTCGCGATGCCAAGTCGGTATCGGGATGAGCTCGTTTCGCGTTCGGCTGGCCAGCTCATCGTCACCATCGACGCCATCGATCCCTGCCTTTGTGTCTACCCGCTGCCGGAGTGGGAAATCATCGAGAACAAGCTGCGCGAACTGGCCTCCTTCCGTGAAGAGAACCGTCGCCTGCAACGTCTGCTGATTGGTAATGCCGTCGACCTCGAACTGGATGGCAGCGGTCGTTTCCTGGTTCCACCGCGGTTGCGCGAATACGCCAAACTGGACAAGCGCGCGATGCTGGTGGGGCAGCTCAATAAATTTCAACTGTGGGATGAGGATTCCTGGAACGCCGTGGCTGATGCCGATCTGGCCGCCATCAAACAACCGGGTGCTCTTTCCGATGACCTTCGTGACCTGATTCTGTGAACATGACCTCTACCTTCCGCCATATCACCGTGTTGCTCGAGGAAGCCGTTGCGGCGCTCTCGCTGCGCACCGATGGCTGCTATGTGGATGGCACGTTCGGGCGGGGTGGGCACAGCCGGCTGATCCTGGAGAGGATTGGGCCAGGCGGTCGCTTGCTGGGGTTCGACAAGGACCCTCTCGCAATCGCGACTGGAAATACGCTAGCGGCCGAAGACGGCCGCTTTGTCGTTGTACAGAGAAGCTTTGCGGAACTTGCCGACGAGCTCGCTGTCCGCGGCCTGGCCGGTCAGGTCAGCGGCATTCTGCTGGATCTTGGCGTGTCCTCGCCGCAGCTGGATGATGCCGAGCGCGGTTTCAGCTTCCTGAATGACGGCCCCCTGGACATGCGCATGGATCCGTCGCGCGGCGTCAGCGCGGCGCAGTTCATCGCTACTGCCGACGAAGACGAAATCGCCCGCGTATTCAAGGAATACGGCGAGGAGCGTTTCGCCAAGCGCATGGCTCGCGCCGTGGTTGCCCGTCGCCAGGAGCAGCCGTTCGAGCGCACCGCCGATCTGGCCCAGGTGCTGACAGTGGCCAATCCCGCCTGGGAGAAGGGCAAGAACCCGGCAACCCGCGCCTTCCAGGGGCTGCGCATTCACGTCAATAACGAACTGGGTGATCTGGAGCGCGGCCTCGATGCGGCGCTGGAGAATTTGGAAATCGGTGGTCGTCTGGTGGTCATCAGTTTCCACTCTCTGGAAGACCGTATCGTCAAACAGTTCATGCGCAAGCACGCCAAGGGCGAGATGGACAAGCTGCCGCGTGATCTGCCGATCATTCCGAAAGCCTTCGAGCCACGCCTGAAGCTGATCGGCAAGCCGCAGTTCGCCTCCGAGGCCGAGCTCAAGGCCAACCCACGTTCGCGCAGTGCGGTCATGCGTGTCGCGGAGAAGCTGCGATGAGCGGCGTGGGCGCCAAGCGCTTCCCCAAGGGCAGCCTGCTGATGCTGGTGCTGTTCATCGCCGTGCTGGGCTCCGCGCTGGCGGTGTCCTACAGCGCGCACTGGAATCGTCAACTGCTCAACAGCTTGTACGGCGAGCTCAGCGTGCGCGACAAGGCGCAGGCCGAGTGGGGCCGTTTGATCCTCGAGCAGAGCACCTGGACCGCCCACAATCGTATCGAGACCCTGGCCAGCGAACAGCTGAAAATGCGCATTCCCGACGCCGCCGAAGTGCGCATGGTGGCGCCATGATGAAGCTCGAGGGTGCTCTGTACCCATGGCGTTTCCGTCTAGTCATGTTGCTGCTGGCGCTGATGGTCGCGGCCATCGCCGCACGTATCTTCGAGCTGCATGTGTTCGACCATGACTTCCTCAAGGCTCATGGCGATGCGCGTAGCGTGCGACATATCCCGATTCCGGCGCATCGTGGCCTGATTACCGACCGTAACGGCGAGCCGCTGGCGGTCAGTACGCCGGTCACCACGCTGTGGGCCAACGGCAAGGAGCTGCAGGCTGGCAAGGCGCAGTGGCCGGTGCTGGCAGCGGCCCTGGGCCAGGAGCCCAATGCCTTCGCACAGCGTCTGCAGGCCAACGCTGAGCGCGAGTTCATGTACCTGGTGCGCGGCCTGACCCCCGAGCAGGGTCAACGCGTGCTCGACCTCAAGGTGCCGGGCGTCTACTCCATCGAAGAGTTTCGTCGTTTCTATCCGGCCGGCGAAGTCACAGCGCACATGGTCGGCTTTACCGATATCGACGACCACGGTCGCGAAGGTGTCGAGCTGGCGTTCGAAGACTGGCTGGCCGGCGTGCCGGGCAAGCGTCAGGTGCTCAAGGATCGCCGCGGTCGTCTGATCCGCGATGTGCAGGTCACCCAGAATGCCAAGGCCGGCAAGTCGCTGGCGCTGTCCATCGACCTGCGTCTGCAGTATCTGGCGCACCGTGAACTGCGCAACGCGCTGGTCGAGTTCGGCGCCAAGGCCGGCAGCCTGGTGATGCTCGACGTGAAGACCGGTGAAATCCTCGCCATGGTCAATCAGCCGACCTACAACCCCAACAACCGTCGCAACCTGCAACCGGCGGCCATGCGTAACCGCGCCATGATCGACGTGTTCGAGCCGGGTTCGACCATGAAGCCGTTCTCCATGAGCGCCGCCCTGGAAACTGGGCGCTGGAAACCGACCGACAAGGTCGATGTGCAGGGCGGTACGCTGCAGATCGGCCGTTACACCATCAAGGACGTATCGCGCGCGCCGGAAGGTGTGCTGGATCTGACCGGCATTCTGATCAAGTCCAGTAACGTGGGCATGAGCAAGGTCGCCTTCGATATTGGCGGCGCGGCTATTTATGACGTGATGCAGCAGGTCGGCCTCGGTCAGGACACCGGCCTGAGTTTCCCTGGCGAGCGCGTCGGCAACCTGCCCAACCACCGTGAGTGGCGCAAGGCGGAAACCGCGACCCTGTCCTACGGTTACGGCCTGTCCGTGACCGCCGTGCAGCTGGCCCACGCCTATGCGGTGCTCGGCAATAACGGTCGTAGCGTACCGATGTCGCTGACCCGCACCGACAGCGTACGTGACGGCGTGCAGGTGATTCCTGAAGACGTCGCCCACACCCTGCAGGGCATGCTGCAACAGGTTATCGAGGCCCCAGGTGGCGTGTTCCGCGCTCAGGTTCCGGGTTACCACGTGGCCGGCAAGAGTGGCACGGCGCGCAAGACCGCCTCGGGTACCAAAGGCTACCAAGCCAATGCCTATCGCTCGCTGTTCGCCGGCTTCGCACCAGCCAGCAACCCACGCATCGCGGTGGCCGTGGTCATCGACGAGCCGAGCAAGAGCGGCTACTTCGGCGGCCTGGTATCGGCACCGGTATTCAGCCGCGTCATGGCCGGCGGCCTGCGCCTGATGAACATTACCCCGGACAACCTGCCCGAAACCGCCGCGGCGAAAGCCGATGCGCCGGCGGCGGCTAGCAATGGAGGGCGCGGCTGATGCCCATGCCATTGAATCAGCTTCTGCCTCAGGCCAGCAGCGGCGTACTGATCCGCGAATTGACCCTCGACAGCCGCCAGGTGCGCCCAGGCGACCTGTTCCTGGCCGTGCCCGGTACTCGTCAGGACGGTCGCGTACATATCGCCGATGCAATTTCCCGCGGTGCGGCGGCAGTTGCTTATGAAACCGACGGCTCGCTGCCGATGACTGCCGAAAGCGCCGAGCTGGTCGCCATCAAGGGCCTGGCCGGCCAACTGTCGGCCATCGCCGGGCGCTTCTATGGCGAGCCGAGCCGCGGCCTGCACATGGTCGGCATCACCGGCACCAACGGTAAAACCAGCGTCAGCCAGCTGCTGGCCCAGGCGCTGGATCTGCTCGGCGAACCCTGCGGCATCGTTGGCACCCTCGGCAACGGCTTCTACGGCGCGCTGGCCCAGGGCATGCACACCACGCCGGATCCGATCGGCGTACAGGCGACTCTGGCTGGTCTTAAGAAGCAAGGTGCCCGTGCGATCGCCATGGAAGTGTCGTCCCATGGCCTGCATCAGGGCCGCGTGGCCGCTCTGGATTTCGACGTGGCGGTGTTCACCAACCTGTCGCGCGATCACCTCGACTACCACGGTTCGATGCAAGCCTATCAGGCTGCCAAGGCTGCACTGTTCGCCTGGCCTAGCCTGCGCGCTCGCGTTATCAATCTTGACGACGCCATGGGTCGCGAACTGGCTGCTCAGGAGCGTGACTCCCGGCTGATCGGTTACAGCCTGCAGGATTCGAGCGCCTACCTATTCTGCCGCGACATTCATTTCGACGACCAGGGCGTGCGGGCTACGCTGGTCACCCCACGTGGCGAAGGCAGCCTGCGCAGTTCGCTACTGGGCCGCTTCAACCTGAGCAATCTGCTGGCCGTGGTCGGTGCTCTGGTCGCCATGGACTACCCGCTGGACGAAATTCTCAAGGTGTTGCCGTGTCTGCAGGGGCCGATTGGCCGCATGCAGCGCCTAGGCGGCCAGGACGCGCCGCTGGTGGTGGTCGACTACGCCCACACCCCGGACGCGCTGGAGCAGGTGCTGGGTGCACTGCGCCCCCATGTGACCGGCCGCCTGCTGTGCCTGTTCGGTTGCGGCGGTGACCGTGATCGCGGCAAGCGCCCGCTGATGGCTGAAGTGGTCGAGCGCCTGGCCGATGCCGCGCTGGTTACCGACGACAACCCACGTACTGAAGCGCCCGCACAGATTTTCGACGACATTCGCGAAGGCTTCCGTAGCGCTGATCAGGTCCGCTTCGTACACGGCCGTGGCGATGCAATCGCCCAGCTGATTGGCGAAGCCCAGGTCGGCGATGTGGTGGTGTTGGCCGGCAAGGGCCATGAGGACTATCAGGAAATCGACGGCGTCCGCCAGCCGTTTTCCGATCTGCAGCAAGCCAGCCGCGCGCTGGATGCATGGGAGGCGGCACATGCTTAAGGCCCTGCGGTTGAGCGACGTGGCAAGTGCTCTGAGTGGCCGTGTGGTTGGTGCCGACTGCGCCTTCTCGGCGGTCAGCACCGACAGCCGCAGCCTCGTGCCGGGCCAGCTGTTCGTGGCCCTGAGCGGCCCGCGCTTCGACGGCCATGACTACCTGGCCCAGGTCGCTGCCAAGGGCGCCGTCGCTGCGCTGGTGTCGCGCGAAGTGGCGGGCGTTGACCTGCCGCAGCTGGTCGTCGCCGACACCGCCCTGGCGCTCGGCCAGCTCGGCGCGCTCAATCGTCAGGCCTACGGCGGCTTACTGGCAGCCGTGACCGGTTCCAGCGGCAAGACCACGGTCAAGGAAATGCTCGCGGCCATCCTGCGTGCAGCCTTTGCCCAAGACGGCGGCGCCGTGCTGGCGACCCGTGGCAACCTCAATAATCAACTGGGTGTACCGCTGACTCTGCTGGAGCTGGGCCCGCAGCACACCGGCGCAGTGATCGAGCTCGGCGCTTCGGGTATCGGCGAGATCGCCTACACCGTTGGCTTGACCAAGCCGCAGGTGGCCATCATTACCAATGCCGGTAACGCCCACGTCGGTGAGTTCGGCGGCCCTGAGAACATCGTGCTGGCCAAGGGCGAGATCATCGAAGGCCTGAGCGATAATGGCGTGGCCGTGCTTAATCGTGACGACGTGGCGTTCGAGCGCTGGGTCAAGCGCGCTACCGGCCGCCGCGTACTGAGCTTCGCCCTGCGCGACGCCAGTGCTGACTTCCATGCCCGTGAGCTGAGCCGCGATCCGCGCGGCTGCCCGGCGTTCACGCTGTTCTGCCACGAAGGCCAGGCCCGCGTGCAACTGAATCTGCTTGGCGAGCACAACGTGGCCAATGCACTGGCCGCTGCCGCTGCCGCCCATGCCCTGGCGGTGCCGCTGGTGGCCATCAAGAACGGTCTCGAGAGCCTGCTGCCGGTCAAGGGCCGCGCCGTGGCGCAACTGGCGCAAAACGGCGCCCGGGTGATCGACGATACCTACAACGCCAACCCGGCTTCGATCTGCGCCGCCATCGACATCCTTACCGGCTTTGCCGGTCGCAAGGTGCTGGTGCTGGGCGACATCGGCGAGCTGGGCGAGTGGTCCGAGCAGGGCCACCGCGAAGTGGGCGAATACGCCCGCGGCCGCGCCGACGTGCTGTACGCGGTTGGCTCGCAGATGAAACACGCCGTGCAGGCCTTTGGCGCCGAGGGTCGGCATTTCGCCGATCAGGCCGCGCTGATCGACGCGGTACGCGCCGAGCCCGGCGACAGCACCATTCTAATTAAAGGTTCACGCAGCGCCGCGATGGAAAACGTCGTCGCCGCCTTGTGTGGCGACAGTGGGGAGAGTCACTAAATGCTGCTGCTGCTGGCAGAGTATCTGCAACAGTTCTACAAGGGCTTCGCGGTCTTTCAGTACCTGACCCTGCGCGGGATTCTCGGCGTGCTGACCGCGCTGGTGCTGGCGCTGTGCCTGGGCCCGTGGATGATCCGTACCCTGCAGATCCGCCAGATCGGCCAGACCGTGCGTAACGACGGCCCGCAATCGCACCTGTCCAAGAAAGGCACGCCGACCATGGGTGGCGCGCTGATCCTCTCGGCCATTGCCATCAGCACCCTGCTGTGGGCTGACCTGAGCAACCGTTACGTGTGGGTCGTGCTGATCGTCACCCTGCTGTTCGGCGCCATCGGCTGGGTCGACGACTACCGCAAGGTGATCGAGAAGAACTCGCGCGGCCTGCCGAGCCGCTGGAAGTACTTCTGGCAGTCGGTGTTCGGCATTGGCGCTGCTGTCTTCCTTTATATGACTGCGCAGAGCCCGATCGAAACCACCTTCATCGTGCCGCTGCTCAAGGATGTCAGCATCCCGCTGGGCATCGGTTTCGTGGTGCTGACCTATTTCGTGATCGTCGGCTCCAGCAACGCGGTGAACCTCACCGACGGCCTCGACGGCCTGGCGATTCTGCCCACCGTAATGGTCGGCGGCGCCCTGGGCATCTTCTGCTACCTGTCGGGCAACGTGAAGTTCGCCGAATACCTGCTGATTCCCTACGTGCCGGGCGCTGGCGAGCTGATCGTGTTCTGCGGCGCGCTGATCGGCGCCGGCCTGGGCTTTCTGTGGTTCAACACCTACCCAGCGCAGGTGTTCATGGGCGACGTCGGCGCGCTGGCGCTGGGCGCCGCGCTGGGCACCATCGCCGTGATCGTGCGTCAGGAAATCGTGCTGTTCATCATGGGTGGCGTGTTCGTGATGGAAACCCTGTCGGTGATCATCCAGGTCGCCAGCTTCAAGCTGACCGGCAAGCGCGTGTTCCGCATGGCACCGATTCACCACCATTTCGAGTTGAAGGGTTGGCCCGAGCCACGGGTCATCGTTCGTTTCTGGATCATCACCGTCATTCTGGTGCTGATCGGCCTCGCTACTTTGAAACTGCGTTGAGGAGAGCATGAGCCTGATCGCTTCCGACCAATTCCGCATCGTTGTCGGCCTCGGCAAGAGCGGTATGTCCCTGGTGCGCTACCTCGCGCGTCAGGGCGTGCGCTTCGCCGTGGTCGACACCCGTGCCAATCCGCCGGAGCTGAGCACCTTGCGCGAACAGTTCCCGCAGGTCGAAGTGCGTTGTGGCGAGCTGGACGTGGAATTTCTGAGTCGTGCCAGTGAACTGCTGATCAGCCCCGGCCTGGCCGTGGCTACCCCAGCGCTGCAGGAAGCGGCCAAACGCGGCGTCAAGCTGTCCGGCGATATCGACCTGTTCGCCCGCGCGGCGAAGGCGCCGATCGTCGCCATCACCGGCTCCAATGCCAAGAGCACCGTGACCACCCTGGTCGGCGAGATGGCCGCCGCGGCCGGCCGCAAGGTCGCCGTGGGTGGCAACCTCGGCACGCCGGCGCTGGATCTGCTAGCTGATGACGTCGAGCTTTACGTGATCGAGCTGTCCAGCTTCCAGCTGGAAACCACTGAGCTGCTCAACGCTGAAGTGGCCACCTGCCTGAACGTCAGCGAAGACCACATGGATCGCTACGCCGATCTGCCGGCCTACCACCTGGCCAAGCACCGCATCTTCCGCGGCGCGCGTCAGGTGGTGGTCAACCGTGACGATCCGCTGTCGCGGCCGATGATCGCCGATCAGGTACCGTGCTGGAGCTTCGGCCTCGGCAAGCCGGACTTCAAGCGCTTCGGCTTGCTCGAAGAGAACGGCGAAAAATACCTGGCCTATCAATTCGACGCGCTGTTGCCGGTACGCGAACTCAGGGTGCGTGGCGCGCACAACCAGTCCAACGCCCTGGCGGCGCTGGCGCTGGGCCATGCCGTGGGCCTGCCTATGGCGGCCATGCTGGAAACCCTCAAGCAGTTCACCGGGCTGGCGCACCGCTGCCAGTGGGTCGGTGAGCGCGCGGGCGTGAGTTACTACGACGATTCCAAAGCCACCAATGTCGGGGCAGCACTCGCGGCCATCGAAGGCCTGGGCGCGGACATCGCCGGCAAGCTGGTGCTGATCGCCGGTGGCGACGGCAAGGGCGCCGACTTCTCCAGCCTGCGCAAGCCGGTTGCCGCTCACTGCCGCGCCGTGGTGCTGCTCGGCCGTGATGCCGACAAGCTGGCTGCGGTGTTCGATGGCGCGGTGGACATCATTCGTGTCGACAGCCTGCAGGCCGCCGTCGAGCGCGCTGCTGCCATCGCCCAGAGCGGCGACGCCGTCCTGCTGTCGCCCGCCTGCGCAAGCCTGGACATGTTCAAGAATTTCGAAGAGCGCGGACGTCTGTTCGCCCAGGCAGTGGAGGAGCTTAACTGATGCTGTCCTTCCTGCGCCCCTATCCGTCCCCACTGTTCGGCCGTCGTGGCCTGATGGACATGGACTTCGCGATGCTCGCCGGCTGCCTGGCGCTGCTCGGTCTCGGCCTGGTGATGATCTCCTCGGCCTCCACCGAAGTGGCGGCGGCCAACACCGGCAGCCCGCTGTACTACATGATCCGCCACCTGATCTATCTGGCCATCGGCCTGGGCGCAGCCGGCGTGGTGCTGATGATCCCGCTGTCCACCTGGCAACGTCACAGCTGGGTGATGCTGATCATCGCCATCGTGCTGCTGGTCTTGGTGCTGCTGCCCGGCATTGGCCGTGAGGTCAACGGCGCCAAGCGCTGGATCGGTTTCGGCGCCTTCAACATCCAGCCGTCGGAGATCGCCAAGGTCTTCGTGGTGCTTTATCTGGCTGGCTACCTGGTGCGTCGTCAGGAAGAAGTGCGTGAAAGCTGGGCCGGTTTCTTCAAGCCCTTCGTGGTGCTGCTGCCGATGGCCTTCCTGCTGCTGCTCGAGCCCGACTTCGGTGCCACGGTTGTCATGATGGGCGCGGCCATGGCCATGCTGTTCCTCGGCGGCGTCGGCCTGTTCCGCTTCCTGCTGATGGTGGCTCTGGCAGTCGGCGCGGTGTTCGTGCTGGTGCAGAGCCAGGAATACCGCCTGCAGCGTCTGATCACCTTCACAGATCCCTGGGCCGACCAGTACGGCTCCGGTTACCAGCTGACCCAGGCGCTGATCGCTTTCGGCCGTGGCGAGTGGCTGGGCGTTGGCCTGGGCAACAGCATCCAGAAGCAGTTCTACCTGCCTGAAGCCCACACCGACTTCGTATTCTCCATTCTGGCCGAAGAGCTGGGCCTGGTCGGCGCGCTGGCGACCGTGGGCCTGTTCGTGTTCGTCAGCGTACGCGCGCTGTACATCGGCCTGTGGGCCGAGAAGGCCAAGCAGTTCTTCTCCGCCTATGTGGCGTTCGGCCTGGGTTTCCTGTGGATCGGCCAGTTCCTGATCAACATCGGCGTGAACATCGGTTTGCTGCCGACCAAGGGCCTGACCCTGCCGTTCCTCAGCTACGGCGGTTCGTCCCTGGTGATCTGCTGCGTCAGCCTGGCGCTGCTGCTGCGCATCGAGTGGGAAGCACGCAACGGCCTGGGCAACGAAGACATCGAATTCGACGAGAGCGACTTCCTCGAGCCCGAGCGGGAGGTGCAGCATGGCCGGTAACGTATTGATCATGGCCGGCGGCACTGGCGGCCACGTGTTCCCGGCGCTGGCCTGCGCCCGCGAATTCCAGGCGCGCGGCTATCGTGTGCACTGGCTGGGCACACCGCGCGGCATCGAGAACGAATTGGTGCCGGCGGCTGGTCTGCCGCTGCACCTGATCAACGTCAGTGGCCTGCGCGGCAAAGGCAAACTGTCGCTGCTCAAGGCGCCGCTGCAACTGATCAAGGCACTGTTCCAGGCCCGCAAGGTGGTGCGCGAGCTGCAACCGGTCTGCGTCCTCGGCATGGGCGGCTACGTGACCGGCCCGGGCGGCCTGGCTGCCAAGCTGGCCGGCGTGCCACTGATCATTCACGAACAGAATGCCGTGGCTGGTACCGCTAATCGCAGCCTGGTGGCATTCGCCAGCCGGGTCTGCGAGGCTTTCCCCGATACCTTCGCTGCGTCCGACAAGCGTCGTACCACCGGCAACCCGGTGCGCGAAGAGCTGTTCCTGGAAACCCCGCGCGATTCGCTGACCGACCGTCGGCCACGTCTGCTGATTCTCGGTGGCAGCCTGGGCGCCGAACCGCTGAACAAACTGCTGCCGGAGGCGCTGGCACAAGTATCTGCCGAGTTGCGTCCGGAAGTCTTCCACCAGGCCGGCAAGCAACACGCCGAGGTGACCGCCGAACGATACAGCGCAGCGGGCGTCGAAGCGCAGGTCGCGCCCTTTATCAGCGACATGGCCCGCGCCTACGCCTGGGCCGACCTGGTGGTCTGCCGCTCCGGTGCGCTGACCGTCAGCGAACTGGCTGCCGCCGGTCTGCCGGCTTTCCTGGTGCCGTTGCCCCACGCGATCGACGATCACCAGACGCGCAACGCCAGCTATCTCGCGAAGGACGGTGCCGCCGTTCTTCTGCCGCAACGTTCCACTGACGCTGCCGATCTGGCAGCGCAGCTGACCGAGGTCTTGATGCACCCCGAACGACTCAAACAAATGGCCAGCACCGCACGTCGCCTGGCCAAGCCCGATGCTACCCGTACCGTTGTCGATGTTTGTCTGGAGGTGGCCCGTGGCTAAGTCTCCCGCAGCGGTCAAGGCAGAAGTGCGGCGCATGCGCCGTATCCGCCGCATTCACTTCGTCGGTATCGGCGGCGCCGGCATGTGCGGTATCGCGGAAGTCCTGCTCAACCTGGGCTACGAAGTGTCCGGCTCCGATCTGAAAACCTCGGCTGTGACCGAGCGCCTGGAAAACTTCGGCGCGCAGATCTTCATCGGCCACCGTGCCGAGAACGCCGAGAGCGCCGATGTGCTGGTGGTTTCCAGCGCAATCAATACCTCCAACCCGGAAGTGGCCACTGCCCTGGAGCGTCGCATCCCCGTGGTGCCGCGCGCCGAGATGCTGGCCGAGCTGATGCGCTACCGCCATGGCATCGCTGTGGCCGGCACTCATGGCAAGACCACCACCACCAGCCTGCTGGCTTCGGTGTTCGCCGCCGGCGGCCTGGATCCGACCTTCGTGATCGGTGGCCGGCTGAACGCCGCGGGCACCAACGCCCAGCTGGGTTCCAGTCGCTACCTGATCGCCGAAGCTGATGAGAGCGACGCCAGCTTCCTGCACCTGCAGCCCATGGTGTCGGTGGTGACCAACATCGACATGGATCATATGAGTACCTATGAGGGCGACTTCAACAAACTGAAGAAGACCTTCATCGAGTTCCTGCACAACCTGCCGTTCTATGGCTTGGCTGTGCTCTGTGTGGACGATCCGGTGGTGCGCGAGATTCTCGCCCAGGTCGGTCGCCCGACCCTGACCTACGGCTTCAGCGAAGACGCCGACGTGCGCGCCATCAACGTGCGCCAGCAGGGCATGCAGACCTTCTTCACCGTGCTGCGCCCGGACTGCGAACCGCTGGACGTATCGGTGAACATGCCGGGCAACCACAACGTGCTCAACGCCCTGGCGACCATCTGCATCGCCAGCGACGAAGGCATCAGCGACGAGGCCATCGTTCAGGGCCTGTCGCAGTTCCAGGGCGTCGGCCGGCGCTTCCAGGTGTACGGTCAGCTGCCGGTCGAAGGCGGCGAAGTGATGCTGGTCGACGACTACGGCCACCACCCGCGCGAAGTGGCGGCGGTGATCAAGGCCGTGCGCGGCGGCTGGCCGGAGCGTCGCCTGGTGATGGTCTATCAGCCGCACCGCTACAGCCGTACCCGCGATCTGTACGACGATTTCGTGCAGGTGCTGACCGATGCCAACGTGCTGCTGCTGATGGAGGTCTACCCGGCCGGCGAAGAGCCGATCCCCGGTGCCGACAGCCGTCAGCTGTGCCACAGCATCCGCCAGCGCGGTCAGCTGGACCCCATCTATATCGAGCGCGGTGCCGACCTGGCGCCGCTGATCAAGCCGCTGCTGCGTGCTGGCGACATCCTGCTGTGTCAGGGCGCCGGTGACATCGGTGGCGTGGCCCCCCAACTGCTGCAGAGCCCGCTGTTTCGCGCGCAAGGTCAAGGGAAATGAGTGCTGAAACCCTGAAATCACAACTGCCGGGCGCCGCCTTCGGTCGCGTTGCCGTACTGTTCGGCGGCAAGAGCGCCGAGCGCGAAGTGTCGCTCAAGTCCGGCAATGCCGTGCTCAGCGCGCTGCAGAGCGCCGGTGTGGACGCCTTCGGCATTGACGTGGGCGATGATTTCCTGGCGCGTCTGACCAGCGAGAAGATCGACCGCGCCTTTATCGTGCTGCACGGCCGTGGGGGTGAGGACGGCAGCATGCAGGGCCTGCTCGAGTGCGCCGGCATTCCTTACACGGGCAGCGGCATCCTGGCTTCGGCCCTGGCCATGGACAAGCTGCGCACCAAGCAGGTGTGGCAGAGCTTGGGGCTGTCCACGCCGCGTCACGCGGTGCTGAGCAGCGCCGACGATTGCCGCCGCGCCGCCTACGAGCTGGGCTTCCCATTGATCGTCAAACCGGCCCACGAAGGCTCGAGCATCGGCATGGCCAAGGTCGGCGACGTCGACTCCCTGATCGCCGCCTGGCAGGACGCTGCCTGCTACGACAGCCAGGTGCTGGTCGAGCAGTGGATCCAGGGCCCGGAGTTCACCATCGCCATGCTGCGCGGCGAGGTACTGCCACCGATCGCCCTGGGCACGCCACACAGCTTCTACGACTACGACGCCAAGTACCTGGCCAATGACACCCAGTACCGCGTGCCCTGCGGCCTGTCGGCTGACAAGGAAGCCGAGCTGAAGGCCCTGACCGCCCGCGCCTGCGAAGCCGTTGGCACCCAGGGCTGGGCCCGCGCCGACGTGATGCAGGACGCCGACGGCCGCTTCTGGCTGCTGGAGGTGAACACCGTTCCGGGTATGACCGACCATAGCCTGGTGCCGATGGCGGCGCAGGCGGCCGGTCTGGATTTCCAGCAGCTGGTGTTGGCGATTCTCGCTGACAGCGTCGAGGCTCGGGGGTAAGCATGGGCGCCGTCCTTCGTCATCAGCCAGGTTCAGGCACGCCGCTACGCGGCAAGGCCGTACCGCGTGGCGCCAGCCGCCTGGTGGCCAAGGAGCCGATCAGTGCGCGTTTGCCGCGGCCGAATTTCAGCCTGTTCAAGCGCCTGACCTGGCCGGTGATGCTGCTGGTGCTGGGCTTTGGCGCCTATGAACTGTCGCTGCGTCTGCTGCCTTACGCCGACCGGCCCATCGCCAAGATCAGCGTGGAAGGCGACCTGAGCTACATCAGCCAGCAATCGGTCCAACAACGCATTGAACCTTTTGTGAGTGCGAGCTTCTTCAGTGTCGACCTTGTCGGTATGCGCCATGAACTGGAGCAGATGCCATGGATTGCTCACGCCGAAGTTCGCCGTGTGTGGCCCGATCAGGTGGTGGTGCGCCTTGAAGAGCAACTGCCGATCGCCCGCTGGGGCAACGAGGCGCTGCTCAACAACCAGGGCCAGGCGTTCGCGCCACGGGAACTGGCGCACTACGAGAATTTGCCGCAGCTGGTCGGCCCGAAACGCGCCCAGCAGCAAGTGATGCAGCAGTATCAGGTACTCAGCCAGATGCTGCGCCCCATGGGTTTTACCGTGACGCGCCTGGAGCTGCGTGAGCGGGGCAGCTGGTTCCTGTCCACCGGGCAGGGGATCGAAGTGCTGCTGGGGCGCGACCATCTGGTGGAAAAAATACGTCGTTTCGGCGCTATCTACAGCAAGGCGCTGAAGGATCAGAAAGACAACATCGCGCGGGTCGATCTGCGTTACGCCAACGGCCTGGCCGTCGCGTGGCGCGAGCCGCCGGCACCTGCGGCGGTCGACACCGCTGCAGTGCAGTGAATAGAGAGAGAAGGCAGGAAACATGGCAAACGTGCAGAGCGGCAAGATGATCGTCGGCCTCGACATCGGCACCTCCAAGGTGGTGGCGCTGGTAGGCGAAGTGACCGCTGATGGTCAGCTGGAAATCGTTGGCATCGGTACTCACCCATCGCGCGGCCTGAAGAAGGGCGTGGTGGTCAACATCGAGTCCACCGTGGCGTCGATCCAGCGCGCAGTGGAGGAAGCCCAGCTGATGGCGGGCTGCCGCATCCACTCGGCATTCGTCGGCGTGGCCGGCAACCACATCCGCAGCCTGAACAGCCACGGTATCGTCGCCATCCGTGATCGTGAAGTGAGCAGCGCCGACCTGGAGCGCGTGCTCGACGCTGCCCAGGCCGTCGCCATTCCTGCCGACCAGCGTGTGTTGCATACCCTGCCGCAGGACTACGTGATCGATAACCAGGAAGGCGTGCGCGAGCCCCTGGGCATGTCCGGCGTACGCCTGGAAGCCAAGGTGCACGTGGTCACCTGCGCGGTGAACGCGGCGCAGAACATCGAAAAATGCGTGCGCCGTTGCGGCCTGGAAGTCGACGACATCATCCTCGAGCAGCTGGCTTCCGCCTATGCGGTGCTGACCGACGACGAGAAAGAGCTGGGGGTGTGCCTGGTCGACATCGGCGGCGGCACCACCGACATCTGCATCTTCACCGAAGGCGCTATCCGTCACACCGCGGTAATCCCGATTGCCGGTGACCAGGTCACCAACGACATCGCCATGGCACTGCGTACCCCGACCCAGTACGCCGAAGAGATCAAGATCCGTTACGCCTGCGCCCTGGCCAAGCTGGCCGGCGCCGGCGAAACCATCAAGGTGCCGAGCGTCGGTGATCGTCCGCCGCGCGATCTGTCGCGCCAGTCCTTGGCCGAGGTGGTCGAGCCGCGTTACGACGAGTTGTTCACCCTGATCCAGGCCGAATTGCGCCGCAGCGGCTACGAGGACCTGATCCCGGCGGGCATCGTGCTTACCGGTGGTACGGCGAAGATGGAAGGCGCGGTTGAGCTGGCTGAAGAAATCTTTCACATGCCGGTGCGCCTGGGCGTGCCGCACAGTGTCAAAGGCCTCAGCGATGTGGTCCGCAACCCTATTTACTCGACGGGCGTTGGCCTGTTGATGTATGGCCTGCGCAAGCAGTCCGACGACATCCCGATGCCCGGCAATGGCGGGTACGGTGATGAAACCAAGGCACCCGCTCTGGAACGGCTCAAGCGCTGGATTCAGGGCAATTTCTAAGGCGGGCGACGCGGCACGGGCGTGTGCAGCGTTGTCGGCACTAGGCGTTAAAAACTAGAAAATACAGGAGAGAGACCATGTTTGAACTCGTAGACAACCTTCCGCAAAGCGCGGTCATCAAGGTTATCGGTGTCGGCGGTGGCGGTGGCAACGCAGTCAACCACATGGCCAAGAGCAACATCGAAGGCGTCGAATTCATTTGCGCCAACACCGATGCTCAGGCACTGAAGAACATCGGCGCACGTACCGTGCTGCAACTCGGTACTGGCGTCACCAAGGGTCTGGGCGCTGGCGCCAACCCGGAAGTTGGCCGTCAGGCAGCCATCGAAGACCGTGAGCGCATCGCTGAAGTGCTGCAGGGCTGCGACATGGTGTTCATCACCACCGGCATGGGCGGCGGTACCGGTACCGGTGCAGCACCTGTGATTGCCGAAGTGGCCAAGGAGCTGGGCATCCTCACCGTTGCGGTGGTGACCCGTCCGTTCCCGTTCGAAGGCCGCAAGCGCATGCAGATCGCCGACGAAGGCATCCGCGCGCTGCAGGAAAGCGTTGACTCGCTGATTACCATCCCCAACGAGAAGCTGCTGACCATTCTCGGCAAGGACGCCAGCCTGCTGTCCGCCTTCTCCAAGGCCGACGACGTGCTGAGCGGTGCCGTGCGTGGTATCTCCGACATCATCAAGCGCCCGGGCATGATCAACGTCGACTTCGCCGACGTGAAGACCGTGATGAGCGAAATGGGCATGGCGATGATGGGCACCGGCTGCGCCAGTGGTCCGAACCGTGCGCGTGAAGCCACCGAAGCGGCCATCCGCAACCCGCTGCTCGAAGACGTCAACCTGCAGGGCGCCCGCGGCATCCTGGTGAACATCACCGCTGGCCCTGACCTGTCCCTGGGTGAGTACTCCGATGTGGGTAACATCATCGAACAGTTCGCTTCCGAGCACGCTACCGTCAAGGTCGGCACCGTGATCGATCCGGACATGCGCGACGAGCTGCACGTGACCGTGGTTGCCACCGGTCTGGGCGCGCGCATGGAGAAGCCGGTCAAGGTCGTCGACAATACCGTTCAGGTCGCCGCCGCACAGCCAGTTGCCCCGGTAGCCGCTCCGGTTCGCGCCGAGCAGAACGTCAACTACAAGGACTACGAGCGCCCGACCGTTCAGCGTCAGAGCCATGGTGGCGCAGCCACTGCGGCGAAAATGAATCCGCAGGACGACCTGGATTACTTGGACATTCCGGCATTCCTGCGTCGTCAGGCGGATTAATGAAATCTATCAGGAGTATAAGGGTGATTGGTGTTCAGCAAAGGTCGGTTCTGCTATCATCGCCAGCCTTTGTTGAAAACAATTCGCACCTAGCGTAATAGCGGCCAGACCCATGATCAGACAACGCACCCTGAAGAACATCATCCGCGCCACGGGTATCGGCCTGCATTCCGGGGAGAAGGTTTACCTGACCCTGAAGCCGGCTCCGGTGGATACCGGTATCGTGTTCCGTCGTACCGACCTTGACCCTGTGGTGGAGGTGAAGGGGCACGCCCTGAACGTTGGTGAGACCACCATGTCGACCACGCTGGTCAATGGTGATGTCAAGGTGGATACGGTCGAGCATCTGCTTTCGGCCATGGCAGGCCTGGGCATCGATAACGCCTACGTCGAGCTCTCCGCCTGTGAAGTGCCGATCATGGATGGCAGTGCGGGTCCCTTTGTTTTCCTGATTCAGTCGGCTGGTCTGCAAGAGCAGGACGCCCCCAAGAAGTTCATCCGCATCACCCGTGAAGTGACCGTGACGGACGGCGACAAGCGCGCCACCTTCGTTCCGTTCGATGGCTTCAAGGTGAGTTTCGAGATCGACTTCGATCACCCGGTATTCCACGACCGCACCAAGACCGCGAGTGTCGATTTTTCCAGCACCTCGTTCGTCAAGGAAGTCAGCCGTGCCCGCACCTTCGGTTTCATGCGTGATATCGAATTTCTGCGTTCGCACAACCTGGCGCGCGGCGGCAGTGTGGACAATGCCATCGTGGTGGACGAAGACGGTGTGCTCAACGAAGACGGCCTGCGTTACGAGGACGAATTCGTCAGGCACAAGATTCTCGATGCGATCGGTGACCTCTATCTGCTCGGCAACAGCCTGATCGGTGAGTTCCGCGGCTACAAATCCGGCCATGGCCTGAACAACCGCCTGCTGCGAGCCTTGATCGCACAGCCGGATGCTTGGGAAACGGTGACGTTCGAAGACGCCGACACTGCTCCGATCTCTTACATGCGCCCGGCTGCGGCGGTGTAAGGCACTCTCTCCTAGCTTTATCTCTTTCAAGGCCACCTTCGGGTGGCCTTTTTTTATACCGCGCTCAAGTGGCCCGACAAACGGCCAGAGGCAGGCCCAGCGCGGGTTGGGCAGACGCTGTCAACCGAGCTGCCATTTTTATGGCGCTCGCTGTTTGGCGAATCTAACTGGCTGAAGGGTCTAGGAATCGCTGCGACGGCGGTGACTGGCGAGGCGCTCCAGGGCAGCCTTCAGGCGCGGATCACTGACCCCTTCGGCGGTTTCCTGGATGTTGTCGGCGGCACTGTCGGAGAGCTCGAAGGGCCGTGGCGCCTGGCGTTTCTCGCCGCTCGGAGGTTGCACCTTGAAGAGGATTTTCGTTAAGGTCGCGAACGTTTCGAGCGCCTGCAACTGCCGTTGCAGGCGTTTTTGCTGATAACGCAGCCGCGTGGCCCAGTGGCCATCGGTGACGATCAGCAGCAGGCAGCCTTCACGCCACGATGCCACGCGACAGTGTTCACGGGCGGCAGGCTGCAGCTGGCTTTCCACCACCTGCTGCAGGTGGTCGAGGCGTTGAGCCTGGCTGAACAGCGCTTTCAGCGGCTTCGCCTCGCGCAGGAGCGCGGCGGGCGCCTTGGCCGGCAAGGGACGAAAACTCATGGCAGGAAGCCTGCGACGTTTTTGGGGCCGTCATGGTAGCAGAACCTCTGCTGACCGCTCGGGTTCCACTTTTTTCGAAATGGGGATGTCATGCACATCATTTTGCTCAGCAGGCGCCACGGCGCCGCGCGCTCGCTCAGCCTCGATTTGCGCTGGCTGCTGGCCGGTGCGGTGCTGCTGGTCGTTCTGGCGGTGGGCGGCGGTGCAGCGCTGGGGGCGTGGATTGCGCCGCAATCGGTGCCGGTACTGAACAGCGATGTGGTCAGCCAGGCTCTTGATGCCCAGCGCGAGGAAGTTGGCGCGGTGAAGATCGATGCCCAGCGTCAGCTCGATGCCTTCGCCGCACACGTTGCCGAGCTGCAGGCGCGCCTGACCCGGCTCGACGCTCTGGGCGAGCGGCTTACCGAATTGGCCGAACTGGATGCCAGTGAGTTCGATTTTTCTCTTGGCGTGGGGCAGGGCGGTCCTGAGGAACCGCTTGGCAGCGCGGCCTACGCGCCACCGCCGTTCATGAGCACGCTCGACGAGCTGGCCCTGCGCATGGACAGCCGTGAGCAGCAGCTCGAAGTGTTGGAACAGCTGCTCGCCGACCGTCGTCTCGACGAGGCGACGATGCTCTCCGGCCATCCGGTGTTGCAAGGCTACGTGTCGTCACCATTCGGGCGGCGTATCGACCCGCTGACCGGACGCGTCAGCGTGCACAAGGGCGTTGACTTCGCCGCCAAGGCCGGCAGCGACGTGGTGGCGGTCGGTGCCGGCGTGGTGACCTTCGCCGGGCGCCGCAATGGTTATGGCAACACCGTGGAAATCAGCCACGCCGACGGCTATGTCACCCTGTATGCGCATAACCGCAGCAACAAGGTACAGGTCGGCGATCTGGTCCAGCGTGGTCAGGCCATCGCCACGGTCGGCAGCACCGGGCGCTCGACCGGCAACCACGTGCACTTCGAAGTCACCCGCAGCGGCGAGCTGGTCAACCCGCACAGCTATATCGCCCGCGTCAGCGACGAGCCCTGACAAAAGCCGGTCAAGGCCGGCTTGCCCTGTGCCGATGGCCCTGTGCCAATCGCGCTCTTTCTTCAATTCCGTTTCCGGGTAGAATGCCCCCTTCGCACGCAGCCATACGGGCTGCATGGGCGACTCACGGGGCCGCCCTCCATTCATAGCGTGGAAGATCCTGTCGATATGTTTGCGCCTTTGTTGAAAAAACTCTTTGGAAGCAAGAACGAGCGTGAAGTCAAACGCATGCTCAAGGCGGTTCAGGCCGTCAATGCATTCGAGGAGCAGATGCTCGCGCTCTCCGATGAGCAACTGCGTGCCAAGACCGAAGAATTCAAGGCCCGCCTGGCCAAGGGCGAAACCCTGGATCAACTGCTGCCTGAAGCCTTTGCCGTGGCCCGCGAGGCGGGTAAGCGCGTGATGGGCATGCGCCACTTCGACGTCCAGCTGATCGGCGGTATGACTCTGCACGAAGGCAAGATCGCCGAAATGCGTACCGGTGAGGGTAAAACCCTGGTCGGTACCCTGGCCGTCTACCTCAACGCCCTGGAAGGCAAGGGTGTGCACGTGGTCACGGTCAACGACTACCTGGCCCGCCGCGACGCCAACTGGATGCGCCCGCTGTACGAATTCCTCGGCCTGTCGGTCGGCATTGTCACCCCGTTCATGCCGCCGGAAGAGAAGCGCGCCGCTTACGCTGCCGACATCACCTACGGCACCAACAACGAATTCGGTTTCGATTACCTGCGCGACAACATGGCGTTCAGCCTGGAAGAGAAATTCCAGCGCGAACTGAATTTCGCGGTGATCGACGAAGTGGACTCGATCCTCATCGACGAAGCCCGTACGCCGCTGATCATTTCCGGTCAGGCCGAAGACAGCTCCAAGCTGTACATCGAGATCAACAAGCTGATTCCCCGCCTCAAGCAGCACATCGAGGAAGAGGAAGGCGTGGTCACTCAGGAAGGCCACTACAAGGTCGACGAGAAGAGCCGTCAGGTCGAACTCAACGAAGCCGGCCATCAGATCATCGAGGACATGCTCACCCAGATCGGCTTGCTGGCCGAGGGCGAAAGCCTCTATTCCGCGCACAACCTGGGCCTGCTGACCCACGTCTATGCCGGCCTGCGTGCCCACACCCTGTTCCATCGCAACGTCGAATACATCGTGCAGAACGGTCAGGTCATCCTGATCGACGAGCACACCGGCCGTACCATGCAGGGCCGTCGCTTGTCCGAAGGCCTGCACCAGGCCATCGAGGCGAAGGAAGGCGTGCAGATCCAGGCCGAAAGCCAGACCCTGGCGTCGACCACCTTCCAGAACTACTTCCGCCTGTACAACAAGCTGTCCGGCATGACCGGTACCGCCGACACCGAAGCCTTCGAATTCCGCCAGATCTACGGTCTGGACGTGATGGTGATCCCGACCAACAAGCCGATCGCCCGTAAGGACTTCAACGATCTGGTCTACCTGACCCAGGAAGAGAAGTACGCCGCGATCATCAACGATATCCGCGAGTGCCAGGCCCAGGGCCGCCCGATCCTGGTCGGCACCGCGACCATCGAGACCTCCGAATACGTGTCGCGCCTGCTCGAGCAGGAAGGCATCGAGCATAAGGTGCTCAACGCCAAGTTCCACGAGAAGGAAGCCGAGATCATCGCCCAGGCCGGTCGTCCCGGCGCGCTGACCATCGCCACCAACATGGCCGGTCGTGGTACCGACATCCTGCTCGGCGGCAACTGGGAAGTGGAAGTCGCTGCACTGGAGAACCCCACCGACGAGCAGATCGCGCAGATCAAGGCCGACTGGCAGAAGCGTCACCAGCAGGTGCTGGAAGCCGGTGGCCTGCACGTGATCGCCTCCGAGCGCCACGAGTCGCGGCGTATCGACAACCAGCTGCGCGGCCGTGCCGGTCGCCAGGGCGATGCCGGTTCCAGCCGCTTCTACCTGTCGCTGGAAGATAGCCTGATGCGCATCTTCGCCTCCGACCGCGTGAAGAACTTCATGAAGGCCCTGGGCATGCAGCCGGGCGAAGCCATCGAACACCGCATGGTGACCAACGCTATCGAGAAGGCGCAGCGCAAGGTCGAAGGCCGTAACTTCGACATGCGTAAACAGCTGCTCGAATACGATGACGTGGCCAACGAGCAGCGCAAGGTGATCTATCACATGCGCAACACCGTGCTGGCTTCCGACAACGTCGGCGAGACCATCGAGGACTTCCGCCAGGAAGTTCTGGATAGCACCATCAGCGCGCACATGCCGCCGCAGTCGCTGCCCGAGCAATGGGACATCGCCGGTCTGGAAGAGGCGATCTTCGCCGGCTTCAACCTGCGCCTGCCGATCCAGCAGTGGCTCGACGAAGACGACAAGCTGTACGAAGAAACACTGCGCGAGCGCATCCTCAAGGAACTGGTGGACGCCTACAACGAGAAGGAAACCCAGGCCAGCGCCGAAGCCCTGCGTACCTTCGAGAAGCAGATTTTGCTGCGCGTGCTGGACGACCTGTGGAAAGACCACCTGTCGACCATGGACCACCTGCGTCACGGTATCCACCTGCGTGGTTACGCGCAGAAGAACCCGAAACAGGAATACAAGCGCGAGTCCTTCACCCTGTTCCAGGAACTGCTGGATTCGATCAAGCGCGACACCATCCGTGTGCTTTCTCACGTGCAGGTGCGCCGTGAAGACCCGGCCGAGGAAGAAGCCCGCCTGCGCCGCGAAGCCGAAGCCATGGCCCAGCGCATGCAGTTCCAGCACGATGAAGTTTCCGCGCTCGAAGAGCCAGAAGCCGAGGGCCAGGACGGCGATGTCGCCGTGGCTGCCGCCCCGGTACGCGCCGAGCAGAAGATCGGCCGCAACGAGCTGTGCCCGTGCGGTTCCGGCAAGAAGTACAAGCACTGCCACGGTCAGGTCAACTGAGAACCTGAACACGACTAGCTGCGCGTCGGCCCTGCGGCGTTGAAAACAGGCTCGGCAAGCCGCTTGCGGCTAACGCACTTTAGTGCGGCCCCGAAGGGGCGAGCGAAGCGAGTAATGCTCATGTACAAAAGTACACTCCGCTTCCTCGCCTGTTTTCGTGGGGCCGCCTAGGCCTTGCAGGCCTCTAGCTCGCAAGGTCGTGATCAGGTTCTTTACCTGAGCTGTAAAATCCCAACGCCGCGAGGGCTAGCCTCTTCGCGGCGTTTTCGCATCGAACATGCTGTGCCCATCCACCTAATTCAAGGAGCTTTCCCATGGCTGTTGGTCTTGGCCCGCTGTCTACCCTGCATCCGGTTCCAGGTTTCGAGCTGGGCATCGCCTCTGCCGGCATCAAGCGCCCGGGGCGCAAGGATGTGGTGGTGATGCGCTGTGCCGAGGGCAGCAGTGTGGCGGGGGTGTTCACCCTCAACGCGTTCTGCGCGGCGCCGGTGATCCTGGCCAAAAAGCGAGTGTCCGGTAGCGTGCGTTATCTGCTGACCAACACCGGCAACGCCAATGCCGGCACCGGCGAGCCGGGTCTGCAGAACGCCATGCGCACTTGCGCGAGCCTGGCCAGCCTGGCCGGCGTGGATGAAAGCGAAGTGCTGCCGTTCTCCACGGGGGTGATCGGTGAGCCGCTGCCGGTCGAGAAGATCGAAGGCGCCCTGCAGGCCGCTTTGGACAACCTCTCCGAGAACAACTGGGCCGATGCTGCCACCGGCATCATGACCACCGACACGCTGCCCAAGGGCGCCAGCCGCCAGTTCACCCACGAGGGCGTGACCGTCACCGTGACTGGCATCAGCAAGGGCGCGGGCATGATCAAACCGAACATGGCCACTATGCTCGGCTACATCGCCACCGACGCCAAGGTCGCCCAAGGCGTGCTGCAGGACCTGCTGCGCGACGCGGCGAACAAGTCGTTCAACCGCATCACCATCGACGGTGATACCTCGACCAACGACTGCTGCATGCTGATCGCTACCGGCAAGGCCGCCTTGCCGGAAATCACCCAGGCCAGCGGTGCGCTGTTCGCAGCGCTCAAACAGGCGGTGTTCGAGGTGTGCATGGAAGTGGCCCAGGCCATCGTCCGTGACGGCGAAGGCGCTACCAAGTTCGTCACCGTGCAGGTCAACGGCGGGGCGACCCACCAGGAATGCCTGGACGTCGGCTATGCCGTGGCCCATTCGCCGCTGATCAAGACCGCGCTGTTCGCCTCCGACCCCAACTGGGGGCGCATCCTCGCTGCCGTGGGCCGTGCCGGCGTGGCGCAACTGGACGTCAGCAAGATCGACGTGTTCCTGGGCGACGTGTGTATCGCCAGCAAGGGCTGCCGCGCTGCCAGCTACACCGAGGAGCAGGGTGCGGCGGTGATGGCCGAAGAGGAAATCACCATCCGCATCGAGCTGGGCCGCGGCACCTGCAGCGAGACGATCTGGACCACCGACTTGTCCCACGAGTACGTGAAGATCAACGCCGAATACCGCACCTGATCGCCGATGGATTCCCCGCGCGCATGGCCTCATGCGCGCAGGGAATTTGCCTTGCCGGCAGCCACGGGTGAAGCTGTCGCTCTGTTCCTTCCGAACGCTGGAGAAATAGATGTCGCTCGAACTGGTGATAGGCAACAAGAACTACTCCTCCTGGTCGCTGCGCGGCTGGCTGCTGGTTGAACTCAGCGGCGCGGCCTATCGGGAAACCCTGGTGCCGCTGTTTCGCGCCGACACCCACGCGCGGCTGCTGGAGCATTCGCCGACGGGCAAGGTACCGGTGCTCAAGACCGAGGACGCCGGGGTGATCTGGGATTCCCTGGCCATCGCCGAATACCTGGCCGAGCGTTTCCCCGAAGCCGGGCTGTGGCCACGCGATGTGGCTGCCCGCGCGATGGCCCGTTCGGCCTGCGCGGAAATGCACAGCGGCTTTGGCGCGCTGCGCAGCCACATGCCGATGGACATGCAGCGCAATGCGCCGTTGGCCAGCGTGACCGACGAGGTCAAGCACGATATCCAGCGCATCGTCGCGCTGTGGGCGGGCTGCCGCGAGCGCTTCGGTCAAGGCGGGCCGTACCTGTTCGGTCAAGTCAGCATCGCCGACGCCTACTTCGCCCCGGTCGCCAGTCGGCTGCGCAGCTACGGCGTGCAACTTCCGGCAGATGCGGCGGCCTATGTGGAAACCATTTTTCAGTGGCCGGCATTCCAGCGCTGGCTGCAGGCTGCACTAGAGGAGAAGACGTGAAACGCGTGCATGTAGCGGCCGCGGTAATCCGCGGTGACGATGGCCGGGTCCTGATCGCCAAACGCCCGGACGACAAGCACCAGGGCGGGCTCTGGGAGTTTCCGGGCGGCAAGGTCGAGGAGGGCGAGGCCGTTCTGGCGGCGCTGTCGCGCGAGCTGCACGAGGAACTGGGCATCGGCGTGGAGGCGGCGCGGCCGCTGATCCAGGTACGTCACGACTACAGCGACAAGCAGGTGCTGCTGGATGTCTGGGAAGTCAGTCGATTCACTGGTGAGCCCCATGGCGCCGAGGGCCAGCCGCTGGCCTGGGTCAGCCCACGACAGCTGGGCGACTATGAGTTTCCGGCCGCCAACCGACCGATCGTCGCGGCGGCGCGCCTGCCCGAGCATTACCTGATCACCCCGGAAGGGCTGGACGGGCCGGAGCTGCTGGCTGGCGTACGGGCTGCTGTCGCCAACGGTATGCGCCTGATCCAGCTACGCGCGCCGGCGATGTTCGACGCCCAGTACCGCGATCTGGCCGTGGACGTGCAGGGGCTCTGCGCCGGTAAGGCGCAGTTGATGCTCAAGGGCCCGCTGGAGTGGCTGGGCGATTTTCCGGCTGCCGGCTGGCACCTGACCGCCGAGCAACTGCGTAAGTACGCCAGCAAAGGCCGTCCGCTGCCCGAAGGGCGCTGGCTGGCCGCGTCCTGCCACAGTGCCGAAGAACTCGAACTGGCGACCCAGATTGGCGCCGACTTCGTCACCCTGTCGCCGTTGCAGGTCACCCAGACCCATCCCGAGGCCCAGCCGCTGGGTTGGCAGCGGGCGAGTGAATGGCTGCAGGGTTTCAACCAGCCGTGCTACCTGCTCGGTGGGGTCGGGCCGCGGGATTGCCAGCAGGCCTGGCAGGTTGGCGCCCAAGGCGTTGCCGGCATTCGCGCTTTCTGGCCAGGGCACCAGCGCTGAGCCGGCGCTTGTATGAGTACGCCGTAGCGCCTACCCTGCGGCGTCCCGTTTTCGAGTGATCCACGGCCCATGGCCTCCGTTCTCAATGTCATCCTGCCGGTCTTTGCGCTGATCCTTGCGGGGTTTGCCTGCCGGCGCCTGGGCCTGCTGGGCGCCAGCGCGGCCTCGGAGATCAACCGCATGGTGGTCTGGCTGTGCCTGCCGGCGCTGCTGTTCGAGGCGATGGCGACGGTGGTCTGGGACGAGATCTGGCAGCCCGGTTTCATCCTTGCCTATGGCATCGCCACCCTGGGCCTCTTTGCCCTGGTGCTGCTGTGGCGCTTGCGCAGCACCAGCCTGGCCGATGCCAGCGTGCAGGGGCTGAGCGCTTCCTACGCCAATACCGGTTACATGGGCATTCCGCTGTGCCTGCTGGTGTTCGGCGATGCCGGTATGGAGCCGGCGCTGATCGCCTGCCTGATCGTCATCTGCGTACTTTTCGCCCTGGCGGTGGTGTGCATCGAAGTGGGCCTGCAGAACGAAAAGAGCCTGCTGGCCGCGGTGCGCAAAGTCGGTATCGCTCTGCTGAAGAACCCGATCGTCATGGCGCCGCTGCTCGGTGGTCTGTGGGCGGCTACGGCGCAGCCGCTGCCGGCGCCCCTGCACCAGTTTCTCAAATTGCTCGCCGCCGCCACGGGCCCCTGCGCGCTCATCGCCCTGGGTTTGTTCCTGGCTGCAAAGCACGCAGGGCCGAAGCAGCGCGGTACCGGCCTGGTACTGATCAAGCTGGTCGCTCATCCGCTGATCACCTGGACATTGGCCGTCTACGTGTTCCGCCTGCCGTCGATGTGGGCCCACGCCGCGCTGCTGCTCAGCGCGTTGCCGACCGGTACCGGGCCGTTCATGCTCGCCGAGTTCTATCGCCGCGACGGTGCCGAGGTGTCGAGCACCATTCTGTTGTCGACGCTGGGTTCGCTGGTGACGCTGTCGATCTTTCTCTACCTGATCGCGCCCTGACTACCGCGCCTGGAGCCTTCGCATGCCACCATCCGATCAGCCGACCCTGCGTCCCAGCACGCTGCACCTGCCTGCCGGCGACTGGGCGACGGTGCTCGACTGCCTGTGCGCGCATTTCTCGGCGATTCCGCGAGACGTCTGGCTCGAGCGCATGGCCCGTGGCCGGGTGCTGGACGCCGACGGCGCGCCCATCGGCGTCGATCACCCGTATCGGGTCGGCCTGCGCGTGCATTATTTCCGTGAGGTGCCCGCCGAGCCGCTGATTCCCTTCGAGGAAGCCATCCTGCATGTCGACGAGCACATTCTGGTCGCCGACAAGCCACATTTCCTGTCGGTGATGCCGGCCGGCGCCTATGTCGAGCAGACTCTGCTGGCGCGGCTGGTCAAGCGTACCGGCAATGCCGATCTGGTGCCCCTGCATCGCATCGACCGGCACACCGCCGGGCTGGTGCTGTTCTCCAGCAATCCGCAGACTCGCGGGCGCTACCAGGCAATGTTTCGCGAGCGCGCCATCGACAAGCGCTACGAGGCGCTGGCTGCTCCCTTGCCCGGGCTGCAGTTTCCGCTGTTGCGCGAGACGCGTTTCGAAGCCGGGGAGCCGTTCTTTCGCATGCGCGAGGCACCGGGGGTGGCGAACACCCGTACGCGCGTCGAGGTGATCGAGAAGCGCGCCGAGCATTGGTTGTACGGTCTGGAGCCAGTCACCGGCAAGAAACATCAGCTACGGGTGCATATGGCGGCCCTGGGCGCGCCGATCCTCAACGATCCGTTCTATCCCGAAGTCAGCTGCGCCGAGGGTGAGCCCGACGACTACGGGCGGCCGCTGAAGCTGCTGGCCCGTGGGCTGTCGTTCAGCGACCCGCTGAGCGGCGAGCTGCGCCGCTTCGAGAGTTGCCTCAGCCTTTGACGGCGGCCTGCCAGAGCACTTCGTCGATGCCCTGGCGCCTGGCGATCAGCCGCGCGGCCACGAACAGCAGGTCGGACAGCCGGTTGATGTAGGCCAGCAACTCACCGCGCAGTGGTTCGATGGTATGCAGCTGGCCGCAGCGTCGCTCGGCGGTGCGGGCGCTGCTGCGACACAGGTGGGCCTGGGCGATCAGCCGTGAGCCGCCGGGCAGGATGAAGTTGGTGAGCGGCCCGACTTCCTCGTTCCAGCGGTCGATGGCCGCTTCCAGGCGCTCGATTTCGGCGCCCTGCAGCGCTTGGTACTCGGGCATCGCCAGCTCGCCACCGAGGTCGAACAGGCGGTGCTGGCAGGGCGCGAGCACTTCGACAAGCTCGCCGAGACCCGGGTGGTTAGCCTGCTGCTCGAGCAGGTCGGCGAGTAGCAGGCCGAGCTGGCTGTTGAGGGTGTCCACTTCGCCGATGGCTTCGATGCGCGGATGATCCTTGGCGACGCGGCGGCCGTCGGCCAGACCGGTTTGTCCGGCATCGCCGGTGCGCGTGTAGATTTTCGAGAGTCGATAACCCATGGGGTCTCCGCTGATCAGCTGCTGGCGCCCAGGGGCAGGCGCAGGGTGAAACAGGTGCCCTGGCCGGTGCGCGAGTGCACTTCCATCTGGCCCTTGTGGTTGTTGGTGACGATGAAGTACGACACCGAAAGTCCCAGTCCGGTGCCTTGACCGACCTCTTTGGTGGTGAAGAACGGTTCGAAGATGCGCTTGCGCACGGCTTCGGGGATGCCCACGCCATTGTCTTCGACCTGCACTTCGGCCCAGGGCGGCGCCAGGCGCGTGCGCAGTATCAGCTTGCCGGGCTCACTTTCGTCTTCACGCAGGTGAATGGCCTGGGCAGCGTTCTTCAGCAGGTTGAGCAGCACCTGCTCCAGTTCGTTGGCGATGCCGGGAATCGGCCCTAGCTGCGGGTCGAATTCACGCTGGATCAGCAGGCTCTTGAAGTCGAAGCTTTCGGTCAGGTCGAAGTCGTTGCTGGCGATCTCCACCGCCTGGTCGATCAGTGCCGGCAACTGGCAGGGCGCCAGCTGACGGTTGCTCAGGCGGCTGAAGCTGAGCATGTGGGTGACGATCTTCGAGGCTCGTGCACCGGCCTGCTGGATGCCGTCGAGCAGCATAGGGATCTCCCGCGCTACCAGGTAGCGGTCAATGGCCGGCAGGCTGACGCCGGCCAGTTCGGCTTGCTCCTGATTGCGTGGCAGCTCCGGCGACAGGCGCCGGCGGATGTTCTGCACGTTGTGCAGGATGGCGCCCAGCGGGTTGTTGATCTCGTGCGCCATGCCGGCCGCCAGGCCGCCCACGGAAAGCATCTTCTCGGACTGCACCATGACCTCTTCGAGATTCAGGCGCTGGGTGATGTCGTCGATGCGGATCACCACGCCACGGCCGATGCTGCCGATCAGCGGATAAAAGGTCAGGGCGTAGTGATGGGGCTCGTCATCGCGAATCCAGGTGACGCGTTCGATCTTCTCGACCCGGTGCTGCTCGGCGGTGCGCTTGAGTTTGGACAGGTACGGTTTGAGCAGTGGGAAGGCGAGGAACACCGGCTGGTTGACCGCCTCGTCGATGGAGGTACCGGACAGCGCACTGGCCTCCTGATTCCACTGCGCCACGTAGAGCTGTTCGTCCAGGGCGATCAGCGCCGAGGGCATGGAGTCGATGATGCTGTTGAGGTAGTTCTGGAAACCGGTGAGCTTCTTCTCGATCTTGCTGCGCACCTGCACTTCGAGTTCCAGCTTGCGGTTGGACAGGCGCGTCTCCTCGGCCAGGCCGCGGGCCTGGTTGTAAGCCTCTTCGGAATCGTCGCGGGCACGCTTGAGCTGCTGTTCGCGGGCCTCGATGCGCTCGAGCATGGTGTTGAAGGCTTCGGCCAGGCTACCGATTTCGTCGCGGTTGCCGCGTCGCGCGCGCAGTGAGTAGTTCTCTTCGCGGGTGACCTGGCGGGTCAGCTCTTCCAGGCGTTTGATCGGGCTGGTGACCAGGCGGCGGATCTGCCGCGCCACCAACAGCCATAGCACCAGGCTGAACAGCAGGATCACCAGGCTGGCGGTGACGGTGCCGGTGTAGAAAGCGCCCGGCAACTCACTGGAGGCGACCAGTAGCAGGTGGCCTGGCGGAGCATCGGATCGCGGCAGCTCGACCAACTGGTTGGCGCGAAATTCACCGATGCGCCAGTTGTCCAGAGCAGCGACCTGCTCGGGTAGGTCGAGTTTCTCGCCCCTCTGCAACTGCGCCATGCTATTGCCGTCGGCGTCGTAGATCACCGCGGCGCGTAGTGGGCCATAACCCTCCAGGCGCTTGAGTAGCTCATGGGCGTTTTCGGGAGAGCTCAGGGCGTCGCGGCTCAGGGCGGGAGTGGCGAACAGCCGGCCCAAGGTCTGCAGCGCCTGGGGCGCGACGCTTTCCTGGGAGATCCAGTAGGCCGCGCTGATGAAGGTCATGTTGGCGACCACCAGCACGGCGGCCAGCAGGACCAGCAGGGCAGCGAGCAGCTTTCGGCCTACGGGCAGGTTCTTCAGGCGGTGGCGCAGACGCATGGGCGTGTTTCGTGGTGGCAGGTGAGGGCGCAGGGTAGCGCGTGACTCAATAGCGCGGCAATCCGTGGCCGTCCAGATGCTCCTGCAGTCGCTGGTGCAAGGCTTTCAGCTGCGGCAGCTGCAGCAAAGCGCGTTCGCCGGCGGCGCAGGCGTAGCCGAGCAGGTAGCTGATTTCGGTGCGCCGACCAGCGGCGACGTCCTGGTACATGGACGAGTAATTGGCGGCCGTGGCCTCGATCACCCGCCACACTTCGCTATGCAGCTTTTGGGCGGCCTCTACCTGGCCACAGCCGATCAACAGCTCGGCCAGCTCGGTACATAGCGCATCGACCTGTTCGTGATAGCGCACCAGTTCGCCATTGCGGCAGCCGTGCAGCACGGTCAGCGGGTTTATCGCGCAATTGAACGCCAGCTTACGCCACAGGCGCGCGAGGATGTCCGCGCTCCAGGTGTGGGGAATCTGGCTACGTTCCAGTTCCTGCAGCCAGGCAGGCGCCGCCGCGCCGCATGGATCGCCGATCCAGGTGTGGCCCTGACCGGCGAATACCACGCGCCAGTCACCGTCACGAAACGCGCCTTCGGTGCTGGAGGCGGGCAGGCAACGGCGGCCAGGCAACTGCTGCGCCACTTCGTCCTGGCTGCCCAGGCCGTTCTGCAGCAGGACGACTTCGGCAGCCGGTGTCAGGCGATGGGCCACGGCGGCAATCGCCTCAGCGGCGTCATAGGCCTTGCAGGCCAGCAGCAGACGCTCGATGGGCGCCGAATCCTGCAGGTCGCTGGCCGGGATAGGGTAGAGGTGGCTGTGGCCCTGCTCGACCAGGGTCAGGCCGCTCGCCTGGCGATACGCGGTCAGACGCCGCGGGTCACGGAGCACAAGCTGCACCTGCACATCGGCGCGAAACAGGCGGCAGGCCCACAGACTGCCCAGGCTGCCGGCACCGAGTACATGCCAGCTCATGGACGGGGCAGGCGTACCGCGGTCACGCGGCCGCTGGCGTGGGCTTCGGGTAGCAGACGAGTGGCCAGGTCGAGCAGTTGCTGCTGCTCCATGGGCATGGCCTTGCTGTCCAGCCCGACCACGGCGATGCCGGCCTTGAGGCTGATAAAGCCTTCGCTGGTCTTGAAGGCCTTGAGGTTGAGGCCTTCGTGCAGACGCTTGAAGCTGCTCGGCGAGCATTCCTGCAGATCTTCGAGCAGGGTGATCAGTGCGAAATGACGATCATCCAGGCTGACCAGCACGTCCAGCGGGCGTACCAGCTGTTGCAGGCGGCGGGCCACGCTGCGCAGCAACTCGTTGCTGAATACCGCGCCGTGGCGTGCGCTCAGCTCGTCGACGCCCTGCAGACCGATCATCAGGTAGCACAGTGCGCCACCACGCGATTCCACCTGGCGCAGGCTGTCGGCCATCTTCTGTTTCAGGTAGCGGGTGTTGCCCAGGCCGGTCAGTGGGTCGACCAGGTTGCGTTCTTCCAGGCTGGCGATGTTCTGCACCAGCAGGGCGTTTTCGTGGAGCAGGCGCTGCAGGGTGCTGCACAGGCGTTCGGCGGCGAATACCCGGGGCAGCAGCTGTTCGTTCATCGCTGACTTGCTGATGAAGTCATCGACGCCGCGGTCGAAGGCTTCGTTGAGGACGTTCTCGCCCTCCTTGCCGGTCAGCAGGATGATGTAGGTGTAGTGCTCGGCCGCCTCGTCGAGCTGGCGCACCCGTCCGGTCAGCTCCAGACCGTCCATTTCGGGCATCAGCCAGTCTGCCAGCAGTACGCTGGCGGGGCGTTGTTCGAGATTGCTGATGGCTTCGGCAGCGCTGCTGGCGAAGCGAATATCCTGATATCCAGCCTGGCTCAATGCACGGCCGATCATGGCGCTCGAGAACTTGGCGTCGTCCACCACCAGAATACTGAGATGGGGGTTGGGCATTTTTTATGGCACTCGCGGGCAGGAAAACAGGTCGAGGGAAGGGAGTAACCAATACAACGCCGAGCGATCTGTATCAGAGCGGATATAATGATCGCGCCAATTTTATCGTCAAGCCATCCGCGCGATTTGCGCAGACTTAATTCACGATCTCGCGAACTGGCGCCCAGCCCGATGCATTCGTAGCGCGGCCAAGGCGGCTGCCGGCAGCGACTCGCGAAACGGTGCTGCCGGTCGCGCTTTTTAACTGGAGGAATTCCATGCCCTCGTTCGACGTGGTGTCGGAGCTGGACAAACACGAACTCACCAACGCCCTGGATAATGCCACCAAGGAGCTGGAGCGGCGCTTCGACCTGCGCGGCAAGTGCAGTTTCGAAGTCAAGGACAAGGCCGTTACGCTGACCGCCGAAGCCGATTTCATGCTTGAGCAGATGCTCGACATCATTCGCAGCTGCCTGATCAAGCGCAAGATCGACAGCCAGTGCATGGAGACCAAGGACCCGTATGCGTCCGGCAAGGTGATCAAGCAGGAAGTCGAATTCCGCGAAGGCATCGACAAGGAGCTGGCCAAGAAGATCGTCGCCCACATCAAGGACGCCAAGCTCAAAGTGCAGGCCGCCATCCAGGGCGAGCAGGTGCGCGTTACTGGCAAGAAGCGCGACGACCTGCAGGAATGCATCGCCTCGCTGCGCGGCAAGGACTTCGGCATGCCCCTGCAGTACAACAATTTCCGCGACTGATAGGGCGGGGTTTATTGAACCCCGACGGAACGGCAGCGTCGCAAGTTCGTGAACGCCCGAGCAAACGCCATGGCCTGCCATGGCGTTTTCGTTTGAATTGCTAGAAGGAATGCCCGATGGATATGAGCATCGACCAGCTGGTCGTCATGTCACAGGCCTGGATTCCGGTATTGCTGCAGTACAGCGGCAAGCTGGCCCTGGCCATCGTTACCCTGCTGATCGGCTGGTGGCTGATCAGCAAGCTGACCAGCAAGGTCAGCGCCCTGATGGACGGCCGCAAGGTCGACCGCGCGCTGAGCAGTTTCATCGGTAGCCTGGCGAGCATTGTGCTCAAAGTGCTGCTGATCATCAGCGTGGCGTCGATGATCGGCGTGGAGACCACCTCGTTCATCGCGGTGATCGGTGCGGCGGGCCTGGCCATCGGCCTGGCGCTGCAGGGCAGCCTCGCGAACTTCGCCGGCGGCGTGCTGATCATGCTGTTCCGCCCCTTCAAGGCCGGCGACTTCATCGAGGCCCAGGGTGTTTCCGGTTCGGTGGACTACATCCAGATCTTCCACACCGTGCTGCGTACCGGTGACAACAAGGTGGTGATCGTGCCCAACGGCACCCTGTCCAACGGCATCATCACCAACCACTCGCGGCAGAACACCCGCCAGGTGCTGTACGACGTGAAGCTCGACTACGATGCCGACCTGGCCAAGGCTCGCGAAGTGCTGCTGGAGCTTTCCAAGGATGCGCGCGTGCATCAGGAGCCGGCGCCGGTGGTGGTGGTATCTAGCCTGGGCGAAACCTCGATCAACCTGTCGCTGCGCATGTGGACGGCTGCCGGCGATTACTGGCCAGTGATCTTCATGCTCAACGAGAGCGTGCGCGATCGTCTGCGCGCCGAGGGCGTCGAGCTGGCGCAGCCGCCGCGCATGGTGCAGATGATGCAGCAGGGCAAGGCCGGCTGACGCGCGGCCCGCAGAAACGAAAAAGCCGACGAGAGTCGGCTTTTTCATTGGCGTCATTCCTGCTTCGGTGGCTCGTCGGCCGGTAGCGCGCTGGCCCGGTTACCCTGGCGATGCCACTGCAGCAGGATCAGCAGCAGGGTCGGTACGCCCATCAGTGCGGTGATCAGGAAGAAGTCCGCGTAGCCGAACTTCTCCACCAGTACGCCGGAATAGCCGCCGATCAACCGTGGCAGCAGCAGCATGATGGAGCTCAGCAGCGCGTACTGGGTGGCGGAGAACTTCAGGTTGGTCAGGCTCGACAGGTAGGCGACGAACGCCGCCGTGGCCAGGCCGGAGCTGAAGTTGTCCGCCGAGATGGTGAAGATCAGCATTTGCAGGTTGGCGCCCATGCCAGCCAGGGCCATGAACAGCAGGTTGGTGGCCGCCGACGCCGCGCCGCCGATGAACAGGATCGGCATGATGCCGAAGCGCACGATCAGCAACCCGCCGGCACCGGCGCCGACCAGGGTCATGATCAGCCCAAACAGTTTGCTGACGCTGGCGATCTGGTCCTTGGTAAAGCCCTGGTCGATGTAGAAGACGTTGGCCATCACGCCCATGACCGTGTCGGACATGCGGTAGGTGGCGATCAACCCCAGTAGCAGGAAGGCCTGCCAGCGGTAACGCAGGATGAAGTCGTTGACCGGCGTGAGTACTGGCGCCAGTCCGCGGCGGCCCATGGACGACAGGCACAGGGCAGTCAGGATCGTATAGAGGATGGCGCGCAGGAAGGCGCGGTCCTCGAGCAACAGGTCCAGCAGCGTGGCTTCACCGGTGACCAGACTGGGGAAGTCGGTGTTGTAGAGCTGGGTGAACATCGCCGGCACCGACACCAGCAGCACGATCAGCACCAGCACCGAGGCGATCTGGTGGCTGAATCCATACTTGGCGGCGGCCAGCTGGGTCTTCATCGACACCGCCGGCTCTTTCATCCACAGGCTGGTCAGGAGGCCCGGCAGCATCAGCAGGGCGAACAGCAGGTAGGTGCCGGCCCAGGCGGCGTGCTGGTAGAGCAGGGTGGTCGAGCCGAGGCCCTCGGCGACGTACAGTGCGCCGGCGGTGGCGAGCAGCGCGGCGACCCGGTAGCCGGCCATGTAGCTGGCGGCCAGGGCGGCCTGGCGGGTGTCGTCGACGATCTCCAGACGGTAGGCATCGACAGCGATGTCCTGGGTTGCCGAGGCGAAGGCCACCAGCACGGCGAGGGCGATCAGCCAGGTCAGGTGGGTGTGCGGATCGCACAGCGCCATGCCGGCGAGGCCGACGGCGATCAGAATCTGCGACAGCACCAGCCAGGAACGTCGCCTGCCGAGCTTGCCGAGCAGCGGCAGGCGCCATTGGTCGAGCAGCGGCGACCACACCCATTTGAAGGCGTAAGCCAGGCCGATCAGGCTGGCGAAACCGATGGTTTCCCGCGCCACGCCGGCTTCGCGCAGCCACACCGACAGGGTCGAGAACACCAACATGTAAGGCAGGCCGGCGGCAAAGCCCAGCACCAGAAGAACCAGTGTCGAGGGGCTGGAATAGGCGGCGACCGCGTCGCGCCAGCTTTTACGATGCATTGAGGGGGATCGGCCTGGAGGGAGAAAGCATGAACAAGTGGCGCACTCTAGGGGCTAGGGTCGGGTCAGTGCAAGCCGGTTGCGCGTGGCGCCGCGAGTCTCACGCCTCGTGCTCCAGGGGCCGCCAGCCGTGGCGTCGGATATCCACCCGACCATTGTGGGATAGCACCCCTTCGACGCGCAATCGGGCACGTTGTTCAACCCCGCTTGGCGAGTCTGCTGTCAGGCTCAACCGGCCGCCAGCCGCGACCACCCGATGCCAGGGCAGGGTGGTGCCGTCCGGCAACTGGCCTAGGGTGCGGCCGACCCAGCGCGCTGCACGTCCCAGGCCGGCCAGCGCCGCCAGTTCGCCATAGGTCACCACCTTGCCGGGCGGCACCTGGGCCAGCGCCAGATAAAGGGCATCGCGGCGGGCTTGCTGATCGTCTGGACGAGGGGCGTTGTCACCGGGCTGTAGCGCGGGCATTACAGACTCCTGAGGCCGACGAATAACGGCTCTCGATGAACTCAAGGCATTTCCGTCGGTCATTTCTTGCTCAATTTTCGGGTATGCGGATAATGCCCGATTTCCCGCGAACCGGAGCAGACTCGTCCGCTTATGTTTACTCGTACTCTGTTGTGCCTGGGCCTTAGCGTGGCCGCCACGCCGCTGATGGCCGATACCGTCTGGATGAAGAACGGCGACCGCCTGACCGGGACCATCCGTGTCTTCGACGGCGGCAAATTGATGCTGCAGACCGAATACGGCGGCTCCATCCCGCTGGACTGGAAGCAGGTCGCTACTCTGGAAAGCGACCGCGAACTGCTGGTCAAGGAAAACGACATCACCGGCGAGCGGGCCAAGTCGCTGCAGGCCGCAGAGCCCGGCAAGGTGACGTTGGCCAATGGCGCTGCACCCAAGACCGTCGAGCTGGCCAGCATCAAGCAGATCATGAAGCCCAAGCCGCTGGTGGAAGACTTCCTGTGGAAGGGCAACGTCGACGTGGCCATGGACTACAAGCGCGCCGAGCGCGACACCGATGACTACGATGTCGATCTCAAGACCCAGGCGCGTCATGGCAAGTGGCGTCACAACGCCGAGGTCGATTACAACCGCGAACTCAAGGACGACGTGGTCAGTACCGACAACTGGAGCACCGAGTACGCGCTGGACCGCTTTCTCGACGAGAAGTGGTTCTGGCAGGGGCGCCTGGAATACAAGCGCGACAAGATCGAGGATCTGGCCCGTCAGCGCACTGTCGGTACCGGTCCGGGTTACCAGTTCTGGGATAACGAACTCGGCGCCTTCTCTCTGGCTGGCCTGATCAACCGTTCCGACTACGAGTTTGCCAATGGCGAGAAGGATAACTTCTACGCCATCAGTATGAAGTGGGATTACAACCGCTACCTGGTCGGCAAGACCATCGAGCTGTTCAGCAATGGCGAGATTGGCAAGCCGCTGGCCGGCGCTGCCGATTATTCCCTGGATGCCGAAGTGGGCCTGCGCTACAAGGTCACCGACTGGGCGTCGCTGAACATGAAGGCTTCCAAGGATCAGGTCAGTGGATCGGAAGGCGACAAGGACGAAACCCGTTACACTCTGGGCTTCGGTGTAGGCTGGTAAGCCAAGCCGATGCACAGCAAAAAGCCCCGCCAGATGCGGGGCTTTCTGTTGTCCGGCGTTTGCCGGCTGACGCCTTACAGCCGCACGCCGCCGTCGAGTTCGAGGATGCGCCCGGTGAAGTAGTCGTTTTCCAATAGGAAGGCGATGGCGTGGGCGATCTCCTGCGGCTTGCCGAGGCGCTTGAGCGGGATCACGTCGGTCATGCGCTGCAGCGCTTCGGGCTTCATGCTGGCGACCATGTCGGTTTCGATGAATCCGGGCGCCACGCCGGACACGCGGATGCCATAACGGGCGAACTCGCGGGCCCATACCACGGTGTCGGCAGCGACCGCCGCCTTGGCTGCCGAGTAGTTGGCTTGGCCGATATTGCCGGCGCGCGACACCGAGGAAATATTGATGATCGCGCCCTCGTTCTGCAGCTCGATCATCTTCGCCGCCACTTCGCGAGTACACAGGAACACGCCGGTCAGGTTGACGTCGATCACCGACTGCCACTGGGCCAGGCTCATCTTGCTCATCTCGCCGTCTTTGACCTTGATGGTCAGGCCATCGCGCAGGATGCCGGCGTTGTTGACCAGGCCATTGATCGAACCGAAGTCCTCGGCGATCTGCGCCACGGTCTGAGTCACCTGTTCTTCGTTGGCCACGTTGCACAGGTAGGTACGCGTCTGCACGCCGATGGCCCGGCAGGCCGTGGCGGTTTCATCGAGCTTTTCCTGATTCAGGTCGACCAGTGCCAGGCGCACGCCGCGCTCGGCGAGATACTCGGCCATGGCGCGGCCCAGGCCCTGGCCGCCGCCGGTGATGATGATGATTTTGTCTTGGAGTTGCATGCCAATTCCCTTGATTGAGAGTCGAACGGGTCGTACCGGTGCAAGGTGATTCGCTTGTTCGCGCCGGTCGATTGCCATGACGTACCGGCAGCAGCATAGAGTGCGACGAGGCCGGCGCACCAGTGCCTGTAATCGCGATCACCAACATCCTGTAACAGCGCTGCTCGCCTAGCCGAAGCCCCGCGTCGCCTGGCTTGGAACGTGGCGGCTACTTGAGAAGTCGAAACTTCAGCTTGAATTAAGCGCAACACCCCATATTTCTCTCCTACTGGAAGGTGTTCTTCCGTCAAGGAAACCGCGATGCGCATTTTCACGTTGTTGTTCCTGCTGTTCCCGATTCTCGAGCTGGCCGTGCTCATCTCGGTGGGCAGTGCTATCGGTGTGCTGCCGACCATTGCCCTGGTGATTCTCACCTCGATCTTCGGCGGCCTGATGCTGCGCATCGCCGGTATCACCACCGCTTGGCGTGCCCGCGAGCGCCTGGCGCGCGGCGAAATGCCGGATCAGGAAGTGCTGCAGGGCCTGATGATGGCAGTCGGTGGTGGCCTGTTGCTGCTGCCGGGGTTCATCAGTGATGTCATCGGCATTTTCTGCCTGCTGCCCTTCACCCGCCGCTGGCTGGTCGAGCGGGTACGTCAACGCGCTGCCGAGCAGGCCGAGCGGCAACGTGCTTTCGCCGATGACATGGCGGCTCGTAATGGCCAGCCCGGCGGTCACAAGCCCAATGTGCTTGAAGGTGAATACGAGCGCCGCGACTGATCCCGCGCGCTGCTCCCGGGCCCCGGTCAGTGTTCACTGACCGGGGCCTTGCTTTTTCAGGTGCCGAGCGTCCGTTGCCTGCGTAAAAAAATTAGCGGCTGCCCTTGAATTGCGTTTGGCCGCCCCTATGTAGCGGACACCGCAAGGTTTTTCAGCGTCAGCTGAAGCAAATTTCGGCGTTGGGTGTTTGCGCAGCGCCATGATCCTGCCGGTGAGAGCACCGGTAATTTCAACAACTATTGGGAGAGATCGACAATGAAGCTTCGTCCTTTGCATGACCGCGTCGTGATCCGTCGCAGCGAAGAAGAAACCAAAACCGCTGGCGGTATCGTGCTGCCGGGCTCGGCCGCCGAGAAGCCGAATCAGGGCGAAATCGTTGCCGTTGGTACTGGCCGTGTTCTGGACAACGGTGAAGTCCGTGCCCTGGCCGTCAAGGTCGGTGACAAAGTGGTGTTCGGCCCGTATTCGGGCAGCAACACCGTCAAGGTCAATGGCGAAGACCTGCTGGTAATGGGCGAGAGCGAAATCCTCGCTGTTATCGAAGCCTGATCGACCGCGAATTTCCGTTTAATCGTCAAGAATTGAGGATCAAATAACATGGCAGCTAAAGACGTAAAATTCGGCGACGCCGCTCGCAAGAAACTGCTCACCGGTGTCAACGTTCTGGCCGATGCAGTCAAAGCCACCCTCGGCCCGAAGGGCCGTAACGTGGTCCTGGAGCGCAGCTTCGGCGCGCCGCTGATCACCAAGGACGGCGTTTCCGTCGCCAAAGAGATCGAGCTCAAGGACAAGATCGAAAACATCGGCGCCCAGCTGGTCAAAGACGTTGCCTCCAAGGCCAACGACGCTGCCGGTGACGGCACCACCACCGCTACCGTTCTGGCTCAAGCCATCGTCACCGAAGGCCTGAAGTCGGTCGCTGCCGGCCTGAACCCGATGGACCTCAAGCGCGGCATCGACAAGGCCACCGCAGCCATCGTCGCCGAGCTGAAGAACCTGTCCAAGCCGTGCACCGACAGCAAAGCCATTGCCCAGGTTGGCACCATCTCCGCCAACTCCGATGACTCCATCGGCAACATCATTGCCGAAGCCATGGAAAAAGTCGGTAAAGAAGGCGTGATCACCGTTGAAGAAGGCTCGGGCCTGGAAAACGAACTGTCCGTCGTAGAAGGCATGCAGTTCGACCGCGGCTACCTGTCGCCGTACTTCATCAACAAGCCGGACACCATGGTTGCCGAGCTGGATAGCCCGCTGCTGCTGCTGGTCGACAAGAAAATCAGCAACATCCGCGAACTGCTGCCGGTCCTGGAAGCCGTTGCCAAGGCTGGCCGTCCGCTGCTGATCGTTGCCGAAGATGTCGAGGGCGAAGCCCTGGCTACTCTGGTGGTCAACAACATGCGTGGCATCGTCAAGGTCGCTGCCGTCAAGGCGCCGGGCTTCGGTGATCGTCGCAAGGCCATGCTGCAGGACATCGCCGTTCTGACCGGCGGTACCGTGATCTCCGAAGAGATCGGCCTGAGCCTGGAAAGCACCACTCTGGAGCACCTGGGTCAAGCCAAGCGTGTAGTCCTGAACAAGGAAAACACCACTATCATCGACGGTGCTGGCCAGCAATCCGACATCGAGTCGCGCGTTGCCCAGATCCGCAAGCAGGTTGAAGAGACCTCTTCGGACTACGACAAAGAGAAGCTGCAAGAGCGTCTGGCCAAGCTGGCCGGCGGTGTTGCAGTGATCAAGGTCGGCGCTGCCACCGAAGTCGAGATGAAAGAGAAGAAAGCCCGCGTTGAAGACGCCCTGCACGCAACCCGCGCAGCCGTCGAAGAGGGCGTGGTACCTGGCGGTGGTGTTGCCCTGGTTCGTGCTCAGTCCGCTCTGGACGGCCTCAAAGGCATCAACCTGGAGCAGGACGCTGGTATCAGCATTCTGCGCCGTGCCATCGAAGCGCCGCTGCGTCAGATCGTCACCAACGCTGGCGACGAAGCGTCCGTGGTTCTGGACAAGGTCAAACAGGGTTCCGGTAACTACGGTTACAACGCTGCCAACGGCGAGTACGGCGACCTGATCGAGTTCGGCATCATCGACCCGGCCAAGGTTACCCGTAGCGCGCTGCAAGCCGCTGCTTCCATCGCTGGCCTGCTGATCACCACCGAGGCGATCGTTGCAGAGCTGCCGGAAGACAAGGCTGCTCCGGCCATGCCGGACATGGGCGGTATGGGTGGCATGGGCGGCATGATGTAAGCCTCCCGGCACCTGAGCTGTACCGAAAACCCCGCGCCCCTGGCGCGGGGTTTTTTATTGCGCGCTTTTTTGCACCGCAAGTGTCTAGCTGGCGGGCCAGCGGCAATAGTTGGCTGATGGCGGGACCGCTTTCGGCGCAAAGGGTTTTGACCGTTCGTCTTGTTGCAACCTTTCCAAGCTCATCGTGATCTAGTGTTAGCGGACGCATTGGCCGCACTATCAAGAGGTTGCGATCATGAGCTTAGGCGTAGCCAGAGGTTTGTTTCTTGTTGCTGCGTTGAGCGTTTCGGCGTTCGCGGCGGCCTCCTGGTATGAGCCTGGCCCAGGTGTCGTGACCAGCACTCACCGAACCAATTGCCTGAGCCCGAAAATCAAACGGGTTACCCAGGCGTCTCCTGAAGCCAGCCAGAATCTGTTGTTATTGGTGATGGGCCTTTCCCAGGCACGACGCTGATTCTCTGTCGGGGTGTCCGTCGCCGGGCCGCTGGGCCGTGGAACAGTGAATTTCTCCCCCGGCTAAGAACTCCGATACCCTGAGCGCTCACTCGACGCAAGGGAAGCAGCCGATGTCCATCTACCGTGAACGTGCCGAACGCCTCCGGGCATTGCACCAGCAAGCTGAGCTACTGGTTCTGCCCAACCCCTGGGATGCCGGGTCGGCGAAGATGCTCGCCGCGCTTGGTTTTCACGCTCTGGCTACCACCAGCGCCGGACTGGCCTTTTCCCTGGGCCGCCGCGATGCCGAAGGCGCGGTAAGCCGCGACGAGGCACTGGCCAATGCCCGCGCCATCGTCGAGGCGACTTCGCTGCCGGTGGTCGCCGACTTGGAAAATGGCTATGGCGATTCCCCCGAGGCATGTGCCGCGACCGTGCGGGTGGCGGCGCAGATTGGTCTGGTCGGCGGCTCCATCGAAGATGCCACTGGCCGCGCGGAAGAACCCATTTATCCCTTCGAACTCGCCGTGGAGCGCATTCGCGCTGCGGTAGCGGCGGCTCGCGCGATGGACATTCCCTTCACCCTGACGGCGCGTGCGGAAAACTTCCTGCACGGCCGTGCCGATCTGGACGATACCATCCGCCGCCTGGTGGCTTACGCCGAGGCGGGCGCGGACGTGCTCTACGCGCCAGGGCTGACCAGTCGTGAACAGATCAAGGCAGTGGTCGAGGCGGTGGCGCCCAAACCGGTCAACGTGCTGGTCGGCTCGCCGAGCCTGAAACTATCGCTGGACGAGCTGGCGCAACTGGGCGTCAAGCGCGTCAGCCTGGGCTCCAATCTGGCCCGCGCTGCCTATGGCGCCTTTTTGCAGGCAGCCACCGGGCTTGCCGAGCGCGGCGACCTGAGCGGCGCCCGACAGGCCCTGCCGTTCGACACCATCAACGATCTGTTCAAGGCCTAGCGTGCGGCAGTTTCTGATCGCGCTGTTGATCTTCGTGGTGGTCGGCGGCCCGCTGGCGCTGTACCGCCAGTGGATCGACGTGCCGCCGCGCTGGAATCCCTGGGCGCCGCTCGACCTGCGCGACATGCCCAACTGGCTGACCGCCTACAAGCTGCGTCGCCTGCAGGGCGACCCGGAGCTGTGCCGTACGGTGCTCGACACCTCGGCGCTGCGCTATGTCGCGCTACCCGACAGCACACCAGACGCCGATTGCCCGCTGACCAATACGGTGCGTGTGCAGGGCAGCGAGGTTCGCCTGAGCAGCAGCTTTATCGCCACCTGCCCGGTAGCTGCGGCATTCGCCCTGTTCGAGCGCCACGGCCTGCAGCCGGCAGCCGAGCAGCGCTTCGACCAGCGTGTGGTGCAGGTCGATCACGTTGGCAGCTTCGCCTGCCGCACCATCGCCGGCAGTCAGCGGCGAAGCCAGCACGCCTCGGCCAATGCCCTGGATATCGTCGGCTTTCGCCTGGCCGATGGCCGGCGCATCAGTGTGCTGCGCGATTGGCCGGGCGAGGATGACAAGTCGCTGTTCCTGCGCCAGGTGCAGCAGGCGGCGTGCTCCAGTTTCAACACTACCCTGGGTCCGGACTACAACGCCGCGCACCGCGATCATTTCCACTTGGATATGGGCGGTTTTCGCATGTGTCGTTGAGTTCAGCGAGCCAGGCGTTGCTGTAGGGTCAGATGGCCCATCAGCAGCTCCCAGGGCGCCAGGGATTCTTCCAACAGCGGGTTGCTCGAGGCGTTCTCGGCATTGCCAGACGGCGCCAGCAGATTCTGCTGCGACGCCAGTTCTCCGAGGGGCAGGGCGGCGCCCACGTCTTTCAGCGAGCAGGTGAACTGGCGCTGCATCATCACATCTTCCAAGGTTCGCATGCCTTGCAGGGGCGCTTCATCGGCGGGGGTTGCCGTTGGTGTGGGCGTGACCAGTGCTGGCGCCGAGTGCTGGGCGATGGCGCTTTCCATCTCGCGCAGCACGCTGCGCAGAATCTGGTCGTACAGCGCCGCGCTGGCGCTCGATGGCGTACCGGATTTCTGGGCGGCTACCCGGGTGTCACCGGGAATACGGGAGATGACTTCAAACATCGAACGTCGGGCTCTGGCAAACTAGCGCTTTCCAGGGTATCGGCTGCTGTCGGCCCGAGTTGAGCCCCGCGGTTGCTTGAAAGCTGCCGCATCTGAGTTGATGGACGATCCGCAATGAGTGAACTACAGCCCGACGCGCGCATTCGCATGGAGGCCCTGGCGCCGCATCTGCAAGCCGGCGCGCAGCAATGGGCGCAGCGTCTGGGCTTGCCGCTCGAAGGCGAGGCCGGTTATGCGTTGCAACTGGGCGAGGCTGGCTTGCAGCTGGTCGAGCTCGGCCCGCAGGCGCCAGGGCCGGTGCGGGTGGATTTCGTCGAGGGCGCGGTGGCGCATCGTCGCCAGTTCGGCGGCGGCGCTGGGCAGATGATCGCCAAGGCTGTCGGCATCTCCCAGGGCATTCGCCCGCGGGTGCTGGATGCCACCGCAGGGCTGGGCCGCGATGCCTTCGTGTTGGCCAGCCTGGGTTGCCAGGTCGACCTGATCGAGCGCCAGCCGCTGGTCGGTGCGCTGCTCGAGGAGGGCCTGCAGCGGGCGGCAGCGGACGCCGAGGTGGCAGGTATCGTCGCGCGCATGCGCCTGCTGCAGGGCAACGCCATCGAGCTGATGGTCGGTTGGCAGGGCGAGGCGCCGCAAGTGATCTACCTCGACCCGATGTTTCCTCACCGCGACAAGAGCGCTCTGGTGAAAAAGGAGATGCGCCTGTTCCGTCCCTTCGTCGGCGATGATCTGGATGCTCCGGCACTGCTCGAGGCGGCGCTCAAACTCGCCAGCCACCGCGTGGTGGTCAAGCGCCCGCGCAAGGCGCCGGTCATCGAGGGCGCTAAGCCGGGTTATGCGCTGGAGGGCAAGTCCAGCCGCTACGACATCTACCCATTGAAGAAGCTCACGCCTTAAAGGCTTGCTCACGATCTTTCGGCTCGGCTTCAGCGCTTGACCGCCAAGTGGCGGGAGCGGCCGTTCGTTCTCGTGGGATGGACTGGTGATTATCTGTGGGAGCGGGCCATGCCCGCGAAAAATCATGGGCATGGACTAGGCGTCCCCGCCCGTTCCCACAGGTGAAGCAACGATGTCCGCTTCTGCCTTGTAACCGCCTCATCAATGTCGCCCAAAGAGACCGTGAAGAGGTTCTTCAACGAACCGCTCTACGGTCGTGATCCAACCTGAACGTTTTTGGCGGGCCTCACCTCAGATTTTGAACGGATGCACGAGACATCCACGCAAACCGAGGTAGCCCATGAGCGAGACCATCACAGCCGGCGCCGAGCGCCGGACGATTTCCCTGTCGTTGAACGGCAGCCCCACCCAGGTCGAGGTGTACCCGTGGATCACGGCCCTTGATCTGCTTCGTGAACAGCTCGACCTGATCGGTACCAAGAAAGGCTGCGACCACGGCCAGTGCGGCGCCTGCACGGTGCTGGTGGACGGCCGGCGGGTCAATGCCTGCCTGACCCTGGCGGTCATGCTCGACGGTCGTGAGCTGACCACCATCGAAGGCCTGGCCACGGGCGACGAGCTGCACCCCATGCAGCGTGCCTTCGTCAAGCACGATGCCTTTCAATGCGGCTACTGCACACCTGGGCAGATCTGCTCGGCGGTCGGCCTGGCCAATGAAGGGCGGGTCGGCGACGCTGCCGACATCCGTGAGCGCATGAGCGGCAACCTGTGCCGCTGCGGCGCCTACAGCAACATCCTGGCGGCCATCGAAGAGGCACTACCCGAGAGCGAACAGGCGGTGCGCCCATGACCCCCTTCGCCTACAGCAAACCCGAGGCCATCGACGAAGCGGTGCGCCTGGCCGGGCCCGACAGCCTGTTTATCGCCGGCGGCACCAACCTGGTCGACCTGATGAAGGAAAACCTGGTGCGGCCCAAGCGCCTCATCGACATCAACGCGTTGCCGCTGCGTGACGTGACCGTCACCGCCGAGGGCGGCCTGCGCATCGGCGCACTGGTCGGCAACGCCGAGCTGGCCTGGCACCCGGAGATCGAGCGACGTTATCCGCTGCTCGCCCAGGCACTGCTGTCCGGTGCATCGCCACAGGTGCGCAACATGGCCAGCGCCGGTGGCAACCTGCTGCAGCGTACCCGCTGTCATTACTTCTACGACGCCCAGGTGCCGTGCAACAAGCGTGAGCCGGGGAGCGGCTGCCCGGCTCGCGCGGGGCTGAACCGCAACCATGCGCTGTTCGGCGCCAGCGAGCATTGCGTAGCGGTGCACCCGTCGGACTTCTGCGTGGCCTTGGCCGCCCTGGATGCCGAGGTGATCATCACCGGCCCGCAAGGCGAGCGCCGCGTAGCCATGAGCGACTTTCACCGCTTGCCAGGCGATACCCCGCAGCGCGACACGGTGCTGGAGCCGGGCGAACTGATCCTTGCCATCGAGCTGCCGGCCGAGGATTTCGCCAGCCATCACGCCTACCTCAAGTTGCGTGACCGTGCTTCGTTCGCCTTCGCCCTCGTGTCAGTGGCCGCAGCGCTGCAACTGGATGAAAACGGCCAGATCCGCCAGGCCCGCATCGCCTTGGGTGGTGTCGCCCACAAACCGTGGCGGCGAGCGGACGTGGAGGCCAGCCTGGTTGGCCAAGTCGCCACGCCGGAGCATTTCGAGGCTGCCGCCGAGCTGCTGCTCAAGGGTGCCCAGCCGCTGGCCCACAACGCCTTCAAGGTCGAACTGGCGCGGCGCGCCGTGGTTCGCGCCCTGTCTACCGCCGCAGAAGGAGCCCGCCCATGAACGCGCGAACCCTCGGCCAACCCCTGGATCGTGTCGACGGCCCGCTGAAAGTCAGCGGCCAGGCACGTTATGCCGCCGAGCATCCGGCCGATGGCCTGCTGCATGGCAGCGTGATCTGCAGTGTGATCGCCCGCGGCTGCATCACCGCCATCGACGACTCGGCGGCCCTGGCGCTGCCTGGCGTCAAGCTGGTGCTCAGCCACCTCAATCGTCCGCCCATGGCCCAGGACGACGAGAGTTACGAAGATGACGACGCCGCCGACGGCTCGCCCTTTCGCCCGCTGTTCAAAGCGCGCATCCGCTACAGCGGCCAGCCGGTGGCGCTGGTGGTCGCCGATACCCTGGAGCTGGCCCGCCATGCCGGCTCGTTGGTGCGCATCAGCTACGAGCAGCAGCCCCATGCCACCGACCTGCGCGAAGCCCTCAGCGAGGCTCACGCCGCGCCGGCCGAACTGCCCAAGCCCCGTGGCGACGCCGATGGGGTGATCGCTGGCGCGCCGCTGCGCCTGGAGCTGGAATACGAACTGCCGTGCGAGTATCACCACCCGATGGAGCCCCATGCATCGACGGTAATCTACCAGGCCGATGGCAGCCTGCTGGTGCACGACAAGACCCAGGGCCCGCAGAACAGCCAGCGGTATCTGGCCGATGTGCTCAAGCTCGACCCGAGCCGCGTGCGCATCAAATCATCCTTCGTGGGCGGCGCTTTCGGTTCCGGTCTGCGCCCGCAGTACCAGTTGCCGCTGGCCGCCATGGCGGCATTGAAGCTGCAGCAATCGGTGCGGGTGACTCTGACCCGCCAGCAGATGTTCACCTTCGGCTATCGCCCGCGGGCGGTACAGCACCTGCAGCTCGGCGCCGATGGAAGTGGCAGGTTGCAGGGCCTGGTGCACGAGGTGATCGCCCAGACCTCGCGCTTCGAAGACTTCACCGAGCACGTCGCCGAATGGTCGGGGATGCTTTACCACTGCGATCACGTGCGCCTGGCTTATCGGCTGGCGCCGCTGGATGTCTACACGCCGCTGGACATGCGTGCGCCGGGCGCTGCGACCGGGCTGTATGCCCTGGAGTCGGCGATGGACGAGCTGGCCTGGACGGCAGGTATCGACCCGGTGCAACTGCGCCTGACCAACTACGCCGAAACCAACCAGAACGAGGGCAAGCCCTATTCCAGCAAGGAGTTGCGCGCCTGCTACCAGCAGGGCGCCGAGGCCTTCGGCTGGAGCAAGCGAAGCTCGCAGCCGCGGGGCATGCGCGAGGGTAATCAGCTGATCGGCTACGGCATGGCCACTGGCGTGTGGGAAGCCATGCAGATGCCGGCCAGCGCCCGTGCCAGCTTCACGGCGGATGGCCGCCTGATCGTGGCCAGCGCAACCTGCGACATCGGCCCGGGCACCGCCACGGTGATGACCCAGATCGCCGCCGACGTATTGGGCATGGATCCCTCCCAGGTGGAGTTTCGCCTCGGCGATTCCAGCCTGCCCAAGGCGCCGCTGCAGGGCGGCTCGTTCACCGTGTCGTCAGTGGGCAGTGCGGTGCGCGAGGCCTGCCTGGCCCTGGCCGACAAACTCTGCGAGGCGGCGCGACAGTGGCCCGAGGCGCCGTTCAGTGATGGGGCGGCGCTGCGTTTCAGCGCATGCCGCGTGCAGCAGGGCGAGGATGCCAGCTGTACGGTCGAGCTGAGTGCGCTGCTCGCTCGCCACGGCAGCCTGGAGGCCGAGGTGCAAGCGCAGCCCGGCAAGCAGCGCGAACGCTACGCCAGTGCCAGCCATTCGGCAGTGTTCGTCGAGGTGCAGGTGGACGAATCGCTGGGTACGGTGCGTGTCACCCGGGTGGTCAGCGCCATCGCCGCGGGCCGGGTGATCAACCCGAAAACCGCACGTAGCCAGATTCTCGGCGGCGTAGTGTGGGGCATCGGCATGGCCCTGCACGAGGAGGCGATGATCGACCATGGCCTGGGGCGCTGCATGAACCACAACCTGGCCGATTATCACCTGCCGGTGCAAGCCGATATCGGCGATATCGAGGTGATCTTCGTCGAGGAAAACGACACCATCATCAACCCGCTGGGCTCCAAGGGCGTGGGTGAGATCGGTATCGTCGGCGTTGCCGCGGCGGTCGCCAATGCGGTCTACCACGCCACCGGCAAGCGCATCCGCCAGTTGCCGATCACCCTCGACAAGCTGCTTTGACGGGTGCCGATGACGGGCTCACCTGCACGGGCCCGTCATCACGCTCCTTCGGTTCGTTACGTATCACCAGCCAGATTCCCAGCCCCGAAATCAGCGTGCCCAGGCCCATCACCCAGGACAGTGGCTCGCCGAACATCGCCCAGGCCCATACCAACGTCAGCGCCGGGCTCAGGTACAGCACGCTGGCCACCCGGGTCGGCGTCGAGCGCTTCAGGCACAGCCAGTACAAGCCGTAGCCGCCGATGGTGGAGATGCTCGTCCACAGCACGCTCAGGGCGAAGCCGCCTGAGGGCACCGGCATCAGGCTGCCGTCCATCGCGGCCAGCAGCGCGAACGGCACGCAGCAGATGCAGCATTGCAGCCACAGGTTGCCGAGCAGGTCGAGCGACGCCGTGGCCCTGGTGCGTTTCTGCCACAGGGTCGCGACCGCCAGCGAGAACATCCCCAGTAGGGGCAAGCCGTACACCCACAACGGCGCATCACCCCAGGCCAGCGCATCCGAGGTGACCAGCACCACGCCCGTCAGGCCGATGAGCAGACCCAGCCAGGTTTGCCAGCCCAGGCGCTGGCGCAGCACCAGCACGCTGAGCAGGGCAACGCCGATGGGCAGCAGATCGGCCAGCAGGGCGGCAAGCCCGGCAGGTACGCCAAGGGCAATGCCCTGAACCACACCGGCGAGGTAGCCGCCCATCGCCAGCAAACCGATAGCGGCGTGGCGCAGCAGGGTGGCTGGCGAGGCGTTGCGCAGTTGGGGCAGCGCCCAAGGTGCCAGCAGCAGCGCGAACAGCAGGCTGCGCCAGAACACCACCAGCATGGCCGGTGCGTGGTCGATGGACAAGCGTGCGCCAATGAAGCCCGAGCTCCAGATCACCACCAGCGCCGCTTCGAGCAGCAGCAGGGGAATCGCGATGGGCCAGAGGCGGGCAGTCTGTCGAGCGGACATGGCGGTAAACCGGATGAAGGGTGTAGGTCCAGCCTACGAAGCTGGAGTAATCTAATAAATCAAAATGTATTGAATCAGTAGTTTGGGTTTTTTGAATCATGAGCGCCGTGCTGGATATCGAACTGGTCCGCACCTTTCACGCCGTGGCGCGCAGTGGGCGCTTCAAGGCCGCTGCCGAGCAACTGCACAAGAGCCCGGCGGCGATCAGCGTGCATATCCAGCGTCTGGAGGTGGTCGCCGGTGGCCGGCTGTTCGACCGCGACAACCAGTCGGTGGTGCTGACCGCGCTGGGCAAGCGGCTGCTGCGCTCGACCAGCGAACTGCTCAGCATCCACGACCGGGTGCTCGCCGAGCTGCATGGCCCGCGGCTGGTCGGGCGCATCCGCCTGGGGATTCCCGATGAATACGCTGCCCACGTGATCCGCGACATCTTGCCGATCTTCGCGGCGGCCTGGCCCAACGTGGTGCTGGAGGTGAAGACCGCCTCCAGCTACACGCTGCGCGAGCAGGTGCAGGCCGGCAAGCTGCACGGCGCGGTACTCACCCTGCCGTTGGGGCAGCGCGAGCCCCGGGCTCAGGTGCTGGTCGCCACCACGCCGGTGTGGGTCGCGGCGGCGGCCTATCCCCAGGCCTGGAAGGAGACGCTACCGTTGGCCATCCATGCAGCCGAATGTCCGTACCGCAGCCTGATGCTGGAATCGCTTAAAGCGGCGGGGCACACCTGGCGGGTGGTGCTGGAAAGCCCGTCCAGCCAGGCCATCAGGGCCTGTGTCGAATCAGGGTTGGCGATTACCCTGATGGACCGCGCGAAGATGACCAGTGCCATGCGCATCGTCGAGGAGTTGCCCCTGGCTGCCGAGCACGAGGTGATGTTCCTGCGCTCAGCCCAGGCGCAGCACGACGAAGCCCTGGCGCTGTTGGCCCAGGCCATTCATCAGCATTTCCGGCTGTGATCAGCGGTGCTTGGTGCTCGAGCGCAGCTTGTAGCGCTCGCCCGGGTGAATCAGTCGCACGTAGCTGATCAGGTGCTCGTCCGACCAGGTGCGGCGAATCATCGACAGGCACGCGGCGCCCGGTGCGATATCCAGCCATTCGGCGGTGCGGGCGTCGGCGTGCACGGCCTCGACCACATGCTCCACGTCGCTGATCGGGCAACTGGCGACCAGCACTTCGTTGGGCGTCTGCTTGGAAAAGTCGCTGCTCAGGTAATGGGGCACCCAGCGTGGATTGACGAAGCGATCCTCGAGCTGGATCGGCACGCCATCTTCCAGGTGCACGAGGATGCTGTGAAACACCTCGGCGCCGATGCGCAGACCCAGGCGCAGCGCTACTTCGTCGTCGGCGGCCAGCGCTTCGCTGCGCAGGATGCGATTGGAGTAGGTGTGGCCACGGGCGCGCACCTCGGCGGCGATGTTCATCACCTCGTGCAGTGAAGACTCGGACTTGCGGTCGGTGACGAAGGTACCCAGGCCCGCCTGGCGAATCAGGTAACCCTGCTGCACCAGGTTGTTGATGGCCTTGTTGGCGGTCATGCGGCTGACGCCGAAGTCCCTGGCCAGCTGCTCTTCGGGGGGAATCTGGTGATGTAACGGGTAGTCACCGTTGCCGATGCGCTCGAGCAGAAAATCCTCGATGGCCTTGTAGCGCGGGGTGGAACTGGTCACGGCAACTCCTTGGTAATGCCCGGTGCGCGGATGATACATCAGCCATACAACTGATCTCGTAGGAGCCCCGCCTCGGGTCGAAAGCGGTCGGAGCCACTCAGCAAGACCTGCGGTATAACTCCCCTCGCCGCTGGGCGCGGCTCCTACAAAGATGTAGCGCGGCTCAGCCTACCGACGGCAACATGCCGGCCGGCAGCAACGGCGTCAGCACGCGTTCGGCCAGCAGCTCATCGGCGACGGCGATATCCGGGGCGAAGAAGCGATCCTCTACGTAGTAGGGCACCTTGGTGCGCAGCGTCTGGCGCGCCTGCTCCAGCGCCGGCGTGCTCTTAAGGCCCTCACGGAAGTCCAGGCCCTGGCAGGCACCCAGCCACTCCACGGCCAGCACGCCACGGGTGTTGGCAGCCATGTCCCACAGGCGTTTGCCGGCAGCCGGGGCCATGGACACATGGTCTTCCTGGTTGGCCGAGGTCGGCAGGCTGTCGACGCTGTGCGGATGGGCCAACGCCTTGTTCTCGCTGGTCAATGCCGCGGCAGTGACCTGGGCGATCATGAAACCGGAGTTGACCCCGCCGTTGGCCACCAGGAACGGAGGCAGTTGCGACATGTGCTTGTCCATCATCAGTGAGATGCGCCGCTCTGACAGCGCGCCGATTTCAGCGATGGCCAGGGCGATATTGTCGGCGGCCATGGCCACGGGTTCTGCGTGGAAGTTGCCACCGGAAATCACCTCGCCTTCGGCGGCGAATACCAGCGGGTTGTCGGAGACCGCGTTGGCCTCGACACCGAGCACTTCGGCGGCCTGGCGCAGTTGGGTCAGGCAGGCGCCCATGACCTGCGGCTGGCAGCGCAGCGAATACGGATCCTGCACCTTGTCGCAGGCGGCATGGGAGCGGCCGATCTCGCTGCTGTCGCCGAGCAGGTGACGGAAGGCGGCTGCCGCATCGATCTGCCCACGCTGGCCACGGGCGGCATGGATGCGTGCATCGAAAGGCGAGCGCGAACCGAGCAGCGCCTCGACGCTGAGCGCGCCGCAGACGCTGGCGGCGGCATACAAGTCTTCGGCCTCGAACAGGCCGCGCAGAGCGTAGGCGGTGGACACCTGGGTGCCGTTGAGCAGGGCCAGTCCCTCCTTGGCGGCCAGGGTCATCGGCTCCAGGCCGGCGATGGCCAGCGCCTCGCTGGCTGGCAGCCATTGGCCCTTGTGCCGCGCCTGGCTTTCGCCGAGCAGCACCAGCGACATATGCGCCAACGGCGCCAGGTCACCGGAGGCGCCGACCGAACCTTTGAGCGGGATATGCGGGTAGACCTCGGCATTGACCAGGGCGATCAGCGCCTCGATCACCGGGCGGCGGATACCGGAGAAACCACGCGCCAGGCTGTTGATCTTCAGCAGCATGATTAGGCGAACCATGGCATCGCTCAGCGGCTCGCCAATGCCGGCGGCGTGGGACAGCACCAGCGAACGCTGCAGCTTTTCCAGGTCGGCGTTGGCAATGCGGGTCGAGGCCAGCAGGCCGAAACCGGTGTTGATGCCGTAGGCGGTGCGGCCCTCGGCGATGATCTGGTTGACACAGGCGACACTGGCGTCGATGGCCTGATGGGCGCTGGCGTCCAGGTTCAGGTGCACGGGCGTTTGGTAGGCGGCGCGCAGGTCGGCCAGGGTCAGGTGGCCGGGTTTCAGGTTCAGGATGTTCATGAGTTGTGTGTCCTTAGCCGATCATCGGCAGATTCAAACCCTGCTCGCGGGCGCAATCGATGGCGATCTGGTAACCAGCGTCGGCATGACGCATCACGCCGGTGCCCGGGTCGTTGGTCAGCACGCGGGCAATGCGCGCGGCGGCTTCATCGGAGCCATCGCAAACGATGACCATACCCGAATGCTGGGAGAAGCCCATGCCCACGCCACCGCCGTGGTGCAGCGACACCCAGGTGGCGCCGCTGGCGGTGTTGAGCAGGGCGTTGAGCAGCGGCCAGTCGGACACGGCATCGGAGCCATCCTGCATGGCCTCGGTTTCGCGGTTGGGGCTGGACACCGAGCCGCTGTCGAGGTGGTCGCGACCGATGACGATGGGCGCACTCAGCTCCCCCGAACGCACCATCTCGTTGAAGGCCAGGCCGAGCTTGGCACGCAGACCCAGGCCGACCCAGCAGATACGCGCCGGCAGCCCTTGGAAGGCGATGCGCTCGCGGGCCATGTCCAGCCAGCGGTGCAGGTGGGCGTCGTCCGGGATCAGTTCCTTGACCTTGGCGTCGGTCTTGTAGATGTCCTCGGGGTTGCCGGACAGCGCCGCCCAGCGGAACGGGCCGATGCCGCGGCAGAACAGTGGGCGGATATAGGCCGGGACGAAACCGGGGAAGTCGAAGGCATTGCTCACGCCTTCTTCCTTGGCCATCTGGCGGATATTGTTGCCGTAGTCGAAGGTCGGTACGCCCATCTTCTGGAAGTCGAGCATGGCCTGCACGTGCACGGCCATGGACTGCTTGGCGGCCTTGACCACGCCAGCCGGGTCGGTGGCTGCACGGTCCTTGTACTCGGCCCAGCTCCAGCCGATCGGCAGGTAGCCGTTGAGCGGGTCGTGGGCGCTGGTCTGGTCGGTGACCATATCCGGACGCACGCCACGGCGTACCAGTTCCGGCAGGATTTCGGCAGCGTTACCCAGCAGCGCGACGGAGATGGCCTTGCCTTCTGCGCAGTACTTGGCGATACGCGCCAGGGCGTCGTCCAGATCGCTGGCCTGCTCATCGACGTAACGGCTGCGCAGGCGGAAATCGATGCTGCTCTGCTGGCATTCGATGTTCAGCGAGCAGGCGCCAGCCAGGGTGGCGGCCAGCGGCTGGGCACCGCCCATGCCACCCAGACCCGCGGTCAGCACCCAGCGGCCCTTGAGGTTGCCGGCGTAGTGCTGGCGACCGGCTTCGACGAAGGTTTCATAGGTGCCCTGGACGATGCCCTGGCTACCGATGTAGATCCACGAACCGGCGGTCATCTGGCCGTACATGGCCAGGCCCTTGGCGTCGAGCTCGTTGAAGTGCTCCCAGCTCGCCCAGTGCGGCACCAGGTTGGAGTTGGCGATCAGCACGCGCGGCGCGTTGGCGTGGGTCTTGAACACGCCGACCGGCTTGCCGGATTGCACCAGCAGGGTCTCGTCGTCATTCAGGTTGGTCAGGCTCTCGACGATCTTGTCGTAGCACTCCCAGTTGCGCGCGGCGCGGCCGATGCCGCCGTACACCACCAGCTCCTTGGGGTTCTCGGCCACGTCCGGGTCGAGGTTGTTCATCAGCATGCGCAGAGGCGCTTCGGTCAGCCAGCTCTTCGCGGTGAGCGTGGTGCCGCGCGGGGCGCGGATTTCTGTGTCGCGGAACTTGGTCATGTTGCGGGCTCCTGTGGGAACGGGTCAGTGGTGGGCGGTCAGAGCCAACCCAGAAATTGGGCGAGGTAGGCCAGCGGAATGGCCAACAGCAGGCTGAGCAAGGTGCGCTGCAGCCAGATCAGCAGCAGGTGGCCCAGGCTCAGCGGAATTCGCGTGGCCAGCACGCAGGGAATCGAGGCGGAGAGAAACAGCACGCTGCTTACCGAGACGATGGCGGTGACGAACTTCACCAGCACGTCGGCGTCCTTGAGCAGCATCGCCGGAAGGAACATCTCTGCCAGGCCGGCGGACATGGCGCGCGCCACCTGCATGGGTTCTTCCAGGACGAACAGCCAGGTCAGCGGGTAGAGCAGCACGCCGAGGGCGTCGAACAGCGGGGTGTACTTGGCGGCCAGCAGCCCGAGCAGGCCGACGGCGAGAATGCTCGGCAGGATGGCGGCTGTCATGCGCAGGCCATCGACGAAGGTTTCACGCAGTGCCGACCACAGCGACGGCGCCACGCTGGCCTGCTGCATGCCGGCGCGCCAGGCGCTGCCCAGACGACTTTCACCGGGTTGCAGCTGCGCCTCGGGTGTGGACTCGGACGGCAGGCGCGACAGCGGGTAGATGCGCGCGCTGATCGCGGTGACGGCGAAGGTCACCGCCATGGCGCCCCAGAAATACAGGTTCCACTGGCCCATCAGGCCCAGGGTCTTGGCGATGATCACCATGAACGGCGCCGACACGGTGGAGAAGCCGGTGGCGATGATCGCCGCCTCGCGCACGCTGTAATGGCCCTGCTGGTACATGCGATCGGTGATCAACAGGCCCACCGAGTAGCTGCCGACGAAGGACGCCACGGCGTCGATGGCCGACTTGCCCGGCGTGCGCCAGATCGGCCGCATTACCGGCTGCATCAGCACACCGATCAGCTCCAGCAGGCCGAAGCCGATCAGGAACACCAGTGCCAGCGAGCCCAGCGGCACGATCAGCGCCAGGGTGAGCACCAGCTTCTCGAACAGGAACGGCAGCATGTCCGGCTGGTACAGCGCTTGCGGGCCGAGCTGCAGCAGGTAGGCGGCGCCGATCAGCAAGCCGCACACCTTGAGCACGCTGAATGCGCTGTGGGTCAGGCTGCGCCGCCAACTGCCGTCGAGCCAGGGCGCGACGGCGCCGTAGAGCATGAACAGCAGCGCCACGCCGATCACCAATGGCCGCGCGTGCAGTTGCAGGGCGCTGGCGGCGTGGTCGAGGAGGATGGTCGAGCGCCCGGCGATCTCGAACGGCACGAAGAACAGCAGCAGGCCGATCAGGCTGTAACCCAGCAGGCGCGCCAGCGCGCGCGGGCGCGATACGCCGCTGCTCAAGGACAGGGACTCAGACATGACGCGGCTCCTGGCCGCGGCGGGCGGTGATGAACATCGGGTTTTCCTCGTAGTTGTTGTTGTGCGGGAAAGCGTCGGGCTCAGAGGCTAAGCAGATGAATCAGCCGCGCCGCCACCTTGGCAGTGCGGTTGTCGATGTCATATTCGGGGTTGATTTCGGCCAGGTCGGCCAGGCGCAGCTTGCCGCTGGCCTTGAGCCGTTCGAGCAGCGGCTCCAGCAGCTCCAGGCGCACGCCACGGGCGGCTGGCGCGCTGACGCCCGGCGCCTCGCAGGCCGGCAGCACGTCGATATCGATGGTCAGGTAAAGCGCGTCGCACTCGGCGGCGAAGGCGTCCAGCTCGGCGCCGATGGCATCGAGGGTCGACTCGCGAATTTCATGATCCTCACGCACCAGCACATTCAGCTCGGCGGCGCGGGCGAACAGCGCGCGGGTGTTGCTGGCGCGGCTGACGCCGAGGCAGGCATAGCGGAACGGCCAGCCGCGTGCGGCGCACTGCTCGGCGATCTGCGCGAAGGGCGTGCCGGAGGAATGCACATGGGCCGGGTCGCGCAGATCGAAATGGGCGTCGAAATTGATGATGCCGATTTTTGGGGCTGGGTTGCCGGACAGGTGCTCGGCCAGACCCGACCAGCTACCGAAGGCGACTTCATGCCCACCACCGATCACCAGCGGCAGATGGCCGGCGTCCAGCAGCGCGCAGACGTTTTGGCCGAGGCGCGCCTGGGCAGCTTCCAGGTCGCCATCCTCGCAGATCACGTCACCGGCGTCATAGGCCGGCGCCTGGCGATGCCAGGCCAGGTTGGCCAGGGCGTTGCGCACGCTTTGTGGCGCAGCGGCGGCGCCAACGCGACCGTGGTTGCGGCGCACACCCTCGTCGCAGGCGAAACCGAGTAGGGCCAGGCCCGGCTGGCTGTTTTCTGCCAGCGCCTGGATGCGCTGGTGCCAGCGCGCGCTATCGGTTTCCGGATCGGTACGGCCGCTCCAGGCGACCATGCTGTGACGATCAGCGTGCATAGGTAATGGCTCCATTGAACACGCGCTGGCGCAGACGTCCGGCCTGAACCGCGTAGGCCAGTTCGGCCGGTTGCTGGATATCCCACAGGCACAGATCCGCGGGTGCGCCGACGGCGATGCGGCCGAGATCTGGCAGACCGAGGGCACGGGCGCCGTGGGCGGTCATGCCGGCCAGGGCTTCGCGCGGGGTGAGGCGAAACAGGGTGCAGGCCAGGTTGGCCATCAGCGTGGGCATGCAGATCGGCGAGGTGCCGGGATTGGCGTCGCTGGCCACGGCCATCGGCACGCCGTACTGGCGCAGCAATTCAATGGGTGGCAACTGGGTTTCGCGCAGCACATGAAAGGCGCCGGGCAGTAACACGGCCACCGTGCCAGCCTCGGCCATGGCGCGCACGCCGGCTTCATCCAGGTATTCGATATGGTCGGCGGACAGCGCGCCGTGGCGTGCGGCCAGGGCACTGCCGCCAAGGTTGGAGAGTTGCTCGGCATGGGCCTTGATGGCCAGACAGTGGGCCTGGGCTGCCTGATAGATGCGTTCGCACTGCGCCGGGGAAAAGCCGATGCCCTCGCAGAACACGTCCACCGCATCGGCCAGCCCTTCACGAGCAGCAGCCGGGATCATCTCGTCGCAGACCAGGCTTACATAGTCATCGGCGCGGCCGGCATATTCCGGCGGTAGGGCATGGGCACCGAGCAGCGTGGTGAGCACCCGCACCGGGCGCAGTTCGCCGAGGCGGCGGGCCGCACGCAGCATCTTCAGCTCGTCGGCAACGGTCAGGCCGTAGCCGGACTTGATCTCCAGCGTGGTCACGCCATCGGCCAGCAGTGCATCGAGACGCGGCAGGCTGGCGGCGATCAGCTCGTCCTCGCTGGCGGCGCGGGTGGTCCGCACGGTGCTGAGAATACCGCCGCCGTTGCGGGCGATTGTTTCGTAGCTGACGCCTTCCAGACGCTGCTCGAATTCACCAGCGCGGTCACCGGCGTACACCAGATGGGTGTGGCAATCGACCAGTCCCGGAGTCATCACGCCGCCGCTTGCTGCTTGCTCGGCGTCGCCAGCCAGACTCATATCGAACTCGCTTTCCGACCACAGGCCCGCCACACGATCGTTCTCGATCAGAACGGCCATCGGCTCGGGGAGCTGTTCGAGGCCGTCGAACAGCGTGACGTTGCGCCAGAGCAAGCGGGTGGACTGAGAAGAAACCATGTAGATCATCCTTTCTTGTAATGTATATACAATTTAACGAAAGGCACGGTCTGGTCAAGAGCCAGGCGATCAATTGCGCTGTCGATGAGGTGCTATGAGATGGTTATGTATATACATATTGGTTGGGCATGACTGCACAAGCGCGGTAATGCGATCAGCGGCTGGCTTAAAGAATCAGATGCGATCCTTGGGATAGCGCTTGCTGACGGAAAAGACCGGCAGCCAGGTTTCGCGCCGGCTGGTCCAGCATTCGTAGGTGGGCTGCAGCTGATCAGGCGCGTCGAGGGCGCCCAAGTGGATTTCGATTTCATCGCCGCTGCGGGCGAAGATCGATGAGCCGCAACGTGGGCAAAAGTGGCGCCCGGCGTAGCTATGGGTTTCGCCACTGATCGTCACGGCGCGCAGGGCAAAGATCGCGGCGGCGTAGAACAGCGCGCCGTGGTGCTTACGGCAGTCGAGACAATGGCAAATACCGACTCGGTCAGGCTGGCCTCTGGCCTCGAAACGTACCTCGCCGCAAAGGCAGCCGCCGCTGAATCGTTCCATGCCACACCTCCTGTTGAGTCATGGCAGAAACCCTAGCAGTAGGCGAGCGCTCGACGGCTCAGGGACGATAGGCGCGCAAGAACAGCTCGACGGTAGCACGAGCATGTTGCTCCTGCTGTGCCTCGGTTTCCGGCTCGCCGCAGCCAATCAGCAGGCGAAAGTTGGCGCAGCCCTTGAGCAGGGAGAAGAACTGATCGGCGGCGAGCTTCGGCGATTCGATACGCAACTGGCCGCTCTTGTCCATCTTGCCCAGCAGGCGCTCCATCTCGGCGAGCAAGCGCTGCGGCCCGGCCTCGTAGAAGATTTTCGCCAGTTGCGGGTCCTGGGCGCCCAGGCTGGTCATCAGGCGATGCAAGTCGACGGACTCGCTGCTGTTGAGTAGTTGGACGAAGCCACGGGCAATATTCAGCAGCACGTTGTGGGCGGTCGCTCCAGCGGGAAATTCGAAGAACAGCTCGGGTAATTGCTCCTCGCACCGGGCCTTCACCGCCGCGCAGAACAGCGTCTCCTTGTCGTTGAAGTGGCTGTACACCGTGAGCTTGGAAACCCCGGCGTGGGCGGCGATGGCATCCATGCTGCTGCCAGCGTAACCGTGGCGCAGAAACAGGCACTTGGCTGCCTCGAGAATGGCTTCGCGCTTGGCGGGATCCTTGGGTCGGCCGGGGCCGCTGGACTGTAATGAAGTGTCTGACATCGGGCGATTTTAATACTGGACTGCCGAGTACGCTATTTTTAATATACTCGGCAGTACAAATATTAGAAAAAGTTCCCCAACAAGGACGCTCATCATGTTTCGCCATGCTCTGTATCGCCTCGCGCCCATGTGCCTGGCCTTGTTCCTTGCCGCCTGCAGCGATACACAGGCGCCGCAGCCGGGCATTCGGCCGGCGATGGTGGCGCAGCCGCAGCTGGCAGCGGAGCAGGTGGACAGTTACCCGGGTGAGATAAGAGCGCGGCTGGAGCCAGAGCTGGCGTTTCGCATCAGCGGCAAGATCACCCGGCGGCTGGTCGAAGTCGGCCAGCGGGTCGGCAAGGATGAGCCACTGGCCGAGCTGGACCCGCAGGACGTGCGCCTGCAGCTCGACGCCAGTCGCGCTCAACTGCAAGCGGCCGAATCCAACCTGCAGTTGGCAAGCGCCGAGCGCGACCGTTATCGCACCCTGCAGCAGCGCGGGATGATCAGCAAATCCCAGGCGGACAACGCCGAGAACACCTACCGCGCCGCCGAGGCGCGTCTGCGCCAGGTGCGCGCCGAACTCAACGTTGCCGACAACCAGGCCGGGTACGCCGTGCTGAAAGCGCCGCAAAGCGGGGTGATCGTGCAGCGCCGCGCCGAGGTCGGGCAAGTGGTGGCGGCCGGACAGGGCGTGTTCGTGCTGGCCGCCGATGGCGAGCGCGAGGTGGCGATCGACCTTCCCGAGCAGACAATCAGAAATCTAGCCATCGGCCAGGAAGTGGCCGTGGAACTGTGGTCGCAGCCTGGCGAGCGGCTGGTCGGTCGCGTGCGTGAGCTGTCGCCAGCGGCTGATCCGCGTTCGCGGACCTATGCCGCGCGGGTGAAGCTGCAGGCCGCGGATGAACAGGTCGAGATCGGCCAGAGCGCGCGGGTATTCATTGCCCGCAATGGCGACGTGCCGCTGGCGGTGCCGCTGTCGGCGTTGAGTGCGGAAAAGGATCAGCCGTATGTCTGGGTGGTCGATCCGCAAACCTCCACGCTCAAGCGCACCCAAGTGCGAGTCGGCGCCTTTGGCGAGAAGAGCGTGCCGGTGCTTGAGGGCCTCAAGGCCAGCGACTGGGTGGTGGTAGCCGGTGTGCAGGTGCTGCTGGACGGGCAGCAGGTGCGCCCGGTGGACCGGCAGAACCGCGCCGTCGACCTGGCTGCCAAGGAGTAAGCGCCGATGTCGTTCAACCTGTCTGCCTGGGCGCTGCGGCATCGCCAGATCGTGCTCTACCTCATGCTGCTGCTCGGTGTCGTTGGCGCGCTGTCCTACACCAAGCTGGGGCAGAGCGAGGACCCGCCGTTCACCTTCAAGGCCATGGTGGTGAAGACCAACTGGCCTGGCGCCACCGCCGAGCAGGTGTCGCGCCAAGTGACCGAGCGCATCGAGAAGAAGCTGATGGAAACCGGCGAGTACGAGCGCATCGTTTCGTTCTCGCGGCCCGGCGAGTCCCAGGTCACCTTCATGGCCCGCGACTCGATGCACTCCAACGAGATTCCCGAACTCTGGTACCAGTTGCGCAAGAAGATCGGCGACATTCGCCATACGCTGCCCGCCGGAATTCAGGGGCCGTTCTTCAACGACGAGTTCGGTACTACCTTCGGCAATATCTACGCGCTGACCGGCAACGGCTTCGACTACGCGGTGCTCAAGGATTATGCCGACCGCGTGCAACTGCAGCTGCAGCGCGTGAAGGATGTCGGCAAGGTCGAGCTGGTCGGCCTGCAGGACGAGAAGATCTGGATCGAGTTATCGAACACCAAGATGGCCAATCTCGGGCTGCCGCTCGCTGCCGTGCAGCAGGCCCTCGAGCAGCAGAATGCCATGCCGGTGGCCGGCTTCTTCGAGACCGATACCGATCGGGTGCAGCTGCGCGTCAGCGGTAACTTCGAGACGGTCGAGCAAATTCGCGACTTCCCCATCCGCGTGGCCGACCGCACTTTCCGCATCGGCGATGTGGCCGATGTCAGCCGTGGTTTCAACGATCCGCCGGCGCCGCGTATGCGTTTCATGGGCGAGGATGCCATCGGCCTGGCGGTTTCCATGAAGCCGGGCGGCGACATTCTGGTGCTCGGCAAAGCGCTGGAGGGCGAATTTACCCGCCTGCAGAACAACTTGCCGGCGGGCATGCAACTGCGCAAGGTGTCGGACCAGCCGGCGGCGGTGAAGACCGGTGTCGGCGAGTTCGTGAAGGTGCTCGCCGAGGCGCTGATCATCGTCCTGCTGGTCAGCTTCTTCTCCCTCGGGCTACGCACCGGGCTGGTGGTGGCGCTGTCGATTCCTCTGGTGCTGGCGATGACCTTCGCCGCCATGTACTACCTGAACATCGGCCTGCACAAGATTTCCCTCGGCGCTCTGGTGCTGGCGTTGGGCCTACTGGTGGACGACGCGATCATTGCCGTGGAGATCATGGCGATCAAGATGGAACAGGGCTACGACCGCCTCAAGGCGGCCAGCTTCGCCTGGACCAGCACGGCCTTCCCGATGCTCACTGGCACGCTGATCACTGCGGCGGGCTTTCTGCCGATTGCCACGGCGCAGTCGGGCACCGGCGAATACACCCGCTCGATTTTCCAAGTAGTGACCATCGCGCTGCTGATGTCCTGGGTGGCCGCGGTGATGTTCGTGCCGTACCTGGGGGCGCGACTGCTGCCGGACCTGGCCAAGCGCGCTGCAGAAAAACATGGCGGCAGCGAAGGTCACGATCCCTATGCCACGCCGTTCTATCATCGCGTTCGTAACCTGGTGGACTGGTGCGTGCGTTGGCGCAAGACGGTCATCGTGCTGACCCTGGCGCTGTTCGTCGGCTCGATCTTTCTGTTCCGGTTCGTGCCGCAGCAGTTCTTTCCAGCCTCGGGGCGCCTGGAGCTGATGGTCGATTTCAAGCTGGCCGAAGGCGCTTCGCTGATCGCCACCGAAGCCGAAGTGCGTCGCCTGGAAGAGCGCCTGACTGGGCACCCAGGTGTGGACAACTACGTGGCCTATGTCGGCACCGGTTCGCCGCGCTTCTACCTGCCGCTGGACCAGCAGTTGCCGGCCACCAGCTTTGCGCAGATCGTGGTGCTGGCCACATCCATCGAGGAGCGCGAAGCGGTGCGCGCCTGGCTGATCGGCGTGTTGCGCGATGAATTCCCGAGCCTGCGCACGCGCATCTCGCGCCTGGAGAATGGCCCGCCCGTTGGCTACCCGGTGCAGTTCCGCGTCTCCGGCGAGCATATCGAAGAGGTGCGCGCCCTGGCCCGCCAGGTCGCCGACAAGGTGCGCGCCAACCCCGATGTGGTCAACGTGCACCTCGATTGGCAGGAGCCGAGCAAGGTGGTGTACCTGAACATCGACCAGGAGCGCGCCCGGGCTCTGGGCGTGAGCACCGCCGATGTGGCCAGTTTCCTGCGCAGCTCGCTCAACGGCTCGTCGGTCAGCGATTACCGCGAGGACAACGAGCTGATCGAGATCCTCCTGCGCGGCACCTCGACCGAGCGCAAAGCACTGGAGCGGCTGCCGAGCCTGGCGGTGCCCACCGACAGCGGCAAGAGCGTGGCGCTGGCGCAGATCGCCACCCTGGAGTACGGCTTCGAAGAGGGTGTGATCTGGCACCGCAACCGCCTGCCGACCGTTACTGTGCGTGCCGATATCTACGGGCCTCAGCAGCCGGCCACGCTGACCAAACAGATCCTGCCGACCCTGGCCGATATCCGCGCCAACCTGCCCGATGGTTACCTCTTGGAAGTGGGCGGCTCGGCAGAGGACTCCGCCAAGGGCCAGGCCTCGGTGGTGGCTGGTGTGCCGTTGTTCATCGTGGTGGTGCTGACCCTGCTGATGCTGCAGCTCAAGAGCTTCTCGCGCATGGTCATGGTGTTTCTCACCGCGCCGCTGGGACTGATCGGCGTGACCCTGTTTCTGCTGCTGTTCGGCCAGCCGTTCGGCTTCGTGGCGATGCTCGGCACCATCGCGCTGTCAGGGATGATCATGCGCAATTCGGTGATTCTGGTCGACCAGATCGAGCAGGACCGCGAGGCCGGGCTGGACAGCTGGAATGCCATCGTCGAAGCCACCGTGCGACGCTTCCGGCCCATCGTGCTGACTGCGTTGGCCGCTGTGCTGGCGATGATTCCGCTGTCGCGCAGCGTGTTCTTCGGGCCGATGGCGGTGGCGATCATGGGTGGGCTGGTGGTGGCCACGGCGTTGACCCTGTTGTTTTTGCCGGCGCTTTATGCGGCTTGGTTCAGAGTGAAGCCGAGTGAGAGGGCGCAGGCTGCGGGTGACAGTTAAGATCCATGGTCTTTTGGGGCCGCAAGCTCGTATTTCTATGGCGAGTTGGTCAAAGGCGATAGCTGCCGGTCAACGATGATAGCTCCCACGCTCTAGCGTGGGAGCACAGGGCAAGGCGCTCCGCGCCGGCTCTGGTGGTGGACTGCATCCAACAGCGGACGCGGAGCGTCCACGGATGCATTCCCACGCGAAGCGTGAGGAACGATCAAAAGCTCTGCTCGCCGGCCGCTCCCGCCACTTTTCAGTCATTACAGTCGTAGACTCGGCGACGCTTTATCCGTCTCCCACGCAGAAAAAAGGGGCTGATACATAACGCACCAGCCCTTTTTCTTACAGCGCTCCAGTTACAGCGCGCCAAACACCTTCTTGGCCAGGCTGGTGGCCGCCGCCGCCGGGTTCTCGCGGATGCTGGCTTCCTGCTTGGCGATCATGTCGAACAAACCGTCTAGGGCCTGTTCTGTCACGTAGCTTTCGATATTGGCGCTCTTGGCGTCGAGTACGCCGAAGGTGGCCGCCTGGCCGGCGAAGCTGTTGTACTGCTTGGCCAGGCCGACCTGGTCGGTGGCCTGCTTGACGATGGGCAGGAACTTGGCGCGAATCTGCTCGCGGCTGCTCTTGTTCAGGTACTGAGTGGCCGAATCCTGAGGGCCTGCGAGGATGCTCTTGGCGTCCTGCACGGTCATCTTCTTCACCGCGTCGACCAGCAGCGCCTGGGCCTGAGGTACGGCGGCTTCGGCGGCCTTGTTCATGCTGGTTTCCAGCTGCTCGACCTGGGCGCCCATGCCCATCATCTTCATGGTCTTGGCGGCCTTGCCGAGTTTGCCCGGCAGTTCGATGCGCACTTCAGGGTTGTTGCTGAAGCCGCCGGGCTTACCGAGCTGCTGCACGGCCACCTTGGCGCCCTGGGTGAGGGCATCCTTGAGGCCGCCGCTGGCGTCCTGCTGGCTGAGGTCGGAGAGCGACAGGGCGAACACGTTGGCGGACAGCAGCAGGCCGGCGACGAGAACGGGGATGCGGAGCATGGCGGTAACCTTCGAGCGGTGGAGATAAGCAGCGAGCTTAGCAGGCTGGCGAGGGGCGCGGCGAAGGTTGAGGAAAAGCATGGGCGGGGAAAGCGCGGCACGCCCGTTGCGGGCGTGCCGGTTCGGCGTTAGCGGACGTCCAGGGCGGTCAGGCTTTCCAGGGTCAGGGCGCCGACGGCCAGGCCGTTGGCGGTCTGGAATTCGGTCAGCGCGTCGAGGGTGCGCTTGCCGAGCTTGCCGTCGACACTGCCTGGGTTGAAGCCGCGCTTGACCAGGCTCTGCTGCAGGCGGGTGACCAGGTCGTCGTTGATGTCCGGGTCACACACGGTCTGCCGGGAAACGATGCGCGCGTTGCCTTCGAAGCGCGTGACCTTAAGCTGGCGCTTCTCTTCCGGCAGGATGATCTGGTTGGCTTCCACCGGGCGTACCACTTCGGTGGAGGCGACCTTGGTGTATTGCGGGTCCAGGGTGACTTCGATGGCCTGGGCCGGCTTGTCGACGATCCAGCGGGTCACGCTCTTGTACTGCGCAGGGTCGGTTTCCACTCGCACGGTCTCCGGCGAAACCAGCTTCTTGACCTTGACTACTTCCTGCTTGGCCGGCACCTGGCGGGCGCAGAAGGACATGGCGCCGGTGCCGCTCGAATAACGGGTGCCGGCAGCGCGGCACTGGTCGAGCACGGTCTTGGCTTCTTCGAGGGTCACGGTTTCCTTGACGTCCTCGTAGACGGCCGGCACCACGATGTAGCGCTTCACTTCCGGGCGCACCTTCACCTGCTCAGAGACCACGCGGTAGGTCGGCGGCTCGATGCGGTAGGTCTTGGTGCCTTCACGGGTGACCACCTGCTTGAAGCCCTTCTCGAGCTCTGCGGGGGTGACGGTGATCTTGTTGACCGAATCCTTGACCACCACTTCCTGGGTGCTCTGCACCGGGCGCGGACGCACCTGGGCGTGCACCCAGCACTGGCCAGGCTGGATCTCGTATTCCTGCGGCTCGCGGGCCACCGGCGCAGCGGCTGGCGCCTCGCTCGGCGTGGCGGCGGCAACCGGCTGCGGCGCGGGTTGCGCGCTGGCGGGTGCGGCGGCGGTTTGTTCTGCGACGGGAGCCGGTTGTGCCGGCTTTTCTTCTTGAGAGGTCGATGCGGACGGTTGCATGGCGCAACCGGAAACCACGATCGCCAGTGATCCTAGAATGGTGTGATAACGCACGAAAATCCCTGCCCTAAGTGGCCCCAACGACGCATCTTAGGTGCTGCGGAGGCAAAGCTCAACAATGCCCGCCGCACTCGATGCATCCGCTGGATAACCGGGCTGTCAGAGCCCGTCGAGCAGCTCCTCACTACGATCCATGGTCACCTGCCGGATCGACAGGCGAATCTCCGCTGACAGCACGCGCTTGGCGGCGCCTTCGGCCAGCTCGGCGAAGGCCGGCGGGTGGCTGAGCTTGCCGGCCTCGTCCTGGCGCAGCACGCCCTTGTCGAGCAGCGTCTGGATGAAGTGACGGAACAGGCTCTTGTCGAAGAACTCCGGCGCATTGAGCCCATGCAGGATTGACAGGCGCTGGGCCATGACCGTGCACAGCTCCTCCAGCTCCTCGGCGCTGATCGCGTTCTGCCCGGCATTGAGCAGCAGGGCGCTGGCCATGTAGAAACGCTGCAGCGTCTGGGCGATGGCCCGCGACAGCAGGGTCAGCAGCACGAAGTTGCGCGAGCTGGGCGCCGGGCGTACGTAGAGGTCGCTCTCTTGCTTGAGCAGGCCCTGCTCGACGAAAGCTTCGAGCCACTGGTCGACCACTTCGTCCAGCTCCTCGTCGGTCCAGCGCAGGTACAGCTCGGACTGCAGGTACGGGTACAGCGCGTGGACGAAACGCAGGATCTGCTCGCGGCTCATCCGCCCGCTGCTCTGGAAGAAACTGGCGATCAGCCCGGGCAGGGCGAAGATGTGCAGCACGTTGTTGCGGTAGTAGGTCATCAGTACCGCGTTCTGCTCGTCCAGATAGAGGATGCGGCCCAGCGCGTCCTTCTGTTCGGAGAGCAATTGCATGCCGCGCACGTGCTCGATCAGCGCCAGGCCGTCGCCTTCCGGCACCGTGGTGTGCGGCGAGTAGGGCACGCGGCGCAGCAGGCTCTGGTACAGGTCGAGGATGCGCACCAGGCCGCGCTCGTCCAACGCCAGCTTGCTGGTGGACAGCAGCGCCAGGGCCACCAGGTTGACCGGGTTGATCGCTGCCGCCTCGTTGAGGCGCTGCGCGACCCGCTCGCCGAGGCGGTTGGTGGTTTCGTTGAGCCAGGCCGGGCGGTAATCCGGCCCCAGGTTCTGCTCGCGCCAGTCGGCCTGTTGCGCATCGAGAAAGGCGTCCAGCTTGATCGGCTCGCCAAAGTTGACCCACACGTGGCCAAAGCGCTGCTTGAGCGCGCCGATGACCTTGAAGATGTCGAAGATCGACTCTTTCTTCTTGCTTGCTCCGCGCAGTTCGCCCAGGTAGGTACGGCCTTCCAGCACGCGCTCGTAGCCGATGTACACCGGTACGAATACCACTGGCAGACGGTGGCTCTGCAGGTAGCTGCGCAGCGTGATGGCGAGCATGCCCGTCTTGGGCCGCAGCATACGCCCGGTGCGCGAACGGCCACCCTCGACGAAGTACTCCACCGGATGGCCCTTGCGGATCAGGGTGTGCAGGTATTCGTTGAACACGGCGGTGTACAGCGGGTTGCCCTTGAAGGTGCGGCGCATGAAGAAGGCGCCGCCCCGGCGCAGCAGACCGCCGATGACCGGCATGTTGAGGTTGATGCCGGCGGCGATGTGCGGCGGCGTCAGACCGTTGCGAAACAGCAGGTAGGAGAGCAGCAGGTAGTCGATGTGGCTGCGGTGGCAGGGTACGTAGATCACTTCGTGACCCTGGGCAATGTCCTGCACGCCTTCGATGTGGTTGACCTTGATACCGTCGTAGATCTTGTTCCAGAACCACGACAGGATCAGTTCGAGAAAGCGGATCGCCGTGTAGGTGTAATCCGAGGCGATCTCGTTGCCGTAGCGCAGCGCCAGGGCCTCGGCCTTGTCGACGGAAATGTTCTCGCGGCTGGCTTCGTCGGCAATCGCCTGGCGTACCTGCGGGCCGTGCACCAGGCCTTTGACCAGGTTGCGCCGGTGCGACACGTCCGGGCCGATGACCGCGGCCTTCTGGTTGCGAAAATGTACCCGCAGGATGCGGTGCACCATACGCAGGGTTCGTTCCTGGCCCTTGTTCTGCTCGACCAGGTCGCGTAGCTGGATGGGCGTGGAAAACTGCACGCGGGTGGTGCGGCCCAGAATCAGGATGCTCACCAGCCGGCGCAGGCGACCGGTGACTGCCCAGCTGTCGGCGAACAACAGCTTCCAGGCACTGGTTTCGCGGTTCGGCGACTGTCCCCAGAACACGCTGACCGGAATGATCTGCGCCTGCTCGGCAGCATCTTCACCGAGGGCTTCGACCATGCGCTGCAGGGTTGGCGAGATACCGCGCTTGTCCTGGCGGCCAAGCCAGTCGGGCTCCGGCGTCAGGTAGAAGAACGCCGCCGGCTCGATCAGCTTGCCCACCGCCACGGGCAGCACCGGGCGCGGCAGGTTGGCCTTGGTGCACTCGTGATCGAGCACTGCCAGGTCGCTCACCGAAGGCTGCTGCAGCACGTAGAACACCGGCTTGCTGCGGTCGAGCTTGAGGGTGAAGGCCGACTGGTTGATGGTTTCCGAGCGCACCCACAGGTACAGCAGGCGGCGCAGGGTGCCGAAGGCAAGGCGGCGAAGCGGGGAGCGGGTCATACGAAATCTGGCTGCGGCGACGAGCCGGAGCTCGGGGCCGCTAGTGTGCCGGATCGCCGCCCTGTCGGCAAAATCTTGTAAAAGTTACCGTTTCGTTGCGAAAAGGGCGGTTGCGGGGCGGTCACTCGTTGGCGTGCTCGTCCTTCACTGCGTTGATGAAGGCCTGCATGGCCGACGACTGAATGCGGTGCCTACGGGTGATCAGGCCATAGGGCGGCAGGCGTGGCTCGAAGGTGATCGGCAGGATCTTGAGAAGGTGCCGGGCCGGGTAGTCGTTGATCACCGATACCGGGGTCACACCGATCATGTCGGTCTGCTGCAACAACGACAGCAGGGTCATGATCGAGGTGGTTTCGACGATGCTGCTGGGAATGTCGACCCGCGCGTTGTGAAACGCCTGGTTGATGATGGTGCGCATCGGGCTGGGGTGTTGCTGCAGCACCCAGGTGAGGTCCTGCAACTCCTGCCAGGTCAGCTTGCTGGCGCCGGCCATGGGGTGCTGGGCGCCGGCCACCACGCACAGGGTTTCCTCGCCAAGGCTGTCGAACAGCAGGTCGTCGGTGCGCGCGCCGTCGGGAATCCGCCCCAGCACCACGTCCAGTTGGTCCTGTTGCAGGGCCTGCACCAGCACGTCGCTGGTGTCGACCTGGATGCTCATCGACAGCCGCGGGTGGCTCTTCTTCAGGGTGGCGATGGTGCGCGTCAGCAGCCCCGAGGCCAGCGCCGGAATGGCGCCGATGGTGACACGGCCGAGGTTGCCCGATTCCAGCGCGGCGAACTCCTCACGCATGCCCGACAGCTCGGCGAAGATCATCTTGGCGTAGTAGATCGCCGTTTCACCGAACGCCGTGGCGCGCATGCCGCGCGGCAGGCGCTCGAACAGCTCGACGCCAAGCAGGCTTTCCGCCTCGTGGAGCATCTTGGTCGCCGCCGGCTGGGTCATGCCGATCTCCTCGGCGGCCCGGCGCAGCGAACCGAACTCCTGCAGGGCCAGCATCAGGCGCAACTGCCGCAAACGCAGGCGACTGTGGATGATGCTGGCGTCAGGAATGCGGGACATGGCGCGGCTCGTGGCAGGGGAATCAGCCAAGGGTGACAAGAAATCGCGACGCTCGCCAGTCATCAGCGAGCGCCCCGTGGCCGTGGCCAGGAACAGCCCGGCCTGCTGGCGATTACGAGACATGACGGGCCTGCCCCTGGCGTGCGCCGAACAGCGCCTTGAGGCCGCGGGCCAGCAGCGGCCAGAACAGCATCAGCAGCGCGGCGGTAGTCAGGCTGCCGACCAGCGGGTTGGACCAGAAGATCGACAGTTGCCCGTCGGAGAACAGCATCGACTGGCGGAACGCGTCCTCGGCCTTGTCGCCCAGCACCGCAGCGAGGATCAGCGGGGCGATGGGGTAGCCGAGCTTCTTGAACAGGTAACCCAGGGCACCGAAGATCAGCATCAGGCCAACGTCGAACATCGAGTTGTGCACCGAGTAGGCGCCGATCGAGCAGACCATGATGATGATCGGCGCGATGATCGAGAACGGAATGCGCAGGATCGAGGCGAACAGCGGCACGGTGGCCAGCACCACGATCAGGCTCACCACGTTGCCCAGGTACATGCTGGCGATCAGGCCCCAGACGAAGTCGTGCTGCTCGACGAACAGCGTCGGCCCCGGGTGCAGGCCCCAGATCATCAGGCCGCCGAGCATCACCGCGGCGGTCGCCGAGCCGGGAATGCCGAGGGTCAACATCGGCAGCAGGGCGCTGGTGCCGGCGCTGTGGTCGGCGGTTTCCGGAGCGATCACGCCTTCCACTTCGCCCTTGCCGAAGTTGTCGCGGTTCTTCGAGAAGCGCCGCGCCAGGCTGTAGCTCATGAACGAGGCGGCAGTCGGCCCGCCGGGCGTCACACCCATCCAGCAGCCGACCAGGGCGCTGCGCAGCCAGGTCAGCCAGTAGCGCGGCAGCTTGGCCCAGGTGCGCAGGATGGTCATCGGTGTGATGCGTGCACGTTCGCCACGGAACACCAGGCCTTCCTCTACGGTGCAGAGAATCTCGCCGATACCGAACAACCCGATCACCGCCACCTCGAAGCTCAGGCCCGAGAGCAGCCAGGGCTGGTCGTAGGTCAGGCGCAGTTCGCCGGACACGGTGTCCATGCCGACGGCGGCCATGGCGAAGCCGATCATCATTGCTACCACGGTCTTCAGCGGCGGGTTCTTGCTCATGCCGATGAAGGTACAGAACGCCAGCAGGTAGACGGCGAAGAACTCTGGCGAGCTGAATTCCATGGCGAACTCGGCGATGCGCGTCGATAGGAAGGTCAGCAGCAGCACGCCGACCAGCGCTCCGAGCAGCGCCGAGGTGAAGGCCGCCGTCAGCGCTTCGCCGGCCTGGCCGTTGCGGGCCATGGGGTAGCCGTCGAAGGTGGTCGCCACCGACGAGGGTTCGCCGGGAATGTTGAACAGGATCGAGGTGATCGAGCCGCCGAACAGTGCGCCCCAGTACATGCACGAGAGCAGGATGATCGCCGACACCGGTTCCATGGTGAAGGTCAGCGGCAGCAACAGTGCTACGCCGTTGGGGGCGCCAAGGCCGGGCAGCACACCGACGAGAATACCGAGCAGCACGCCGATGACCATCAGGCCGATGTGGTGCGGGGTCAGAATCAGCGCCATGCCCTGCATCAGGGAGTCGATTTCGCTCATCGCAATGCCCCTCCGACAACGGCCACCAGGTCACCCAGCACGCCGCTGTCCAGCGGCACCTTGAACCACAGTGAGAAGATCAGGTAACTGGCCAGTGCCGCGCCGCAGGAGATGGTCGCGATCAGCGCAATGCCATAGGGCTTGCTGCGCTGACGATCACGCCACATGAACCAGGCGATGAATACTGCGGATGCCAGGTAGATGCCCGCAAAGGGCATGGTGGCTACGTACAGCACGATCGGCAGGAACACCGCCAGCACCTGGCCGAATGCCTGGCGCCCGACGAATGCGGCGCTCATCGCCGGCGTGCGCAACAGTGCCAGGATCAGGTTGCCCACGCTGGCAGCGCTCATCAGCAGACCGATGTAGAAGGGAAAGTAACCGGCCTCGGGGCCGGCGTCGCCCCAGCCGATGCCGATCTCGATGGCGCCGAACATGACGATGCCGCCCAAGGCAGCGGTGAACAGCGCCAGGCCGATCTCCACCCAGCGGGTGGCAACCAGGGGCGTATCCGTGGTGTTGGACATGAGGGTTTCCTCGTGTTGTGCATGGCAATCCGACGCCTGAGCGCCGGTCGGGGAGAGCGCGCGATTTACTCGCGCAGCCATCCGGCCTGCTTGAACACAGGGATAACCCGCTCGCGATCCTTCTCGATGTAGCTCACCAGCTCATCACCGGAAAGGAAGGTCGGTGCCAGGGCGGAGCGCTCCACGTAGGTCTTGAACTCCGGCGTCTGGCTGACCTTGCGCAACAGCTCGACGTAGAAGGCGCGCTGCTCGTCGGTGACACCGCCGGGCAGGAACACGGTGCGCGGGAAACGGTACTGGTCGATGCCCAGGCCCAGCTCCTTGCAGGTCGGCACATCGGCCCAGGACTGGGTCTCGGTGACTTTTTGGGTGTAGCCCATGCGCGCCTGGCTGAATACGCACAGCGGCACCACCTGGCCACCGCGCCACTGGCTGACGCTTTCGGCCGGGTTGTTGAAGTTGGCAGCGATGTGCTTGCCGGCCAGTTGCGTGGACGCCTCGCTGCCGCTTTTGAAGGGGATGTAGGTGATCTTGGCGCCCGCCTGCTGGCCGAGCAGCAGCGACAGGGTCTGGTCGACGTCCTTGGACTGGCTGCCGCCGACGCGCATGTTTGCGGCATTCTTGGCCAGGTCGGCCTTGAACGCGGCGGCATCCTTCCAGGGCGAACCCTGGTAGGTCCAGAGAATGAAGTCATCCTCGGCCACGGCGGCGACCGGCGTCAGGTCCGTCCACTGATAGCCTAGCTTGGCCACCAGCGGCAGCAGGTAGACGTTGTTGGTGCCGATCACCAGCTTGTTGGCATCACCCTTGGCCAACTTCATCTCCAGAAAGGCTTCAGCGCCGTTGCCGCCACCCTTGTTGAGCACCACGGTGTTGACGTCGAGCAGCTTGTGCTGAGTGATCGCCGACTGGATCACCCGGCCGAGCTGATCGGTTCCGCCACCCGGGCCGCCGGCCACCACGATCTCCACGTTCTTTTCGGGTGTCCAGTCCGCCACGGCGGCCAATGGCGCGGTGCAGAGCAGGGCGGCGAGCAGGGCCGGAACATGACGCGTACGGGGGCTGTACATGGGGCTACCTCATTGTTGTCGTTCTTGTGGGTTGCCTGGAGTGTGCGAAGGGTGTCGATAAGCGTCTACTCAAAAGAACTGATACTCCGATAGCCTCAGGTTATGCCTGGTATCCCTGCTCAGCGATAACTCCAGGCTATGTCCGTATGAGAAGCTTTGATTAGACGGTTATCGTTGGCCGGGCAGATAGTTCGCTTGACCGGGCTGACCACTCGTCGCCCGCTACTACAAAAACAACAACACAGAGGTACTCCCCATGGCTCAGGCTCAACCTGTCGCCCTGCAGGTGCGCACCCCCTCGGCCGGTGTTCAGGCTGGCAAATCTTCCCGGGTGCGCTGGCGCATCTTCGCCATCATCTTCGCGCTCACGGTGATCAACCTGGTCGACCGGGTTTCCCTGTCCATCGCCATGCCGGTGATCGCCGGCGAGTTCAGCCTGAGCCCGAGCATGCAGGGGCTGATCCTCAGCAGCTTCTTCTGGGCCTACGCCCTGTTGCAGATCCCCGGCGGCTGGCTGATCGACCGCTACGGCCCGCGCCGCGTGATCGGCTGGTCGACCGGTCTGTGGGGCGCTTTCCAGACCCTTGCCGCGTTCGCCACCGGTGGCTTGTCGCTGATGTTCGCCCGGGTGGCCCTGGGCGCTGCCGAAGCGCCGTTGTTTCCCGCCGGCGGCAAGCTCAATTCGTTGTGGCTGGGCAGCGGCGAGCGCAGCCGTGGCGCGGTGTTGATGGATTGTGGCGGGCCGCTGGGCGTGGCCCTCGGCGGGCTGATCATCGCCTACCTGATCGCCGTGCTGGGCTCCTGGCGTACCGCGTTCTTTATCGCCGGTATCGCCACGCTCGCCATGGCCTGGTTGGCCTGGCACTACCTGCGCGATAACCCCGCCGATCACCCGGACGTCAACGACGCCGAGCTGGCAGCCATCAACGAAGGCCGCGCGGTCACCATGGCCGAAGCAGCCAAACAGACCGTGCGCGGCCTGGGCATCGCCCGCCGCTCGCTGACCGGCATCCTGCTCGGCCGCGCCAGCTGGGCCATGGTGTTCTTCGGCCTACTGACCTGGGGGCCGAGCTACCTGGCCCAGGCCCGCGGCTTCGATATCAAGGGCATCGGCGCTGCTACCTTCGTGATCTTCATCTGCGGCGCCGCCGGCTCGCTGACCGGCGGCTTCCTGTGCGACCGGCTGATCGCCAAGGGTGTGCGCCGTGGCCTGGCGGCCAAGAGCTTACTGAGCCTCTCCGGGCTGGTGGCGCTGGTCGCCTTCCTGCTGCTGCCGAGCCTGAACGATCCGTACCTGGCCGTCGGCCTGTTGTCGCTGACCGCGTTCTTCCTGATGTGGGGCAGCCTGTACTGGAGCTTCCCGGCGCTGTTGGCTTCGCCGGCGCGGGTCGGGCTGATCGGCGGGGTGATGAACATGGCCGGCAGCCTGGGCGGCATCGCCGTGCCGATTCTGGTCGGCCTGCTGCTGCAACACGCTGGTGGCTACGCTGCGGTGCTGGGTTTCTTTGCGCTGTGCTCGGGGCTGTTCATCGTCGGCACCCTGCTGATCTCCCTCGACAAGGCCGAGGTGGCCCATGGCTGATCTGTACGACGGGCCGATCATCGATGCCCATCACCATTTCTGGGACCCGCAGCGCAACCATCACCCCTGGCTGTCGGACGAGGAGAACATCCCGTTTCGTTATGGCGACTACAGGGCCATCAAGCGGCCCTACTACCCGGACGACTACATGGCCGATGCCGGTGAGCACCAGGTGGTGGCCACCGTGTACGTGGAAACCGAGTGGGACCCGCGTGACCCGATTGGCGAAACCGCTTTCATCCACGACGTCGCCCTGCGCTATGGCGCACCCAACGCCGTGGTCGCCCAGGCCTGGCTGGATGCGCCGGATGCCGCCCAGGTACTGGCCGCACAGGCGGCGTTTCAACGTGTACGTAGCGTACGCCACAAGCCCGGCGGCCCTGCTTCGCCAGCTGACGTTGGTAAGCTGCGCACCCTGATGAGCGATGACGCATGGCGCTGCGGTTACGCCGAACTGGCGCGCCACGGCCTGCACTTCGACCTGCAGACGCCCTGGTGGAACCTTCCCGAAGCCATCGCGCTGGCCCGCGACTTTCCTGGCACCCAGCTGATTCTCAACCACGCCGGCCTGCCGTCGGATCGCAGCGAGCAGGGCCTGGCGGCCTGGCATGCGGCGATGGCGAAGTTGGCCGACTGCGCGAACGTGGCGGTAAAGGTGTCCGGCATCGGCCTGCCGGGCCGGCGCTGGTGCGTCGAAGACAACGCCTGGATCGTGGGCGAAACCATCGCCCTGTTCGGCCCCGAGCGGGTGATGTTCGCCAGCAACTTCCCGGTCGACAGCCTGTGCGGCTCGTTCGACGACATCTATGGCGGCTTCAAGCGCATCGTCGCCGATCTGCCGCGCCATCAGCAGCAACTGCTTTTCCACGACAACGCGCGGCGCCTGTATCGCACCGTGCCCGATGTCATTCGCATCCCGGACGCATCTTCTGACCTGAGGACAACCGCATGAGCAACTCGACTCTTCCCCGCCTGGCCATGGTGCTGGGTGACCCCGCCGGCATCGGCCCCGAGCTGATCGCCCGTCTGCTCGCCGAGCCAGAAGTGCGTCGCAAGGCTCAGGTGCTGCTGATCGCCGATGAAGCCGAAGTGCGCCGTGGCATGGACATCGCCGGCCAGTCGTTCCCGTATCGCCTCATCGACTCGACCGACAACCTGAACTTCTCTGACGACACGCCGCTGCTGCTGCCGTTTCGGGGCCGCGCCAAGGGCGATTTCCCGCGCAGCGAAGCCAGCGTGATCGGCGGCCATTACAGCCTCGACACCCTCGAGCAGGCCCTGCGCCTGACCGCTGACGGCACGACCGATGCCATTCTGTTCGGCCCGCTCAACAAGACCTCGCTGCACATGGCCGGCATGGGCCATAGCGACGAGCTGCACTGGTTCGCCGAGTACCTGGGTTTCGATGGCCCGTTCTGCGAATTCAACGTGCTCGACAACCTGTGGACCTCGCGGGTGACCTCCCACGTCGCCTTGGCCGACGTGCCGGGCATGCTCAGCCAGGATCGGGTGATCGAGGCGATCCGCCTGATCGACACCGCACTCAAGCGCAATGGCCTGGAGAAACCGCGCATCGGCGTCTGTGGCCTCAACCCGCACAACGGCGACAACGGCAGTTTCGGCCGTGAGGAACTGGACATCATCGGCCCTGCGGTGGAGCGCGCCCGTGAGCAGGGCATCGAGGCCATCGGCCCGTACCCGGGCGACACCATCTTCCTCAAGGTGCAGGGCGACAGCCAGGCCTTCGATGCGGTGGTGACCATGTACCACGACCAAGGCCAGATCGCGATCAAGCTGATGGGTTTCTCCCGCGGCGTGACGGTGCAGGGCGGCCTGCCGATCCCCATCACCACGCCGGCCCACGGCACCGCCTTCGACATCGCCGGGCAGGGCAAGGCCAACGTCGGCGCGACCCGCCAGGCCTTCGAGATCGCCTGTCGGATGGGGAGTCGGCAGCGGGGCTGATCCGGCGCTTTTCCGAGAACAACAATAACAAGGAGTCAGTCATGGACACGTTCAACGATTGGCGGCCCTCGCGGCCGTCGATGGGCTGCCGCGTGGGCGGCGTCAAGGGATTACAGGGGAGGGCACTGCCATGCGCCTGCTGAGTCTGCTGCTGTCGCGGCTGTTCGAAAGCATCGTAGTGTTCTGCATGTGCACCATGGTGATCCTGGTGTTCTTCAACGTGGTGCTGCGCTACGGCTTCAATTCCGGCATCGCCCTGTCGGATGAAGGCGCGCGCTACCTGTTCGTATGGCTGACCTTCATCGGCGCCGTGGTGGCCCTGCGTGACAACGCCCACCTGGGCATCGACCTGCTGTACCGCCGCCTGCCGGCCCTCGGCCAGCGAGTCTGCGCAGTGCTCGCCGAGGTGATGATGCTGTTCTGCTGCGGCCTGTTCCTGGTCGGCAGCTACAAGCAGACCGTCATCAACATGGACAACCTGTCTCCGGTGGCCGAACTGCCTCTGGGGCTGATGTACGCCGCCGGTGTGGTGTGCAGCCTGGGCATGGCGGCGATCATCATCAAGCGCCTGTACCTGCTGCTGTTCCGTCACGTGGATCCGGACCAGGTCATGCCGCTGAGCCCTGAAGACGCACTGATTTCCGAGGTGTCGAAATGACCATCGTGGTATTCCTCGGCTCCCTTCTGGGCGCCATGGCGATGCGCATTCCGGTGGCCTTCGCGCTGCTGGTGGCCGGTGTTGCGCTGATGATCCAGCTCGATACCTTCGACGCGCAGATTCTCGCCCAGAACCTGATCAGCGGCGCCGACAGCTTCCCGCTGCTGGCCATCCCATTCTTCATGCTGGCGGGCGAGCTGATGAACGCCGGCGGCCTGTCGCGGCGCATCGTCGCTCTGCCCATGGCGTTGGTCGGCCACAAGCGCGGCGGCCTGGGCTTCGTGGCGATCATCGCAGCCATGGTGATGGCGTCGCTGTCCGGTTCTGCCGTGGCGGATACTGCAGCGGTCGCGGCGATGCTGATGCCGATGATGCGCAAGGCCGGTTACGACCCCAATCGTTCGGCCGGGTTGATCGCCGCTGGCGGCATCATCGCGCCGGTGATCCCACCGTCCATTCCACTGGTGGTGTTCGGCGTCGCCGGTGGCGTGTCGATCACCAAGCTGTTCATGGCCGGCATCGTGCCGGGACTGATGATGGGCCTGGCGCTGTGGGCAACCTGGTGGTGGCTGGCGCGCAACAGTGACCTGCCCTGTGGCGAAAAGGCGCCGTTCAGCGAAGTCTGGAAAGCCTTCCTCGATGGCATCTGGGCATTGCTGTTGCCGGTGCTGATCATCGGCGGCCTGAAGATGGGCATCTTCACGCCCACCGAAGCGGCGGCCGTGGCGGCGGTGTATGCACTGTTCATCTCGCTGTTCGTGTACCGCGAGCTGAAGGTGCGCGACCTGTTCAAGGTGTTCCTCGACGCCGGGCGCACCAGTGCGGTGGTGATGTTCCTGGTGGCCGCGGCGTTGGTTTCGTCGTGGCTGATGACCATCGCCGAGCTGCCGATGCTGGTCAGCGGGTTGCTCGAGCCGTTGATCGACCGCCCGCAACTGCTGCTGGTGGTGATCATGGTCATCGTGCTGCTGGTCGGCACCACCATGGATCTGATGCCCATCGTGCTGATCCTCACCCCGGTGTTCATGCCGGTGATCAAGATGGCCGGTATCGACCCGGTGTACTTCGGGATCCTGTTCATCCTCAACACCTCCATCGGCCTGATCACTCCGCCAATCGGCAACGTGCTCAGCGTCATGAGCGGGGTCGGCAAGGTGCCGCTCGATGGCGTGATGCGCGGCGTGACGCCCTTCCTGTTCGCGCACCTGGGCGTGCTGGCGCTGCTGATCATTTTCCCGGAACTGGTGATGACGCCCATGCGCTGGTTCCTGCCCTGAATCCGTTTTCCCTCACTGCAAGGATGTAACGATGAAAAACAACAAGAACACATTGCGTACCCTGGGCTGCCTGTTGCTGCTGAGCTGTTCGCTGCTGCAGGCCGAGGCGGCCACCACCCTGCGCTTCGGTTTCGCTGGCTCGGACAGCGACACCCAGAGCCTGGCGGCCAAGGAGTTCGCACAGCGGGTCAAGGATGGCTCCAAGGGCGAGCTGCTGGTGCGTCCCTATGGCAACAGCATGCTGGGCAACGACCAGGCGATGATCGCCGGCGTGCGCGGCGGCACCATCGAGATGGAAATGTCCGGCACGCCCAACTTCAGCGGCCTGACACCGCGCATGTCGGTGCTCGACCTGCCGTTCGTGTTCGCCGACAGCGCCCATGCCTACCGCGTGCTGGACGGCGAGATCGGCCAGCAGCTGCTCGACGATCTGTCGGCCTACAACCTCAAAGGCCTGGCCTACTGGGAAGTGGGATTTCGCGACATCACCAACTCGCGCAAACCGGTGCGCGTGCCCGATGACGTCAAGGGCCTGAAGATCCGTACCTCCAGCAACCCGGCGCAGATCGAGGCCTTCCGCCTGCTCGGCGCCAACCCGCAGCCGCTGCCGCTGGCCGAGCTGTACAACGCCCTGGAAATGAAGGCGGTGGATGCCCAGGAGCACCCGCTGAGCATCACCTGGTCGTCGGGCTTCTATGAAGTGCAGAAGTACCTGTCGCAGACCCATCACGCCTATACCGCCCTGGTGTTGGTGATGAACAAGGAGAAGTTCGATGCCTTGCCAGCCGAGCAACAAAAACTGCTGGTTGACGCAGCCCGCGCTGCCGGCCAGTCGCAGCGCAAGATGAACGCCGAGAACGACAGCAAGTTCCTCGTCGAGCTGGCCGAGAAGGGCATGCAGATCGAGCCGAACGTCGATCGCGAGGCTTTCCGCAAGGCGGTGTCCGCGCCGGTGCGCGAGGCCTTCGTGAAACAGCACGGCAGCGAACTGCTCGACGCCATCGACGCCCTGCGCTGAGCCCATCAACCCGGCGGCGCGCCGAGCGCCGCTTCAAGGAATCGAGATCATGAGTCAGGAAGTTCTGCTGCTGGTGCAGAAATGTGCCCATACCTTCAGCTTCTACGACGTGCAGAGCGGCGACGCCATCAAGCATATCCGCCTGCCGGAGTTCCCCCACGAGTTCGTGGTGGATTCGCAGAACCGCTTCGCCTACGTCGGCCACTACGGTATCGAAACCTCCAGCCATGAAGGCGAGGGCGGCTGCTCGGTATTCGTCATCGACCTGGAAAAGGCCGAGCACGTGCGCACCCTGAGCATCTGGCCGTTCCGCCGTCCCCATGGCCTGGCGATGGACGACCAGGATCGCCTCTACGTGCTCAGCGAAGGCAATTCGACCCTGCTGATCTTCGATCAGCCGCACCTCAAGGACACCCCGGACCGGGCCATTCCGTCCGGCGGCTACAAGAGCCACCTGGTGGCACTGACTCGCAGCGGCGAAACCGCCTTCGCCCTCAACCTGCTGAGCAACACCATCACCCGCCTCAAGCCGCAGGATCCGACCATCGCGCCGCTGCCGGTGCAGCCGGGCAGCATGCCCGAGGGCAACTGCTTCAGCGCCGACGAACGCACCCTGTACGTCGCCACCCGCGGCGACGACAGCATCGTCGCCGTGGATGTCGAGACCCTGCAAGTGACCCGCCGTGGCCGCACCGGTGCCGACCCGACGCGTATCTACCGCGACCGTCAGGGTCGCCTGTTCGTGACCAACTATGCCGAACACTCGATCTCGGTATTCAACGCCGATCTCGAGGAAATCCACCGCATCGAACTCGACACCCACGCCATCGCCATGAGCCTGCACCCGACCCGCGACCTGGCCTTCGTCACCCTCAAGGATCAGCGCGTCGGCATGCTCGATCTCGACACCTTCACCTTCCAGCGTTACTTCCACACCCTGCTCGAGCCTGATGTTTGCCAGGTCATCGTGCGCTGAAGTCCCGTGCTTTCGGAGAACAACAAGATGAACAACGCATTCACTCGTACCCTGGCCGCCCTCGGCCTGGCCCTGTTGCTGCCAGGGCTGGCCGCCCATGCCGACGAACGCAGCTTCAAGCTCAGCGCCGGTGACCCCATCGACGCCCCGGGGCCGCAAGGCGCCAAGCTGTTCGCCGAACACCTGAAGGAGGGCAGCGGCGGCGCGCTGAACGTCAAGGTGTTCCCGTCGGCGATGCTCGGCAACGATGTGCAGATGCTCGGCGCGCTGCCGGCCGGCACCATCGAGTTCGCCCTGGTGGGCGCGCCGACGCTGGTCGGGCTGGTCAAGGAGTTCGGCGTGCTGGACCTGCCGTACCAGTTCAATTCCACCGCCGAGGTGGACGCCATGCTCGACGGGCCGATGGGCCAGCAACTGTTGGCCAAGCTGGAAGCCAAGGGGCTGGTCGGCCTGGGTTTCTGGGAGATCGGTTTTCGCAACCTGACCAACAGCAAACGGCCCATCGACAAGTGGGAAGACCTCAAGGGCCTGAAGATCCGTACCGTGCAAAGCCCGGTGTTCCGTACCTTCTTCGATCACCTGGGCGCCAATGCCCAGCCGATGCCGATCAACGAAGTGTTCAGCGCCCTTGAGATGCACGCCATCGACGGCCAGGAGAACCCCATTTCGCTGATTGCCACCCAGCGCTACAACGAAGTGCAGAAGTACCTGACCCTTAGCGAACACATCTACACCGCCTACGTGCTGTTGATGAGCAAGAAGACCTGGGACTCGCTCGACGACGCCCAGCGCGCCCAGGTGCGCAAGGCCGCCGAGCAGGCACGTGGCGAGCAGCGTGAGCTGGCGCGCAAGGCCAACAGCGAGAAGCTCGCCGAACTCAAGGATAGCGGCATGCAGGTCAATGCGCTCAGCGACGAGCAGCGCCAGCGCTTCGTCGACCAGGCCAAGGTGGTCACCGAACAGGTCAGCGGCAGCATCGACGCCGAGTTCGTCAGCGCCTGGCAGACCGAACTGCAGCGCCTGCGTGGAGCCAACTGAAAATGACCGAGTGCCTGCACCAGCGCCTCGGTCTGCCGTATGCGGCAGGCGGGCAGCGGCTGATCGATGCCCATCATCACCTGTGGAATCTCGACAGCCACCGCTACCCCTGGTTGCAGGACGAGGTCGACCCGGGCTTCTTTCTCGGCGACTACGCGCCGCTGCGGCGTAACTACCTGCCCGAGGACTACCTGGCCGACAGCGCTGGCCAGCGGGTGCTGGCCACGGTGCACTGCGAGGCCGAGCACGACCGCGCCGATCAGGTGGCGGAAACCCGCTGGATACACGAGCAACATGCTCGCTACGGTTTTCCCAATGCGGTGGTCGCCCACGTCTGGTTCCACCGCCCGGAATGCGAGGAGGTGCTTGGCCGGCATCTGGAATATCCGCTGCTGCGCGGCATTCGCAGCAAACCGGTGACGGCGCCGCGCCCCGAGCTGGCTGCCAGCGTACGCGGCCAGAGCGGCAGCATGCAGGACGAGGCCTGGCTACGCGGCTTCGAACTGCTGGCCAGGCACGGGCTTTCCTGGGATTTGCGCGTACCGTACTGGCATCTGCAGGAAGCCGCCGAGGTGGCGGCCGCCTTTCCCGAGGTGCCCATCGTGCTCAACCACATGGGCTTTCCCTGGGATCGCAGCCCCGCCGGGCTCGACGGCTGGCGCGCCGGCATGGCCGCGCTGGCGGGGCAGCCGAACGTCAGCGTGAAGGTCTCCGAACTGGGCCTGCGGGATCAACCCTGGACGCTGGAAGGCAACCGCGGGGTGATCGAAGAAACCCTGGCGTTGTTCGGCATTGAGCGCTGCCTGTTTGCCAGCAACTACCCGGTGGCGGGTTTGCGTATTGGCTACGACGAGCTGGTCACGGCGCTGCAGACCATTCTTGCCGGCTACGACGAGGCGCAGCGCGATGGCTTCTTCTGGCGCAATTCGCGGGATTTCTATCGGATCGAGCTGGACGAGTAGTCTGCCAGGCGTATGCAGCGGGGACGGTCGAAGGCATCCGGCTTCGTCACCGTCCCATGCTATCGATGCTTAGGTAGAGCGACAGCCAAGGGTGTTCACTTTGAGTGGCTTTGGTCTTTTCGATCAGCGAATGGATAAGCCTGAGGGGCATCGTTTCAGAGGCCAGTTCCTCAACGGAAACGTTTTTCCAGGTACCCGAACCATCTTTGCCAACCATAAAGGCCAGTAAGGGTTTGCCCTGGCTATCCAGATTCTGATATTCGGGTAGTGTTGGCAGCTTCGCCGGATCATTGCGCACTGCCGCGACTGCAATAGCCTCGAGTTGCACGGCTGTGGGCCATTTTTTCCATGCCTTCTCTGCCTCGCTCATGGTGCCTTCCAGCTTTGCATCGCGCAGAAAACTGATTACATAAGATCCCGCCAAGTCTTCGGATCTTCTTAATCTTTCACTCAAATCATAGGTTTCATTGCGATACAGCATGTCGCGATTGGTCATTTCCAGAAAGGCTACCTGGCGCTCTGCTGGGGTAAAAAGTCCTGAGTCGTTGAAGGAAATTTTTGAAAGTGTCACGCGATCTAGTGACGCGAAGGGATTTTCTGCCGTTTGGGAGTCATAGAGTTTCTCCTCCTGGTAATGGTGGTCGAGGAGGTAGTTGGCTGCCTGCTTGGCCAGCGCCTGCCGCTCATGGCTGAGGTCGTCTGGCAACGCCTGGACAAAATCGGCGTTCTTGCCCTGTTCCCTGATCTGCTGATGGTTACCGTCCAGAAACGCATCGAAATCGGCGGCAGCGCTGGTACTTCCCGTGGACTCGCTCTTGAGTAAAAGCGATATCTTCGTGGCAGTGGGCGAGAGGGTTACCGTGACGCCTGAGGAGCTGTAGACAGGCTGTCTACTGGGCGCTGACGTGCTTTTTCCGACATCGTTCTGAACGACCTTGATCGAAGCGCCCGCCGTGACCGAGCGGCTTGCCAGCAGGCTGTCCACGCTGAAGTTGGTCATATCCATGTCCTTTGGATTTTGCTGGCCCGGGCGCGCCAATGAGCCCAGGTACGCGATGCGATTTTTCCTTCACTATCACATCGGCCGCTTGCGGAGAGTCTTGAGGGCTGTCGCTTCTGGCTGACACTAGCGGTCATGGGCATAGATGGTTGGTATGTGTGGCGCATCTCAGCCTGATACTGCTTCGCCCCTCTTTTGACGATCAGTGCCGCACCCGAACCGTCGGGCGATAACACCCGCGCGTCTTTTGCCGTTCCAGGCATTTCCTGTGGTTATCACCGAATGCGCATAAGTGATTATCCGCCACCGTGCGCCGTGGCTAGAGTCGTCGGCAACAGGCAGCTCGGCTGCCGCCGTAGACCAACAAGAAGCCGGCCCTGATCGCCAGGGCAAAAAGCGGCAACAAGGAATCGACCATGACACCGATGGCATCGGCCAGAGCGCTGGCCTTGCTGTGCTCGCCACCTCTTTTCAGTTTCCCGCTCAACCAACCCCGTCGTATCGCCGAGAGCCAGTCTCTGCCGGTCGCCCGTCTATCGTGAAAGGAGCCGTACCATGAAAATAAAATCCATCCGTACCCGCGTTTTTGAGTGGAAGGGCGAGGTCGTGCCGCCCCAGGCGCACTTCTGCACCAACGCCAGCGATATTCTGTTCGAGAAGGGCGATGCCATGGGCTCGTTCCGTTTCCACGGCTGGCTGGTTGTGGAGGTGGAGACCGACAACGGCATCGTCGGCATCGGTAACTGCGCCCTGGCACCGCGTGTGGCCAAGGAAATCATCGACACGTACCTGGCGCCCATCGCCATCGGCGAGGACCCGTTCGACAACGAGTACATCTGGCAGAAGATGTATCGCCAGAGCCACGCCTGGGGCCGCAAGGGCATCGGCATGGCGGCGATCTCGGCGATCGACATCGCCATCTGGGACATCATGGGCAAGGCGGTGAACAAGCCGGTGTTCAAGCTGCTCGGCGGGCGCACCAAGGAAAAGATCTGGACCTACGCCTCCAAGCTCTACGCCAACGACAACCTCGACCTGTTCCTCGAAGAAGCCCAGGGCTATTTGAACCAGGGCTTCAATGCTCTGAAGATGCGCTTCGGCTACGGCCCGAAAGACGGCCCGGCGGGCATGCGCCGCAATATCGAGCAGGTGCGTGCGCTGCGTGAACTGGCCGGCCCGGACGTGGACATCATGCTCGAGTGCTACATGGGCTGGACCCTGGAATACGCCCGCCGCATGCTGCCAAAGCTCGCCGAGTTCGAGCCGCGCTGGCTGGAAGAGCCGGTGATCGCCGACGACCTGGAAGGCTACATCGAGCTGAAGAAGATGGGCATCATGCCGATCTCCGGTGGCGAGCACGAGTTCACTTCGTACGGCTTCAAGGAGATGCTCGAACGCCGCGCCGTGGACGTGATCCAGTACGACACCAACCGCGTGGGCGGCATCACCGCGGCGCGCAAGATCAACGCCATGGCCGAGGCCTGGTCGGTGCCGGTGATTCCCCATGCCGGGCAGATGCACAACTACCACCTGACCATGTCGACCACCGCGTCGCCAATGGCCGAGTTCTTCCCGGTGTTCGACGTCGAGGTCGGTAACGAGCTGTTCTACTACGTGTTCAAGGGCGAGCCGGCGCCGGTCAATGGCTATATCCAGCTGGATGACCACAAGCCCGGCCTGGGCCTGGAGATCTCCGAAGAGTACCTGAGCGAGTTCAACATCATCGAGTGAGCCGCAGTGCGTTTGCAGCAGCGAGAGCCCCGGCCATCCGGGGCTTTTCGTTAGCGACGGCGCAGCAGGCTGACCAGACCGATCAGGGCCAGCAGCAGAATCACCACCGCCACCGCACCCCCCCCATATAGACCGGTGGTGCTCAGTAACGGTTGTTCGACGCGCTGGTAGCTCGGCTGTTTGAGCAGCAGGTTCAGCGCGGCATCCAATTGGGCGGTATGGATCTTGCGCAGCTCCGGTGCCGGGTCGGCGAAGTGGCCTTCTTCGTAGCTGCCGAGCGAGCTCCAGTAGGTGTCGGCCAGAGCGCTGTTGCCCTGTGCAGTCCAGTTCTGGCGGGCGAGGGCGACGTTGCGCATGCGCTCGACGGTGGCGTCGTCCAGGCCGTCCTTGGCGAGGCGTTGCAGCAGGTCATGCAGGCGCTGCCCGGTTTGCGCCACGTCCGCACGGTCCACCTCGGCGCTGATGCTGAAGAAGCTGCTGCTGCCGTAGGCGCTGCGCTCCACTTCGGGGCTGTAGGCCAGGCCGTGCTCGATGCGCAGATCTTTGTATACGGCCCACTGCAGGTAGTCGCGCAGCAGTTGCCAGGTGCCCTGGTCGAGTTCGCCGACCCAGGGCTCGGTGAAGATCAGGTTCACCTGGGCGGTATCACCGAGCAGGCCGGTGATCAGTGTGCGTTCAGGCTCGGCATGGCCGTTGCTTTCCGGCAATTCGCGCAGCTCCGGCATCGGGCCGGGCGGCAGTTCGCCGAAGCGCCGTTCGAGGTAGGCGGGCAGGCGGCGATCCAGATCACCGACCATGATCAGGGTCATGTTGTTGGCCACGTACCATTGCTCGCGCAGGCGCTCCAGGGCCGCGGCGTCCAGGCGCTCCAGCGAGTCCTGTTCGGCGCAGGCCTGGCCAAGTTCGGCGGCCAGCTGTTCGGTGGCGTCGTTGCGCTTGCTCGACGCGCCCAGCAGGCGCTGCCAGGCAGCCGGGTGTTCGCCGTTCTCGTGGACGATCACCCGTTTGGCCGCGTCGATGCGTTCGGGCGTGAGTTCGGTGTTGAACAGCGCGGCGAGCAGCAGGTCCAGCGCCGCCCGCTGGTTGGCGGCAGGCACTTCGAGGACGAAGGTGGTGTCGCTGTCGCGGGTGAAGGCATTCCAGTCGCCACCCAGGGCCTGCATACGTTCTTCCAGGCCGGCTTCGCCGCTGGCGTCGACGCCGCTGAACAGCAGGTGTTCGAGCAGGTGCGGCAGTTCCTTGTGGTCGCAGTCGAACTGGTCGAAGCCGACGCCGACCACCAGGCGAATCGACACGTGGCCGCGGTCGCTGGTGGGCTTGAGGATCAGCTGCAGGCCGTTGTCCAGCTGGTAGCCTTCGACCTTCAGGTAGTCCGCTGCCCATAGCGGGCCACACAGCATCAGGCCCAGCAGCAGCGCCAGTGAGCGGGCCATGGCCCGCACTATTCGCCACCCTCTTCGGCGAGCAGGGCGCCGGTGTCCTGGTTACCAAGTACGGCGTAGGCGCTTGCGCAAAACAGCGAGTTGAGGCGTTTCATGTCGTCGATCAGTTCCAGGTGCAGAGAGCTGGTTTCCAGACTCTTGACCACCTGCTTATGCAGACGTTCGACATGTAAATGGGTGAGCCGGCGCTCCTGGATGCGGAAGCGGCGCTTCTCGCGCAGCAGTTGCCGTGCGGCATCGGCGTCAGCCGAGAAGAACACCGACAGGCCCAGGCGCAGGTTGCCGAGCAGGCGCTCGTGCAGGGCGATGAGTTCCTCCAGGCCACTGTCGGAGAAGGCATGGCGCTGGGCGGTTTTCTCGTCCTGGATCTTGCCGAGCATGCGCTCGATCAGATCACCCGAGCGCTCCAGATTCGAGGAGAACTCGATGATCTCGGCCCAGCGATGGCGGTCGGTTTCGCTCAAGTCTTCCTGGGACACCTGGGCGAGGTAGAGCTTCACCGCGTTGTACAGCGCATCGATGTCGTCGTCGATACGGCGCAGGTCCTTGGCGAGGATCGGCTGGCTGCCTCGCAGGGCATCCTGCAGATGGCCGAGCATGGTGTCGACCAGATCGCCGATGCGCAGTGTCTCGCGCACCGCATTGGCCAGCGCCAGGGTGGGTGTGGAGAGCGCGGTAGTGTCGAGGTGGCGGGGCTTGGCGACAGCGTTGACGTCCGGGCGGTCGGGCAGCAGCCAGTTGCAGAAGCGCGCCATCAGATTCAGGGTCGGCAGCATCAGCAGGCAGCGCAGGGTGTTGTAGAGCACGTGGAAGCCGATCACCAGCTCGGCCGGGTGCCAGTTCAGGCTGTCCAGCCAGTGCGCCAGCGGGTCGAGCACCGGGATCACCAGAATCAGGCCGATCAGCTTGTAGAGCAGGCTGCCCAGGGCCACGCGGCGGCCGGCTTGGCTCTGCATACTGGCGTTGAGAAAGGCCAGCACGCCGCTGCCGATGTTGGCGCCGATCACCAGGCCGATGGCCACCGGCAGGCCGATCACCCCGGAGCCGGTCAACGTGGCGGTGAGCAGAACCGCAGCCAGGCTGGAGTAGGAAATCAGCGCGAACAGCGCGCCAACCACCGCATCGAGCAGCACATCGCCGGTCAGCGAGGCGAACAGCACGTGGATGCCCTTGGCCTCGGTGATTGGCGTGGCGGCGGTGACGATCAACTGCAGGGCGAGGATCATCAGGCCCAGGCCGATGCCCACGCGGCCGAGCTGGCCGGCGCGGGTCTGCTTGCGCGACAGGAAGAACACCACGCCGAGAAAGATCAGCAGCGGCGACAGCCAGCTGAGGTCGAAGGTCAGCACCCGGGCCATCAGCGCGGTGCCGACATCGGCGCCAAGCATGATCGCCAGCGCCGGGGTCAGCGCCATCAGGCCCTGGCCCACGAACGAGGTGACCAGCAGCGCCGTGGCGTTGCTGCTCTGCACCAGCGCGGTCACGGCGATGCCGGCGACGAAGGCCATCGGCCGCTTGCCGACGTTGTGGCTGAGCACGCGGCGCAACTGCGAGCCGTACACCCGCAGGATGCCGGTGCGCACGATATGGGTGCCCCAGATGAGCAGGGCAATGGCGGACAACAGATTGAGCAGCGTCAACATCACGCATCTCCCTGATATGCAGATTCGATCCCGGTACTTGGGATACTGCCGATGACGGCGTTCGCGCAGGTGTGGTCACCAACACCGCTGCCTATTACAAGCTGTAGTTGGAGAAGCGCAGGTTGCCAAGCAAGGAGTGGACCGCCGCCTGGCCGGCAGGTTGCGCGGTGCGTCAGTCAATCACCGTGCTCTGTTGCAAGCGAGCGCCAATGCGCCTAGCATGCGCGCCTTCTCTCAACCGACAGCAAAGGAGGCACATCATGCAGCAGCTGATCACCCTTTGCAGGTCGCGCCTGGCTTGATCGCATTCGCCGCTCCTCGTTAGCGGCGCCGCAACGCCCGGCCTCTGGCCTGCCAATCCGAACATCTTTCTGTTTCAACCCATCAGGATTGGACTATGGGCAATTGCATTCGCAATCTGTCCGACGGCGCCGTATTGGTCGCCGCGGACGACACCTGGATCGAAGGAAAAGCGATCCAGCAACTTGAAACCACCGCTCGCTTAGCGGGCATGCATCGGGTGGCCGGCATGCCGGATCTGCATCCGGGGCGTGGCTACCCGGTTGGTGCGGCATTCTTTTCCGTAGGGCGTTTTTACCCGGCGCTGGTCGGTAACGACATTGGCTGCGGCATGGCGCTGTGGCGCACGGACATACCGACCGCCAAGCTGCATCTGGACAAGCTGGAGAAGCGCCTCGGCAACCTCGACCTGCCACTCGACGAGAGCTGGCAGGAAGCGGTTGGCGCGTTCGGTTTGCCGGTCACGGGGCACGAGCGCTCTCTCGGCACCATCGGCGGCGGTAACCATTTCGCTGAACTGCAGCAACTCGATGAAAGCTACGACGATGCTGCGCTAACAGCCTTGAACATTGAGCGTAAACACCTGCTGTTGCTGGTGCACAGCGGCTCGCGCGGCCTCGGTGAAGCGATCCTGCGTGAGCAGGTCGACCTGTTCGGCCATCAGGGCCTGGAGGCGGGCAGCGATGCCAGCAGCCATTACCTGAGCCGACACGACGGCGCGCTGCGTTTCGCTGAAGCCAACCGCCAGCTGATCGCCCGGCGCATGCTCGAGCGCTTGCGTGCTGATGGCGAGAGGGTGCTCGATATCAACCACAACCTGGTCTCGCCAGCGCGTATCGATGGCCTCGATGGCTGGCTGCACCGCAAGGGCGCCACGCCGTCGGATCAGGGCGCGGTGGTGATCCCTGGTTCGCGCGGCGACTACAGCTACCTGGTGCAGCCGATCGCCGATGAGCGCAGCCTGCTGTCCCTGGCCCATGGCGCCGGGCGCAAATGGATGCGCAGCGAGTGCAAGGATCGCCTCGCCGCGCGTTACAGCGTCGAGCAACTGAGCCGCACCGCACTCGGTAGCCGGGTGATCTGCGCCGACCGCGCGCTGATCTACGAGGAAGCGCCCGAGGCCTACAAGGCCATCGACTCAGTCGTCGGCGCCTTGCGTGAGGCGGGGCTGGTTCGCGTGCTAGCGCGACTGAAACCGGTGCTGACCTACAAGACGCGAGGAGGGTGCTGCTGATGATCCTTTTACAGCTATCAGCGGCCCAAGGGCCGGACGAGTGTGCGTTGGCAGTGGCCAAGGCGTTACCCAGGCTGCAGGGCGAAGCGGACGAGTTGGGCGTGACGGTGCGGGTACTCGAAGACGAACCGGGGCCGCGGCGCGGCACCCTGCGTTCGGTATTGCTGGCGCTGGAAGGCGAGCAGGCCGAGGGGCTGGCCGGTGACTGGACGGGTTCGCTGCAGTGGATCTGCCCCAGCCCCTACAGGCCCGGCCATGCTCGCAAGAACTGGTTCTTCGGTGGTGCGCAATTCACTGCGCCAGCGCCGGAACTGGCCGGCGAAATCCGTTTCGAAACCCTGCGCTCGTCGGGGCCGGGTGGCCAGCACGTCAACACCACCGACTCGGCGGTGCGTGCCATCCATGTGGCCAGCGGCATCAGCGTCAAGGTGCAGAGCGAGCGCAGCCAGCACGCCAACAAGCGCCTGGCGCTGCTGCTGATCGCCCAGCGCCTCGCCCTGCGCGCCCAGGCGCAAGCCGATGCCGCGCGGGCGCAACGTCGTGATGCGCACCTGCAGGTCGAGCGGGGCAACCCGCAGCGGGTGTTTCGTGGTGAGCGCTTCGAGCCCGCAGCGGATCGAGTCTGAGCGCATAAAAAAACGGGGCCGTCGAGGCCCCGTTTTTCATTGCACCGGCGTCAGCCGATCACTGCCCCGGAACGTCCTTGCGCAGTTTTACCGGCTCCGGGTCGGCCTTGCCTTCGGCGCGGCGGCGGGCGGTGCGCATGCGGATGTTCAGCGCCTCCACGGCCAGGGAGAAGGCCATGGCGAAGTAGACGTAGCCTTTGGGTACGTGCACGTCGAAGCTCTCGGCGATCAACACGGTGCCGACCACGATGAGGAACGACAGGGCCAGGATCTTCAGGCTCGGGTGCTTCTCGATGAAGTCGCTGATGGTGCCGGCGCAGATCATCATCACGATGACCGCCACGACGATGGCCGCGACCATGACCGGTACATGGGAGACCATGCCGACCGCGGTGATGACCGAGTCCAGCGAGAAGACGATGTCGATGATGGCGATCTGGATGATGGTACCGAGGAACTGCTTGCCGGCGCCCGAGGGTTGCTCGGTGCTTTCTTCCTCGCCTTCCATGCCGTGGTAGATCTCGGTGCTGCTCTTCCACAACAGGAACAGGCCGCCGAAGAACAGGATCAGGTCACGGCCGGAAATGCCCTGGCCGAACACATGGAACAGGTCGGTGGTCAGGCGCATGATCCAGGTGATGGACAGCAGCAGCATGATGCGCGTGACCATGGCCAGGGCCAGGCCGAAGAACCGGGTGCGCGCCTGCATGTGCGGCGGCATGCGCGACACCAGAATGGCGATCATGATGATGTTGTCGATACCCAGGACGATTTCCAGGGCCGTCAGAGTCAGGAAAGCAACCCAGATTTCCGGGTTGGTGAGCCATTCCATTAGAGGTTCCTTGTGATGATAGAAAACTGGCGCAGGGCCATCGGCACGAATGCCGAAGTCTAGCGCCAGAGATGTGAAATTTTCGTCAAATCAGCTGCCGAACAGCGGAAATACCCCCAGCACCAGAGCAGCGGTCAGGATCGCCATGCAGATCAGGATCGCCCATTTCAGGGTGAAGCGCTGCAGGTCACCGAATTCGATCTTGGCCAGACCGATCAGCAGGTAGGTGGACGGCACCAGCGGACTGAGCAGGTGCACCGGTTGGCCGACGATGGAGGCGCGGGCCATTTCCACAGCGCTGATGCCGTAGCCGGAGGCCGCCTGGTTCAGCACCGGCAGAATGCCGTAGTAGAACGCATCGTTGGACATGAAGAAGGTGAACGGCATGCTCACCAGCGCGGTGATGACCGCCAGATGCGGACCGAGGGCGTCCGGGATGACCGCCAGCAGGCTCTTGGACATGGCGTCGACCATGCCGGTGCCGCTGAGGATGCCGGTGAAGATGCCTGCCGCGAAAATCAGCCCGACCACCGCCAGCACGTTGCCGGCATGGGCGGATATACGGTCCTTCTGCTGCTGCAGGCAGGGGTAATTGATGATCATGGCGATGCTGAAGGCGATCATGAACAGCACCGGCATTGGCAGCAGGCCGGCGATCAGGGTAGCCATCAGCACGATGGTCAGCAGGGCGTTGATCAGGATCAGTTTCGGGCGACGGGCTTCCGGGAACTGGGAAACGCTGATCTCGTTCTGGGTGATCTTGCCTTCCGGCAGTTGCAGCACGCCCAGACGCTTGCGCTCACGCAGACCGTAGAGGTACGCCACGGCGAACAGCACGATGGCGCCGACGATCATGCCGGGAATCATCGGCACGAACACGTCAGACGGGTCCACGTGCAGGGCACTGGCCGCGCGGGCGGTCGGGCCGCCCCAGGGGGTCATGTTCATGATGCCGCCGGCCATGATGATCAGGCCGGCCATGATGGTCGGGCTCATCTTCAGGCGGCTGTACAGCGGCAGCATGGCGCCGACGCAGATCATGTAGGTGGTCGAGCCGTCGCCGTCCAAGGAGACGATCAGCGCCAAGGCCACGGTGCCGACCGCGACTTTCAGCGGGTCACCCTTGACCAGCTTGAGGATCAGGCGCACGGGCGGGTCGAACAGGCCCGAGTCGATCATGATGGCGAAGTAGAGGATGGCGAACATCAGCATTACGCCGGTGGGCGCGAGCTTGCTGATGCCTTCGAGCATCATCGGGCCGATCTGTGCGGCGAAGCCGCCGATCAGGGCGAAGATGATCGGGATGATGATCAGGGCGATCAACGCCGACAGGCGTTTGCTCATGATCAGGTACATGAAGGTGGAAACCATGGCGAAGCCAAGGAATGTGAGCATGGTGTTTCTCCGGACGTTATTCGGCTAGGTGCGGGTAATGCGCGAAGTGGCTAGCGTGGAAGCGAGCGGAGAAGAAGCAGGCGTGAGGAGCTGGGGCGAAGCATGGTTGGTTACCTGTTTTGTTCTTGTTGACGGCAGCTGCGGGCCTCACTGGCGGCAGCTCATCGACCAATCTGTGTTGGTCATTGAGCAGATGCTAGAGCACGAAGCTTTCAGCCAGCTTTCGTCGAAGACAGGTAAACGGGGCAGCAGTGGCTCGCTCGCGAGGCCCCTGTAGGCCACGCGAGCCGTGGCCTAGAGAATGATGTCCAGCGTCAGCAATACGCCGACAAGCGAAGCGGCAGCCAGCAGATGCTGCAAGGTGATGATGCCGGCCATCAGGTTGGCATCACCGCCCAACTGACGGGTCAGCACATAGGCGATCGGTGCGGTGGGCAGGGCGAAGAACAGCACCAGTACGGTGCTTTCCATGGCCGGCAACTGCAGCCCGACGGCCACCGCCAGGGCCAGTAGCGGCATCAGCAGCAGGCGCAGCAGGCTGTTCCAGACCAGGGCCGGTACCTCGCCGCCCAACTGCTCGGGTTTCAGCGCCGCGCCCACGCACAATAGGCCCAGGGGCAGGCTGGCAGCGGCGAGCAGGCTGAGCAGTCGACCGCTGCCGCCGGGCAAGCCCAGGCCGCTCAGGTTGACCAGTGCACCGGCCAGGCAGGCGAGAATCAGCGGGTTGCGGATGATCGGCAGCAGCAGACTGCGCGCACTGACGCCGCGCTCGGCGGTCAGCGACCACACCGAGAGCACGTTGACGGTCGGCACCATCAGCGCCAGCATCAACGCGGCCAGGGTTAGGCCCGGCTGGCCGAACAGGCTGCCCACGGCAGCCAGGCCCAGGTAGGTGTTGAAACGCAGAATGCCCTGGCTGAAGGCGCCGAAGCGCGCCGCCGGCCAGCCGCGCAGGCGCCGCACCACCAGTAGCGCCAGCCAGGCAATGCCCAAGCCGAGCAACACGGCCAGGGCCATGCGCGGCAGTTGTGGGTTGTCCAGCGGTGCGGTGGCCAGGCTGTTGAACAGCAGAGCGGGGAACAGGATGAAGTAGTTGAGGCGTTCGGCGCCTGGCCAGAAGGCTTCGTTGGGAAAGCCCCGACGGCTGAGCACGTAGCCGCCGACGATCAGCGCAAACAGTGGCCAGAGGGCCAAGAGCAGTTCGGTCACGGGAGCCCCCGGTGGTGGTGAGGGGGCATCTTCGCCAGTGCCGGTCGATCAGGCAAGCAGGGATTCGCGCGCGTATTCAGGAGCATGAAATGAGCGATCTGCATCAAGGCGGCTGCCAATGCGGCGCCGTGCGTTACCAGTTCCGTGCGCCGCTGCGCGATATCGCCCACTGTCACTGTTCGGTATGCCGGCGCAGCACTGGCGGCATCCTGGTGACCTGGATCACCGTGCCGCGGGCCAGCTTCACGTGGGCTTGCGGCGAGCCTGCACGCTTCGCGTCTTCGCCGACCTGCGAGCGTTATTTCTGTTCGGGTTGTGGCGCTCACCTGGCGCTGTTCACCACCCTTAGCCCGAACAGCCTGGACGTGACCATCGCCACGCTCGATCACCCCGAACACGCCGCTGCCGACCGGCATATCTGGACCCAGAGCCGTTTGCCGTGGCTGGAGGTCGACCCGCTGTTGCCCCAGGAGCAACAAGAGCGGATCGATTAGCGGCGCGTAACCGATTTAGCGGCCTGCAACCTCTCGTTGCCCTGTTTCGATAGTTGGGTCGAACTTTATTAAAGATTGGATGTCGCGCGCCGATTACCCTTCTGTACCTCGTCTATTGCCTAACGTGCCGCATGCCAAATGCGTCCCCCTGTTCAACGCGCCGCGCAGACGGTGCGACAACAGGCAACCCTTCGCTTCGTAATCAGAACTGCCGAAGTAAATTGAATAGGTGAAACGTCGTGCTCAGAAACATCCCCTTGAGCCTCAAGCTCCTGCTGATTCTCGCCTGCCCGTTGCTGGGCTTTCTCTGGCTGGCCGCTCTGCAGGTCAACAGCAGCTACCAGACCTTGCAGGAGATGGAACAGACGCAGGAGGCCAGCGTCGTCGCGCAAAAGGTCAGCCAGCTGATCACTGTATTGCAGCGTGAGCGCGGCGCCAGTGGCGTATTCCTGGGCAGCCAGGGCAAGAACATGCAAGACGTCCTGCTGCGCATGCGCGGCCAGACCGACACCGCCCTGGCCGATGCACGCGCGCTGGGCAATATCGATACCGAGCTGAGTGAGGCGTTGGCTGCGTTGAGCGGCCTGGATGCCATGCGTGGACAGATCGACAAGCTGGCGATCAACAACCGTGAATCCGGCGCGCGCTTCACCGACATCATTCGCAAGCTGATCGGCTACACCCACGCCGTCGAGCGTTCGGTCAAGGATCCGATATTGTCGCGGGCGCTGTCCTCGCTCAACCAGTTCATCGAGATGAAGGAGCGCGCCGGCCGCGAACGCGCCATGCTCGGTGTAGTGTTCAACCAAGACCGCTTCGATGCTGACCTGCTGTCGACCTTCAGCCGCAACCTGGGCGAGTTCACCGCCTATTCGGAAGGCTTCCGCCGCAACGCCTCGCCTGAGTTCGTAAGCAAACTCGACGAGAAGATGCAGCAACCCAGCGGCCTGGAAGTGGCGCGCCTGCAGAAGCTGGCCTTCGAAACGCCGCTCGGCCAGCCGCTGGGCGTCAAGGCCACCGACTGGTTCCAGACCTCTACCAATCGCATCGACCTGATGGGTGAAGTGGAGAATGAGCTGGGGGGCAGTGTGTACGAGTTGGCCGCTCAAGAACGCAGCAAGGCCTCTGCCATGTTGTGGATGACGGTCATCAGCGTGCTTGTGGCCATCGCCGTGGTGGCTGCGCTTTCCTACCTGATCATCCGCAATATCAACCTGGCGGTGGGCGAGGCCAACCGTGCGCTGTTGGCGCTGTCGCAGCGTAACCTGACGGCCCGTTCGGGTTACGTCGGCAACGACGAGTTCGGCGAGATCACCCGCAACCTCAACACCATGGCCGAGGAGTTGACGCAGATCGTCCAGGAAATCGGTTCGGCCACCGCGCAGGTGGCCACCGCCGCCGAGGAGTGCTCGGCGGTCACCCTGCAAACCAGCGACAGCCTGGAGCGCCAGCGCCAGGGCACCGAGCTGGTGGTCACCGCGATCAACGAGATGAGCGCCACGGTTCGCGAGGTGGCGCAGAGCACCAACGACGCCGCGGAGATGTCACGCCAGGTCAACCTCAGCACCACCCAGGGCCGCCAGGAAATCGAGCGCACCGTTGAGGTGATTCGTGAGCTGTCGACTCAGGCCGATGACACTGCGCGCATCATCGGTGACCTCAAGCACGAGAGCGATTCGATCTCCTCGGTGCTCGACGTGATTCGCGGCATCGCCGACCAGACCAACCTGCTGGCCCTCAACGCGGCCATCGAAGCGGCGCGCGCCGGCGATCACGGTCGAGGCTTCGCAGTGGTGGCCTCCGAGGTGCGCACCCTGGCGCAGAAAACCCAGGAGTCCACCGGCAATATCCAGGAGATGATCGCCAATCTGCAGCGCGGCTCCGACCTGGCCACGCAGTCCATGCAGGAAACCCTCGGCAAGGCCCGCGCTGGTGCCAGCAACATCGAGCGCGCTGGTGACCTGCTGGCCGATATCGCCTCGGGCGTATCCAGTATCAGCGACCGCAACATGCAGATCGCCGCGGCGGCCGAGGAGCAGAGCGCGGTGGCCGAAGACATCAACCGCAACGTGGTAGACATCAACGACGTGGCCATCCAGGTCAGTTCCGGTGCCGAGCAGACCGCCGTGACCAGCCAGGAGCTGGCGCGCCTGGCCGATCACCAGCAGAAGCTGGTGAGCCGCTTCCGCCTGGCCTGATCGCCCTGGCGAGCTGTCGCCCGTCGCAATGGCGGGCGACGATTCGGCGCTTGCAGGCCGCCAGTCGGCGCCACTAAAAATTAATGAAATCTTGCCCGGTCGGGCAGGTCAGAGCCTGACCCTTACTGCCGGATCCGCGCAATGCCACTGATAGTCATAGCCGAAGACGAACGCTCGATCAGAGAGATGCTTGTGGAAATCTTCGAAGACGAAGGCCACGAGGTCAAAGCCTTCCCTTGTGCTGACGACGCCTGGGAATACCTGTCCAGCTGCGATGGTCAGGTGGACATGGTGCTCACCGATTTCAGCATGCCCGGCGACATCGACGGCATCTTTCTCGCCCACCTGATTCGTGACCGTTTCCCGGATCTGCCGATCATCATCTCCTCGGGTTTTCTCGGTGCCTCCACGGATTTCGACGGTCTCAACGTTGCGGTGATTCCCAAGCCCTGGAGCGTCAGCCAACTGCTCGCCATGTGCGCCTCGATGACACCCGGCAAGGCGCAACAGCCCGGCGCTCCACGGGGCTGATCGCCCGCATTGTTCAGCGTGGCAGATGAGGGCGCGGAAAACGCGGCGGATATGTAAAATCGCCGCCCCGTTTTACTGCCGGAGATGTCCCCCTTGGCTATTCACTTCTCGCCTTCCTCGAACACCATCGCCTGTGGTCGCAGCGGCGCCAGCCTGAGCACCACCGAGGATCAGGCGCAGGTTTCCTGCAAACTTTGCCTGCGGTCGCTGGACAAGGCGGCTGCTCCGGTCGCGACCAATCGCACGCCGACCCTGGCCGAGCTGCGCGCCGCCGCCCGTGCCGCCAAAGCCCCGGCCGAAACTCCAGCTCCGACTTCAGCCCTGGCCCCTGCCAAGCCAGCCGAAAAGCCGGCCCTGAGCGTCAAGACCGCCTGGCAGCAGAAGCTCGAGCAACTGCCGGGGCGCAATCGCCTGCCCCGCGGTGCCGCGCGCCAGCGCTTCGTGTAAACCGTTCGGCTGCCGATGCATTCGCCCCAAAAACACTGAACCGAAGCGCCGGCCTGGCCACCAACTTGCATGCCTGCCAGCGTGTCGATTTTGATGCGTTGGCGTAGCGCGATGGTGTTGAGGTGGTGTCGATGAAGCAACTAGACCTGCAGGTGGTTCAGCAGGCTCGCAACTGGCTCGAGCAAGGCCATGCCGTGTGGCTGTGCACGGTGCTGTCCACCTTCGGTTCGGCGCCACGTGCGCCCGGGGCGATGTTGGTGGCGCTGCCGTCCGGCGAATCCTGCGGGTCGCTGTCCGGCGGCTGCGTTGAAGAAGACTTTCTCGAGCGTGTGCAGAACGCTGGTTTCGACACCTGCAACCAGATCGTCCGTTATGGCGAAGGCGGCCTGACGCCCAACCGTGCGCTGCCCTGCGGTGGCGTGCTGGATGTGCTGATCGAGTACCTGCAACCAGGCGAAGCCGTGCAGCGCATGCTCGGCCAGGTCGAACAGGCACTTGGCGGCGGCGAGCTGCTGGTACGCGACGTGCCGCTTGGCGATGGCGCCAGCCGCTGCCGGCCCGGCAGCATGAGCGAGGCGAAGATCCAACGCAGTGCCGAGCAGGTATCGATTCGTGTTGGCGCCGTACTGCGTGTGGTGTTGGCCGGCTGGTCGCCAGTGGCCGAGTTCTGCGCCGGCTTTGCCGTGGCGCTTGGCTACGAGGTGATCGTCTGCGACCCGCGTGCCGAGGTCATCGCCGAGGTGAAGGTGGCGGGCGTGCAGGCGCTCGAAATCCTGCCCGCGCGCTTTATTGCCGAGCAGGGCGCCCACAGCGCCACCGCGATTCTGGCCCTGACCCATGACCCGCGCCTGGACGACCCGACCCTGATCGAAGCGGTCCGCACCGAAGCCTTCTACATCGGCGCCATGGGTTCTCAGCGCACCAGCGCCAAACGCCTGGATCGGCTGGCGCGCCTCGGCGGTTTGCAACCCGAAGACATGGCGCGCATCCACGCGCCCATCGGCCTGCAACTGGGCAGTAAAGCCCCGGCCGAAATCGCTCTGGCGACCCTGGCCGACGTGCTGCGGGTCGCCAACGGCATCGACCGGGGTGCGCTCTAGGCATGAGCGACGGCCCTGTGGTTATCGTGCTCGCCGCCGGGCTCGGCAGGCGCTTTCGTGCTTCCGGCGGCGAGGGCAGCAAGCTGCAGGCCGACCTGCACGGCAAGCCGGTGCTCGACCACGTGCTGGCGACGGTCAAGCGCTCGGGCCTGAAGCATCATGTGGTGCGAAGTGCTGACGGCGACGGTATGGCCGACTCGATTGCCGCCGGTGTGCGGGCCGCGGCAAGCGCATCGGGCTGGCTGATCCTGCCCGGCGATCTGCCGCTGATCGGCGAAATGAGCCTGCATCGCGTGGCCAGGGCCTTGGCCGACCAACCAGTGGTGGTGCCGACCTTCGAGGGCAACCGCGGCCACCCTGTCGGTTTTACCCGGGAATGCTTCGAGGCACTGGCCGTCCTGCGCGGCGAGGCGGGCGCTGCCTCGGTGGTGCAGTGCTATCGCGAGCAGGGCCGCGCTCTGCTGTTACCGCTCGATGATCCGGGCATCCTCATCGATGTCGATACCTTGGACGATCTGCAGCGTGTCCGTGAGCTGCTGGACGCATCGCGCTAGCCGGCAGCCTTCGATTATCACTATCGACGCAAATGATGCGGTGCTGCGCGGCTTTACCGATACCCTGTACCTCGATGAACACAACGCCATGGGCTTCGAGCGAAGCCGGTGGTCTCTCCGGTTCATCATCCTTTGGTTACCGCCTCCCTGATGAGGCGGTTTTTTTGCCTGGGGAAAATGTCACGAAAGTGCAGTGCACCGCCGGGCCGATGCGCTGTCACAGTGGGGGCTTGCGATCCATCCTGACAGGCGAGATAACGGTGTTCCATCTGATCACGGGCGTTCTGGCCCTGTATGTATTCTGGCGAATGGTGTGGCTGCAGCGTTGGCCGCAGGTGCTCAAGGTGTTGCTAGGCGTGTTGATTCTGGCGGCGGCCGAGCACCATCTGGTGACCCGCCACTTCTTCGGCAGCATGGCTTCGCCGGAGATTCCCGGCCCACTTCTGATGATGCTGGGCTGCGCCTTCGGGGCGCTGATCATCAGTGCCATGGCGTTGCTGGTTCTGGATATCGCCGCGCTGCTGCCGCGCTTTCGTAAAGCGTTGACCAAGCCTCGGCTACGCGCCACGGTTGGGGTTGCAGCCATCGCACTCTCGGCGCTGGGCGTCTGGCAGGCAGTGCGGGTGCCGGATGTGCGTGAGGTGGAAATCACCCTGGCCCAGCTACCCGCTGAACTGGACGGGCTGCAGCTGGTGCAGCTCACCGACCTGCACGCCAGCCGCCTGCTGCAGCGGCCATGGCTGGAAGCGGTGGTCGCCAAGACCAATGCGCTGGAGCCGGATCTGCTGGTGATTACCGGTGACCTGGTTGACGGCACCGTGGCGGCGCGAACCCGCGATGTCGAGCCGCTGCGCGAGTTGCACGCGCGCCTGGGTGTGTATGCGATTCCCGGTAACCATGAGTACTACGCCGAGTACCAGCAGTGGCTGGATCACTTCGCGCAGATGGGCCTGCCGATGCTGCTCAACAGCCATGTGACCATCGAGGACCGTAGCGTCAGCCTGGTGCTGGCCGGCGTTACCGATCCGGCCGCCGCGCGTTTCGGCCAGCCGCTGCCGGATATCGACGCCGCCTTGGCCGGGGTGCCGAAAGACGCCGCGGTGATTCTGCTCAGCCACCGGCCCCTGGCCGCAGCGGACAACGCCCTGGCTGGCGTCGACTTGCAGCTGTCCGGGCATACCCATGGCGGCCAGGTGCTGGGCATGCACTGGGTTACCCAGGCGTTCAACCAAGGCTATGTGTCGGGTGAGTACGCAGTGGGCAGCATGCGCCTTTACGTCAGCAACGGCACCGGCCTGTGGAACGGCTTTCCCATACGCCTGGGAAAACCCTCGGAAATCACCCGCATCACCCTGCGCGCAGCCAAGGGCTAAGGCCTTAGAACCTGTTCAAGGTCTGCTGCGCGTCGGCACTGCGGCGTTAAAAACAGGCTCTGCAAGCCGCTTGCGGCTAAGGCGCTTTAGCGCGGCCCGCAGGGCGAGCGAAGCGAGTACTGCTCATTTACAGCTCGTAAAGTCGAGCGCGACTCCGACCGGTACTCGCCTGTTTTTGCGAGGCCGCTTAGGCTTTGCATTGCTCTAGCTCGCGAGACGCTGAACAGGCTCTTAGCATCGGGCCTCGGTTTCGCGCAGCAGCAGGCTCAGCAACTGCGGCGGCTGGTGCACCAGACCGTTGGGCGTTTCGCAGACGCGCTGCACGAAGTTGTCGGTGAACAGCAATTTGCCGTGCACGAAGTACTCGTTGGGGCGCAAGTTGGGGTTGTGGATGCGCGTGCCGAGGCGCGCGGCCAGCCATTTTCCGGCTTCGTAATGGCTGATCCAGCGTTCGGCCGACAGGCTCGCCATGGTCTCGGCCTTGGCCTCGCGGCCGATGACGATAACCGGCACGTCGCTGACTTGCGGCACCAGGTCGTTATGGCCCCAGTGACCGCCCTCACCGAGGCGCTGGCCATGGTCACCAGTGATGATCAGGTAGCGCTCGCCCTCCAGGCGGTCGAAGTCGGCGATCACCTCGGCCAGCAGGCCGTCCAGGTAATGCACCGAGTTGTCGTAGGCGTTGCTCTGGCCATCGGGCCCCTGGTCAGCCCAGGGCGCCGGGGTCTTTTCATGGCGGTAGTTCTGCGCGTAGGGCAGGTGCGCGGTACGCAGGTTGAGCACCACGAAGTTACGCTCGGCCCAGCGCTGCGCGTCGAGCACGTCGAGCAGGGCGCGATCCTGTTGTTTGAGGAAGCGCACCGGGTGGTCTTCGCGAGTGATCGATACGTCCAGGTAACGGCTGCCCAGGTTGGCCAGCAGCTTGGATTCCTGGGAGGAAATCCAGTGGGTGCGAAAGCCCGCCTGTTTGGCGAAGCGGAACAGGTTGATATCGCCGGTGCGCAGCAGTGCATCCTTGCCGGGCTCGCGAATCGGGTTGATCAGGTAGGGCAGACTGACGTCGGTGGCCACGCCGGCAGCAATGCCGGGGCGCACGAAGGCGCTGGGATGCTCGCGCAGGTAGGCGGCCAGTTTAGGCGTGGTGTCGCGGCCATAGCCAAACACGCCAAGACGATCACTGCGCAACGAGTCGGCGACCACCAGCCAGACGTGTTTGGCTTCGCTGATGTTGGGGCTCAGTGTATATGGCGCGAAGGGCGCAGGCGGCAGCTCGACTTCCGGCTTGAACGCCAGGTGCACGGCCCAGGCGGAGAATACGTTGAGGTTGTTGTGCAGCGCGCTGCGGCTGGGGCTGGCAGCGAACGAGTCGAGGTTGCGGTAGGTGGCGCGATAGGGTTTGGAGAGCAGCACCACGGCGATCAGCAGCAACGCCCAGCGGCTCTGTGGCAGGTTCACACGGCCGGGCAAGCGCCAGTGCAGAGCCAGCAGCAGGCCATAAGGAATGCCCACGCAGAGCAACACCGGCCAGTGCGCGGCCAGGCTGTGCGCAGCGGTCTCGTGCACCTCGCCAGGTTCATTGACCAACGACTGGATATCGATGGCGGTCAGCGGTTCGCCAAAGAAGCTGATGTTGGCCAGCTGCATCAGTTGCATTACCGCGAACAGCGTCAGGATGATCATGCTCAGCGGGCGCAGGTTGCACAGCCACAATCCCAGGCTGAACAGCCACAGCACGACCACGTAGCCCGCTTCCAGCTCGGCGTGGTTGTTCGGGGTGAACAGCTGCTGCAGAAAATCATCGGCAAGCAGCAGGGCGCAGCTCAGGGTGGCCAGGACAAGCAGCGACAGCCAGGCGCGCGGGGCGCTGGCACGGCGAGGCGCAAGCAGGGTCAGCATGGGTCGAGTCTCAGCGATGTTCGGACGGAGCGCGGCGTTTGCCGGTGATCATCGACAGCGGCAGATTCTCGCGCAGGTGCAGGCTTTCGATTACTGCCGCGGCCACATGAATGGCCACCAGCGTCGCCAGGCTGTTGGCGGCCCAGGCGTGCAGGGTGAGCGGCCAGTCGGCGCCCCATAGGGCATCGACCTCCTTCATCAGAAAGCCGCTGATGCCGAGGGTGGCGATGGCCGTCATCATCAGCAGCATCACCAGGGCGCCGATCGGCGAGTGGCCGAGGCGGCGGTGGGGTTCGCCCTTGAGCACCAGGCTCAGGTGTTCGCGCAGCCGCGCGCGGGTCGGCCAGAAGTCCGTCCAGCGTGCACTGCGCGGGCCGACGAAGCCCCAGATCAGACGTACGGCGAGCCAGGCGCAGGCGTAGTAGCCGAGCCAGGTATGCCAGTCGTCACCTTCCTCGGTAAAGAAATAGTTGGCGACGAAGACCCCGGCCACCGATATATGGAACAGACGGATCAGGGGATCCCAGAGTCGAATCGTCGCCGCGTTCATCAGTCTTCGATCTCGGTCTTGATGGCCTTGCCGCTAACCGGATCGTGGTAGATCTCGACCTTGCGCTTGTCCTTGTCGAAACCGTAGATCTCGTAGCAGTTACCCTCGGTGATCTTGAACTTGCTGATCTGGTAGCCCTGCTCTTTCAGTTTCTCCTGAAACTGTTCCGGGTTCTGCCAGGTCGAGCGATCGGCGGTGGTACATTCTGTACTGGCCATGGCCAGCGGGCTGCCCAGCAGCAGGGCGAAGAGTGCGACGTAACGCATGGTGAATCTCCTTCTTGGGGTAGTCAGGAGCACCTTGCGGCGCGAAGCTTAGGAAAGTCTTAATGGGCAAAGCTCGGTAACATCTACCCCTGCCCAATGCGCCGCGCGAAGCGCATCATGGCGCCGTTTATGGCTGACGAGGTACGTGCCGTGCGAGTCCTGCTGGTTGAAGATGATCGTGCCTTGGCGCGCGGGATCCGCGTGGCCCTGCGTGGCGAAGGCTATACGCTGGACTGGCTGGAGGATGGTCTCGAAGCTGCCCACGCGCTGCGCAGCGAGCAGTTCGACCTGGTGCTGCTCGATCTCGGCCTGCCGCGGCTCGATGGCATGACCCTGTTGCGCCAGCTGCGCACGCGTAGCGAGAACGCCGTGCCGGTGCTGGTGCTCACCGCCCGCGACGCCATGGATGACCGCATTCAGGGCCTGGACGCCGGCGCCGACGATTACCTGGTCAAGCCCTTCGACCCCGAAGAGCTCAAGGCACGCATCCGCGCCCTGCTGCGGCGCAGCCAGGGCCGCGTGCAGCCGGTGCTGGAATTCGCTGGCGTGACCCTGGATCCGTCCACTCAAGAGGTGCGCTACCAGGGCCACAGTGTGGCGATGACGCCCATGGAATATCAGTTGCTGCACCAGTTGCTGATTCGTCCCGGTGTAGTGGTCACCCGCGAGCGCCTGGCCAATGCACTCTACGGCTGGCAGGAAAGCGGCCCGGGCAACACCCTGGAAGTGCTTATCCATAATCTGCGCCGTAAGCTGTGCAGCGAGCTGATCCGTACGGTACGCGGAGTCGGTTACCTGGTGGAGCAGAAACCATGATTTCCATCCGCACGCGGATTCTAGCGCCAACCATCGCCCTGGTGCTGGCCGGCAGCCTGGCTCTGGTGCTGCTCGCCCTGCGCGACAGCCACCGGCAGACCGAGGCGGTCTATGATGCCCAATTGGTACAGGCCGCGCGCGTGCTGCAGGGCATGCTGCAGCAGCCGGACGGCCGCCCGGTGGATTGGCAGTTCGTCCGTCAGGCGCTGGATGGCGCCCTGAATCGTTCGACCGAGGGTGTGTTCTCTCATCCCTATGAAATCAACCTGGCGTTTCAGGTGTGGGACCGCGACGGCAACTTGCTGGTGCGTTCCGAGCAGGCGCCGCACCTGACGAAACTGCCGCCGCCGGGCATTCACGAATTCTTCTTCAACGATCAGGAATGGTGCGGCGTGCTGCTCGATGACAGCGCCGCTGGCCTGCGTATCTGGGTTGGCGAGCGTGAGGATCTGCGCCAGGACCTGATCCATCAGATTCTTCAGCACACTCTGATGCCCACGCTGATCTGCTTACCGCTGCTGGCGGCCTTCATCTGGTTGCTGCTCGGTTGGGGCCTGCGCCCGCTGCAGCGTTTGGCCCAGCAGTTGCGCGAGCGCCCTGAGCATAGCCTCGAGCCGCTGCCGACAGGACCTCTGCCGCCGGAGCTGGAACCCATGCGCCTGGCTCTGGATGATGTATTGAGCCAGCTGCGTGCGCTGCTTGAACGCGAACGCCGCTTCATCGCCGATGCCGCCCATGAGCTGCGCACACCGCTGGCGATTCTCGAGATTCACGTGCGTAACGCGGCGCTGGCCGAAAGCGTGCAGGAGCGCGAGGAGGCATTGGCATTCCTCAAGCACGGCGTGCAGCGCGCCACTCGTATTGCCAGCCAGCTGCTGACCATGGCGCGCCTGGAAGCGCCGTCGCAGAATCTACAACCGCTGGACCTGACCGCCGTGGTGCGCGAGGAACTTGCCGACCTGGCGCCGCTGGCGATCAACCGGCGGATCGACCTGGCCCTGGAGGCCGAGGAAAAAGCTGTGATTCAGGGCGACCGCGGGTTGATCGTCATCCTGCTGCAGAACCTGGTCAGCAACGCGCTGACCTTCTCGTCACCGGGCAGCGAAGTCAGCGTGCGCGTGAGCCGCGAAGGCGAAGACGTGCACCTGCAGGTCGTCGACCAAGGGCCGGGCGTCGAGGAAGCTCGCCTGCCACGCCTTGGCGAGCGCTTCCATAGCGCCGGCAATCCCCAGGGTGCGGGGCTGGGGCTGGCCATCGTCGGCATGATCGCCCGTCACCTGGGCGGCTCCATCGGCTTCAGCAATGCCAGCCCGCAAGGCTTCAGCGCGGTGGTCAGGTTTCCCGATACGGCGCTTTGATCAGCACTACCCGGGCTGCGCCATTCAGAGCTGCAGCCCGCCGCTTTCCTTGTGCAGTTTGCGCAGATGGTCGCCGAGCTGTTTCAGGTTGGCCTCGTTGGCTTCCAGCTCGGCCAGGCGCTGGGGTTCGAGCAGGCTGCGCACCTCGCCGTCGAGGTCGGCGCTGAGCAGGCTCAGCTGCTGCTGGCGCGTGCGGGTTTCGCTTTCCAGGCGTTGCCATTCTTCCTGCTGCGGCAGGCCGTAACCGCCTTCGAGCAATTCGGCCGGGCGGCTCAGAAAGCCGGTGTTGGCGAGGATCTGCTCCAGCGCGTCACCGGCCTTGTTCAGGCTGGGGTCCTTGGCGGCGCGGCCGGTCAGGTAACGCTGCTTGAGTTCGTCCTGGGAGAGCAGCAACTGGCGACGCATCGCTGCCTGTTCGAGCAGCAGCATGGCGGCGCTGGCGCGCAGGTCGGCCTGCTCGAACCATTGGCGGCGCTGCTCGGATGGCTGTTCGAGCCAGTCCTCTACGCGCTGTTGGCGAATCGGCAGGCGCTGTTGCAGCACCTTGAACATGGCCTGATAGCGGTCGCGGAACGAGTCGAAACGATACCCCAGGCGCAGTGCTTCGCGGGAATCATTCAGCACGCTGCCGTCGGCCAGGTCGCGGGCCTCGAGTACTTCCAGCAGGCCGATGGGGGTGATGCTGTCCAGCGTCTGCAGGCGCGGGTCGGCGGTGCCGCTGCGCAGCAGCTTGAGAGTTTCCACCGCGCAGTTGTTGGAAACGAAGAAGTAGTCGCCGTCGTAGCTCCAGTGCTGCTCGACGGCACGGGCGACCAGCTGCTCCAGGCGCTCGCGCGACAGCTTCAGGGGGACCGAGGCGAGGCTGCGTAGCTCGACCTTGGTGTATTCCTCGATCACCTGGGCCAGGGGCAGCACGAACAGCCGCGACGGGTAGGCTCCAGTCAGGCCGTCCCAGCTCGACAGCTGCACGTCGTTGACGAACGCGCGGTAGGACAGCACCAAGTGCTGGTCCAGGTCCAGCCGGCAATCCGGCCCACGGGGGCGGCCCGGCGCGCAGATCACCAGGCGCAGCATGCTGTGGCCCCAGCGGCTGGCCATGTTCTGGTTGGCCTCGGCGAGCAGGTAATCCACTTCGTAAACGCGCTCGGGGTCGAGGTTGGCCAGCGCCTGCTTGTCGAAATCGCGCCCGGCGTTCAGGTAGGCGTAACCATTGCCGCAGGGCGTTTGCCTGGCTGGCGACCAGCCGAAGTGCTCGCTGAAAAAGCGCGCCAGAGACGGACGGCGGCAGGCGTATTCGGGGTCGAGGAGAAAGTACTCCATGTTCACCGCGACGAACTCGCGCGGGTTGCTCAGCTCGTAGTTGTCCGGGCTGCGGGCGACCTGGCCGTTATGAATGTCACGCTCACCGCGTTTGCCGACGCGTTGCGGCCAGCCGGCCAGGTCGAGCAGGCGCGGATCGTCGCTGAGGGTGAAGCGCCGTTCAGTCTGGCCGCGGCACTCGGGGCGCAGGCCGACCGGGCCCAGGTCGGCGTTCTGGCGCTGGCAGCGGCGCAGCAGGGTGCGCTGCTCGGCGCTCCAGTAGGTGCCACGGTCGTAAAGGTGGGTCACTTCATGCAGCACGGTGGCCAGCAGTTCCTGGCGCACGGTGCCATGGGGGCGGCCGTTGCGGGTGGTCGCCGCGCTGCCGTCGGTAAGGCTGGGCAGCAACGTGGCGTTGAGTTCGACGCCGCTGAGGCGCCCAGCTCGACCGTAATTGTCCGCTGGCATGTCGACCCAGCGCACGGCCACGTCACGGTCCAGCGCTTCGCGCAGGTGCGGCGGCAGGGCAGCATGAGCTTCGTCGAGTAGGGTCTGGCTGGCGTGGCGTTGCTCGGGCGTGAGCCCGGCATCGTCGAGGGCGAATTGCAACTGGGCGTGGCTGGCCGTGCTGACCAGCAGGGTCAGCAGCAGGAGCCAGCCGCGGGCGGTCATCACAGCGCGAGAATGGCTTCTGCGAGTACCTGATCGGAAGCGTTCTGGGCCTCGGGAACCTGGCTGCGCAGCGCGCCGAAGGCGGCTTCGAGCTGGGCGCCAAGGATGTCACCTTCGCTGGCGACGAAGCTGGCAGCGTCGTCACGGGCTTCGATCACCACTTTCATGTCGCGGATCGAGGTGGTGGTGTCCGAGGTGAAGTTGATGGTGCGATCCAGCGCGCGGACGATGATGTTGCTGGTGGCCACCAGGGTCTGGGCCTGTACGGCGCCAGCGAACAGGGCCAGCGAGGCGGTGGCGGCTAACAACGGACGCTTCATGAACGGTCTCCGAATGGGGTTTGATTGGCTGCTTGGACGAGGAACGCCTGCCGCAGTTCCAGTAATGACGAAGGGTTAGTGAGCGAGGATAGCCTGCGCCAGTTGCGCATCGTCGGCCTGCAGGCTCGGCATGCGCTCGCGGATGTGCTGCAGAGCGTTTTCCAGGTGAGCGCCACGCACGGCGCCGGCGCTGGCGACGAAGCTGGCAGCGTCGTCCCTGGCGGCCAGCACGACCTTGTTGTCGACCACCGAAGAGGTCGCGTTGGAGGTGGTGTCGATGGTGGCGGCAAGTGCGTCGACCAGGGTGTCAGTGGTGACCACGAAGCTGCTGGCACTGGCGCCGGTAGCGAGGCCGAACAGACTGACGAAGGCGAGGGTGCGGACGGTGGGCATGGGCTTGGTCTCTACGGCTCACGGAAAGCCGCATTCTAACCGCTCTGCAGCGCGCCGTTGAGAAAGACCTGCACAGTTTGTGTAGCGCTGGTGGCAGTCCGATGACTGTGCCCCTGAAACGACAAAACCCCACAGGCGCTGCATGCCGGTGGGGTTTTGCGGGAGAAGCTCAGCGCGTGCGATTAACGCCAGAACGGCTTGCTCAGCTCGGCGTAACGCTCGCTTTCGCTGATACCGGCGTCGGCCAGCAGGCGAGTGTCGAGGCGTGCCAGCTGGCGGCGGCTGACGATCCGGCGCTGCCACAGGAGCAGGGTGGCCAGGATGTTCAGCGGCAGGCTGGTGGCAGATTTGGACGAGTTGTCGACAAGCAGATCGGAACTGAGGGTACGTTCCATGGCGTGCATCCTTCCGCTTTTGGCGGGATTGGTTAAGTTCTGGTGCCTATTTTCGTCCTCGCGCGGAGTTAGCAGTAGCCACAGCTGAAGTAAATTAGCTGAGTACTAGATAGGTTGCTTTGTAACTGTGATCGTCAATTAGATTGTAACTGTACCGGTGTTTGTTAATTTGCCGTGACTTGAATTGTTTGGCAGTTTTTTACCCTGAAAATAGTCGGATTTTCAGAGGCTTCATTGCGTTACAGTTACGATTGTTCGCTGTAGTTGCTTAGCTATTTATTTTTCCGAGCAGGTTTTTTCGCTATTCATCAGCACTGCTGTGCTTTTTCTCTTGACCTCGAATTGCACCTGAAAGGGGGCGAGACCGCTCTATTTCGCCCCTTTTCGGGTCATTCAACGGCCTTGAGCATTTCCTCGATGACCTTCTTGGCGTCGCCGAACACCATCATGGTCTTGTCCAGATAAAACAGTTCGTTGTCCAGCCCCGCATAGCCGCTGGCCATCGAGCGCTTGTTGACGATGATGGTCTTGGCCTTGAAGGCTTCCAGGATCGGCATGCCGGCAATCGGCGACTTGGGATCGTTCTTCGCCGCCGGGTTGACCACGTCGTTGGCGCCGAGCACCAGCACCACATCGGCCTGACCGAATTCGGCGTTGATGTCTTCCATCTCGAACACCTGGTCGTAAGGCACCTCGGCCTCGGCCAGCAGCACGTTCATGTGGCCGGGCATGCGGCCCGCCACTGGGTGGATCGCGTACTTCACGGTCACGCCCTTGTGCGCCAGCTTCTCGGTCAATTCCTTCAGTGCATGCTGGGCGCGGGCCACGGCCAGGCCGTAGCCGGGCACGATGATCACGCTGTCGGCATTGCCGAGCAGGAACGCGGCATCGTCGGCGGAGCCGGATTTGACAGGGCGTTGCTCGCCGCCGCCTGCCGCCGGGCCGGCATCGGCCGCGCCGCCGAAACCGCCGAGAATGACGTTGAAGAACGAGCGGTTCATCGCCTTGCACATGATGTACGAGAGAATCGCGCCGCTGGAGCCGACCAGGGAGCCGGCGATGATCAGCATCGAATTGTTCAGCGAGAAACCGATACCGGCCGCCGCCCAGCCCGAGTAGCTGTTGAGCATCGACACCACCACGGGCATGTCCGCGCCGCCGATGGGGATGATGATCAGCACACCGATCACGAAGGCCAGGGCTACCAATACGGCGAAGGCCGTGAGATTGCCGGTGAAGGTGAAGTACAGCCCGAGGCCGGCGATGGCCAGGCCGATCAGCAGGTTGATCAGGTGCTGGCCGGCGAACTGTACCGGCGCCCCCTGGAACAGGCGGAATTTGTACTTGCCGGACAGCTTGCCGAAGGCGATCACCGAGCCGGAGAAGGTGATGGCGCCGATGGCCGCACCGAGGAACAGCTCCAGGCGATTGCCGTTGGGAATCGGATCGCTGATCGCGGCAACGATACCCAGGGATTGCGGCTCGACGACGGCCGCGATGGCGATGAACACCGCCGCCAGGCCGATCATGCTGTGCATGAAGGCGACCAGCTCGGGCATCTTGGTCATTTCGACGCGCTTGGCCATGATCGAACCGGCGGTGCCGCCGACCAGCAGGCCGACGATCACGTAGCCGATGCCCTGAACGGCCAGCTCGCTGCCGAGCTTATGGATGAGGCCAAGGGTGGTGAGCACGGCGATGGTCATGCCGATCATGCCGAAGGCGTTGCCGCGCCGCGAGGTGGTCGGGTGCGACAGGCCCTTGAGCGCCTGGATGAAGCACACCGAGGCGACGAGGTAGAGCAGGGTGATCAGGTTCATGCTCATCGCTTACTTCTCCACCGCCGCTTTGGCGGCCTTCTTCTTGAACATTTCCAGCATGCGCCGGGTGACCAGGAAACCACCGAACACGTTGACCGCTGCCAGGGCCACGGCCAGGGTGCCCATGGTCTTGCCCAGCGGGGTGACGGTGAGCGCGGCGGCGAGCATGGCGCCGACGATGACGATCGCCGAAATGGCATTGGTGACCGCCATCAGCGGCGTATGCAGTGCAGGGGTGACGTTCCAGACCACGTGGTAGCCGACGTAGATGGCCAGCACGAAGATGATCAGGTTGTAGATTCCGTCGGAAATCAGATCCATCGCTGTGATCCTTTCTTGTAGTCGTTGGCCTCTCCATAAGGAGAGGAAGGCATCATTTGTTGAGGCGCTTGATCTCGCCGCCCGTGCACATCAGGCAGGCCGCGACGATGTCGTCTTCTAGGTCGAGGTGGAAGACGCCGTCCTTGGTCACCAGTTTGAGGAAATCGAGCAGGTTGCGCGCGTACAGGGCAGAAGCGTCGGCGGCGACCAGGGCGGGCAGGTTGCCGTGGCCGACCAGGGTTACGCCGTGCTTGATCACCACCTTGTCCAGTTCGGTCAGCGGGCAGTTGCCGCCCTGAATGGCGGCCAGGTCGATGACCACGGAGCCGGGCTTCATCTCGGCGACCGTGGCCTGGTGCAGCAACGTTGGCGCCTTGCGGCCGGGAATCAGTGCGGTGGTGATGACGATGTCGGCCTGCTTGGCACGCTCGTGCACGGCCCTGGCCTGGCGTTCCATCCAAGATGCCGGCATCGGCCGGGCGTAACCGCCGACGCCTTCGGCGCACTCGCGCTCCTCGTCGGTTTCGAACGGCACGTCGACGAACTTGGCGCCGAGGGACTCGATCTGCTCCTTCACGGCTGGGCGCACGTCGGAGGCCTCGATCACCGCGCCCAGGCGTTTGGCCGTGGCGATGGCCTGCAGGCCGGCAACGCCAGCGCCGAGGATCAGCACGCGAGCGGCTTTCACCGTGCCCGCGGCGGTCATCAGCATGGGCATGAAGCGCGGGTAGTGGTTGGCCGCCAGCATCACCGCCTTGTAGCCGGCGATGTTGGCCTGGGAGCTGAGTACGTCCAGGCTCTGAGCGCGAGACGTACGCGGGGCCGCTTCCAGGGCGAAGGCGGTGACGCCGGCAGCGTTGAGCCGGGCGATGGTCTCGTTGCTGAACGGGTTGAGCATGCCGACCAACACGGCGCCGCTTTTCATCAAGGCCAACTCGGCGTCGCTGGGGGCGACCACCTTGAGAATCAGCTCGGCGCCGAATGCCGCGGCGGCATCGCCGACGCTGGCACCTGCGGCGGTATAGGCCGCATCGGTAATGCTGGCGGCAATGCCGGCACCGCTCTGAACGGTGACCTGATGGCCTAGGCCGATCAGTTTCTTGATGGTTTCCGGCGTCGCGGCCACCCGCGTTTCGCCTGCCTGGGTTTCGAGGGGAATACCAATGTGCACGCTTGCATCTCCTGCGATCGTTGCAGATTCACCCAGAGGGCGGCAGAGGTAGGGTGTCGACTAAAGTCGTACCGCGGCATTCTGCAAACAGAGCAAGGCGGTAAGCAATATTCATGGAGTAATTATTTTTCATGACTACAAGTTATCGGAGATATTGTTATTTTTCATGCTGAACTATCTCGATAAAAACTGGGCTTTTAGCGGTTAAAATCGGGTTATGTGCAGTTATCGTGAATAAATGTCTGTAAAGATGATTGCTAAACGTTTGTTTGGGTGCGGCGCGATGTCGCACCGTTCAAAATCATTTACAGGTAGGAAAAACGACGTTTTTGAGATTTATGTAGTCGTTTTGTGGGGCCGCTACCCTTGTTCAGCAGATGTCCTCAAGCGCGTCCCTGATTGATCAGGAAGGTCCATGTCGTGGGTCATTGGCGAGAAAGTACGGGACTTAAAGGAGGGGAGAGAGTCGCTGGGAGAGTGCAAGCGCCCGGTGCCGGCCAGGCGGCACCGCGGCGATGAGTGCTGAGCTGGAGTCGCTGATCAGCCGGTACGCCAGGTGATTTCCTGCACGCCATCGGCGCTGATGCGCAGCCATTGGTCGGCCTGCTCGTCGCTCTCGTTCTCGTCCCAGCTGCCGGGAGCACAACGTACTTCCACGTCCAGAGCCGCATATGCCGCCTGGGCGCAGGCGAGGTCGTCTTCCCATGGAGTGGCATCGCTTTCCAGGTACAGGCTGTGCCATTTGCCTACGGCCTTGGGCAGCCAGGTCACCGGAATGTCGCCGGCGCGGCATTGGAACGTCTGGCCCTTCTGCTGCCAGTCCGAGCAGGGGCCCAGTGCCTGGGTCAGCCAGGCGGCCACGGCCTGGTGGTCGGCGTCCTTCAGGTAGATTTCGATATCCGGTTGGCGCATGTGGGTTCTCATCTGGTCGGGGCGTTAGGACGCGTCTCGCTCGATCCAATCGTAGCGGATGGCGACGGTCACTTCGAAGCATTCGGCGATCACCGCTGCGCGGCGCTCGGCACTGGCGCGCCAGCCGTGGGGCGTCATCGCCAGCAGGTCGGCGCGAGCTTGCTCGGTCTCGAGCGGCAGGCGAAAACTCAGGGTTTCGCTGTGTGCCAGGTGCATGCCCTGCGGGATCAGTTCGAGGTGCTTGCTGTCATCGTAGTCGCGCACTTCGTCGTAGAGCTTCTGGCGCAGTTCCATCAGGTGCTCGCGAGTCGGGCCCATGCGCAGCAGGCCACCGCCGGGCGCGAGCAGGCGCTTGGCCTCCTGCCAGTCCAGCGGGCTGAACACGCTGGCCAACAGCCCGCAGCTGGCATCGGCCAAGGGCACGCGGGCCATGCTGGCGATCAACCAGTTCAACTGCGGGGCGCGCTTGCAGGCACGCTTGACCGCTTCGCGGGAAATATCCAGCGCATAGCCGTCGGCATCCGGCAGAGCTTCGGCGATCTGCGCGGTGTAGTAGCCCTCGCCGCAACCGATATCCAGCCAGCGCTGTGGCTGATAGCCAGCGGCCAGGGCTGCCAGGCGCTCGGCCAGCGGCGCATAGTGGCCGGCGCTCAGGAAGCGGCGACGGGCCTCGACCATGGCGGCATTGTCGCCCGGGTCGCGGCTGTTCTTGTGCTGCACCGGCAGCAGGTTCAGGTAGCCCTGGCGTGCGCGGTCGAAACGGTGGTTGGCCGGGCAGGCCACGCCATTGTCGACGGCGGTCAGTGGCGCCTGGCAGATCGGGCAGGCGAGCATCAGGCGAGCAGCTTGACCAGGGTCTGGTAGTAGATCTCGGTGAGTACATCGAGATCGCTGGCCAGCACGCGTTCGTTGACCTGGTGGATGGTCGCGTTGACCGGGCCGAGCTCGACCACCTGGGTGCCCAGGGTGGCGATGAAGCGGCCGTCTGAGGTGCCACCGCTGGTGCTCGGCGTGGTCTCGCGGCCGGTCACGGCCTTGATGCTGGCGGCCACCGCGTCCAGCAGCTCGCCGGGCTCGGTGAGGAACGGCAGGCCGGACAGCGCCCACTCCACGTGGTAGTCCAGGCCGTGCTTGTCGAGGATGGCGTTGACCCGCTGTTGCAGGCCCTCGACGGTGGATTCGGTGGAGAAGCGGAAGTTGAACACCGCCTTCAGTTCACCGGGAATGACGTTGGTCGCGCCGGTGCCGGCATTGAGGTTGGAGACCTGGAAGCTGGTGGGCGGGAAGAAGGCGTTGCCGTCGTCCCAGTGCTCCGCCGCCAGTTCGGCCAGCGCCGGCGCGGCCAGGTGGATCGGATTCTTCGCCAGGTGCGGGTAGGCCACGTGGCCCTGGATGCCACGCACGGTCAGGGTGGCGCCGAGGGAGCCGCGGCGACCGTTCTTCACCACATCACCGACCAGGGTGGTGCTCGACGGCTCGCCGACAATGCACCAGTCCAGCCGCTCGTTGCGCGCGGCCAGGCGTTCGACCACTGCCTTGGTGCCGTGGTGCGCCGGGCCTTCCTCGTCACTGGTGATCAGAAAGGCGATGCGGCCCTTGTGATTCGGGTATTCGGCAACAAAGCGCTCGACGGCGATGATCATCGACGCCAGGCTGCCTTTCATGTCCGCTGCACCGCGGCCGCAGAGCATGCCCTGCTCGTCGATCAGGGCGTCGAACGGGCCGTGCTGCCAGGCCTGAACCGGGCCGGTGGGCACCACGTCGGTATGGCCCGCGAAGCACAGCACCGGGCCCTCGTCATTGCCGTGGCTGGCCCAGAAGTTGTCCACATCCTCGATACGCATCGGCTCGACGGCAAAACCCAGGGCGGCCAGTCGGCGCATCATCAGCTCCTGGCAGCCCTCGTCCAGCGGGGTGACCGAAGGGCGGCGGATCAGGTCGCAGGCGAGTTCGAGGGTGGGGGACAGGGCCGTCATGGGAGCTCCGGTAAAACTGTGCAGGGCGGGAAGGGCGCATAGCTTAAAGCAAAACGCCCGGGGCTCGTAGGCGTAAGGACGGCCGGGGCCTTGATGAAAACTTCAAACCATAAAAAAACGGCGGCCATTGGCCGCCGTTTTCAGATCAGGCTAACGCCGATCAGACTTTCTGCGCTTCGTTCTCAGCGTCGTCCTGCACCACTGGGATTTCCAGCGGTTTGGGTTGCGAGGAGAGCAACGCCATGATCAGGGCGGCCAGATACGGGAGCGACTGCACCAGCAGCATGATCACCCAGAACTTCACGTCATAACTTGGCAGGCCCTGGACGATGCCGATACCCAGGGCGGCGCCCCACAGCAGCAGCATGACGAACACTTCTTCGCGAGCCTCGGCCAGGGCGACCATCAGGCCGTGGCTGGAGCGCATCTTCGGGGTGCGGAAGAACGGGATGGTCTTGGTGAACATGCCGTACAGCACCGCCTTGGCGATGGTGTGCGACAGCGCCAGGCCAGCCACCGCCGCGCAGAAGGCATCCTTGAGGTTAACGCCCACCGCCCGCTGGTAGAGGAAGATGATCTTGCCGACTTTGAACAGGAACAGCGCAAGCGGCGGAATCGCGAAGATCAGCAGCGGTGGGTCGACCCGTTGCGGCACGATGATCATCGCCGCCGACCACAGCAGCGCACCGGCGGTGAAGAAGATGTTCAGGCCATCGGCGACCCACGGCAGCCAGCCGGCGATGAAGTGATAACGCTGGCCGCGCTTGAGCTCGCTGTCCTTGCCAGCCAGCAGCTGACGGGCGTGGCCCTTCATGATCTGGATGGCGCCGTAGGCCCAGCGGAAGCGCTGCTTCTTGTAGTCGATGAAGGTATCGGGCATCAGGCCCTTGCCGAAGCTGTCGTGGGCGTAGGCGGCCGAATAGCCTTTCTCGAACACGCGCAGGCCCAGTTCGGCATCCTCGCAGATGGTCCAGTCGGCCCACTTCAGCTCGTCCATCACGGTACGGCGGATCATGGTCATGGTGCCGTGCTGGATGATCGCGTTGCGGTCGTTGCGGGTCACCATGCCGATGTGGAAGAAGCCCTTGTACTCGGCGTAGCAGAGCTTCTTGAAGGTGCTTTCCTCACCGTCGCGATAGTCCTGCGGCGACTGCACCACGGCAATTGCCGGGTCGGCGAAGTGCGGCACCATATGCTTGAGCCAGTTGCGGTCGACGCAGTAGTCGGAGTCGATCACCGCCACCACTTCGACGTCTGGCGCGGTGTGCGGCAGGATGTAGTTCAGTGCACCGCCCTTGAAGCCATGCAGCGGTGCGACGTGGAAGAAGCGGAAGCGCGGGCCGAGTTCCTCGCAATAGTCGCGCACCGGCTCCCACACCGCCGGGTCCTTGGTGTTGTTATCGATGATCAGGACTTCGAAGTCCGGGTAATCGAGGTTGGCCAGGGCGTCGAGGGTCTGTTTGACCATCTCCGGCGGCTCGTTGTAGCACGGCACGTGGATCGACACCTTGGGCCGGTAATGGCTGTCGCCGACCACCGGGGTGAACGGCCGGCGGCGCTGCGTCCACACCGTCTCGGCCAGCTCGTGGGCTTCGGTGAGCAGCACGATGAACACGCCGATGGCGCCGACGCCGAGCAGCACACCAACCAGAGTGCTGAACCAGGTGCTGTACTGCTGGCTGTAGTCGTAGCCGATCCACACCAGCGCCGAGCCGCCAGCGAAGGCGACGAAGGTCAGGAAGGTGCGGCCGCGCTGGCGCAGGGCACTGCCGTCGATCAGCATCAGCGCCAGCGACAGCAGCGCCATGACCACCGAGGCGACGGCCAGCATTCGCCATTTCGGAATGGCGACTACCGGGCCTTCGAAGTTGAATTTCGGTTGGCGATCGAGGTTGTAGACGCCCCAGTAGGCACCCACCGAACCTTCGTCGCCGGCTTTCCACGGCTGGTCGAAAGCCTCGATCACGAAGTAGTTGTAGCCCTGGGCGTTGAGCGTGGTGACCAGGGTACGCAGGTAGATAGCCTGGTCCGCCTGGGTCGCCTCGGCACCGCCACGTACCCGGCCGTTGCTCGGCCAGCCGACTTCGGAAAGCAGCAGCGGTTTTTTCGGGAACAGTTTCTTCAGGTCGCGGGCGCGGTCCAGGGTGAACTGGGTGGAGTCCTTCATGGGAATGAATTCCCAGTAGGGCAGCACGTGAGCGGCGATCAGGTCGGCGTGGTCGGCCAGCTCCGGGTATTCCTCCCAGATGTGCCACTGCTCGGAGGTGGTGACCGGCACCTTGACCGCCGAACGCACGCGGTCCATGTAGGCGGTCAGCTGCTTGACGGTGACTTCACGGCGGAATAGCGCCTCGTTACCGACCACCACGCGAACCACGCTGCGCGAGTGGTTGGCGATGTCGATAGCCTTGGTGATTTCGCGCTCGTTGCGCTCCTCGTCCGGGCTGATCCACACGCCCAGGGTCACGCGCAGGCCGAATTCCTCGGCCAGCGCAGGAATCTTGTCGAGGTCGCCATCCACCGAGTAGGTGCGGATGCTGTCGGTCTGCTTGGACAGCAGCTCCAGATCCTCACGCATCTCCTGATCACTCGGATAGACGCCGGTTTGTGGGCTCTGTCCCTGGCGGAACGGCGAGAAGGAATAGCCGGAGATCTGTTCCGGCCAATCGGGGGCGGTGACGGGGCGGTTGTAGAGCGCCCAGATACCGGTGAACAAGGCGGCAATCGCCAGGAAAACAACGAGATTGAGACCGAACTTGCGCGAAAGCATGCTGTGTAGGGTTCCGAAGGGTGGAACGGGGAGAAGACCGGCGAGCGCCGGCTGGCGCGCATGCTACTCCGTCGATGATTGACTGTATAGCACAGCTCCGGGGACCTGCCCGGCTATCTGCGCCGGCTTGTATCGCCGCACTGCAATCACCGGCCCGATGGTGCTTGGGAAGCGCTGCCGGCCTTCTTATAATGCCCGCCCGGAAAGAGGAGCCCCCATGTCGTTCGATGAACAGCGTTTCGCCGGTATTGCCCGGTTGTATGGCCGCGAAGGCGCCGAGCGACTGGCCGCGGCCCACGTGGCTGTGGTCGGCATTGGCGGTGTCGGCTCCTGGGCGGCCGAAGCCTTGGTGCGTTCCGGGGTGGGCGAAGTCTCTCTGTTCGACCTGGACGATGTCTGCATCAGCAATACCAACCGCCAGGCCCACGCCCTGCAGGGGCAGGTAGGGCGCGCCAAGGTCGAGGTGATGGGCGAGCGCTTGCGAGCCATCAACCCCGCGTGCGTGGTGCACGAGGTGGCCGATTTCGTGACTCGTGAGACCATGGCCGAGTACATCACGGTCGAGCTGGATGCGGTGGTCGACTGCATCGACAGCGTGGCCGCCAAGGCGGCGCTGATCGCCTGGTGCAAGCGCCGCAAGATCGCCCTGGTGACCACCGGCGGCGCCGGCGGGCAGATCGACCCGGCCCAGGTGCAGGTGGCGGATCTGAACAAGACCTTCAACGACCCCCTGGCCGCCAAGGTGCGCTCGACCCTGCGCCGCGACTACGGCTTCTCCCGTACGCCGGGGCGCACCTACAGCGTGCCCTGCGTGTTCTCCACCGAGCAGCTGCGCTACCCAGGCGCGGACGGCGGTGTGTGCCAGAGCAAGGCATTCGTCGGTGAGGGCGTGAAGCTCGACTGCGCCGGCGGTTTCGGCGCGGTGATGATGGTCACCGCCACCTTCGGCATGGTCGCTGCGGCGCGCATCGTGGACAAAATCGTGGCTGGGGCCAGGCGCCCAAGCGAGCGCGTCGCGCCGCCCGTTTAACCCGCTTCGATCAGCCGGCGCATCTGCTGCACCACGGCGTTCATGCCGCTGGCCCGTGAGGGCGATAGCTGACGGGCGAGGCCGAGCTGGGCGAACCAGTCGGCGATGTCCAGCCCAGCCAGCTCGTCTGCAGGCAATCCGTTGACCCGGGCCAGCAGCACGGCCAGCAGGCCGCGTATCAGCCGGGCATCGCTGCTGGCGCGAAAGTGCCAGCGGTCATCCTGTCGTTCACCAGTGAGCCACACCTGACTTTCGCAGCCATGCACGCGATCCGCTTCGTGGCGTTCGGCCAACGGCTCCAGGCGCTCGCCCCATTGCATCAGCAGGCGCGCGCGCTGTTCCCAGCCGGGGCAGGCGGTAAAGGCGTCGAGCGCTTCCTGCGCAGCGGTCGGCAGGGTCATCGCAACAACTCCAGGGCTTTGTCCAGGGCAGCGAAGAAGCGCTGCAGGTCGGCCTCGTCGTTGTAAATGCCGAGGGATACGCGAATCGCGCCGTTCACGCCCAGGCGCTGCAGTAGCGGCATCGCACAATGATGACCGACCCGCACGGCGATGCCTTGTTCGGTGAGCAGGTGGGCGAGATCGCCGCTGTGGATACCGTCGACGGTGAAGCAGGCCAGTGCAGTTTTCGGCTCGCCAAGCAGGCGCACACCTTCATGGCGTTGCAGGCCTTCCAGCAACACCCGGTGCAGCGCTGCTTCGTGGCGGCTGACCGCGTCGGCGTCGAGGTGCTCGAGGTAGTCCAGTGCTGCGCCGAGGGCGATCACCCCGGATACCGCCGGCGTACCGGCTTCCAGGCCGAGCGGGGCGGGGCGGAAGGTCGCGGCGTGATAATCCGCCTGCTGGACCATCTCACCGCCGAACTGCCAGTGGTTCAGGCGCTGCAGCGCGTCGCGCCGGCCGTAGAGCAGGCCGACGCCATCGGGCCCATACAGCTTGTGGCTTGAGCAGACGTAGAAGTCGCAGCCCAGCGCCTGCACGTCCTGGCGGCCATGCACCACCGCCTGGGCGCCGTCCACCACGGTCAGGGCGCCGTGCTTCTGCGCCTGGCGAATCAGCGGCTGCACGTCCTGCCAGCGCCCCAGCACGTTGGAGAGCTGGCTGAGGGCGAGCAGCCGGGTACGCGGGCCGATCAGCGCGGTGGCCTGCTGCGGGTCGATATCGCCAGCGGGAGTGAGCGGCAGGATCACCAGTTTCAGGGATTTGCGCGCGGCCAGTTGCTGCCAGGGCAGCAGGTTGGCGTGGTGTTCGGCGGCGCTGACGACGATCTCGTCGCCGGCCATGAACACCGACTCCAGCCCATAGGCGAGCAGGTTGAGCGATTCGGTGGCGCCGCGGGTGAAGACGATCTCGTCGCGGCTAGCCGCATTCAGCCAGCTGGCCGCCTTGTCACGGGTCGCCTCGAAGGCGCGGGTGGCGCGTTCGCCTGGCAGGTGCTGGGCACGGTGCACGTTGGCAGCGCCGCCAGCGTAGTAGGCCAGCAGGGCATCGAGTACGGCCTGCGGCTTTTGCGCGGTCGCGGCGCTGTCGAGGTAGGTCTGGCCGTCGGCGTCGAAGGCCCCGAGGCCGGGGAAGTCGGCGCGCCAGGGGGAAATCAGGGTCATCCGGATCTCGTCACGCTGGATGTGAAAACGGGCTGTGCCAACGAAGACGTCAGTCTATCGCGCGCACAGCCCGTTCGGGCGAAGCCTGGGCTCAGTTGTGAGCGTGCAGGGCTTCGTTCAGCTCAATGGCCGACTTGTTGGTCTTGCACTCGACGGCGCCGCTCTGGGAGTTACGACGGAACAGCAGGTCAGTCTGACCAGCCAGATCACGACCCTTGACCACCTTGACCAGGTTGTTCTGGTCGTCGAGCAGGGCGATCTTGGTGCCGGCGGTGACGTACAGGCCGGCTTCGACGATGTTGCGGTCGCCCAGCGGGATGCCGATACCGGCGTTGGCGCCGATCAGGCAGCCTTCACCCACGGAGATGACGATGTTGCCGCCACCGGACAGGGTGCCCATGGTCGAGCAGCCGCCGCCCAGATCCGAACCCTTGCCGACGAACACACCGGCGGACACGCGACCTTCGATCATGCCCGGGCCGGCGGTACCGGCGTTGAAGTTGACGAAGCCTTCGTGCATCACGGTGGTGCCTTCGCCGATGTAGGCGCCCAGACGAACCCGTGCGCTGTCAGCGATACGTACGCCGCTCGGCACCACGTAGTCGGTCATTTTCGGGAACTTGTCCACCGAGAAGACTTCCAGCAGGTCGCCCTTGAGGCGCGCTTCCAACTGACGCTCCGGCAGCTCGGCCAGGTCGACCGCACCCTGACTGGTCCAGGCGACGTTGGGCAGCAGCGGGAAGATGCCGGTCAAGTTCAGGCTGTGTGGCTTGACCAGGCGGTGAGACAGCAGGTGCAGCTTGAGGTAGGCCTCGGGCGTGCTGGTCAGTGCGGCGTCTTCGGCCAGCAGGGTGGCGACCAGCGGCTTGGCGCTTTCGGCCAGGCGGGTGAGCAGCGCGGCTTGTACCGAGTCGACGTGCTTCAGGGCGCTGGCCAGTTCACCGGCTTGCTGATTGGTGATGGCGATGGCTTGGTTGCCGCCGGTATAACCGAGTTTCTCGGTGACCTTGGCGACCAGTTCGGCGCTCGGGTTGAGCAGCGGCTGGGCATAGAACACTTCCAGCCAGGTGCTTTGACGGTTTTGCGTGCCGACCCCGAAGGCCAGGCTGAACAGAGTATTGGACATGAGCTTTTCCTTGCAGCGAATTCGATTGAGGTGGCGATATCAGGCCAGTTCGGCGGCGTAACGCTCGGGTTTGAAACCGATCAGGGTGCGGGTGCCAAGGTCCAGCACCGGGCGCTTGATCATCGATGGTTGGGCCAGCATCAGGTCGATGGCCTTGGCCTGGTCGAGATCGCTTTTCTGCGCGTCGTCGAGCTTGCGGAAGGTGGTGCCGGCACGATTGAGGATGGTTTCCCAGCCGTGTTCGTCGCACCATTTCTGCAGGTTGCCGCGGTCGATGCCGGCGGTCTTGTAATCGTGGAACTGGTAAGTGGCACCGCGCTCGTCGAGCCAGGTGCGGGCCTTCTTCATGGTGTCGCAGGCCTTGATGCCATAAAGCACGTAACTCATTGGTCTACCTCTGGAGGACTCCACTCGTCGAGTCCCCGTTGCTGCTTGTGAATACCGAGGCCGCCGATTATGCCACGTCGATTCGGCTTGCGGCGCATCCGCCTGCACGCTGCTGGCGTTAGAATGCACCGGCCCTCGCCAGGCGGCCGTCATCGCAAAGGATCTCTCCCCTCATGCAGCTTCTCTACACCATTCTGATCATGTTGCTGGTGGTCAGTGGCACCCGTATCAGCGCGCAATTCATTCCCTTGCCGCTGCCGATCCTGCAGATCGTTATCGGCGCCTTGCTGGCGGTGCCAGCGCTGGGCCTGCACGTACGCCTGGACCCGGAGTTGTTCCTGCTGCTGTTCATCCCGCCGCTGCTGTTCGTCGATGGTTGGCGCATGCCCAAGGGGCAGTTTCGCAAACTGCGCGCGCCGATCCTGTTCCTGGCGTTCGTGCTGGTGTTCGTGACTATTCTGGGCGCCGGATATTTCATTCACTGGTTGCTGCCCCAGGTTCCCCTGGCCGCCTGTTTCGCTCTGGCAGCGGTGCTATCGCCGACCGATGCGGTGGCGGTATCGGCGATTACCCACGGGCGCCTGCCCAATACGCTGAACAATCTGCTGCAAGGCGAAGCCTTGATGAACGATGCCTCCGGTCTGGTGGCATTCAAGTTCGCCGTGGCAGCCACCCTCACCGGGGTGTTCTCGTTCACCGATGCCAGCCTGCAGTTCGTGCTGGTAGCCGCCGGCGGCCTGCTGATCGGCATGGCGCTGAGTTACCTGCTCGGTCGCCTGCGCGCCTGGATGATCGCCCGAGGCTGGGAGGAGCCGGCGCCCCATGTGCTGCTCATGCTGTTGTTGCCTTTTGCGGCCTATGTGGCGGCCGAGCACCTGGGGCTGTCTGGAATTCTCTCGGCGGTGGCGGCCGGCATGATGCAGAGCCGCCTCGACCTGTTGCCACGGCAGACCACCACGCGGCTGCTCAACCGTGGCGTATGGGCGATGCTCGAGTTCACCTTCAACGGCCTGATATTCCTGCTGCTGGGCCTGCAGTTGCCGGACATCATCAAGGCGGTGATCGGTGATCATGCCGACGCCTGGCACCTGCTGTGGCCGGCGCTGGGCTATGTGCTGGCGATCTACGGAGTGTTGATGGTGCTGCGTTTCGTCTGGGTGTACTGCTACTGGCGAACCTCCGGCATGCTGCGGCGCTGGCGGGGCAAGTCGACACGCTTTGCCGGGCAATCGCGCATCGCGCTGACTGCAGTGCTGACCATCGGCGGCGTGCGCGGTGCGGTGACCCTGGCGGGCGTGATGTCGCTGCCGCTGCTGCTCAACAATGGCGAGGCCTTTCCCGAGCGGAACCTGCTGATCCTCATTGCCGCCGGGGTGATCCTGGTGTCGCTGCTGGCCGCCAGTGTGTTGCTGCCCCAGCTGCTGCCACGGCTGCCCCAGGATAACGTGGCGTTGCACGAGGCCGAGCTCAATCAGCACCGCGCCCAGGTGCTGGAGGCGGCGATACGCTGCCTGGAGGCCGATGAGGAGAAGGCTGCCGATACCGACAGCGCCATCGCCACGGCGGAGATCCGCGCCAAGCTGATGAGCGAATATCGAGACCTGCTCGAACGTGCACGCACCCGGCGTGCCGAGGAGTCGCGCGAGTATCAGCGCCAGTGTGACCAGCTCGAATACCGCATGCGCCTCAATGCCCTGCGCACCCAGCGGCTGGAGCTGTACCGGATGCGCAAGGATCATCAACTGGACGACGACATGCTGGCCGAGATCCTCCGCGATCTGGATAACGCGGAGGCGCGGCTGCTCAAGGGTTAGGAGAAGTGCTTAGAAACTGTTCATGATCTTGCAGCTCAGGTTCTTCGATTTTGGCAGCCAAGTGGCGGTAGTGGTCATCGGTGCAGTATCTGTGGGAGCGGGCCATGCCCGCGATTTTTCGCGGGCATGAACTAGGCGTCCCCGCCCGCTCCCACAATGGATCATTTACGGCTGCCTTTTCCCGTGGAAACGGCCGTTCGCGAACTCGTGGGAGGGGCTTTAGCCCCGAGCTATTTGTTTGCCTTGAAAAAGACTCGAGGCTAAAGCCTCTCCCACAAAGCACCATGCCCACCGTCCGCTTTCACCTTGTAGCTGCAGCTTTATGCATAACGATCGTGAACAGGTTCTTACAGCAAGTAGTGCTTGAGTTCCCGGGCGATCAGTAGGCGCTGGATTTCGCTGGCGCCTTCGTAGATCTGGGTGATGCGTGCGTCGCGGTAATAACGTTGCACCGGGAAGTCCTCCAGATAGCCGTAGCCACCGTGTACCTGCAGGGCCTTGGAACATACCCGCTCGGCCATTTCCGAGGCGAACAGCTTGGCCTGGGAGGCCTCCGATAGACACGGCTGGCCGGCGCTGCGCAGGCGTGCGGCATGCAGGGTCAGCAGGCGGGCGGCGTTGATCTGGGTGTGCATGTCGGCTAACAGGTTGGCGATGCTCTGGTGTTCGCCAATCGGCTTGTCGAACTGTACCCGTTCGCGGGAGTAGAGCAGGGCGGCTTCGAAGGCAGCACGGGCGATACCGACCGCCTGGGCGGCGATGCCGATGCGCCCGCCTTCGAGATTGGACAGGGCGATGCTCAGGCCCTTGCCGCGTTCGCCGAGCAGGTTGGCGGCAGGAATGCTGCAGTCGTCCAGGGTGATGGCGCAGGTATCCGAGGCGCGGATGCCCATCTTGTGTTCGCTGCGCTCGATGCGAAAGCCTGGGGTATTGGTGGGCACCAGAAAGGCTGAGATACCCTTCTTACCCAGCTCGGCGTCGGTCACCGCGAAGACGATGGCCAAGCCCGCGCGGCGGCCATTGCTGACGAACTGCTTGGCGCCATTGAGCACCCAGCGGCCGTCGCGCAGCTCGGCGCGGGTGCGCAGGTTGTGGGCCTCGGAGCCGGCCTGGGGTTCGGTCAGGCAGAAGCAGCCGATTACTTCGCCGCTGGCCAGGCGCGCCAGCCATTCGCCTTTCTGCTCGTCGCTGCCGTAATTGAGCAGCGGGCCGCAGCCTACCGAGTTGTGCACGCTCATCAGGGTGCCGGTGGCACCGTCGGCGGCGGATACTTCTTCCACGGCCAGGGCATAGGCCACGTAATCCAGATAGCTGCCGCCCCAGGTGTCCGGCACGATCATGCCCAAGAGGCCCATCTCGCCCATCTGGGAGACCGCCGCGTCGTCTATCCAGCCTGCCTTTTCCCAGTCCTGGGCGTGGGGCGCGATGGCGCGCCGGGCGAACTGCCGGGTGCAGTCGCGGATCATGCGTTGTTCTTCGTTCAGCTCGATGTCGTGCATAGCGACCTCTCTGTTGTCATTGACCCGCGCCGGATCACGGCTTTCGGGCAGTCAGGCATCTCCTGGATCACAGGGGATGCCTGCTACAGAGTCGCCCAGGAACGGGCGAATCGCAAACGCAGAAAAAACGCGTGGTGAGGGGCATCACCACGCGGCGGGGTCAGTGCGGCTGGCGCAGCTGTTCGAGCAGCTCGGCATCCGGGTAGCCGTCGGCTGGCCAGCCCAGGTGCAGCTGGAAGGCGCGGATGGCCTTGCGGGTGTTGGCGCCGATGATGCCGTCGGCATGGCCGGAGTCGAAGCCGCGCGCGTTGAGGCGTTCCTGCAGTTCGATGCGCTCGCTGCGGCCCAGCTGGCGGTCGCCCTCTGGCCAGCTGGCCTGTACAGCGTTGCCGCCACGCAGCGCGTCGGACAGCAGGCCGATAGCCAGGGCGTAGGAGGTCGAGTTGTTGTAGCGCAGGATGCTGCGGAAGTTGTTGAACAGCAGGAACGCCGGCCCACGGTGCCCGGCCGGCAGCAGCAGGGTGGCGGTGGCGTCGTCACGCGGTGGGCTCAGGGGCTGGCCCATCGGTCGCACGCCCAGCTCGCGCCACTGCGCCAGGCTGCGGCGCACTTCCGGATCGGCCTGGGCGTAGTCGAAGCCCTTCGGCAGATGGACTTCGAAGCCCCAGGGCTGACGCAGCTGCCAGTTGCCGCTTTGCAGGTAGTGAGCGGCCGAGGCCAGGGCATCGGCGGTGGAGGTCCACACGTCGCGCTTGCCGTCGCCGTCGAAATCCACGGCGTGCTCGTTGTAGGTAGTAGGCATGAACTGGGTCTGGCCCATGGCGCCGGCCCAGGAACCGACGAGGCTCTCGGGAGCGATGTCGCCATGCTGGAGAATCTGCAGCACGGCCAGCAACTGCCCCCGCCAGAAGGCCTGACGACGGCCTTCGTAGGCGAGGGTCGCCAGCGAGCGCACCACGTTGTGGCTGCCTATGTTGCTGCCGAAGTTGCTCTCCAGGCCCCAGATGGCGACCAGGGTTTCGGCGTCAACGCCGTAACGCTGTTCGATCTGGTTGAGGGTGGCACGGTTCTGGGCCAGCAGAATGCGCCCGCGAGCGACCCGGCTCGGCGACACCGCGCCCTTGAGGTATTCCCACACGGGGCGGCTGAATTCGGGCTGGCTGCTGTCGGCCTTGACCACATCCGGGTTGGGCGTCACGCCGGCGAAAGCGCGGTCGAACAGGGTCGGGCTGATACCGGCGGCGATGGCGTCGCTGCGCAGCAGGTCGCGCCACTGTTCGAAGGTCAGCTGCTGGTCGACGGGCTGGCTGTTGGCATCGGTTGCACTCGGCGCGGCACTCGTGGACGCCAGGGGCTGGGCAGGGGCATCGGCGCAAGCCGTGAGCAAAAGCAGGAAGCTGGCCGCAGCGGTGGCAGGCAGGCCGCGAATGAACAGGTTGGGCATGGTCATCTCAACACGTTTTGCAGGCGACCACCTTAGCACGGATGAGGGGAAATTCGGGCCGGGCGAGTTTTTCAAGCCGCCACAAACGAACAAGCCTCCCAGTTTTGCTGGGAGGCTTGGCGGTTGTAGCTGCCTTTTCCTTTGCCGGGGCGCTCCTGGCGTGAGCGGAACAGCGGCTGGGCGATGATGGATTTGGCCTTGTTGGGGCACTTCTTCTTGCTCATGGCAGATCCTCGATCGGTGCCCGCCCGGATAGCGAGCGGCGCGAATGATGCGCCGCTGCAGAGCCAATGTCCATACGCAAGGTAGGCTTAAGCGCCAAGCTTCAGACGTTGCCCGGCCATCATCAGCACCAGGCGCGACAGGCTGGCCCAGGGATCACCCGGCGCCTGGCCCTTGACCTGTGCATCGATCTGCTGGGCATCCATCAGCAGGGCGTTCCAGCGTGCCGGCGTGTGTCGCTGCAGGGCCTTGCTGACCAACGGGCGGCGCTTGTCCCACACCGGCGGGCGGGCGGAGGCGAAGGCCTTGTCCAGCGGGATGCCCTGGCCATGCTGGTAAGCAATGTTGGCCAACTGGCGCAGTTCGCGGGCCAGCATTACCACGATGAACAGCGATTCCTGACCCTCACCGCGCAGGCCGTCGAGCATGCGCAGTGCGTGGGCGGCTTCGCCATTGAGGATGGCGTCGATCAGGCCGAAAACGTCGTAACGGGCGCTGTCGGCGACAGCGGCCTGCACGGTGCCGGCATCGATCTGCTGGCCATCGGCGAGCAGCTTGAGCTTCTCGATTTCCTGGGCGGCGGCCAGCAGGTTGCCTTCGACCCGCGCGGCGATCAGGTCGACCGCATCGGCACTGGCGTTCATGCCGGCCTGGGCCAGGCGCTGGCGGATCCACTGCGGCAACTGATTGGCATCCACCGGCCAGATCTGCACGAACTGGCAGTTGGGCCCGTCGATGAGCGCCTTGGCCCACTTGGTCTTCTGCGTGCTGCCATCGAGTTTGGGCAGGGTGATCAGCAGCAGGGTGTCTTCCGGCGGACGATTGAGGTATTCGAGAATCGCCGCCGCGCCCTTGTCCCCAGGCTTGCCGTTGGGGATGCGCAGCTCGATGACGCGCTTCTCGGCGAACAACGACAGGCTGGCGCCGGCTTCGTAGAGCATGCCCCAGTCGAAATTGGCCTCGGCATGAAACACTTCGCGCTCGGTGAAACCCTGGGCGCGGCTGGCGCTGCGGATGGCGTCAGTGGCTTCCTGGCAGAGCAGGGCCTCATCGCCACATACCACGTAAACCGGGGCGAGGGTGCCTTGCAGGTGTTTGCCGAGTTGGGCGGGAGCGAGTTTCATGGGTAAGCCTGAGAGGCCTCGTCCGTCTTGGAACGTCTTTAGATCTTGCGAGCTAGAGCCCTGCAAGGCCTAAAAGGCCTCACAAAAACAGGCGAGGAACGGTCGGAGTCGCGGGCGACTGTACTTTTGTACATGAGCATTCCGCGCCTGTTTTTAACGCCGCAGGGCCGACGCGCAGCAGATCGTAAACAGGTTCTTACTGGACAGGTAGTTCGATGGGCGACTGCTGCGGCTGCGCGGCTTCACGCTGACGGGCTGCTTCCAGGGCGTCGGCTTCGGCCTTCGCCTTGGCTTCGGCGGTCTGCTGCAGTTCGTCCAGCTGTGCCGGGGTGATCTGCTGCAGGCGCAGAGTCAGCTGTTGCACCAGGTCGCGGCGCATTTCGGTGCGCAGCTGGGCAGCCTGCTGGTCGTTGCCGATCAGGTTGTTGGAGTCCTGCACGTAATAGTTCTGCACTTCGAGCGTGTTGCTCAGCAGCAGCAGGTTCTTGGCGCCACGGATCTCGTAATTCAGCGTCATGGTGCGCTCGTACTCGACGCTGCGCGCCGAGCTGGTGTAACTGGCCGAACGCTGGCTTTCCTTCTCGCCTGCCAGGTACAGCTTGTAAGCGGCGCCCTGGAACACTTTTACGCCGTTGTTCTCGAGCACGTCCTTGACCTCACGCACGGTGTCGCCGTAAGTGTCGCGTGCGCTGACGTCGAGCTCCTTGAGGGCGAACTGCACGTCGCCGGTGCCACGCAGCTGGAAGCCGCACGCGCCGAGCAGGCCTGCCAGGCCGATTACCAACAGATTGCGCTTGATCATCTCGTATCCCCTTGTCCTGCCGGCTCCGCTGGCCGGCATGGCCGAAACTCTAGACCGGATGCCGGTCGCCAGAGGCGACCAGCCGTTCCCTGTCGCCTCAACCGGCGACGATATTGACCAGCTTGCCAGGCACCACGATGACCTTGCGGATCGTCAGCCCTTCGGTGAAGCGTTGTACGTTCTCGTTGCTGCGCGCTGCGGCCTCGACCGCCTCGCGGCTGGCATCGGCCGGCACTTCGATCTGCCCGCGCAGCTTGCCGTTGACCTGGATCACCAGGGTCAGGCTGTCCTGCACCAGAGCCGACTCGTCCACCACCGGCCAGCTGGCGTCGATGATGGCTTCTTCGTGGCCCAGCTCCTGCCACAGTTCGTGACAGATGTGCGGGGTGATCGGGGCGAGCAGCAGGGCGACGGTTTCCAGGCCTTCCTGGATCAGGGCGCGCTGCTGGTCGGTGTCCTGGGGGGCTTTTTCCAGCACGTTCATCAGGGTCATCACCTGGGCGATGGCGGTGTTGAACTTGTGGTGCTGGCCTACGTCCTGGGAGGCCTGCTTGATGGCCAGGTGGATGGCGCGGCGGATTTCCTTGCCGGCGTCATCCAGCTTGGCGACATCCAGCACACCCGGCAGGCCCTGGGCGACGTGGCCCTGGGCCAGACGCCAGACGCGGCGCAGGAAGCGGTTGGCGCCTTCGACACCAGCATCCGACCATTCGCAGCTCATGTCGGGCGGCGAAGCGAACATCATGAACAGGCGGCAAGTGTCGGCGCCGTAGGCATCGATCATCGCTTGCGGGTCGACACCGTTGTTCTTGGACTTGGCCATCTTCTCGGTGCCGCCGATTTCCACCGGAAGTCCGTCGCTTTTGAGAACAGCGGAGATGATCTTGCCTTTGCTGTCGCGCTCGATTACCACGTCAGCCGGGTTGATCCAGGTCCTATTGGTCACTGGGCCGCGGTAGTAGGTCTCAGCGACCACCATGCCCTGGGTCAGCAGGTTCTTGAACGGCTCGTTGGAGGTGACCAGGCCCTCGTCGCGCATCAGCTTGTGGAAGAAGCGCGCATAGAGCAGGTGCAGGATGGCGTGTTCGATACCGCCGATGTACTGGTCAACCGGCAGCCAGTGGTTGGCCGCGACTGGGTCGACCATGCCGCCGGTGTAGTGCGGCGAGGCGTAGCGGGCGAAGTACCAGGACGACTCCACGAAGGTGTCCATGGTGTCGGTTTCGCGCTTGGCCGGTGCGCCGCATTTCGGGCAGCTGCATTCGAAGAATTCCGGCATGCGTGCCAGCGGCGAGCCGGCGCCATCGGGCACCACGTCTTCGGGCAGCACCACCGGCAGCTGGTCTTCCGGCACCGGTACGTCGCCACAGCTGTCACAGTGGATGATCGGGATCGGGCAGCCCCAGTAGCGCTGGCGGCTGATGCCCCAGTCGCGCAGGCGGAACTGGGTGCGGGATTTGCCGAGGTTCTTGCGCAGCAGCGCCGCTTCGATGGCGTCGAACGCGCCTTCGAAGTCCAGGCCGTCGAACTCGCCGGAGTTGATCAGCTGGCCGTGCTCGCCATAGGCGTCCTGCCATTCGCTACCGACTTCATCGCCGGCGCTGGTACGCACCACGGCCTTGACCGGCAGGTGGTACTTGCGGGCGAAGGCGAAGTCGCGCTCATCGTGGGCCGGAACCGCCATCACCGCGCCATCGCCGTAATGCATCAGCACGTAGTTGGCGACCCACACCGGCAGCTTCTCGCCGGTCAGCGGGTGCTCGACGAACAGCGAGGTCGGCAGGCCTTTCTTTTCCTGGGTGGCCATGTCGGCTTCGGCGACGCTGCCAGCCTTGCATTCGGCGATGAACGCCTGCAGCTCGGGGTTCTCCTTGGCGGCCAGGGTGGCCAGCGGGTGCTCGGCAGCCACGGCGACGTAGGTTGCACCCATCAGGGTATCCGGGCGGGTGGTGAAGACTTTCAGCGCACCGGCTTCGCCAATGGAGTCGACGTTGTAGGGAAACTGCACTTCCATGCCGCGGGATTTGCCGATCCAGTTGCGCTGCATGGTCTTGACCTGTTCCGGCCAGCCATCGAGTTCGTCCAGGCTACTCAGGAGTTCATCCGCGTAGGCGGTGATCTTGAAGTAGTACATGGGGATCTCGCGCTTTTCGATCACCGCGCCGGAACGCCAGCCGCGGCCGTCGATGACTTGCTCGTTGGCCAGCACGGTCTGATCGACCGGGTCCCAGTTGACGGTACCGTTCTTGCGGTAGATCACGCCTTTTTCGAACAGGCGGGTGAACAGCCATTGTTCCCAGCGGTAGTAGTCCGGCTTGCAGGTGGTGACTTCACGAGACCAGTCGATGGCCAGGCCCAGGCTTTTCAGCTGGGACTTCATGTAGGCGATGTTCTCGTAGGTCCACTTGGCCGGCGCCACGTTGTTCTTCATGGCGGCGTTTTCCGCCGGCATGCCGAAAGCGTCCCAGCCCATGGGCTGCAGCACGTTCTTGCCCTGCATGCGCTGGTAGCGGGCAATCACGTCACCGATGGTGTAGTTGCGCACGTGCCCCATGTGTAGCTTGCCGCTCGGATAGGGGAACATCGACAGGCAGTAGAAGGTGTCCTTGCCGGGTTGTTCGCTGACAGCAAAGGAGTTCTGCGCGTCCCAGTGGGATTGCGCGGCGGCTTCGATTTCACGTGGCTGATACTGTTCGTGCATGGCTACTTGCGCTAGGGAAAGGGGCTTTCGGGAAACGCCGTAGCATACATGACCCCCCTTGGCAGAGGGAAACGCTGATTGCGCGGCGCGCTGTCGACGGCGCCATTTGTCGTCGCGGCAAGCCGGCTGCGGGGTGGCGGCTACGCTCAATTGAGGGCGCCCTGCCTGGAGGTGTGCGATGCAAGTCCCCTTAGATACCCATAGCGAGAGCGACCCCTACGGACGGTTGCTGGAACGCCTGACCGTTGCCCTGGACGAAGCCGATAATCTGGCGCAGCTGTCCAGCCAGCCGCCCCCGGACATGGAAGTGCGCGGCCTGTCGCCCGACGAGCTGGCGCTGATCACCGCCTACCTTGCCAAGGATCGCGCCTGGCTCAATGGCTGGCACGCCACGGCGGCGCGTCACTACCAGTCGGCGGTTGCGCAGCCGCCATTCGAGCGCCAGCCGGCCTTGGCCGGTCGCGAGCCCGAGTGCCACAAGTCCTGACCCTGGCCGCAGGTTGCTGCGTTCGCTTGCGCTGAAACGTCAACAGACCCTAGGCTTCGAGCCTTTTTGGAGGTGCTCGATGCCGCTGCGCTATCTGCTCAAGCAATTCTTCATGCCGCCCGGCATCCTGTTGCTGCTCATCGCCCTGGGCTGGTTCCTGCGTCGGCGTTTCCCGCGCCTGGCGCTGTGCTGTTTCACGCTCGGGCTGGGTGGCCTGTGGCTGATGAGCCTGCCGGTGACGGTAGAGTGGATGGCCAAGGTGATCGAGCGCGAGCCGGCCATCGCCCAGCAGCAGTGGAGCACCCTGGTGCAGCAGGCGGATGTGATCGTCGTGCTCGGCGGTGGCCGTGATTCGGACGACCCCGCCTGGGGTGGCGAGCAGCCCAGCGCCATGGCCCTTGAGCGCACCCGCTATGCGGCGCGGCTGGCCAAGGCGTCCGGGTTGCCGGTGCTGACCACTGGTGGCCTGCATTTTGGTCGCCCGCCGAGCGAAGCGGCGATGATGGCCGAGGTGATGCACGAGGATCTCGGTGTCGAGGTGCGCTGGCAGGAAGCGCGCAGCCGCACCACCTGGGAGAATGCGACCGAGACCGCTGCGCTGCTGAAACCTGAAGGTATTCGCCGGGTGTTGCTGGTGACCCAGGCCTGGCACATGCCGCGTTCGCGCTGGTGTTTCGAACAGGCAGGTTTTGAAGTGGCGACAGCGCCGGTGGGCTTTCTCGGTGTGCCCAACGGCCGACCGATGGGCGGCTGGCTGCCGGAAGGCAAGGCGTTCTGGCAGAGCACCTTGCTGCTCAATGAGGTGATCGGCGCGCTGGCTTATTCGCTGGTTTACGGACGGTAGCGTCAAGTGGTGGGCTAAAGCCCACCCTACTCATCGGAGTGCAGGCTGCGGATTGGCCGGTGAGTTGGCCGTCGCCGCTTATCCCCTGTGGGAAGGGCCATGCTCGTCACGTCGCGGGCATGGACCCGCGGTCGCTGCGCGCTTCCATAAGTTATGGCGCCGATCCTGCGAATGGGATAAGCGCCAGCCTGGTCCCAGTAGTCAGCTCAACTCAGTTACTTCGCATCCCGACGCCGGCGCAGCAGCGCCCAGCCGGCCAGCAGGCTGCAGAGGATGATCAGCGGCCACGAGCGCCATTGCAGGTAGGGCGTCAGGTGCTGCATCGGCTGCACCTGGCCGTAGAGCGTGGCTTGCTCGAATTGCGGCAGGCGTTCGGTGATGCGCCCGAACGGGTCGATCAGCACGGTCACGCCGTTGTTGGTGGCGCGGATCATCCAGCGGCCGGCTTCCAGAGCGCGCATCTGCGCCATCTGTAGGTGCTGCAGTGGGCCGATCGACTTGCCGAACCAGGTGTCATTGCTGACCGTCAGCAGCAGGTCGCTCTTGGCTGCCATTTCGGCGGCGAACTCTGGGTAGACCACTTCGTAGCAGATAAAGGTAGCGATGCGATGCCCCTTGGCTTCGAGCAGCGGCTGGTCGTGCTCGCCGCGGGCAAAGTCGGACATCGGCAGGTCGAAGAAGGCGATCAGGCCGCGCAGCATATCCTGCAGCGGCACGTATTCGCCGAATGGCACCAGGCGCTGCTTGAGGTAGTCGCCAGCGCCCTGGCCGACCACGCTGACCGCGTTGTAGTAACGCATCTCACCGTCGGCATTGGGCTGGCGAATCGGCACGCCGGTGATCAGCGCGCTTTTCCGGTCGCTGGCGAAGCGATCCATCATGCTCAGGTAGCCGATGGCTTGATCCTTGAGCACCGGCACCGCGGTTTCCGGCCACACCAGAATGTCTACTGGCTTGCTGGCGAAACTCATGTCGCGATACAGCGCCAGCTGCGCATTGAGCTGGGCCGGGTCCCACTTGAGGTTCTGGGCCACATTGCCCTGGATCGCCGCGACGCTGACCGGCTCGCCCGCCGGGGCGGTCCAGGCGTGATCCTTGAACGCCATGCCAAGCAGCCAGGGCGCGATCAGCAGCACCAGCGCCTCGGCCAGTTGTGGTTTGTTGCCGAGCAGACGCGGCAGGTTGACCAGGAGCGCCGCGCTCAATGCCAGGGCGAACGACAGCATCCACACGCCGCCAATCGGCGCCAGGCCAGCCATGGGGCCGTCGAGCTGGCTGTAGCCGGCGTAGAGCCACGGAAAGCCGGTGAGGAACCAGCCGCGAAACGCTTCCTGGGCCACCCACAGCGCAGCGAACGCCAGAGCATCGCCCAATGGCGCGCTGTCACGGCGCAGGCACAGCGCCCACAGCCAGGTGGCGAGGGCGAAGAAGAGGCCCAGGCCGGCGACAAAACCCAGGGTCAGGAAGGCGGCCAGCGGCGGTGAGGCCGCGCCGTAGTCGTGAATGCTCACGTAAACCCAGCTGGTGCCCGAGGCGAACAGCCCGAAGCCGTACCACCAGCCGCGCCAGGCTGCCTGGCGCGGGGTCAGCGCCCGCAGGCCGCGGTAGAGCAGGGCGATGGACAGCAGCGCCAGCGGCCAGATGCCATAGGGCGCCAGCGCCAGGGTAGTCAGCGCACCGGCCAGCAGAGCGATCAGGTTGCCGGCCCAGCCGGGTTGGAACAGTCGGTTCATCGAGAGACTCACGATAGAACACACCCCATCGAATGATGGGGTGTCGGGTCAGCGGGCCAGCGGTGTCAGGCGTAGCAGGTGCACACGGCGGCTGTCGGCGTTGAGCACGCGAAAGCGGAATTCGCCGATCACCGTCACTTCGTTGCGCTTGGGCAGGTGGCCGAACGCGCTCATCACCAAGCCGCCGACGGTGTCGAACTCGTCGTCGGAGAAATCGGTGGTGAAGGTTTCGTTGAAGTGATCGATAGGCGTCAGCGCCTTGACCAGGAAGTCGCCGCTGGGCAGCGGTTTGACGTAGCTGTCTTCCTCGACGTCGTGCTCGTCCTCGATGTCGCCGACGATCTGCTCGAGCACATCCTCGATGGTCACCAGGCCGGCGACGCCTCCGTATTCGTCGATCACCACCGCCATGTGGTTGTGGTTGGCGCGAAATTCGCGCAGCAGCACGTTGAGGCGCTTGGACTCGGGCACGAAGGTGGCCGGGCGCAGCATGTCGCGGATGTTGAAGTCGGGCTGGTCGGTCAGCAGCAGGGGCAGCAGATCCTTGGCCAGCAGGATGCCGAGCACGTCGTCGAGGGTTTCGCCGATCACCGGGTAGCGCGAGTGCGCCGCGTCGATGATCACCGGGAGGAATTCCTTAGGAGACTGGCTGGCCTTGATGGTCACCACCTGGGAGCGTGGCACCATGATGTCGCGAACCTGCAGGTCGGCGACCTGGATGGCGCCTTCGACGATGGCCAGGGCCTCGCTATCGAGCAGCTTGTTCTGGTGGGCATCGCGCAGGACTTCCAGCAGTTCCTGGCGGTTTTTCGGCTCATGAGCAAAAGCCTGGGTCAGTTTGTTCAACCAGGACTTCTGCTCGTTGCTCGATCGGTCTTCGCTCATGGCGTTTTACTCGGGGTCCCTATGTCATTCGTCGCCGGCATACGGGTCGGGATGACCCAGCTCGGCGAGCAGTATTCGTTCCAGGCCTTCCATCTCTTCGGCTTCCTCATCTTCGATGTGGTCGTAGCCCAAAAGATGCAAACAGCCATGTATCACCAGATGCGCCCAATGCGCATCCAGGGTCTTGCCTTGCTCGACGGCCTCGCGCTCGACTACCGGCACGCAGATCACCAGGTCGCCAAGCAGCGGGATATCCAGTAATTCATCAGGTACGTCGGCCGGAAAGGACAGCACGTTGGTGGCGTAGTCCTTGCCGCGCCAGGTGCGGTTGAGCTCGCGGCCTTCCTCTTCGTCCACCAGACGGATGGTCAGTTCCGAGTCGGCGCTGCGCTGGCGCAGGGCAATCGCGCACCAGGCCTGAAAATCGGCCTCGGCGGGCAGGTGGCCAGCTTGGCTGGCGACCTGCAGATCCAGTTCGATCATGGCTCGGAGCGCGCTCCCGGATCGTTATCCGCCGGGCGGCGGTCGAACGGCTGGTGGTTGGCATCGAAGCGCTCATAGGCCTCGACGATGCGCTGCACCAGGGGGTGGCGCACCACGTCCTTGGGCTGGAAGTGGGTGAAGCTGATGCCCGGCACGTCCTTGAGCACTTCGATCACGTGCTTGAGGCCGCTCTTGGTGCCGCGCGGCAGGTCGACCTGGGTGACGTCCCCAGTGATCACCGCGGTGGAGCCGAAACCGATGCGGGTCAGGAACATCTTCATCTGTTCCATGGTGGTGTTCTGGCTCTCATCGAGAATGATGAAGCTGTTGTTCAGCGTGCGGCCGCGCATGTAGGCCAGCGGCGCGACTTCGATCACCTGCTTCTCGATCAGCTTGGCCACCTGCTCGAAACCGAGCATCTCGTACAAGGCGTCGTAGAGCGGGCGCAGGTACGGGTCGATCTTCTGCGACAGGTCGCCAGGCAGGAAACCGAGCTTCTCGCCAGCCTCGACCGCCGGGCGCACCAGCAGGATGCGGCGGATCTGCTCGCGCTCCAGGGCGTCCACTGCTGCGGCTACGGCCAGATAGGTCTTGCCGGTACCGGCCGGGCCTATGCCGAAGTTGATGTCGTGGTCGAGAATTGCCTTCACGTACAACTGCTGGTTGGCGCCGCGCGGGCGGATCATGCCCTTGCGCGTGCGCAGTGCGATATTGAGGTTGGCACTGGGGTTGTTCAGCTCCTCGATGCCCGACTCCTGCAGGAACAGGTGCACCATGTCCGGCGACAGCTCGGTCGCGTCGGTTTCACGGTACAGGCGGCGCAGCAGGTTCTCGGCAGAGGTGGTCTGCCCGGGCTCGCCCAGCAGCTCGAACTGGTTGCCGCGGTTGCGGATCTCGATGCCAAGGCGCGATTCGATCAGGCGCAGGTGCTCGTCGAATTGCCCGCTGAGGTTGGCGAAGCGCTTGGCTTCGAAGGGTTCGAGGGTGAAGCGATGAGGTGTCGAGGTGGTATTCAAGGTCGTTTTATGGCCGCCGTCGGCTGAATGGAAGGGAGAGAATAGCGCTAGCCAGGGACGAGTGAAAGCGCGGCCGACAGCCGCGCTGCGCTTGGCGCGTCATCACCATATGCGGGCAGCCGGCTACTTCTTCAATGGCGTTCGATCAGGGTGCCGCGTAAGGAGTGCGGCAGCGCTTCGTCGATATGCACGTCGACGAACTGGCCGATCAGGCGTGGGTTGTCGCACTGGAAGTTGACGAAGCGGTTGTTCTCGGTCTTGCCCTGTAGCTTGCCCGGGTCCTTCTTGGAGAAGTCGGTGACCAGGATGCGCTGTACGCTGCCGACCATGCGCCGGCTGGTCTCGAAGCCCTGCTGGTTGATGCGGTTCTGCAGAATCTGCAGGCGCTGCTTCTTGACCTCTTCCGGGGTGTCGTCGGCCAGATCGGCCGCCGGCGTGCCCGGGCGCGAGCTGTAGACGAAGGAATAGGAGAAGTCGAAACCGACGTCCTGCACCAGCTTCATGGTCTGCTCGAAGTCCTTCTCGGTCTCGCCGGGGAAGCCGATGATGAAGTCCGAACTGATCACGATGTCCGGCACCGCGGCCTTGAGCTTGCGGATGCGCGACTTGTATTCCAGCGCGGTGTGGTTGCGCTTCATGGCTGCCAGGATGCGGTCCGAGCCCGATTGCACCGGCAGGTGCACGAATTTCACCAGCTCGGGGATTTCCGCGTGGGCCTTGATCAGCGCGTCGGAGAATTCCAGCGGGTGGCTGGTGGTGTAGCGAATGCGGTCGATGCCGTCGATGGCCGCCACCAGGTACAGCAGCTCGGCGAAGTCGGCGATGCCGCCATCACGGGTTTCGCCGCGGTAGCCGTTGACGTTCTGGCCCAGCAGGGTCACTTCACGCACGCCGTTCTCGGCCAGATGGATGATCTCGCCGAGTACATCGTCCAGTGGGCGGCTGACTTCCTCGCCGCGGGTGTAGGGCACCACGCAGAAGGTGCAGTACTTGCTGCAGCCTTCCATCACTGAAACGAAGGCGCTGGGGCCGTCCACGCGTGGCTCGGGCAGGCGATCGAACTTCTCGATCTCGGGGAAGGAAATGTCCACCTGGGCGGTTTTGGTCACGCGCGCGGCGTCGATCATCTCCGGCAGGCGATGCAGGGTCTGAGGGCCGAATACCACGTCGACGTAGGGCGCGCGGTCGCGGATCGCCGCACCTTCCTGGCTGGCCACGCAGCCGCCGACGCCGATCACCAGATCCGGGTTCTCCAGCTTCAGCTCGCGCCAGCGGCCAAGCTGGGAGAACACCTTGTCCTGGGCCTTCTCGCGGATCGAGCAGGTGTTGAGCAGGATGACGTCGGCATCCTCCGGCCGATCGGTGACTTCCAGGGCCTGATGCTCGCCCAGCAGGTCGACCATGCGCGAGCTGTCGTACTCGTTCATCTGGCAACCGTGGGTTTCGATATAGAGCTTCTTGGTCATGGCGATTCGTCGGCGGTGAAAAAATGACCGCGGATTATAGGAGGGTTGGCCGCCCGAGGCCACAGGCGCAGGACGGGAGGGGCACGACGCGATGTGGTGGCGTGCTAAGATTCGCGCCCTTTCATTGCACAGCCAGCCGTTCGTTATCCATGACCAAGCGCGACCCCATCTACAAGGTGATCTTTCTCAACCAGGGCCAGGTGTACGAGATGTACGCCAAGCAGATCTTCCAGAGCGATCTGTGGGGCTTTCTGGAAATCGAGGAATTCGTGTTCGGCGAGCGCTCGCAACTGGTGGTCGATCCCAGCGAGGAGAAGCTCAAGGCGCAGTTCGACGGCGTGGTACGCAGCTTCGTGCCGATGCATTCGATCGTGCGTATCGATGAGGTGGAACGCCTGGGCACGCCGAAGATCAGCGAAGCCAAGGGCAGCGGCAACGTCATGCCGTTCCCGATGCCGCCCCTGCCGGAGAAGTGAGTGGCCGCAAGCGCGGCTGACTAGCTGATTACTTGAGGGGTGCGAACGGCGACAGGCTGTCGGCGGCCTGCAGTTCCTGCAGGTAGTTGCGGAAAATCTGCCCCAGCACCTGGGTGGCGACTTCCTGTTCGGCGCGGGGCATCTGCATGGCCACTTCGTCGGCGCCATCCATCGCTTCATCCGAGCCGTTGACCGCGGCCATCTTCAGCACGATGTAGGCCTGCACGTTGTTGGCGGCCACCCCTTCGCCATGGAAGAACATCATGCCCAGGCGGTACTGCGCCTGGGCATGGCCCTGGAGGGAGGCGTGTTCGAACCAGTTCAGCGCCTGAGGCAGGTCGCGCTCGCCGGAACGGCCTTCGTAATAGAACTCGCCGAGTTCGTACTGGGCCTGGGCATCGCCGCCTTCAGCGCTCTGTTGGCAGGCTTGCAACGCAGCAGGCAGGTCTTCGGTGGCGACGTTGAGCGAGCAGCTCCCGGTCGCCGGGATCAGCAATGAGTTTCCATCCGCCACGCCGAGCGTTGGCAGCAGGAGCAACAGGCAGCCCAGGGACAGGGTGCGGCCGGTGCGCTTCATGAAGATCCGGATACCTCGACAGGCTGAAAGGTGGATGATGGATGACGAGGCCAATTGGGCTCGGCATCACATTATGAAATAAGCAACACCGTTCTTACAAAGTCTTTGCCGGCTTTTCTGCCCCAACCTGGCGCAAAAGTGTCGCCAGAGCGTCGGTTTGTGCGCGGCGGGTGTCTGACAGAGAACTGTTCAGGCTGCCCGCCGTTCACTTCAGGCGCCGAACGGCGCTACTTCGATCAGGCCTGCTTGAGGGCGGCAAAGGCGCGCTCGGCGGCGTCGAGGGTCAGTTTCAGCTCGGTCTCGCCATGGGCGATGGAGGTGAAGCCGGCCTCGAAGGCGCTCGGCGCCAGATAAACGCCGCCGTCGAGCATCAGGTGGAAGAAGCGCTTGAAGCGTTCGGCGTCGCTGGCCATCACGTCGTCGAAGGTGACGATATCGTCGGCGCCACTGAAGTACAGGCCGAACATGCCACCCGCCTGGGTGGTGACGAACGGGATGCCGGCGGCATCGGCGCGATCCTGCAGGCCCTGCAACAGGCGGCTGGTGTAGTCGGCGAGCTCGGCGTGGAAGCCCGGACGGCTGATCAGTTTGAGAGTGGTCAGGCCGGCGGCCATGGCCAGCGGGTTACCCGACAGGGTGCCGGCCTGGTAGACCGGGCCGAGCGGGGCGATACGCTCCATGATCGCGCGCTTGCCGCCGAAGCAGCCTACCGGCATGCCGCCGCCGACGATCTTGCCGAAGGTCGACAGGTCCGGGGTGACGCCGTAGTACGCCTGGGCGCCGCCGAGGGCGACGCGGAAGCCGGTCATCACTTCGTCGAAGATCAGCACCACGCCGTGTTTGTCGCATTGTTCGCGCAGGCCTTCGAGGAAGCCTGGCGCTGGCGGCACGCAGTTCATGTTGCCGGCCACCGGCTCAACGATGATGCAGGCCACGCTCTGGCCGACATCGGCGAGGGTCTTGGCGACGGCGTCGATATCGTTGAATGGCAGGGTCAGGGTGTGTTTGGCGAAATCCGCCGGTACCCCTGCAGAGCTGGGTACGCCTTGAGTCAGCAGGCCAGAGCCGGCCTTGACCAGCAGGCTGTCGGAATGGCCGTGGTAGCAGCCTTCGAACTTGATGATCGCATCGCGGCCGGTGTAACCACGGGCCACACGGATGGCGCTCATGGTCGCCTCGGTGCCCGAACTGACCATGCGCACCATCTCCATGGACGGCACGATCGAGCAGACCAGATCGGCCATCTCGGTTTCCATGGCGGTCGGCGCGCCGTAGGACAGGCCGTGGTCGAGCTGCTTGCGCACTGCGTCGAGTACTTCAGGATGGCTGTGGCCGAGAATCATCGGGCCCCAGGAACCGACGTAGTCGACATAGCGCTTGTCGTCTTCATCGGTGACGTAGGCGCCTTCGGCGTGCTTGAAGAACAGCGGCGTGCCGCCCACGCTCCTGAACGCGCGGACCGGGGAATTGACGCCGCCGGGGATGTGTTTCTGAGCGTTGGCGAACAGCGTTTCGGAGCGAGACATAGGGTTCTCCTGAAAAAGTAGGTCAGTTCGATTCGAACAGCGCGCTGAAGGCGCGCGCGCGGCGCTCCACTTCGGTAGCAGAGTCGGCGGCGAACAGGGCGTGGATCACGGCGATCATGCTGGCGCCGCGCTCGATCAGCGGGGCGGCGTTATGCAGATCGACACCGCCGATGGCGACGATCGGCAGCGCTACGCGGGCTTTGGCCGTTTCGAGCAGATCCAGGGTGGCGGCCGGAGCGCCGGGTTTGGTCCGTGAATTGAAGAAGCGCCCGAAGGCCACGTAGCTGGCGCCTTCACGGGCGGCCTGCTCGGCGAGTGCCAGCTGGGCGTGGCAGGTGCCGCCGATGATCGCCTGGCGGCCGAGCAGAGCGCGTGCCGCAGCCAGCGAGCCGTCTTCCTGGCCGAGGTGCAGGCCGACACTCAGGCGCGCCGCCAGCTCGGCGTCATCATTGATGATCAGCGTGGCGCCGTAGTGCTCGCACAGCGTACGCAGGGCTTCGGCCTCGCGCAGGCGGCGGGCTTCGTCGGTGGATTTGTCGCGGTACTGCAACAGGCGCGCGCCGCCGGCCAGGGCCGCTTCCACGTAAGGCAGCAGCTTGCCGCCGGCCAGCAGTTCGCTGTCGGTGATGGCGTACAGGCCGCGCAGTTTGCCAGGTGCTGCCATCAGCTGAGGTCCAGCGGCAGGCGGCGCGGCACGAACTGGCCGCGGCCGGGTTGTTCGGCATCGCGCAGGGTACGCCAGGTGTAATCCAGTGCGGTTTTCACCGCGCCGATCAGGTCCTGGCCCAGGGCCAGGCGGCCAGCCAGGGTGCTGGCCAGGGTGCAGCCCGAGCCGTGGTAGCTGCCGGGCAGGCGCGCGCAGGTGAAATCGTGGCGGCTGCCGTCGCGCAGATACAGACGGTTGTGCACTTCGCTTTCGTCGCCGTGGCCGCCGGTGATCAGCAGGTGTTCGATGTAGGGCAGCAGCTTCTCGGCACACTGGTCGGCCGTGCCATCGGGCAGTTCGGCGAGGATGCGCGCTTCGGGCAGGTTCGGTGTGGCGATGGTGGAAACGGCGAACAGCCGCTCGCGCATGGCGAAGCCGACGTCCTCCTTGCCCAGGGCGCCGCCGCCACCGGCGCGCAGTACCGGGTCGCAGACCAGCGGGATGCCGGGCAGCTTGTCCATGATCATCAGCACGGTGTCGACCATTTCCACCGAGCCGAGCATGCCCAGCTTGACCGCGGCCACCGGCATGTCGGCGATTACCGAATGGGCCTGGGCCAGCACCCAGTCACGGTCGAGCACCCGGAAGTCGCTGACATCGACGGTGTCCTGCACCGTTAGCGCGGTGACCGCCGGCGCTGCGTGGCAGCTCTGGGCGAGCAGCGCTTCGATGTCGGCCTGCAGGCCGGCGCCGCCGCTCGGGTCATGACCGGACAGACACAGCACCACGGGGCGCGACGGGGCGAGGCGGGCGGTGCTGCGCGGGTAATCGGGAAGGCCGAAATCGATCATCTGTATCGCGGGTTCCGGTTTACGGGTACGGCGCTGGCGCGGTACCGGGTGGATCGGGCTCGCACCGGCACGTGGCAGGCGGCATTGGGACGGGGCGCGAGCTTAACATTTTATGGGCGGCGATGAGGCCGACGGATCGACGGTCGCCTTGAGCCGGACCTACGAGCTTTGTACGATGGCCTGCGCCCAGGATCGGGCGACATTCCTTTCATCCAGCAGGGCAGAAGGCGCCTGGCATGAACAATCTGTTGCATTGTGTTCCGCTGCTGCTGTGCCTGCTGGCTGGTCTGGCCCAGGCTGCTGAGCCGCGGGTGGTGGCGCTGAGCTGGGAGGCCGCCGAACACCTGCTCAAGCTCGACATCACCCCGGTTGCCGTGGCCGATGCCGAGCAGTACCGCGCCCAGGTGGCGCGCCCGCCGTTGCCGGCCAATGTGCCCAGCGTGGGATCGCGACGCGCGCCGGATTTCGACAAGCTGGCCGCCCTCAAGCCGGAGTTGATCGTCATCGGCGAGCGCCAGGAAGCCATGCGTGCGCAGCTGGCCCGTATCGCACCGGTCACCACATACGGCAGCCTGTCCCGGGAACATGACAGTTACCTGGTCGCCCGCGACGATTACCTGGCGCTGGCCCAGCGCTTCGGCCGCGAGGATCACGCGTTGCGCGAACTGGCCGCCATGCAGGTGCAGATCGACGGGCTGCATCAGCGCCTGGTCGAGCACTTTCGCGGGCGCCTGCCCAAGGTGCTGGTGATCCGTTTCGTGTCGCCGGGCATGGTGCGCGTCGACGGTGGCGACTCGATGATCGACTCTGCCCTGCAGCAGTTGCACCTGCAGCCTGCCTACCCGCAACCCCATGACGCGGTGGTGCCGATTGAAGCCCTGGCAGGTATCGAGGAGGGCGTGGTGGTCTACGTCGAGCCGTTCGCCGGGCAGGAACAACTGTTCGCCAGTCCCGAATGGCGCGCGATGCCCTTCGCGCGTGCCGACCGCCTGGCGGCGATGCCTGACACCTGGGCCCATGGCGGGGTGTTTTCCATTCAGTATTTGGCCGAGGCCATCACCCAGGCATTGCTCAGCCTGCCGGCGCCCTGAGAACCTGTTCAAAGTCTGCTGCCCGTCGGCACTGCTGCGTTAAAAACAGGCTCGGCAAGCCGCTTGCGGCTAACGCGCTTTAGCGCGGCCCGCAGGGCGAGCGAAGCGAGTACTGCTCATTTACAGCTGGTAAAGTCGAGCGTGACTCCAACCGGTCCTCGCCTGTTTTTGCGGGGGCCAGGCTTTGCATTGCTCTAGCTCGCGAGCCTTTGAACAGGCGCTGAGCCAATCGTCATAGCGCTTGCGATGGGCCGGCGAGGCCCCTAGAGTTGCCGACATTCATATGTCGAGTCTTGAACGGCTGCATCACTCTGAAGGCGTGGGGCCTCGCGATGCGGCACAACAGGGCCATCTGCGGGGCTGCATGCGTTTTTTCCTGACTGTTTTTCTGGCGCTCTTTTCGCTGCTGGCCAGTGCGGCCGGGCCGGTGGTTTTCGACGAGCGGGTTCGCTCGCTGCCGCTCGGCGAGCATATGGCGGTGTTCGAGGACGTGCGTGGCGACAAGACCATCGACGATGTCACCTCCAGCGCCCTGCAGGGCAGCTTCCGCCAACACCACAAGGCGGTGCTTAACGCTGGTTATTCGCGCTCGGCGTATTGGCTGCGCATCGATCTGCAGTACCAGCCCAAAAGCGCCGCTGGCAGTGGCCTGCAGACCTGGCTACTGGAGCTGGCCTACCCGCCGCTCGATCACCTCGAACTGTACGAGCAGGGCGCCGATGGCCGCTTTCATCTGACTCGCCAAACCGGCGATGCCTTGCCATTCTCAAGCCGCGAGATCCGCCAGAACAACTACCTGTTCACCCTCGACTTCCAGCCCGAGCAGGTGCGCCGCGTATACCTGCGCCTGGAAAGCCAGGGCTCCATCCAGGCACCGCTGAGCCTGTGGTCGCCGGCCGCCTATCTGGAAGAGCAGCCGGCACGCATCTACGTGCTGGGCATCATCTACGGCGTGTTGCTGGTGATGGCGGTCTACAACCTATTCATCTTTATCGCCGTGCGCGACACCAGCTATCTCTACTACATCTTCTACATCGCTTCGTTCGGCATGTATCAGGTGTCGGTCAACGGCGCCGGCATCGAGTTCTTCTGGCCAGACAACCCCTGGTGGGCCAATGCCGCCACGCCGTTTTTGATCGGCGCCACGGCGCTGTTCGGCTGCCAGTTCGCGCGTAGCTTCCTGCACACCCGCGAGCACAGCCGTTGGGTGGACCGCAGCCTGCTGCTGATGATGGCCTGGGGCGCTCTGGTGATGGTACTGGCGCTGTGCACCACCTACGCCTTGTCGCTGCGCTTGGCTACTGTGCTGGCGCTGGTGTTCACCGTGGTGGTGCCGGTGGCCGGCGCCCTGGCGCTGTGGCGCGGCATGCGCGTGGCCCGTTACTTCCTGATCGCCTGGGCGGCGTTCCTGCTCGGCGGGGTGGTCAACACCCTGATGGTGCTCGGCTACCTGCCCAATATGTTCCTGACCATGTACGCCAGCCAGATCGGCAGTGCCATCGAGGTGGCGTTGCTGTCCCTGGCGCTGGCCGACCGCATCAACGCCATGAAGGAGGAGCGCGCGCGCATCCTGCAGAACGCTAGTGCCAAGCTGGAGGTGCTCAACCACGAGCTGGCCGACAGCAACCGCCTCAAGGACGACTTCCTGGCCACCGTGACCCACGAGTTGCGCACGCCGATGAATGGCGTGATCGGCTCCCTGGAGCTGATGCAGACCCTGCGCCTGGACCCCGAGGTGGAGCAGTACCAGAAGACCGCCACGCGTTCGGCGCGGGACATGATGCAGATGGTCAACGACATCCTCGCGCTGACCGAACTGCAGGCCGGGCGGCTCTATCCGCGGCGCGAGACCTTCAGTTTGCGCGGGCTGCTCGACGGCCTGTGCGCCAACTTCGAGGGGCGCGCCCGCGACAAGGGCCTGGACTTCGCCCTGGATCTCGACGAGCGCCTGGCCGATACCGTCGAAGGCGACGGGCAGAAGTTGGCCCAGGCCCTGGGTTATCTGCTCGATAACGCCATCAAGTTCACCTCGGCCGGCCAGGTGCGCCTGCGTGTACGCGGCGATGCCCAGGCCGCGCTGGACAGCCTGCCGCTGAGCTTCGAGGTGATCGACGCCGGCATTGGTCTGGAGAATGTGCGGGAAACCGATCTGTACCGCCGCTTCCATCAGCTCGACACCTCGATGACCCGCGAATATGGCGGTCTGGGCATCGGCCTGAGCATCTGCCGGCAGCTGGTCGATCTGCTCGGCGGCAAGCTGGCCTACGAGCCCAATCGTGCCGGCAGCGGTGGCAGCATCTTCCGACTTGAACTGACCCTGGCACTGCCAGTGCAAAAGCCTGCTGAGCAGACCGCGATACGGCGCAGCAGTGGCGCGGCATTGCGAGCCCCCGAGCAGTGCACCGTACTGATTGTCGAGGACAACGCTATCAATCAACTGGTGATCCGCGGCATGCTGCTCAAGCTCGGCTACCGGGTGCGTACCGTCGACAACGGCAGCGATGCGCTGGAGCAACTGCAGCGCGAGCCCATCGACGCCGTTCTGCTGGATTGCCAGATGCCGGTAATGGACGGCTTCGCCACTTGCCGTGCCCTGCGTCAGCTGCCGGCTTGCGCCGAGCTGCCGGTGCTGGCGATCACCGCCCATAGCCAGTCGGGCGACCGTGAGCGCTGCCTGGCGGCAGGCATGAGCGACTACCTGGCCAAGCCGGTGAAGTTCGACGAGTTGCGCGTGCTGCTACACGACTGGGTGCTGTGCCGCCCGGCCTGAGGGCGACACTTAGAGCCTGTTCAAAGTCTGCTGCGCGTCGGCACTGCGGCGTTGAAAACAGGCTGGATTGCCAGCCCAGTCGGACTGCTCATTTACAGCTCGTAAAGTCGAGCGCGACTCCGACCGGTCCTCGCCTGTTTTCTCCTTGCATTGCTCTAGCTCGCGAGACTTTGAACAGGCTCTTAGGCTCAGTGATGCACGTGGGCGCCGGTAGGGTCTTCGATCTGGAATACCTTGCCCTTCTGCCAGGCATCGGCGCCGGGCTGTATGGGAGGGCGCTGGATGTCAGCGCGGCTCTGGCGCTTCTCGTTGCTGTCGATGCCGAAGCGCTGGTCGCGCTCATCGACCATGCGTTGGTCCAGTTGGCCATCGGCGGTAAAGCCCATCATCAACTGTGGCACGCCCAGGGGCAGACTTTTCTTCTGGTCGGTATGCCAGGTGTGCCAGGTCTTGCCGTAGGTGCGCACCAGCTTTTGCATCAGCGCATGCTCGGCGGTTTGCGGAATGCCGGGCGCCACCAGTTGGCCTGATTTCACTTCGTGTACGTGGCTGTGCCACAGCATCTTTTCGTCTTCCGGCAGGGTTTTGAACAGCTGCTCGCTGATGATGTACTCGACGCCCATCAGCTTGGCGTCCCTGACATTGCCGTCATAGATCACGCACTGGATCAGCTCTTCGCTGAGGATGGCGCAGTAATGATGGGCTTCCATCTGCGCCTGCTGCCGGCCGTTGTAGAAATGAAAGCCATTGAGGTAGGCGTTCAGGGCGGCGACTGGCGGCTGGGTTTGCAAGGTTGCCGCGCCGGCTTCCAGCAAGCGGGTATCGGCCTGAGCGGGTGCGCCCTCGGTGCCGACGTTGGAGTGGCTGGCGGTGGTCATGCAGCCGGCCAGCGGCAGGATGGCCAGAAGGGGTAGCAGCGCTGCGCCGATTCGCGCGGACATGGTGGTCTCCAAACGTGCCAGAGCCCGGCATTTGCCGGGCTCTGGGCTGAGATTACTGACGTGTCTTGCCCTGCAGGTCCGTGGCCATTTGCAGGTGATGTTCCAGCTTGGGCAGGGTCTTCTTGGCCCAGGCGCTGATTTCACCGTCGTCAGGCGCGGCCGCCTTCTGGTACAGCTCGATGGCCTGCTCGTGGGCAACGACCTGGTTGTTGGCATAGGCCTCGTCGAAGTTCTCGCCATCACGTACCTGCAGAATCATGGCCTTGGCCTTGTTCATCAGGTCGGCGTCGTCGGAGAGCTCGAGGTTGTTCTTCTTGGCTAGGGCCTTGAGCTCTTCGTTGGCGCGGGTGTGATCGTCGATCATCGTCTGGGCGAATTTCTTGACCTCGGCGTTGCTGCCTTTTTCGAGTGCCAGCTTGCTGGTCTCGATCTCGGCGATGCCCTTGGCCGAGGCTTCTTCGGCAAAGTCGTTGGCGCTGACCTTGTCGGCTGCCTGGACCAAGCCGGCGAAAGCGAAGAGCAGGGCGGCGGTTGCGCCGATCAATACAGCTGTGCGTTTCTTGGTGACTCCTTGGAGAGATCTATGCAGAGCACCGATGCCCGGATGGCGGCGGTGGTAAGTTTTTGCGTTGTATTGGAATACGTGCTGGCAACTTGATTAACGAAGCGGTCTTTAGCGAAGCCGGTTTAGCCTGCCATCAGTGACAGGTAAAAGTTCGAGAGGAGGGCCTTGCACAATGTTCGAGTTAAAAGTTGCAGGGAACGATGAGCGGTAAAAGTGATGGTGTTGTGCTGCCAGCTTGTACAGTTACTGTATAAGAGTCTGGCTGGTGTAATTAATTTGTGTCCGAGATTAGTGCTTCGCTTGCTGTCACTGTGCTTCAAGTTCCTAAGTAAGAGTTTTTTGAACATTGGTTTTTTATTGGCAGTCAGTGCTTTGGCTGTGCTGCGTTTATACGCGGGATAAACTGATAAAACTATGTGCCAGCACGCCGAGTGCTGGCCTTTCAGTAGCGAGGTCTCTCCATGAAAGGGCAGATATTTCTGATCAACTACATCTGTGATAACCAGCCGATGCATCTTGAGATGTCGTCTGACGCTGAGACGCTGAGACGCTGAGCGTCGAGCAGGCCAGCAGCATGTGCAAAACGAGGGAGCCAAAGGGCGGATCACCGATGTACAGGTGAGCAAGATCACCCGCACTCGCGAGGCGGACACCACGCCTGGGCATTACCAGCAGCCCTGAGCCATTACGTATAAAGCCGGCGCATGCGCCGGCTTTATACAAAGTTTGGCAGCCCCGGATTAGAAGGCCTTACTCGTCTAGCGCTTGGCTTCCAGGCCCGGTGTATCGGAGCGATCCAGAAAGGCCTGACTCAACTCCGACAAGTGCAGGCGCAGCCAGTCGGCCATGGCGATTTCCTGCTGCAGGATCGCTTCGCAGTCCTGCTGGGTCTGGGTATCGCCCACCGCTTTGGCGGTGGCGATCAATACCGTGTAAGAGGCGATTTCCAGAGTCTCGAAGACATAGCCGGACATGGTGCCCTTGAGCACTTCGTCGCTCATCATCATGCCGCCCACGGCCTGACCGAAGGCCATCAACTTGCCGCTCATGTCTTTCAGTGTTGACGGTTCGCTGCCGAGGCGGGTCAGGGCCCGTTCCAGTGTTTTGCGTTGGCCCACGGTTTCTTCGATATGTTTTTCAATGCGTTTGCGCAACTTCGGGTAATTGTGCAGGCGCTCTTTTTGCGCCGTCAGCATCTGTTCGGCTTGCTGTTCCAAGGCGTGCGCGTCGCGCAGCCAACTCACCAGGTTTTCATGTTTCGTGGTCATGATCGACTCCCGCAGTTTAGAAATAGCCACTGTTGCGAGAGGGGCGCTGAGTTGGAGGTTCATTACTTTTCGTCAGTGGTATTAAACGAAGCGCTATTAAGCGAAACGGCAAAGCGGAGTTTGCCTAGGAAGTTGCCGTTTCGGTTAATTGTAAAGTTTGTTTTTACTTGAGCTCGTTGCGCACTTTTGCATTCGGTTATTACAAGTCCCATCAGGGCAGGGAGCGAAACCATCAAGGGAATTATAGCCGGTGAGGAGAACGTTCCATGTTCGTACATAACAAGCGATTGCAATACACGGTAAGAGTGGCCGGGCCCAATCCGGGGCTGGCCAATCTGCTGCTCGAACAATTCGGTGGCCCCCAGGGCGAATTGGCAGCGGCCATGCGTTATTTCACCCAGGGCCTGGCTGAAGACGATGCAGGGCGCAAGGATCTGCTGCTGGACATCGCCACCGAAGAGCTCAGCCACCTGGAAATCATCGGCTCGATCGTCGGCATGCTCAACAAGGGCGCCAAGGGTGATCTGGCCGAGGCGGTGGAAGAGGAGGCGGCGCTTTACCGCTCGTTGACCGAGGGCGGCAACGACTCGCACATCACCTCGCTGCTGTATGGCGGTGGCCCTGCGCTGACCAACTCTGCCGGTGTGCCCTGGACGGCGGCCTACATCGACACCATCGGTGAGCCGACGGCGGATTTTCGCTCCAACATCGCCGCCGAGGCCCGGGCCAAGATCATCTACAAGCGGCTGATCAACGTCACCGACGATCCGGGCATCAAGGATGCGCTGGCCTTTCTGATGACCCGTGAGCTGGCGCACCAGAAATCCTTCGAGAAGGCGCTGCACGCCATCCAGCCGAACTTCCCGCAAGGCAAGCTGCCGGGCGTGCCGGAGTTCACCAGTGTGTACTTCAACATGTCCCAGGGTGACGAGGACCGTCGTGGGCCATGGAACGAAGGGGATCAGTGGGAGTTCGTCGCCGATCCGCAACCCGCGGTGGACGGGGGCGATGGCACCGCCGAGGTAATGCTGCCAGCCAAGCAGGCGGAAACCCTGCTGCAGATGGCCAAGCGCACCGCGTCGGATCCGACCCTGGACTCGATCACCGGCGCCGACCTTGGCTTCGGGGCTGCGCGCAAGCCTGAGTAAGCATGGCTTGTTGCATCTACACAGCCAGGCGAGCACTGCTCGACCTGGCTTTCTTATGCCTGTTGCCACGAACCACGCCGGGCTGGTTACCACTGATCCCCGAGGTTGAATCTTTTCTCGGGCGGCATTCTCCCAACCTCATAAGGCCATGAGCGTCATGGGCGCCGGCCATTCCAAGAAACCTGTGAGCGCCGCCTCGTTGCCCCCGGCGCTTTCGACTGCCACGCAAGGCTCGACCATGACGACTTTGATGCCGATTTTCACCACGTCCAGCCAGAGCTGCCATTTCCTCAAGGCCGGCCCCGCCCGCACCCTGTATGAGCGCCTGCTGCAGCCGCAGCTGGATGACGCCGCGCTTAACGAAGCGCGCAGCTTTCTAGAAGCTCAACTGACCAAGACCAGTGAGTTGCCCTGCGATATTCCCGCTAAGCCTGAAGCCCTGCTGGACTGGATGCGCAGTGCGGCCCTACGCACCACCGAGGCGTACGGCCACTACCTGCAGGAGCGACGCCAGGGCGCGCTGCGGCGTTACTTTCACAATCGCGCCCATGCCCTGTATTTTCTGCGTCATGTTGCGCCCACCAAATTGGTGGACGGCGCCTGGTTGTATGGGTTGCTCAGGCACTGGCAGGAGCTGCGCCTGCGTCCCTTGCTGCGCACCTATCTGGAAGAGCTGGGCGATGGTGTGCCGGCGATGAACCATGTGGTGCTCTACAAGCAGTTGCTGGCCCAGCATGGCTGCGACGAGCTGGCCGAACTCGAAGACGAGCATTTTCTGCAGGGCGCCCAGCAACTGGCGCTCGGTCATCTGGCCGATGATTATCTGCCTGAAGTGATCGGCTACAACCTGGGCTACGAGCAGTTGCCACTGCACCTGCTGATCACCAGCTATGAGCTGACCGAGCTGGATATCGACCCCTATTACTTTCAACTGCACGTGACCATCGACAACGCCAGTACCGGCCATGCCCAGAAGGCCGTGCAGGCGGTGCTGGAAAACCTGCCGCTGGTGGGTGATCGCGATGAATTCTATCGCCGCGTGATGCGCGGCTATCAGCTCAACGATCTGGGCATTGGCTCCACTGCGGTGATCGCGGCTTTCGACCTCGAGGACGAACTCTGTGCGATGCTCGAACGCAAGCGCGAAGTGGCCACCCAGGTGCATTCTGACTACTGCCGCATCGAAGGGCGCACGGTCAACGAATGGCTTAGCGAGCCCGGCCAGGTGCGCGCTTTTCTCGACGCTCTGCAGAAACGCGGCTGGATTCGCCGCGACGAAGATCCGCAGAACAGCCGGTTCTGGCAACTGGTGCAGGGCGAGCGCGCCGCCATGTTCGGGGTGTTCAGTGCCTATGAGCAGCAACTCTTGCACGACTGGATCGCTGGCAGCTGGGCGCCTGCCCGCAGGCGCGCTCGTCCACGCAGTCGTCCGGCTGCCACTGGCGCCGAGCAGTCGGTTGGTCTGCACGACGAAGCCCAGGCGTTGCAGGCTGCCCTGCGCGAACTGCCGGCCGGCCAGCAGACCAGCAAACTGATTGAGCTGATGTCGCCGGCCAGTCACTTCACGCCGGCCGGTTTATTGGCCACCCGTCTGTTCAACGCCTACCTCCAATAACCATGTCCGGGGCATCGATGCACAGCGAGCAAAACACCGAAAAGCAGCAGGCGTTATTGAGCCTTGGCCAGCATCTCAAGAACGAGGGTTATCGATTCACCACCGGCACGCCGCTGACCCACGAGCGGGTCAACGCGCGCAGCGAAAATCGGCAAGCCTACGACTTGGCCGGCGTGTTTGGTTGGAGCCGGCCGTTCGAGGCGCCGGTGCTGGGCGGCCAGTTGCTGGGGTTGCTGAGAGCCGGCGGCATGTTGGTCGAGGAGGGCGCCCAGTTCGCCAGCGCGGTGCGTTGGTCGAGCCTGGGCGACAACCTGTTCGTGCATTCGCGCTACCCGACGGTGCAGGGCGACGCCGTGTTCTTCGGCCCCGATACCTATCGCTTTGTGCGCGCCATCGATGCCTTTCTTGCCACGCCGTCGACTGCGACGGTGTTGCGGGCGGTGGATATCTGCTGCGGCGCAGGGCCGGGCGCCCTTTGCATCGCCCAGGCACGGCCGGCGGCTCAGGTGCTGGCAGTGGATATCAACCCGCGGGCGCTGGAGTTCACTCGCATCAACGCGGCGCTGGCGGGGGTAAGCAATGTCGAGGCGCTTTACAGCGATCTGCTTAGAGATGTGGATGGCGCGTTCGACCTGATCGTCGCCAATCCGCCCTATATGCTCGACGCCGACAGCCGCGCCTATCGCGATGGCGGTGGTGAGTTGGGCATCGGCCTGTCCCAGGCTATCGTCGAGGCAGCCATCGCTCGCCTGGCGCCGGGCGGCAGTTTGTTGCTGTATACCGGTGTGGCGATGAAGGCGGCGGGTGATCCGTTTCTGGCCTATGTCAAACGCACCTTGGGCGATGCGTCCCTGGCCTGGCGCTATGAAGAAGTGGACCCGGACGTGTTCGGCGAGGAACTGCTCAAGCCTGGCTATGAGCAGGTCGAGCGCATTGCCGCGGTGGTGCTGACGGTTACCCGCACGGCGGGCTGATGGTGTGGCGCTGAGGGCCGTTGCGAGCCCTCAGCGCCCAGGCATCAGGCGTTTTCGATAAAACGGCGGATGCGCTGCGCCGCCTCTACGCATTCGGCCAGGGGCGCGACCAGCGCCATGCGCACTCGACCCGCGCCTGGGTTGAAGCCATTCACGTCGCGAGATAGGTAAGAGCCCGGCACCACGGTGACGTGTTCCCTGGCGAACAGCGCGCGGGTGAACTCGGCATCGTCGCCCGGCGTTTTGGCCCACAGGTAGAAACCGCCGTCCGGGCGCTGAACGTCCATCACGCCGTTGAGAATCGCCAGCACGGCATCGAACTTTTCGCGGTACAGGTCGCGGTTGGCGCGTACATGGTCTTCGTCCTGCCAGGCGGCGATGCTGGCCAGCTGGGTTTGTACCGGCATGGCGCAGCCATGGTAGGTGCGGTACAGCAGGAAGGCTTTGAGAATCTCCGCATCGCCGGCCACGAAGCCCGAGCGCAGGCCCGGCAGATTGGAGCGCTTGGAGAGGCTGTGGAACACCACGCAGCGCTTGAAATCGCTACGGCCCAGCTCGGCGCAGGCAGTCAGCAGACCGGCCGGCGGGTTCGCCTCGTCGAAATACAGCTCGCTGTAGCACTCGTCGGCAGCGATCACGAAGTCGTGCTGGTCGGCCAGGGCGATCAGCTTTTTCAGGGTATCGAGCGGAATCAGTGCGCCGGTCGGGTTGCCCGGCGAGCATAGGAAGAGGATCTGGCAGCGCTGCCAGACGTCAGGCGTGACAGCGTCGAAATCCGGATTGAAGCCATGTTCTTCCAGGCACGGCAGGTAGTGCGGCTGGGTGCCGGCCAGCAGCGCCGCGCCTTCGTAGATCTGGTAGAACGGGTTGGGGCTGACTACCAGGCCATCGACATCACGCTGCGCCACGGTCTGGGTAAAGGCGAACAGCGCCTCGCGGGTGCCGTTGACCGGCAGCACGTGGTGGGCGGCGTCCAGCCAGCCGGCTGGCACCTTGAAGCGTCGCTCGCACCAAGTAGCAATGGCTTCGCGCAGCGCCGGGATGCCCAGGGTGGTCGGGTAGACCGCCATCTGGTCGAGGTTGTCGGTCAGCGCCTTGGCGACGAAAGCCGGCGAGCGGTGCTTGGGTTCGCCGATGGACAGGGCAATGGGCGAGCGATCCGCAGCGGGGGAAACGCCGGCGAGCAGGGCGCGCAGTTTTTCGAAGGGGTAGGGCTGCAGCTGGGCGAGGGCGTGGTTCATGATGATCCGACGGGTCCTTTGTAAGGCGGCGACAAAGCCGGTGACACTAGCACGGCAGCGGTCTCAGGAAAATTGCTTATCGGCGCTGCCCCGTGGTGAGGGCACCAACACGCTGCCTGCTGGCTGGTTTCGGGTCAATCAATCCGCACATTGGCAAACGCGCTTGAGCCGCTCAAGCATGCGCTTTTCCGTCGCCATTTATTTGGCTGACACTTTGGTCAGATTTTTCGTGAAGGTGCTAAAGACGCATCGCTTTGGGTCGATAGCCTGGGCGTAATCCCCTCCGGCATTCCTTTAGCGAGAGCTTCTTCCATGCGCACCCTCAAGTTCAGCCACAAGATCATGTTGGCTGCTTCCCTGGTGGTCATTGCGGCCTTCGCATCCTTTGCGCTGTACAACGATTATCTGCAGCGCACGGCGATTCGCGACAATCTGAACAACTACCTGCACGATGTTGGTCAGGTGTCGACCGGCAACATCCAGCACTGGCTCTCCGGGCGCATGCAGCTGCTCGACAACCTGGCCGAGTCGGTGCAGGACGACAGCGCCCAGGCGCCGCTGGCCAGGAACCTGCAGCACCGCAGCGTTGCCTCGGCGTTCCTGTATGCCTATTACGGCCAGAACGATGGTACCTACACTCAGTTCCCGCCCAGCGAGCTGCCAGCCGGCTACGATCCGCGTCAGCGCCCCTGGTACAAAAGCGCAGCGAACAGCAGCGGCCCGGGCCTGACCGAGCCGTACCTGGCGGCCGACCCGCGTGACGGCCTGCTGATCACCATCACCCGTCCGGTCAGCGTCGGCGGCACCCTGCAGGGCGTGGTCGGCGGCGACCTCAAGCTGCAGACCATCGACGACATCCTCAACTCCTTCGACCTGGGCGGCATGGGCTACGCCTTCCTGGTCGACGACAAGGGCACGGTGTTCGTGCACCCGGACAAGAGCCTGGTGTTGAAGAAACTCAGCGACTTGTTCCCGGGCGCCGCGCCGCGTCTGGAAGCGGGGTTGCAGAACGTGGTGGCGGCCGATGGCAGCGCGCGTATCGTCAGTTTTTTGCCGGTGCAGGGGCTGGCGGGCGTGCGCTGGTACGTCGGTCTGTCGGTCGACGAAAGCAAGGCTTTTGCAGCACTGCACGAATTCCGCATCTCGGCACTGACCTCCACGGTCATCGGGGTGATCGCCATCCTGCTGCTGCTTGGTGCGCTGATCCGCATTCTGTTGCGTCCGCTGCACGTGATGAGCCACGCCATGAGCGGTATCGCCGAGGGTGAGGGCGACCTGACTCAGCGCCTGAAGGTCGAGTCCGGCGACGAGTTCGGTGAGCTGGCCGGCGCCTTCAACCGCTTCGTCGAGCGTATCCACGAGTCGATCCGTGAAGTGGCTTCGGCCACCCGAGAGGTGCATGCCCGGGTCAGTACCGTGGTACAGGCCTCCAATGCGTCCATGGGGAATTCCAGCGAGCAGGCGGCGCGCACCGACAGCGTCGCCGCGGCGATCAACGAGCTTGGCGCTGCGGCCCAGGAAATCGCCCGCAACGCTGCCGATGCCTCGGTGCAGGCCAGCGAAGCGCGCCGTGATGCCGAAGAAGGCCAGGGCATGGTCGAGCGCACCCTGGGTTCGATGGGCGATCTGTCTGACAAGATCCAGGCCTCGGGCAGCCATATCGAGTTGCTCAGCGAGAAGAGCAACGACATCGGCCAGATTCTCGACGTGATCAAGGGCATTTCCGAGCAGACCAACCTGCTGGCGCTCAACGCCGCCATCGAAGCGGCGCGTGCCGGCGAGGCCGGTCGCGGCTTTGCCGTGGTGGCCGACGAGGTGCGCAACCTGGCTCAGCGTACGCAGAGCTCGGCCCAGGAAATCCAGCAGATGATCGAGCAGTTGCAGTCAGGCGCCCGTGACGCCGTGGCGACCATGGGCGAGAGCCGCCGCTTCAGCGACGACAGCGTGCGTATCGGTGGTCAGGCCGGCGAGAACCTGCGCGGCGTGACCCGCCGCATCGGCGAGATCGACGGCATGAACCAGTCCGTGGCCACTGCCACCGAGGAGCAGACCTCGGTGATCGAGAGCTTGAACATGGATATCACCGAGATCAATACGCTCAACCAGGACGGCGTGCGCAACCTGCAGGCCAGCCTCAGCGCCTGTACCGAACTGGATCAGCAGGTCGGGCGGCTCAAGCAACTGGTCGACAGCTTCCGCATCTGAATGCAGCGCGGGCCCCAAATGGGGCCCGCGCTGCATTCAGATGCTGATCTGTGCCGGGCTGGGGCTGCTCGCCGACAGCTGGGTGACGATGGTCTGCTGCAGGCGCGCGCACAGCTCGGGATCGGACAGCGGCTGGTTGTCGGCATCGGTGACGAAGAATACGTCCTCGACCCGTTCGCCAAGCGTGGCGATCTTGGCGTTTTGCACTGACAGGTCGAAGTCCAGGAAGATGCGCCCGATCTTGGCCAGCAGGCCCGGGCGATCCGGCGCGGTCAGTTCCACCACGGTGACCGGCCGCTGGGCATCGTTGTGAATGGTCACCTGAGGCGCGAAGGCGAAGTGCTTGAGCTGGCGCGGGACACGGCGCTGGATGATGTTCGGATACTCGTCCGGGTGCATCAGGGTATCGACCAGGCTCTGGCGGATTTGCTGGATGCGCTTGGGATTGTCACCGATCGAGCCACCTTCGGCCTCGAGCACGATGTAGGTGTCGAGGGTGAACTGGCTGGTTGACGTGAGAATCCGCGCGTCGTGGATGTTCAGGTTCAGCTGCGCCATGGCCGCTACCGTCACCGCGAAGAAATCGTGCTGATCCGGTGCGTAGATGAAGATCTGCGTGCCGCCTTCGAACTCGCGCTGGGTGGTTTCCTTGATGAGTACCAGTGGCCCGCCATCGTCCGGGTGCTGGAGGATCGCGTCGGTATGCCACGCCACGTCGCTGGCGGTGTGGCGCAGGAAGTAGTCATCGCCCAGCTGTGACCAGAGTTGCTCGACGTCGTCGGCATCGGTGCCGGCAGCGGTCAGAATGTCCAATGCTGCAGCTTGGGTCAGGCGAATCTGCTCCTCGCGCTCCACCGGGTTTTCCAGGCCGCGGCGCAGGGCGCTGGCGGTTTCGGTGTACAGCTGGCGCATCAGGCTGGCACGCCAGGAGTTCCACAGTGTCGGGTTGGTGGCGTTGATGTCCGCCACGGTGAGCACGTAGAGGTAATCCAGATGCGTCTGGTCGCCCACGAAGGCGGCGAAGTCGTTGATCACCTGCGGGTCGGACAGGTCCTTGCGCTGGGCGGTGGTCGACATCGCCAGGTGGTTCTGCACCAGCCAGACGATTAGCGCGGTGTCCCAGGCCGGCAAGTGGTGGCGCTGGCCGAATGCTTCGGCATCCAGGGCGCCGATCTCCGAGTGATCGCCGCCGCGGCCCTTGCCTATGTCGTGGTACAGGCCGGCCAGGTAGATCAGCTCTGGCTTGGGCAGCTTGTCGATCAACTGGCTGGCCAGGGGGAATTTCTCCGCCAGCTCCGGCCACTTGAACTTGCGCAGGTGCTTGATCAGGTTGAGCGTGTGGGCGTCGACCGTATAGATGTGGAACAGGTCGTGCTGCATCTGCCCGACGATATGGCCGAACTCCGGCAGGTAACGGCCGAGGATGCCGTAGCGGTTCATGCGCCGCAGGTTGCGGTGGATGCCCTGCTCGCACTTGAACAGTTCGATGAACAGGCTGGTGTTGCGGATATCGCGGCGGAAGTCGTCGTCGATCAGGTAGCGGTGATCGCGCAGCAGGCGGATGGTGTCGGCGCACACGCCGTTGAGCTCGGGGTGCTGGGCCATCAGCACGAAGATCTCGATGATGGCGAACGGCGTGCGCTTGAAGACGTTGGCGTGGGTGACTTCGATGTAGCCGTCACGCACCTGGAAGCGGCTGTTGAGCGGCTGCACCGGCAGGTTTTCACCGGCGCGCAGGATCTCTTCCTCGAAGTGCTGGTTGATCAGGTCGCTCAGCTCGGCGATGGCCATCACCACGCGGTAGTACTTCTGCATGAAGCGCTCGATGGTGCGCTTGGTGTCGCCCTCGTTGTAGCCGAGCAGCTCGGCAACCTTGCTCTGGTGATCGAACAGCAGTCGGTCTTCGGCGCGCCCGGCCAGCATGTGCAGGGCGTAGCGCACCTTCCAGAGAAACTCCTGGCTGGAGGCGAGCAGGGCGTATTCGCTTTCCAGCAGAAAGCCCTGGCCGACCATGGCATGCAAATTCAGCGTGCCGAAATGCCGACGCGCCACCCACAGGATGGTCTGGATATCGCGCAGGCCGCCTGGTGACCCCTTCACGTTGGGTTCCAGGTTGTACTCGGTGTCGTTGTACTTGGCGTGGCGGGCCTTTTGTTCGTCGCGTTTGGCCCGGTAGAAGGCCTTGCTCGGCCACATCTGGGCGGTGGAGGTCACCGTCTGCATGCGCTCGCGCAGGTGCTCGGGGCCGGCGATGGTGCGGCTTTCCATCAGGTTGGTGATGATGGTCAGGTCGGCGCGCGCCTCTTCGCCACACTCGGCCACCGAGCGCACGCTCTGGCCAACTTCCAGGCCGATGTCCCAGAGTAGGGTGAGAAAGCCTTCGATGGGTTCGCGGAAGGTTTCCTGATCGTCCCCGCCAAGCAGGATCAGCAGGTCGATATCGGAATAGGGATGCAGCTCGCCGCGGCCGTAGCCGCCCACCGCCAGCAGGGCGATTTCCGCCTCGCTGCTCCAGGTGAAGCGGTTCCAGGCTTCGAGCAGGATCTGGTCGGTGAAACGGGCGCGATCCTCGACCAGGCGGCGCACGTCGCGGTTGTCGCGAAAACGCGCATCCAGCACCTCGTGGGCGCGGCGGATGGCTTTCTTGAAGGCGCCGATGGGGCTGGACTTGAGAGCCAGCTCCGCCTGGAACTGGCCACGATCGAACAATTCGGCGTCTGTCAGCGACATGCGGCGGCCTTCCTTATCTATGGGGCGAGCGAATCTCAGGCCGAGGTGCGGGCGATGGTGTCGTCGCTGCGCAGGGTGAAAATCTCGTAGCCATCGGCGGTGACCAACAGGGTGTGCTCCCACTGGGCGGACAGCTTGCGGTCCTTGGTGATGGCGGTCCAGCCGTCGCCCAGTACGCGGGTTTCCGCTCGGCCCTGATTGATCATCGGCTCGATGGTGAAGGTCATGCCTTCCTTGAGCTCCATGCCGGTGCCGGCACGGCCGTAGTGCAGGATCTGCGGGTCTTCGTGGAACACCGAACCGATGCCGTGGCCGCAGAACTCGCGCACCACCGAAAAGCCGTGTTTCTCGGCGTGCTTCTGAATCACTTCGCCGATGTCGCCCAGGCGTGCACCTGGACGCACCACTTCGATGCCTTTATAGAGGCATTCCTGAGTGACGCGCGACAGGCGCTCGGCCCACTCCGGCACTTTGCCGATATGGAACATGCGGCTGGTGTCGCCGAAGTAGCCATCCTTGATCACGGTGACGTCGATATTCATCACGTCACCTTCCTTGAGCGGCTTGTCGTTGGGGATGCCGTGACACACCACATGGTTGAGCGAGGTGCAGATGGATTTCGGAAAGCCCGGGCGACCCGGCGCTGCGCCGTAGTTGAGCGGGGCGGGAATGGCCTTCTGCACGTCGACGATATAGTTGTGGCAGATGGTGTTGAGTTCGTCCGTGGTAACGCCGGGTTTGACGTATTCGGCGATCATCTCCAGTACGTCGGCGGCCAGGCGACCGGCGATGCGCATTTTCTCGATTTCGTCGGGCGTCTTCAGGGTGACGGTCATGGTGATCTCGTAAGCTCGATAAAGGACGACATTCTAAGCTGCAGGCCACAAGCTGCAAGCCACAAGTGGACGCGGGGCGCCGATGCTGAGCTAGACTCAGCGGTCCGGGCACACGGCCTTAGCGCTTGTGTCTGGCTCTTGTAGCTTATGGCTGCTTGTTGTGGTATAAAACGCGCCGCTTTACGGGGTAGACCCCGAAAGCCTAAACCCCACACACGTATCGACACGATTTCCTGGGTGCCCGCAAGGGTTGGAAATTGGGATGCGTGGAGGCCTAACCCGACTTATCAAGGAACTATCATGTCCCAAGTCAATATGCGCGATATGCTGAAGGCCGGTGTGCACTTCGGCCACCAGACCCGTTACTGGAATCCGAAAATGGGCAAGTACATTTTCGGCGCGCGCAACAAGATTCACATCATCAACCTGGAAAAGACCCTGCCGATGTTCAACGACGCTCTGTCGTTCGTTGAAAAGCTGGCTGCTGGCAAGAACAAGATTCTGTTCGTCGGCACCAAGCGTTCCGCTGGCAAGATCGTTCGCGAAGAAGCGGCTCGTTGCAACTCGCCGTTCGTCGATCACCGCTGGTTGGGCGGCATGCTCACCAACTACAAAACCATCCGTGCCTCGATCAAGCGTCTGCGCGATCTGGAAGTGCAGTCCCAGGACGGTACCTTCAGCAAGCTGACCAAGAAAGAAGCCCTGATGCGCACCCGTGATCTGGAAAAACTGGATCGCAGCCTGGGCGGTATCAAGGACATGGGCGGTCTGCCGGACGCCCTGTTCGTCATCGACGTTGATCACGAGCGCATCGCGATCACCGAAGCCAACAAGCTGGGCATCCCGGTCATCGGCGTTGTCGATACCAACAGCAGCCCGGAAGGCGTTGACTACATCATCCCGGGTAACGACGACGCCATTCGCGCCATCCAGCTGTACATGGGTGCCATGGCCGACGCCGTGATCCGTGGTCGCAGCAACACCGGCGGCGCTACCGAAGAGTTCGTCGAAGAAGCGCCGGCTGCAGAAGCTGCCGAAGGCTAAGCGGTAACGCAGAGCATCTCGTGTTATGCGCTGCGCAAAAAGGGGGCTAGGCCCCCTTTTTGCCACTCACAGATTTGATCGCCCGCCATGCGGGTGATGGTTGAAGACCTACCAAGAGGATTTTCAAGATGGCAGAGATTACTGCAGCACTGGTCAAGGAACTGCGCGAGCGTACCGGCCAAGGCATGATGGAATGCAAAAAGGCCCTGGTTGCCGCTGGTGGCGACATTGAGAAGGCCATTGATGACATGCGCGCTTCGGGCGCCATCAAGGCGGCCAAGAAGGCTGGCAACATCGCCGCTGAAGGTTCCATCGCCGTTCGCGTCGAAGGCAACCGTGGCCTGATCATCGAAGTCAACTCGCAGACCGACTTCCTGGCCCTGCAGGACGACTTCAAAGCTTTCGTCAAGGAAAGCCTGGACGAAGCCTTCGAGAAGAACCTGACCGAAGCCGCTCCGCTGATCGCCTCGCGTGAATCCGCTCGTGAAGCCCTGGTTGCCAAGTGCGGCGAGAACGTCAACATCCGTCGTCTGACCGCTGTTTCCGGTGACACCGTTGGTGCCTACCTGCACGGCCACCGTATCGGCGTTCTGGTTGTCCTGAAAGGCGGCAATGACGAACTGGCCAAGCACGTTGCCATGCATGTTGCAGCGAGCAACCCGGCCGTTGTTTCCCCGGATCAGGTTTCCGAGGAACTGGTTGCCAAGGAAAAGGAAATCTTCCTGCAGCTGAACGCCGAGAAGATCGCCGGCAAGCCGGAAAACATCGTCGAGAACATGGTCAAGGGTCGTATCGCCAAGTTCCTGGCTGAAGCCAGCCTGGTCGAGCAAGCCTTCATCATGGATCCGGAAGTCAAGGTCGGTGACCTGGTGAAGAAAGCCGGTGCCGAAGTCGTTTCCTTCGTTCGTTACGAAGTGGGCGAGGGCATCGAGAAGGCCGAGACCGACTTCGCTGCCGAAGTTGCTGCTCAGGTTGCTGCCAGCAAGCAGTGATAACTGCTTAGGTAGCGCCCCAGAAGAGGCTGCCCGCTCACGCGCGCGGCCTCTTTTTCAAAGGGGATTTTTTTCGAAACGACGGTTGGTGCCTGTGGCACTCACGGTCGTGAGCGCTGTCGAAGCGCTCGATATGCGAGCCACTCGGTTCGCAGGTTTTTCTTACGCCGCAGGAGAGATTGGTAATGGCTCAGCAGGTGAGTGGTCGTCAACCGCGCTACAAGCGCATTCTGCTCAAACTCAGCGGCGAGGCCCTGATGGGCTCCGAAGATTTCGGCATCGATCCCAAGGTGCTCGATCGCATGGCGCTGGAAGTCGGTCAGTTGGTCGGTATCGGCGTGCAAGTGGGTGTAGTGATCGGCGGTGGCAACCTGTTCCGTGGCGCTGCATTGAGCGCTGCCGGCATGGACCGCGTTACCGGTGACCACATGGGCATGCTGGCCACGGTGATGAACGCCCTTGCCATGCGTGACGCCCTGGAGCGCTCGAACATCCCGGCGCTGGTCATGTCGGCCATCTCCATGGTCGGCGTCACCGATCACTATGATCGCCGCAAGGCCATGCGCCATCTGAAGACCGGTGAGGTGGTGATCTTCGCCGCTGGCACTGGCAACCCGTTCTTCACCACCGACTCGGCCGCCTGCTTGCGGGGTATCGAGATCGACGCCGATGTGGTGCTGAAGGCAACCAAGGTCGATGGTGTGTACACTGCCGATCCATTCAAGGATCCGCATGCGGAGAAGTTCGATCGCCTCACCTATGACGAGGTGCTCGATCGCAAGCTGGGTGTGATGGATCTGACGGCCATTTGCCTGTGCCGTGATCACAACATGCCGCTGCGCGTTTTCAACATGAACAAGCCCGGTGCCCTGCTCAATGTCGTGGTGGGCGGCGCCGAAGGCACTCTGGTCGAGGAAGGTAAAGAATGATCAACGAAATCAAGAAGGACGCCCAGGCGCGCATGCAGAAGAGCCTGGAATCGCTGGCTCATGCATTCAGCCGCATTCGTACCGGTCAGGCTCACCCCAGCATCCTCAGTGGCGTGATGGTTCCGTACTACGGCGCCGACACCCCGCTCAACCAGGTTGCCAGCGTTACCGTCAAGGACTCGCGTACCCTGCAGGTCGTGGCCTTCGAGCGCAACATGCTGAGCGCAGTCGACAAGGCCATCCAGAGCTCCGGTCTGGGCTTCAACCCGACCAACCTGGGCGAGCTGCTGCTGGTCACCATGCCGGCGCTGACCGAAGAAACCCGCCGCGGCTTCACCAAGCAGGCCCGTGATGCTGCCGAAGACGCCCGTGTTGCCGTGCGCAACATCCGTCGTGACGCCATGAGCCAGCTCAAGGATCTGGTGAAGGAAAAGGAAATCACCGAGGACGAAGAGCGCCGCGCCGCTGACGACGTACAGAAGCTGACCGACAAGTTCGTGGGCGAAATCGACGTCGCCGTGAAGCAGAAAGAAGCGGACCTGATGGCCGTCTGACGGCCAGGAAGTCGCCATGGACAATTCCAAAGTCGGTGCCGTGATGGCCGTTCCACGGCACGTGGCGATCATTATGGATGGTAACAACCGCTGGGCGCGCAAACGCCTGTTGCCTGGCGTTGCCGGGCATAAGGCCGGCGTCGATGCGGTGCGAGCGGTCATCGAAGTGTGCGCCGATTCCGGCGTGGAAGTGCTGACCCTGTTCGCTTTCTCCAGTGAGAACTGGCAGCGCCCGGCCGATGAGGTCGGTGCGCTGATGGAGCTGTTCCTCAGTGCCCTGCGTCGCGAGGCACGCAAGCTCGACGAGAACCGCATCAGTCTGCGCATCATCGGCGACCGTTCGCGCTTCCATCCCGAGCTGCAGGCCGCCATGCGCGAAGCCGAAGCGGCGACCGCCGGCGCGCCGGGCGAGCAGCGCTTCATCCTGCAGATCGCCGCCAACTACGGCGGTCAGTGGGATATCGCCCAGGCCGCGCAACGCCTGGCGCGTGAAGTGCAGGGCGGTCATCTGCAACCCGAGGACATCACTCCGCGTCTGTTGCAGGGTTGTCTGGCCACTGGTGAGCAGCCGCTGCCGGATCTGTGCATCCGCACGGGCGGCGAACACCGGGTCAGCAATTTCCTGCTCTGGCAGATGGCCTACAGTGAATTGTACTTCTCCGACCTGCTGTGGCCGGACTTCAAGCACGACGCCATGCGCGCAGCGCTGGCGGATTTCGCCAAGCGCCAGCGGCGTTTTGGCAAAACCAGTGAACAAGTCGAAGCCGAGGCCCGCGCCTGATGCTCAAGCAACGAATCATTACGGCGCTGATCCTGCTGCCGATCGCCCTGGCAGGTTTCTTCCTGCTCGAAGGTGGCGCATTCGCGCTGTTTATCGCCGTAGTGGTCGTGCTCGGTGCCTGGGAATGGGCCCGCCTGGCGGGCTTCGAGGCCCAGCCGCTGCGTGTTGCCTATGCCGCCCTGGTGGCGGTGTTGCTTTATCTGGTTTACGCCGCCCCCGCGCTGGCGCCCTGGCTGTTGGCCATCGGCGTGCTGTGGTGGGCGTTCGCGACCTTTCTGGTGCTCAACTACCCGGATAGCAGCCGCTACTGGGGCGGTCTGCCGGGGCGTCTGGCGATAGGCCTGCTGATTCTGCTGCCGGCCTGGCAAGGGCTGGTGGTGATCAAGCAGTGGCAGCTGGCCAACTGGCTAATCCTGGCGGTGATGGCGCTGGTCTGGGTGGCGGATATCGGCGCCTATTTCTCCGGCAAGCGCTTCGGCAAGCGCAAGCTGGCCCCGCAGGTCAGTCCTGGCAAGAGCTGGGAAGGCCTGGTCGGTGGTTTGCTGCTCAGCCTGCTGCTGACCATCGTGGTCGGCGTTGTTCGTGATTGGTCGTTTACTCAGTTTCTGCAGGCGCTACCGGCCGCTGCCTTGGTGGTGCTGATCTCCGTGGTTGGTGACCTGACCGAGAGCATGTTCAAGCGTCAGTCCGGCATCAAGGACAGCAGCAATCTGCTGCCGGGGCATGGTGGGGTGCTCGACCGCATCGACAGCCTGACCGCCGCGGTGCCGGTATTCGCCCTGCTGCTGTGGCTGGCTGGCTGGGGCACATTGTGAGCCAGGTTCAGCAGATCACCGTTCTTGGTGCAACCGGCTCAATCGGTCTCAGCACCCTCGATGTCATCGCCCGCCATCCGTCGCGTTACCAGGCTTTTGCCCTGACCGCTTTCACGCGGCTGGCCGAGCTGGAGGCGCTTTGCGTCATTCACCGGCCGCGTTTCGCCGTTGTAGCCGATGCCGTAGCGGCAGCCGATCTGCAAGCTCGCCTGCGGCAGGCCGGGCTGGATACTCGCGTATTGTCTGGCGAGGCCGGATTGTGCGAGGTTGCCGCCCATGCCGAGGTGGATGCCGTGATGGCTGCCATCGTCGGTGCGGCCGGGCTCAAGCCGACACTGGCTGCGGTCGAAGCCGGCAAGAAGGTACTGCTTGCCAACAAGGAAGCCCTGGTGATGTCTGGCGCGCTGTTCATGCGCGCGGTGCGTCAGAGTGGCGCCGTGCTGCTGCCGATCGACAGCGAGCACAACGCGATCTTCCAGTGCCTGCCTCAGGATTACGCTCGTGGCCTGCAGCCGGTCGGCGTGCGGCGTATCCTGCTCACCGCCTCTGGTGGCCCGTTTCGTCAGGCCTCGCCCGAGTCGCTGCACGCGGTAACGCCCGAGCAGGCCTGTGCTCACCCAAACTGGTCGATGGGCCGCAAGATTTCCGTCGACTCGGCGAGCATGATGAACAAGGGCCTGGAGCTGATCGAAGCCTGCTGGCTGTTCGATGCGTGCCCGGAGCAGGTCGAGGTGTTGATTCACCCGCAGAGCGTCATCCATTCGTTGGTCGATTACGTCGATGGTTCGGTGCTCGCTCAACTGGGTAATCCCGACATGCGCACGCCCATCGCCCATGCGCTGGCCTGGCCGCAGCGCATCGACTCGGGTGTGGCGCCGCTGGATCTGCTCGCGGTGGCGCGTCTGGATTTCCAGGCGCCGGATGATGTTCGCTTCCCCTGTCTGCGCCTTGCCCGCGAGGCCGCCGAAGCAGGCGGCAGCGCGCCGGCCATGCTCAATGCCGCGAACGAAGTGGCGGTGGCGGCATTTCTCGAGCGGCGGATTCGCTTTACCGATATCGCGCGTATCATTGGCAGCGTTCTCGAGGCAGAGCCTAGCGTTGCGGTGGACTGTCTCGATGCCGTGCTTGAAGCTGACCGCCGCGCGCGGGAGCTGGCCGGGCAATGGTTGAATCGTGGAGAGGTGGCATGAGCGCACTCTATATGATCGTCGGTACCCTGATCGCCCTCGGGGTGCTGGTGACCTTTCATGAATACGGTCATTTCTGGGTTGCTCGCCGCTGTGGCGTTAAGGTGCTGCGCTTCTCCGTAGGTTTCGGCACGCCGCTGGTGCGCTGGCACGACCGTCAGGGCACCGAATTCGTGATCGCCGCCATCCCGCTGGGTGGCTATGTGAAGATGCTCGATGAGCGCGAAGGCGATGTGCCGCCGGAGTTGGCCGAGCAGTCGTTCAATCGCAAGACCGTCAAGCAGCGCTTCGCCATCGTCGCCGCTGGGCCGGCTGCCAACTTCGCCCTGGCCCTGGTGTTCTTCTGGCTGGTGGCCATGCTCGGCAGCCAGCAGGTGCGCCCGGTCATTGGCGCCGTGGAGTCGGGCAGCCTGGCTCAGGTCGCTGGCCTGCAGGCCGGTGAGGAAATCGTTTCGGTCAACGGCAAGGCGGTCACCGGCTGGTCGGCGGTCAACCTGCAGTTGGTACGCCGCCTCGGCGAAAGCGGCGAGCTGCTGATCACCACCCGCCATCCTGATGGTGGAGCCGATACTCCGCACCGCGTCGAGCTGGACAACTGGCTGCGCGGCGCCAATGAGCCGGATCCGATTGCCTCGCTGGGTATCCGCCCGTGGCGGCCAAGCCTCGAGCCAGTGCTCGCCGAGTTCGACCCTGAAGGGCCGGCCCAGGCCGCCGGCCTGCGCATTGGAGATCGCCTGCTGGCGCTCGACGATCAGCCGCTGAGCGACTGGCAGGATCTGGTCGATCGTGTGCGCGGGCTGCCGGGCAAGTCGGTATCCATTGCGCTGGAGCGCGATGGGCAGCGTCTGGACGTGCCCGTCACCCTGGCCGCGAAAGGCGAGGGCGAGGCGGCCACTGGCTACCTCGGCGCCGGCGTGGCAGCGGCTCAGTGGCCGCCTGAAATGCTCCGTGAAGTCAGCTACGGCCCGCTGCAGGCGGTCGGTGAAGCGGGCACACGCACCTGGACGATGAGCCTCCTGACTCTCGATTCACTGAAGAAAATGCTCTTCGGTGAGCTCTCGGTAAAAAACTTGAGTGGGCCGATAACCATTGCTAAAGTGGCGGGCGCTTCGGCCGAGTCGGGCCTTGGGGACTTTTTGAATTTCCTCGCGTACCTGAGCATCAGCCTGGGCGTTCTCAATTTGCTGCCCATCCCGGTTCTGGATGGCGGACATCTGCTTTATTACCTGCTCGAGTGGGTGCGAGGCCGCCCGCTTTCGGAACGGGTGCAGGGTTGGGGGATGCAGATTGGTATCAGCCTGGTGATCGGGGTGATGCTGCTGGCTCTGGTCAACGACCTTGGTCGCTTGTGAGCTCAGCTGAATTATATATCTTTCGTCTCGAACGACTGATTTCTTATCGTTAGTTGGAATAAGAAAGGACTTCATGAAACGTCTGCTGCTACCTGCGGTTCTTTCCGCATTGATGATCGCCGAAGTTCACGCCGAGTCCTTCACCATCTCCGATATTCGCGTTAACGGCCTGCAGCGCGTCTCCGCGGGCAGCCTGTTTGGCGCACTGCCTCTGAACGTTGGCGAGTCGGCCGACGACCGTACGCTTACCGAAGCGACGCGCGAACTGTTCAAAACCGGTTTCTTCCAGGACATCCAGCTCGGCCGCGACGGCAACGTGCTGGTCATTACCGTTGTCGAGCGTCCGTCGATCTCCAGCATCGAGATCGAAGGCAACAAGGCCATCAGCACCGATGACCTGATGAAGGGCTTGAAGCAGTCCGGCCTCGACGAAGGTGAAATCTTCCAACGCGCGACCCTGGAAGGCGTGCGTAACGAATTGCAGCGTCAGTACGTGGCCCAGGGCCGTTATTCCGCCGAAATCGATGCCGAAGTGATTCCGCAGCCGCGCAACCGCGTGGCGCTGAAGATCAACATCAACGAAGGCAGCGTCGCGGCCATTCAGCACATCAACGTTGTCGGCAACAAGGTCTTCTCTGATGAAGAGTTGCAGGATCTGTTCGAGCTGAAAACTACCAACTGGCTGTCCTTCTTCAAGAACGATGACAAGTACGCCCGCGAGAAGCTCTCCGGTGACCTGGAACGTTTGCGTTCCTATTATCTGGACCGCGGCTACATCAACATGGATATCACCTCTACCCAGGTATCCATCACTCCGGACAAGAAGCACGTCTACATCACCGTCAACGTCGACGAGGGTGAAAAGTACACCGTTCGCGACGTGAAGCTGTCCGGCGACCTCAAGGTGCCGGAAGAAGAAGTACGCGCGTTGCTGCTGGTCAAGGAAGGTCAGGTGTTCTCCCGCAAGGTGATGACTTCCACCAGCGAACTGATCACGCGTCGCCTGGGCAACGAGGGCTACACCTTCGCCAACGTCAACGGTGTGCCAGAGCCGCACAACGATGACAACACCGTATCCATCACTTTCGTCGTGGATCCGGGCAAGCGTGCCTACGTCAATCGCATCAACTTCCGCGGTAACACTAAGACCGAAGACGAAGTGCTGCGTCGCGAAATGCGCCAGATGGAAGGCGGCTGGGCTTCGACCTATCTGATCGACCAGTCGAAGACGCGTTTGGAGCGTCTGGGCTTCTTCAAGGAGGTCAACGTCGAGACCCCTCAGGTGCCGGGCACCGATGACCAGGTCGACGTCAATTACAGCGTCGAAGAGCAGGCATCGGGCTCGATTACCGCCAGCGTGGGCTTTGCCCAGAACGCCGGTCTGATCCTCGGCGGCTCGATTACCCAGAACAACTTCCTGGGTAGCGGTAACCGCGTCAGCATTGGCCTGACCCGCAGCGAATACCAAAGTCGCTACAACTTCTCCTATACCGATCCGTACTGGACCGAAGATGGCGTGAGCCTGGGCTACAACGCCTTCTACCGCACCACCGACTACGACAAGCTCGATGTGGACGTGTCCAGCTACTCGGTCGACAGCCTCGGTGCCGGCATCAACATCGGTTACCCGATCAGCGAGACCTCGCGCCTGACCTACGGTCTGACCGTGCAGCAGGACGAGATCAACACCGGCCGCTACACCGTCGACGAGATCTTCGACTTCACCCGCCAGGAAGGCGAGAAGTACCTCAACTTCAAGGCATCTGCCGGCTGGTCCGAGTCGACCCTCAACCGCGGCGTGCTGGCCAACCGTGGCCACTCGCAGAGCCTGGTATTCGAAACCACGGTGCCGGGTAGCGACCTGTCGTTCTACAAAATCGACTACCGCGGCCAGATCTTCAAGCCGCTGACCGACACCTACACCATGCGCTTCCATACGCAGTTGGGTTACGGCGGTGCCTTCGGCTCTACCAGCAAGCTGCCGTTCTACGAGAACTACTACGCCGGTGGTTTCAACTCCGTGCGTGGCTTCAAGGACAGCAGCCTGGGCCCGCGCAGTACGCCGAGTACCGGTACCAATCCCGGCACGCTTGCTGATCCGGATCAGGATCCATTGCCGTTCGGTGGTAACGTGCTGATCCAGGGTGGTGCGGAGCTGCTGTTCCCGATGCCGTTCGTCAAGGACCAGCGCTCGCTGCGTACCGCGCTGTTCTGGGATGTGGGTAACGTCTTCGACACAGACTGCAGCGCCGGCCAGAAGCGCCGCGGCGACAGCTGCGACATCGATTTCGGCAACCTGGCCAGCTCTGTGGGTGTTGGCGTCACCTGGATCACGGCTCTCGGTCCGCTGAGCTTCAGTCTGGGCATGCCGATCAAGAAACCGGATGATGCCGATACCCAGGTGTTCCAGTTCTCCCTCGGTCAGACGTTCTAAGCGTCTGCTCATGAATCAAGACAGTTTTCTGCAGGAGTTGCACCGTGCGTAAGTTGATTAAACTGGCTCTGTTAAGCGTCACCATGCTGGCTACCCCGGCCTTCGCGGAAATGAAGATCGCGGTGCTCAACTACCAGATGGCTCTGCTCGAGTCGGACGCTGCCAAGCGTTACGCCGTCGATGCCGAGAAGAAATTCGGTCCGCAGCTTAACAAGCTCAAGACCCTGGAAAGCGACGCCAAGCGCATTCAGGACCGCATCGTCAAAGACGGTGAGAAGATGCAGACTGCCGAACGCGAGCGCCTCGAGCTGGACTTCAAGCAAAAGGCCCGTGACTTCCAGTTCCAGTCCAAGGAACTGAACGAAGCCAAGGCCGTCGCTGATCGCGACATGCTCAAGAAGCTCAAGCCCAACCTGGATAAGGCCGTTGAAGAAGTCATCAAGAATGGCAACTTCGATCTCGTGCTCGAGCGTGGCGCCGTCATCGATGTGAAACCGCAATTCGACATCACTCGTCAGGTGATCGAGCGCATGAACCAGATGCGTTGATGATGTCCACACCGGTATTCACGCTCGGCCAGTTGGCCGAGCAGCTGGGCGCCACCTTGCGGGGCGTGGCTGATCAGACAGTCGACGGGCTGGCAACCTTGCAGGATGCCGGCCCGTCTCAGCTGACGTTCCTGTCTAATGCGCAGTACCGCAAGCATCTGGCCAGTTGCCAGGCCGCTGCTGTGTTGCTCACTGCGGCCGATGCGGAGAGCTTCAGCGGTAATGCGCTGGTGGTTGCCAATCCGTATCTGGCCTACGCCTCGCTTTCCCATCTGTTCGATCGCAAGCCCAAGGCGCAGCCAGGCGTTCATCCTACCGCGGTGGTGGCTGATGACGCTCAGATCGATACTACTGCTGCGATCGGTCCTTACGCAGTGATCGAAACGGGCGCGAAGATCGCCGCCGGCGTGACCATAGGCGCCCACTGCGTGATCGGTGCGCGTTCGCAGATCGGCGAAGGCGGCTGGTTGGCACCGCGGGTTACCCTGTATCACGACGTGCGTATCGGCAAGCGGGTGGTCATCCAGTCCGGTGCGGTGATCGGTGGCGAGGGCTTCGGCTTCGCCAACGAGAAAGGTGTCTGGCAGAAGATCGCTCAGATCGGTGGCGTCAGCATCGGTGATGACGTCGAAATCGGCGCCAACACTACGCTCGACCGCGGCGCGCTGTCCGATACGCGGATCGGCAACGGCGTGAAACTGGATAACCAGATCATGATCGCGCACAACGTGCAAGTCGGCGACAACACGGCGATGGCTGCCTGTGTCGGTATTTCCGGCAGTACCTCGATCGGCAAGAACTGTATGATCGCCGGCGGTGTGGGCATGGTCGGCCATATTGACGTGTGTGACGGCGTATTCGTGACCGGTATGACCATGGTCACCCGCTCGATCACCGAGCCCGGCGCCTATTCCTCGGGCACCGCCATGCAACCTGCAGCCGAGTGGAAGAAAAGCGTGGCGCGCATCCGCCAGCTGGACGACATGGCGCGGCGTGTGAAGCAGTTGGAAAAACAGCTGGCTGCCGTGACCTCGAGCGGGAATGCCTCATCTGATGCCTGAGCCAATGGCTGGCTCTTTCTCTTTATTACGGGCTTCTCTGGAAATGATGGAAATCAACGAAATTCGCGAGTACTTGCCGCACCGTTATCCGTTCCTGCTGGTGGACCGGGTCACGGATCTGGATCTGGAAGGCAAGTGCGTTCGTGCTTACAAGAATGTCAGCGTCAACGAGCCATTCTTCAACGGCCACTTTCCCGAGCACCCGATCATGCCAGGCGTGCTCATCATCGAAGCCATGGCGCAGGCCGCCGGTATCCTCGGCTTCAAGATGATGGATGTGAAGCCTGCCGATGGCACGCTCTACTACTTCGTCGGCTCCGATAAGCTACGCTTCCGTCAACCGGTCGTGCCCGGTGACCAGCTGATCCTCGAGGCCAAGTTCCTCAGCAGCAAGCGCAGCATCTGGAAGTTCGAATGCAAGGCCACGGTCGATGGCAAGGAAGTGTGCTCGGCCGAAATCATCTGTGCGGAACGCAAGTTATGAGTTTGATTGACCCTCGTGCCATCATCGATCCCAGCGCCAAGCTGGCCGACGACGTCGTCGTCGGCCCTTGGTCGATCATTGGGCCCGACGTAGAAATTGGCGAGGGCTGCGTGCTGGGTCCCAATGTGATCATCAAGGGCCCTACCCGAATCGGGAAGCACAACAAGATCTACCAGTTCGCCTCGCTCGGTGAGGACACCCCGGATCGCAAGTACAAGGGCGAGCCTACCCGCCTGGTCATCGGTGATCACAACATCATCCGTGAAGGCGTGACCATGCATCGCGGCACCATTCAGGATCGTGACGAAACCACCATCGGTGACCACAACCTGATCATGGCCTATGCCCATATCGGCCACGACAGCGTGGTCGGCAATCACTGCATTTTGGTCAACAACGTGGCGCTGGCCGGCCATGTGCACATCGGCGACTGGGCGATCCTGTCCGGCTACACCCTGGTGCATCAGTTCTGCCATATCGGCGCGCATGCCTTTGCCGGCATGGGGGCGGCGATCGGCAAGGACGTCCCCGCTTATGTGACGGTATCCGGCAACCCGGCCGAAGCGCGCAGCATGAACTTCGAAGGCCTGCGCCGTCGTGGTTTCAGTGCCGAGTCGATGCAGGCGTTGCGCCGCGCCTACAAGATCGTCTACCGCCAGGGCTTCACCATCGAAGAGGCGCTGGTCGAGCTGGAAGAAGTAGCTGCCCAGTTTGCCGAAGTGGCGGTTTTCCGTGATTCGATCCTGACCTCCAGCCGCGGCATTACCCGCTGAATCATGGCTGAGGTATTGCGTGTCGCGCTGGTCGCCGGCGAGGCATCGGGCGACATTCTCGGTTCCGGCCTCATGCAAGCGCTCAAGGCGCAGCACCCGAACGTCGAGTTCATCGGTGTTGGCGGACCGCGCATGCAGGCTGAGGGGCTGGTCAGTGATTTTCCGATGGAACGCCTGGCGGTCATGGGGCTGGTCGAGGTGTTGGGCCGACTGCCTGAATTGCTGTCGCGCCGCCGCCGCCTGATCGCCAGCCTGATCGAGCGTAAGCCCGACGTATTTATTGGCATCGATGCGCCGGATTTCACCTTGGGTGTCGAGCTCAAATTGCGGCAGGCCGGCATTCGCACCGTGCACTACGTCAGCCCCTCCGTGTGGGCGTGGCGGCAGAAACGCGTGTTGAAGATTCGCGATGCCTGCGACCTGATGCTGACCCTGTTTCCCTTCGAGGCGCAGTTCTACGAGGCGCACCAGGTGCCGGTCTGCTTCGTCGGCCATCCGCTGGCTGATGCGATTCCGCTACAGGCTGATCGCGCCGCCGCCCGTGAACTGCTGGGCTTGCCTCTTGACGTACCGGTCATCGCGTTGCTGCCCGGCAGCCGCGGTGGCGAGGTTGCGCGCCTGGGTAGTCTGTTTCTCGATGCCGCCGAGCGCCTGCGTGCGCTGCGTCCGGGCGTGCGTTTCGTGTTGCCCTGTGCCAGCGCCGAACGTCGCCAGCAGCTGGAGCAGATGCTGATCGGCCGTGATCTGCCGCTGCACTTGCTCGACGGCCGCTCACACGACGCCCTGGCAGCCTGCGATGCAGTGTTGATCGCCTCTGGAACCGCTACGCTCGAAGCGCTGCTCTACAAGCGGCCGATGGTGGTGGCTTACCGCGTCGCGCCGATGACCTTCCGCATTCTCAAGCGGCTGGTGAAGAGTCCGTACATCTCGCTGCCCAATCTGCTCGCCCAGCGCCTGCTGGTGCCCGAGCTGATTCAGGATGCCGCCACGCCCGAAGCGCTGGCCCAGACCGTTTCACCGCTGCTGGTCGACGGTGAAGTGCAGACTGAAGGTTTCGATGCCATTCACCGCACCCTGCGCCGTGACGCTTCCCAGCGTGCCGCGGCTGCCGTGCTCGGTCTGCTGGGGCGTGGCTGATGCAGCTGGGCCTGGATTTCGCTACCGTCGAGGAGTTGGTCGCTGGCGTCGACGAGGTCGGCCGTGGCCCGCTGTGTGGTGCGGTGGTAACCGCTGCGGTGATCCTCGACCCGGCACGGCCGATTCTCGGGCTCAACGACTCCAAGAAGCTGACCGAAGCGCGGCGTGAAAAGCTGTTCGACGAGATCCGTGAAAAGGCGTTGGCCTGGTGCATCGCCCGCGCGGAAGTAGAAGAGATCGATCGCCTGAATATTCTGCATGCCACCATGCTGGCCATGCAGCGCGCGGTCGAGGGCCTGAGTGTAACGCCGAAGCTGGCGCTGATCGACGGTAACCGCTGTCCGAAACTCTCGGTGCCCAGTGCGCCGGTGGTCGGCGGCGATGCCCAAGTGCCGGCCATCGCTGCGGCCTCGATCCTCGCCAAGGTTAGTCGCGATCGCGAAATGCGCGAGCTGGATGCACTCTACCCGGGTTACGGCATCGCGCTGCACAAGGGCTACCCGACGCTCGTTCATCTCGAGGCCCTCACCCGTCTGGGCCCGACTCCCATCCACCGGCGCTCCTTCGCGCCGGTACGTCGCCTGCTGGAAGCCGCGAGCGGCAACTGAGCGTACTCAGGCCGCTGTCGATCCTTCCAGTTACGGTACAATCCGCGTTTTGTCGCTTTTCCTGCAGGGCTTCTTCATGGCTGTTTCCTTCGTTCATCTTCGCCTGCACACCGAATACTCCCTTGTCGATGGCCTGGTTCGCGTCAAGCCACTGGTCAAGGCCGTGGCTGGCGGCGGCATGCCCGCCGTGGCGGTCACCGACATGAGCAACATGTGCTCGCTGGTGAAGTTCTACAAAGCGGCCATGGGCGCCGGCATCAAGCCGATCTGCGGTGCCGACATCTGGCTGGCCAGCGCCTACGAAGATGGCCCGCTGACGCGTATCACTCTCTTGGCGATGAACCCCAAGGGCTATCGCAACCTGACCGAACTGATCTCGCGCGGTTGGAGCGAGGGGCAGAGCAATGACCTGGTGATCATCCAGCGCGACTGGGTCAAGGAAGCCAGCGAAGGGCTGATCGCCCTGTCCGGCGCCAAGGAGGGCGAGATCGGCCATGCGCTGCTCGATGGCGAGCTGGCCAAGGCCGAAGCGCTGCTGCAGGAGTGGCTGGCGGTGTTCCCCGAGCGCTTTTACCTCGAAGTGCAGCGCACCAGTCGCGTCAACGACGAAGAGCACGTGCACGCCGCCGTTGCCCTGGCCGACAAGACCGGCGCGCCGCTGGTGGCCACCAACGACGTGCGCTTTCTCAAGCAGAGCGATTTCGAAGCCCACGAGACCCGCGTGTGCATCGGCGAAGGCCGCATCCTCGACGACCCGCGCCGCCCGCGGATCTACTCCGACCAGCAGTACCTGAAATCGCCAGAGGAAATGGCCGAGCTGTTCAGCGACCTGCCGGACGCGCTGCAGAACACCGTCGAGATCGCCAAGCGCTGCAACATCGACGTGCAACTGGGCAAATACTTCCTGCCGGATTTCCCGGTACCGGAAGGCATGACCATCGACGAGTATTTCCGCAAGGTTTCGTTCGACGGCCTCGAGGAGCGCCTCGAGGTCCTGTTGCCCAAGGACACGCCGGATTACGACGCCAAGAAGCAGGTGTACATCGACCGGCTGAATTTCGAGCTGGATATCATCATCCAGATGGGCTTCCCCGGTTACTTCCTGATCGTTATGGACTTCATCCAGTGGGCCAAGAGCAACGGCGTGCCAGTGGGGCCGGGCCGTGGTTCAGGTGCCGGTTCGCTGGTGGCCTACGTGCAGAAGATCACCGACCTCGATCCGCTGGCCTACGACCTGCTGTTCGAGCGCTTCCTCAACCCCGAGCGGGTCTCCATGCCCGACTTCGACGTCGACTTCTGCATGGACGGTCGTGACCGGGTCATCGATTACGTGGCCGAGAAGTACGGGCGTAATGCGGTGAGCCAGATCATCACCTTCGGCTCCATGGCGGCCAAGGCGGTAGTGCGCGACGTGGCGCGGGTACAGGGCAAGTCCTACGGCTTGGCGGATCGTCTGTCGAAGATGATCCCCTTCGAAGTCGGCATGACGCTGGAAAAGGCCTTTGAAATGGAAGAGCCGCTGCGCGACTTCCTCAAGGTCGACGAGGAGGCTGCTGAGATCTGGGACATGTCCCTCAAGCTCGAAGGCATCGTGCGTGGTACCGGCAAGCACGCCGGGGGCGTGGTGATCGCGCCGACCAAGCTGACCGATTTCGCGCCGATCGCCTGTGACGAGGAGGGCGCCGGCCTGGTGACCCAGTTCGACAAGGACGACGTCGAGCAGGCCGGTCTGGTGAAGTTCGACTTCCTCGGCCTACGCACCCTTACCATTATCAAGTGGGCACTGGAAACCATTCACCGTGACCAGCGCGCCGCCGGGGTGGCCGAAGAGGATCTGGTCAACATCGACTTCATTCCGCTCGATGACAAGCCGACTTACCAGATGCTGCAGAAAGCCGAAACCACGGCAGTCTTCCAGCTCGAATCGCGCGGCATGAAGGAGCTGATCAAGAAGCTCAAGCCCGACTGCCTGGAAGACATGATCGCATTGGTGGCGCTGTTCCGCCCCGGCCCGCTGCAGTCCGGCATGGTGGACGACTTCATCAACCGTAAGCACGGCCGCGCCGAGCTATCCTACCCGCACCCTGATTACCAGTACGCGGGCCTGGAACCGGTGCTCAAGCCGACGTACGGGATCATCCTCTATCAGGAACAGGTCATGCAGATCGCCCAGGTAATGGGCGGTTATACCCTGGGCCAGGCGGACATGTTGCGCCGCGCCATGGGCAAGAAGAAGCCCGAGGAAATGGCCAAGCAGCGTGGCGGCTTCATCGAAGGTTGTGCCAACAACGGCATCGATGCCGATCTGGCGGGCAACATCTTCGATCTGGTGGAAAAGTTCGCAGGTTACGGCTTCAACAAATCCCACTCCGCCGCTTACGGCTTGGTGTCCTACCAAACCGCCTGGCTAAAGGCGCATTACCCGGCGCCATTCATGGCCGCGGTGCTGTCGGCGGATATGCACAACACCGACAAGGTGGTGATCCTCATCGAGGAATGCCGCAGCATGAAGCTGCGCATCGATCCACCGGATGTGAACGCTTCGGAGTTCAAGTTCACCGTCAGCCACGACGCGAACCAGACCCAGCGCATCCTCTATGGCCTCGGTGCAGTCAAGGGCGTGGGCGAAGGTCCGGTGGAAGCCATCGTCGAAGCGCGTCAGGACGGCCCGTTCAAGGACCTGTTCGACTTCTGCTCGCGCGTCGACCTCAAACGCATCAACAAACGAACCATGGAAGCGCTGATTCGCAGCGGCGCGCTGGATCGCCTGGGCCCGCACTTCCATGACGAGATCAAGGCCTACCAGGCCAACATCGACCGTAATCGCGCCGTGCTGCTCGCAGCGATGGAAGAGGCGGTGCAGGCTGCCGAGCAGACCGCACGTAGCCACGACAGCGGCCATATGGACCTGTTCGGTGGTGTGTTCGCCAGCCCCGAGGCGGATGTCTACGCCAACCACCGCAAGGCCCGCGAGCTGTCGCTCAAGGAGCGTCTGAAGGGTGAAAAAGACACCCTGGGCCTGTACCTGACCGGCCACCCGATCGACGAATACGAAAGCGAAGTGCGGCGGTTCGCCCGCCAGCGCATCGTCGACCTCAAGCCGGCTCGCGACACCCAGACCATCGCCGGCCTGATCGTCAACCTGCGGGTGATGAAGAACAAGAAAGGCGACAAGATGGGCTTCATCACCCTGGACGACCGTTCCGGGCGCATCGAGGCCTCGCTGTTCGCCGATGCCTTCGCCAGCAACCAGGCACTGCTGCAGAGCGATGCCTTGGTGGTGGTGGAAGGCGAGGTCAGTAACGACGATTTCTCCGGCGGCATGCGCCTGCGTGCCAAGCGGGTGATGAGCCTGGAAGAAGCGCGCACCGGGCTGGCCGAAAGCCTGCGGGTCAAGGTGCAGGCCGCGGCGCTCAGGGGCGACCGGCTGCGCTGGCTGGGTGAGCTTTGCCAACGCCATCGCGGGGCTTGTCCGATCACCCTGGATTACACCGGTGCCGATGCCAAAGCCCTGCTGCAGTTTGGCGAAGAGTGGCGAATCGACCCGGCCGACAGCTTGATTCAAGCGTTACGTGACCAGTTCGGGCGAGACAACGTCTTCCTGCAATACCGCTGATATGGCGGCGCTGAAAAGGTAGGGCTCAGGCCACGTCTTTTCAGCCCTGACACTGCATGTTTGCCCCTGGTGTGCGCAAATCTTATGATTTGCCGCCGTGCGAATGCCTGGCGCATTTGCCGGCATTTTCGCCGGAAGTGCACTGCAGGTGTCGACCTGAAGGCGCCTGTTCCTATAAGGTAGGCGCCAATTAGATACACGCTCCCCGGCCCTTTTGGCCGTCGACGCATGACGGATGCCTATGAACCCGAATTATCTCGATTTCGAACAGCCGATTGCCGACCTGCAAGCCAAGATCGAAGAGCTTCGTCTGGTCGGTAACGACAACTCCCTGAACATCGGCGACGAAATCGCCCGCCTGCAGGACAAGAGCAGCACGCTCACCGAGAGCATCTTCAGCAATCTGACCAGCTGGCAGATCGCTCGCCTCGCGCGCCACCCGCAGCGTCCGTATACCCTGGACTACCTGCAGCACATCTTCACCGAATTCGACGAGCTGCATGGCGACCGCCATTTCTCCGACGACGCCGCCATCGTTGGTGGCGTTGCCCGTTTGAATGGCCAGCCGGCGATGGTCATCGGCCATCAGAAGGGGCGTGAGGTACGTGAGAAGGTGCGTCGCAACTTCGGCATGCCCCGCCCGGAAGGTTACCGCAAGGCCTGTCGCCTGATGGAAATGGCCGAGCGCTTCAAGATGCCGATCCTGACCTTCATCGATACCCCGGGCGCCTACCCGGGTATCGATGCCGAGGAGCGTGGCCAGAGCGAGGCGATCGCCTGGAACCTGCGTGTCATGGCGCGCCTGAAAACGCCGATCATCTCCACCGTGATTGGTGAGGGTGGTTCAGGCGGTGCACTGGCCATTGGCGTGTGCGACAACCTCAACATGCTCGAGTATTCGACCTACGCGGTGATCTCGCCGGAAGGCTGCGCCTCGATTCTGTGGAAGACCGCCGAGAAGGCGCCGGACGCCGCCGAAGCCATGGGCATCACGGCCGAGCGCCTGAAAGGTCTGGGTATCGTCGACAAGGTGATTGCTGAGCCGCTGGGTGGTGCACACCGTGATCCGGCCGCTGCCGCCGAATCGATCCGTCAGACGCTGGCCGCTCAGCTCGAGGACCTTCGCAAGCTCGACACCGACGCGCTGCTGGCCCGTCGCTACGAGCGCCTGATGAGCTACGGTATCGCCTGATGCCGCTTCACCCCGCAAGCAGGCCAATCGCCCCGATGGCCGCCATGCTTGCGGGGTTGCTCCACTGATCTGTCCAATGTCTCTCGAATCTGCGGTGCTTGCACGCCTTGCGGCCTGGCGTCATGCGCCTGCCTGGCGAGTAGCGTTTTCCGGCGGGCTCGATTCTTCCGTTCTGTTGCATCTGCTCGCCACGGCGGCCCGACAGCATGAGTTGCCGCCGATTTGCGCCGTTCACGTTCATCACGGGTTGCAGGCGGTTGCTGATCAGTGGCCTGCGCACTGTCAGCGCTTTTGCGATGAACTTGGTGTTTCTCTAAATATCGCGCCTGTACAGGTTGCGCCCGGAGCGAGCCTGGAGCGCGCGGCACGCGAGGCGCGCTATTCAGCATTTTCCGATTTGCTGAAAGCGGACGAAGTGCTTTTGCTGGCCCAGCATCAGGATGACCAGGCGGAAACCCTGCTTTATCGGCTGCTGCGTGGCGCCGGTGTGCGCGGGCTGGCGGCGATGGCGCAGAGTCGTTCATTGGGTGCGGGGCATGCGGTCAGACCGCTGCTGGAGGTGCCTCGCAAGACGCTGGAAGCCTACGCCGCTCGTCATGGGCTGCAGTGGGTGGAAGACCCCTCGAACGACGACAGCGGTTTTGCCCGCAACTTTCTGCGTCGAGACATCCTGCCTAAGCTGGCCGCTTATTGGCCCGGTGCACCGGCGGTACTGGCCCGCGCCGCGGCGCATCAGGCTGAGGCTCACGGGTTGCTGCGGGATCTGGCGGAAATCGATCTTGAACGCTGTCGCGGGCAGCTGGAGATTTCCTGGTTGGGTACTCCCTGTCTGGATCTGTCGGCGCTGCGCCAGCTCACCGAGGCGCGGCAGCGCAACCTGCTCAGGCACTGGCTGGACAATGAAACCCGTATGCCGGACAGCCGGCATTGGCAGGGCTGGGCGGATCTGCGTGATGCTGTCGCCGATGCGTCGCCCGTGTGGCGGCTGGAAAGCGGCGAGCTGCGCCGCCATGGCGATCAGCTGCTGTGGCTTGGCGAAGCATGGGGCGCGCCATGGGTGAGCCAGGAGCAACCTTGGCCTAACGGTGAACGCCCGCTCGAGCTGCCCGGCAACGGCATCGTTGCCTTTGCCGGGCCAGTTCCCGATGGGCGACTGAGCATCGCTTATCGGCAGGGCGGGGAGGTGCTCGACCTTCCAGGGCGTGGCCGGCGTGATCTGAAGAAGTTGCTCCAGGAAGCTGGCGTGCCCGAGTTCATCCGTCCGCGGCTGCCGCTGTTGAGGCGTGATGGCCAGGTTGTCGCGGTGGCCAATTTGCGGCTGGATCCTTCTGGCGCAGAACTGCGCTGGCAATTCTCATCGGTGGTGAGGCCTGTTGGGGCGTGGTAACGCCGGCCGTAGTTTTTGCTCGGCGCTAACTCGCTGATTTGTTGAAAGTTATCCCCGGCTCGGAAGTTACACCGGTAGCCGTTTTCACGCCGTACCAGCTTGCTGTTCTTCCCCCCTCAGGACCTTTCCGGTAGACTACGCTCCCGTCTCTATTCAGGTATTCGCTGCTTCTTCCGGAAGCGGTGGATGTTTGCTATTTGCCGGCATGGTTCGCCATGTTTGCTAAGGTGAACCAAGGCCTTCTCTGCTCCCCGGCGGCACGACCGCCACTGCTGACTTCTTAGGGTTTTTCATGACGCGCTTCATTTTCGTCACGGGTGGTGTTGTTTCTTCATTGGGGAAAGGCATCGCCTCGGCATCCTTGGCGGCAATCCTGGAGGCGCGGGGCCTGAAGGTCACGATGCTCAAACTGGATCCGTACATCAACGTCGATCCGGGCACCATGAGCCCGTTCCAGCATGGTGAGGTGTTCGTCACCCACGATGGCGCCGAGACCGACCTCGACCTGGGGCACTACGAGCGTTTCATCCGCACCACCATGACCAAGAGCAACAACTTCACCACCGGCCGCGTGTACGAAGACGTACTGCGCAAGGAGCGCCGTGGTGATTACCTGGGCGCGACCATCCAGGTCATTCCGCACATCACCGACGAGATCAAGCGCCGCATCATCAAGGGTGCTGGAGACGCCGACGTGGCCATGGTCGAGATCGGCGGTACGGTCGGTGACATCGAATCCCAGCCGTTCCTAGAGGCGATCCGCCAGCTGCGCGTGGAAGTGGGCGCCAAGCGCGCCATGCTGATGCACCTGACTCTGGTGCCATACATCGCCACCGCCGGCGAAACCAAGACCAAGCCGACTCAGCATTCTGTCAAGGAACTGCGCTCCATCGGCCTGCAACCCGACGTACTGGTGTGCCGCTCGGATCACCCGATCGATGTATCGTCGCGCCGCAAGATCGCCCTGTTCACCAACGTCGAAGAGCGCGCGGTGATAAGCCTGGAAGACGTCGACACCATCTACAAGATCCCGGGTGTGCTGCATGCCCAGGGCCTGGACGACTTCGTCGTCGAGCGTTTCGGCCTGGATTGCCGCGGTGCCGACCTTTCCGAGTGGGACCGCGTGGTGGACGCCAAGCTGAACCCGGAAAAGGAAGTCACCATCGCCATGGTCGGTAAGTACATGGAGCTGCTGGATGCCTACAAGTCGCTGATCGAAGCGATGAGCCATGCCGGTATCCAGAACCGTACCAAGGTCAACCTGCGTTACATCGACTCCGAAGACATCGAGAACCAGGGCACCGATCTGCTGCAGGGCGTCGATGCCATTCTGGTGCCGGGCGGTTTCGGCTTGCGCGGCGTGGAAGGCAAGATCACCACCGTCAAATATGCGCGCGAGAACAAGATTCCCTATCTTGGTATCTGCCTCGGTATGCAGGTGGCGGTCATCGAGTTCGCCCGTAATGTGCTGGGCTGGAGCGATGCCAACTCCACCGAATTCGATATCGCCAGCGGTCACCCGGTGGTCGGTCTGATCACCGAATGGCAGGACGCCACCGGCACCACCGAGTCACGCACCGAGGCCTCCGATCTGGGTGGCACCATGCGCCTGGGTGCCCAGGACTGCCAGCTGCTGCCGAACTCGCAGGTGCATGCCTGCTACGGCAAGGACGTGATCGTCGAGCGCCATCGACATCGCTACGAAGTGAACAACAACCTGCTGCCACAGCTCATCGACGCGGGTCTCAAGGTGACCGGTCGCTCTGGCGACGGCGCCCTGGTCGAAGTGGTGGAGAGTGCCGACCATCCGTGGTTCGTGGCCTGCCAGTTCCACCCGGAGTTCACCTCCACGCCCCGTGACGGTCATCCGCTGTTCAGCGGCTTCGTCAACGCAGCGCTCGCTCATCAAGCGAAGAAGGCCTGACCCATGGCACAGAAGACCGTTCGTGTCGGCAAGATCGACATCGCCAACGACAAGCCCTTCGTGCTGTTCGGCGGCATCAATGTGCTGGAGTCCCGTGACCTGGCCATGCGTGCCTGCGAGGAATACGTGCGGGTTACCGACAAGCTCGGCATCCCCTACGTGTTCAAGGCCAGTTTCGACAAGGCCAACCGCTCCTCGGTGACTTCCTTCCGTGGCCCTGGCCTGGAAGAGGGCATGAAGATCTTCGATGAAGTGAAGAAGACCTTCGGCGTACCGGTGATCACCGACGTTCACGAACCCTACCAGGCGCAACCGGTGGCCGATGTCTGCGACATCATCCAGCTACCGGCCTTCCTGTCCCGGCAAACCGACCTGGTCGTCGCTATGGCCAAGACCGGCGCGGTGATCAACATCAAGAAGGCGCAGTTTCTGGCTCCCCAGGAGATGAAACATATTCTCGCCAAGTGTGTCGAAGCCGGGAACGATCAGTTGATCCTCTGCGAGCGCGGCTCGTCCTTCGGGTACAACAACCTGGTGGTCGACATGCTCGGCTTCGGCATCATGAAGGCCTTCGAATACCCGGTGTTCTTCGATGTTACCCATGCCCTGCAGATGCCGGGTGGTCGTGCGGATTCCGCCGGCGGGCGTCGCGCCCAGGTCACCGAGCTGGCCAAGGCCGGCATGAGTCAGGGCCTGGCAGGTCTATTCCTCGAGGCGCATCCGGATCCGGAAAACGCCAAGTGCGACGGCCCGTGCGCATTGCGTCTGGACAAGCTAGAGCCGTTCCTGGCGCAGCTCAAGCAGCTGGATGATCTGATCAAAAGTCAGGATCCGATCGAAACCGCCTGATGGCGTTTCCCGGTCTCGTCTGTTTCACCGCCCGGCCTTTTGGCCGGGTTTGTATGTCCGGCTGGCTGCCATCGCGTGCGGCCGGTCGCGATCAGCGAATGCAGCAGTGCGTTTTCGACAACTTCTGGAGAGCTTACAAGAATGGCAAAGATCGTCGACATCAAGGGTCGTGAGGTTCTCGACTCCCGTGGCAACCCCACCGTGGAAGCGGACGTAATCCTCGACAACGGCATCGTTGGCAGCGCCTGTGCGCCGTCCGGTGCCTCCACCGGTTCGCGCGAAGCGCTGGAACTGCGTGATGGCGACAAGAGCCGTTACCTGGGTAAGGGCGTGCTGAAGGCCGTGGCCAACATCAATGGCCCGATCCGTGATGCGCTGCTGGGTAAGGATCCGGTCGACCAGAAAGCCCTCGACAAGACCATGATCGAGCTGGACGGCACCGAGAACAAAGCCAAGCTGGGCGCCAACGCCATCCTCGCCGTGTCCCTGGCCGCTGCCAAGGCTGCCGCTCAGGATCAGGATCTGCCGCTGTACGCGCACATCGCCAACCTCAACGGCACCCCAGGCCAGTACTCCATGCCGGTGCCGATGATGAACATCATCAACGGCGGCGAGCACGCCGATAACAACGTCGACATCCAGGAGTTTATGGTGCAGCCGGTAGGCGCCAAGACCTTCTCCGACGGCCTGCGCATGGGCACCGAAATCTTCCATCACCTCAAGGCTGTGCTGAAGGCTCGTGGCCTGAACACCGCGGTAGGTGACGAAGGCGGCTTCGCACCGAACCTGACCTCTAACGAAGACGCCTTGTCCGCCATCGCCGAAGCCGTTGCCAACGCTGGCTACGAGCTTGGCAGCGACGTGACCCTGGCCCTGGACTGCGCGGCTTCCGAGTTCTATGAAGATGGCAAGTACAACCTGTCCGGTGAAGGCAAGTCGTTCGATGCGGAAGGTTTCGCCGAGTACCTCAAGGGGCTGACTGAGCGCTTCCCGATCATCTCCATCGAAGACGGTCTGGACGAGTCCGACTGGGCGGGCTGGAAGATCCTTACCGACAAGATCGGCGCCAAGGTTCAGCTGGTGGGTGACGACCTGTTCGTGACCAATACCAAGATCCTCAAGGAAGGCATCGACAAGGGCATCGGTAACTCGATCCTGATCAAGTTCAACCAGATCGGCTCGCTGACCGAAACCCTGGAAGCCATCCAGATGGCCAAGGCGGCCGGCTATACCGCGGTGATCTCGCATCGCTCGGGCGAAACCGAAGACAGCACCATCGCCGACCTGGCTGTCGGTACTGCCGCTGGTCAGATCAAGACCGGTTCGCTGTGCCGTTCCGACCGCGTCTCCAAGTACAACCAGTTGCTGCGTATCGAAGAGCAGCTGGGCGCCAAGGCGCTGTACCGCGGTCGCAGCGAGTTCCGCGGCTGAGTCAGGTTCGTGCGGCAGGGGCAATTTCCTGCCGCGCGGGCTTCCCTGGAGCACCGCCAGGCTCACTGGCAGCCTTGCCGGATAGCAATGACGCAGGGAGAATCCACGGATGTCCGCCGCCGCGACCCTTTCCTACCCGAGTGCCTCACCTGCCATGCGTAGTCCTTACTGGCTCTTTCCCGTTCTGATCATTGTGCTTGCAGGCCTGCAGTATCGCCTGTGGGTGGGCGAGGGCAGTCTGGCGCAAGTGAGTGAGCTGCAGCAGCAGATCGCCGATCAGCAGGGCGAGAACGAGCGCTTGCTCGAACGCAACCGCATCCTCGAAGCCGAGGTGATGGAGCTGAAGAAAGGTATGGAAACCGTCGAAGAACGTGCCCGCCACGAGCTGGGTATGGTCAAGGACGGCGAAACCCTCTATCAGTTGGCTGAATGAACACACCTGATCTGCCGCCGTTCTGGGCGGTAATTCCGGCCGCTGGCATCGGCAGCCGCATGCGTGCCGACAGGCCCAAGCAGTATCTGCAGCTGGCCGGCAAGAGCATTCTCGAACACACCCTCCACTGTTTTCTCGATCACCCCTGCCTGCGTGGTGTGGTGGTCAGCCTGGCCGAGGACGATCCGTTCTGGCCATCGCTCGATTGCGCCCATGATGCGCGAATCCACACCGCTGCCGGCGGGGCCGAACGCGCCGACTCGGTACTCAACGCCCTGATGCGTCTGGCCGAGCTGGGTGCTGGTGAACAGGACTGGGTGCTGGTGCACGATGCCGCACGGCCGAATCTGGCTCAGTCCGATCTGGATCTGCTGCTGGCCGAATTGGCCGACGACGCCATCGGCGGGCTGCTCGCCGTGCCGGCCCGCGATACCCTCAAGCGCGTGGGTAGCGATGGCCGCGTGCGCGAAACCATTGATCGCTCGGTAATCTGGCAGGCTTACACGCCGCAGATGTTCCGTCTCGGCGCCTTGCATCAGGCACTGGCTGAAGCCTTGGTGTCGGACGTCGCGGTCACCGATGAGGCCTCGGCCATGGAATGGGCAGGGCAAGCGCCGCGGCTGATCGAAGGCCGGGCGGACAACCTCAAGGTCACCCGCCCGGAAGACTTGCACTATCTGGAGCGCCTCTGGCGAGGCCGCCACTGAGTCACAGTCTGGAGCTTAGTGAATCCACTTCTTGGCGTTCTTGCCGATGTTGCGTTCCAGCACCGAAGTTAGCTTGTTCATGGCGCCGTCGATAGCCTGCTGCAATTCGCAGGCATCAAAAGACACCGACATCGGGTCACGCCCCTTCATCCGCGCTTCGACCTTGCAGCGTTTGTCCTGGGGGCCGCTCTTGAGGGCGTTCTCGTCCGAGAGGTGGATTTCCACCCGTGTGAGATGTTCTTCGTAGCGCTGAAGTTTGTTGCGCACTCGACTGCGAATGTCAGTCTTGAAGGCCATGGAGGTATCGACGTGCTTTCCGCTGTTGACCATGACTTGCATAACCCTGTCCTCATACTGGTGGTTTGCAACGCCCCGAGCAGGGGCCTCATGGATTCCGACGGAGTGCGGGCGGCGGTGTTCGCCGGCGCTTGTGACATTCTGTGAGCGCTGGGCTTGCAGGCACCGGCATCAGGCGTATTCAGGGCGCTTGGCAAGACCGTAACGTAATGCGTCGATCAACTGCCTGACCTTGGGCGACAGATGACGCTGTTGGGGATACAGCGCCCACACCGCGGTGTTGGGTGGTTGGTGATTGTCGAGCAGCGATACCAGGGCGCCGCTGCGCAGATGCTCGAGCACGTAGTAATCCGGCAACTGACACAAGCCGAGCCCGGCCAGGGCTGCGTCCAGAACGGCCTGGCCGCTGTTGCAGCGCCAGTTTCCGTTGATTCGCTGCGAAGCTTCACGGCCTTCGAGTTGAAAGGCCCAGACATCGCTGCTGCCAATCAGGCAGTTGTGCCGGGCCAGTTCCGACAGGCTGTGGGGGCGCCCGTAGCGCTGCAAATAGTCCGGCGATGCGCACAGGTACATGCGCCGAGGTGCCAGGCGGGTGGCCAGCATGCGTGAATCCTGCAGACGGCCGAGGCGGATGGCGATGTCGAAGCCGTCCTGCACCAGATCGAGGGTGCGATTGCTCAGCTCGATTTCCACGGAAAGCCTGGGGTGGCGCGCCATGAAGCTGGTCACCAGCGGCACGATGAAGCGCTCGCCGTAGGCCACCGCGCAGGTCATGCGCAGCAGACCCTTGGGCTCGCTGCCCAGGTCGCCGACGGCGTTCAGTGCCTCCTCGCGCGCGTCCTGCAGGCGCTGGCAGTGCTGCAGAAAGGTCTGGCCGGCTTCGGTCAGCGCCACCTTGCGTGTGGTGCGGTAGAACAGGCGGGTATGCAGGCGTTCTTCGAGGCGCGCTATCTGCCGGCTCACCTGCGAAGACGAAAGCCCCAAGCGTTCTGCCGCTGCGGTGAACTGGCCGCATTCGGCGACGGCAACGAATTCGTCCAGCCCTTCCCAGCGGCTCACGGCATCACTCGCGACATTATCGATTATCCCTGTAGAGCAATAATGTTTTGCATTCTGCCTGATTATCTCAATCGATGGCTCTACTACACTCGTCGCCATCGCAATTCATCTGGAGAGCCGAAACATGATCAAGTCGCGCGCCGCTGTAGCCTTTGCCCCCAACGAGCCGCTGAAAATCGTCGAAGTGGATGTCGAGCCGCCAAAGGCCGGCGAAGTGCTGGTGCGCATCGTCGCCACCGGCGTGTGCCATACCGATGCCTACACCCTGTCCGGCGCCGACTCCGAAGGCGTGTTCCCGTCGATCCTCGGTCATGAAGGCGGCGGCATCGTCGAGGCTATCGGCGAAGGCGTGACCTCGGTGGCCGTCGGTGATCACGTGATCCCGCTGTACACCGCCGAATGCCGCAAGTGCAAATTCTGCCTGTCCGGCAAGACCAACCTGTGCAGTTCGGTGCGCGCCACCCAGGGCAAGGGCCTGATGCCCGACGGCACCACGCGTTTCAGCTACAACGGCGAGCCGATCTATCACTACATGGGCTGCTCGACCTTCTCCGAGTACACAGTACTGCCGGAAGTGTCCCTGGCCGTCATTCCCAAGGAAGCGCCGCTGGAAAAGGTCTGCCTGCTCGGTTGTGGCGTGACCACCGGCATCGGCGCCGTGCTCAACACCGCCAAGGTGGAAGAGGGCGCTACCGTGGCGATCTTCGGCCTGGGCGGTATCGGCCTGGCGGCGATTATCGGCGCGAAGATGGCCAAGGCCTCGCGCATCATCGCCATCGACATCAACCCGGCCAAGTTCGACGTGGCTCGGGAGCTGGGTGCGACTGATTTCGTCAATCCGAAGGATTACGACAAGCCGATCCAGGACGTCATCGTCGAGCTCACCGACGGCGGTGTGGACTACAGCTTCGAGTGCGTCGGCAACGTGCAACTGATGCGTGCTGCGCTGGAATGCTCGCACAAGGGCTGGGGCGAGAGCGTGATCATCGGCGTGGCCGGTGCTGGCCAGGAGATCAGCACTCGTCCGTTCCAGCTGGTGACCGGTCGCGTCTGGCGCGGCAGCGCCTTCGGTGGCGTCAAAGGTCGTACCGAACTGCCAAGCTACGTCGAGAAGTCGCAGAGCGGCGAGATTCCGCTGGACACCTTCATCACCCACACCATGGGGCTGGACAAGATCAACGACGCCTTCGACCTGATGCATGAAGGCAAGAGCATCCGCACCGTCATCCACTACTGATCAGTAGGGTGGGCAGCGCCGTCGCAGGACGGCTTGCCCATCGCCCGTGAGGATTTGCCATGACCTTGGAAATCGTATCCAGCAACAAGAGCTTCGGCGGCTGGCACAAGCGCTACAAACACCGCTCCTCCAGCCTCAATTGCGACATGGTCTTCGCCGTCTATCTACCACCCCAGGCCGAGCAGGGCGTCAGGTTGCCGGTGCTGTACTGGCTGAGCGGCCTGACCTGCACCGACGAGAACTTCATGCAGAAGGCCGGTGCCCAGCGCATGGCCGCCGAATTGGGGTTGATCATCGTCGCGCCGGACACCAGCCCGCGGGGCGAAGGTGTGCCGGATGACGCCAACGGTGCTTATGACTTCGGCCTTGGTGCCGGCTTTTACGTCAACGCCACCCAGGAGCCTTGGGCACGCCATTACCGCATGTACGACTATGTCGTGCAGGAGTTGCCGGCGCTGATCGAGGCCAACTTCCCGGTTTCGGATAAACGCGGTATCGCCGGTCACTCCATGGGCGGTCACGGTGCGCTGATCTGTGCGCTGAAGAATCCGGGTCGTTACCAGTCGGTATCGGCGTTTTCGCCGATCGCCAACCCGGTCAATTGCCCGTGGGGCGAGAAAGCTTTCAGCAACTATCTGGGTGAGGACCGCTCGCGCTGGCGCGAGTGGGATGCCAGCCTGCTGATCGCCGAGGCCGGGGAGAAACTGCCGATTCTGGTTGATCAGGGCGATCGCGATGATTTCCTCGACGGCCAGCTGAAACCCCATGCGCTGGAAGCAGCGGCGAAGGTAGCGAATCACCCGCTGACGCTGCGTCTGCAGCCAGGTTACGACCACAGCTATTACTTCATCGCCAGCTTTATCGAAGATCACCTGCGTCATCACGCGGAGGCGTTGGCTGGCTGAAGTAGTGCTTCGGTAGGAGAGACCTTCGCTGGCATGACTGGGCGTGCCCGCCCGCTGCCACAGGTTTCCGCTCATATTGTGGGAGCGGGCCATGCCCGCGAAACGATAGTGAAAGCACAGAATGGAAAAAGGGCGCTGCAGACCAAGTCCGCAGCGCCCTTTTTTAACGCCTGACGATTACTCTCCCAGGCTGGAACGCAGCATCCAGGCGTTCTGCTCGTGCACGCCGATGCGCGCTACCAGCATGTCGTGGCTGAACAGGTCGCCAGCCTCTTCGGCCAGCTCCGCGAACTCGCTCATGCGTCGGGCAGCGGTTTCGTTGTCCAGCACCAGTTGCTTGATCATTTGCGGCGTGGTGCCGTGGGGCGCCTCGTTGTCGATTGCGCTCAGCGAGCGGAAGGTTTCCCCGCCAGTCGGTACCAGCTTGCCCAAGGCGCGGATGCGTTCGGCAATTTCGTCGGCGGCCTGATGCAGTTCGTTGTACTGCCCATCGGTCAGCTTGTGCAGGCCATAGAAGTTGGCGCCTTGCACGTTCCAGTGCACACCCAGTGTCTTCACATACAAGGTGTAGCTGTCGGCCACTGCCTTGGTCAGCGCCTCGGCGACCTTCTCGCGAGCACCGCGATCAACGCTGGTGTTGATGCTCAGGCCATCGCCCTGGGGTTTAGATTGTGCAGCCTTGGGTGCAGCTTTGGTCTTGGGTTTGGCTACTGCCGGTTTCTTTGCTACGGCCATGATGGTCTCCATGGTTGCTAGAAATTCTGCTCTCTCTTGTCGACTCCCCAAGTTGGCAAAACATTCCCACGTTTTTCGACGCGTTCACTTCGCGGCGCAGGTTTCGCCGGTAATCGCCGGGCGAAATCACGGCCTCGCCGCCTGGCCTGATTGCGGTGCAAGTCCGCCTCGCCCCGCGCTTTCGGGTAGAATCGGCCTTTTTGCGAGGGCAGCGGCTCATGCGGATTGGCCATGGTTACGACGTGCACCGGTTCGGCGACGGGGATTTCATCACCCTGGGCGGGGTGCGCATTCCCCACAAGTTCGGCCTGGTTGCCCATTCCGATGGCGACGTGGTGCTGCATGCCCTGAGCGATGCGCTGCTGGGCGCCGTGGCGCTCGGCGACATCGGCAAGCACTTCCCGGATACCGACCCAAACTTCAAGGGCGCCGACAGCCGCGTGCTGCTGCGTCACGTGGTCGGCATGGTGCACGCCAAGGGCTGGAAGGTTGGCAACGTCGACGCCACCATCGAGGCTCAGGCGCCGAAGATGGCGCCGCATATCGAGACCATGCGCAAGCTGATCGCCGAAGACCTGCAGGTCGAACTCGATCAGGTCAACGTCAAGGCCACGACCACCGAGAAGCTCGGTTTCGTCGGCCGTGAGGAAGGCATCGCCGTACACGCCGTCGCGCTGCTGGTCAGCGCATGACCGAACAGGAACTGCTCGGCCCGCGCGCCCATGGCGAACCCTGCGGTCAGGCCGTCCTCAAGGCCACGGCCGAGGACTTTCAGGTCGACGAAGTGTTGGACATCGAACTCTCCGGCGCCGGTGAGCACCTGTGGCTGTGGGTCGAAAAGCGCGGGCTGAATACCGAAGATGCCGCACGCCGTCTGGCGCGCGCCGCGGGCGTGCCGATCCGGCTGATCAGCTACGCCGGCCTGAAGGACAAGCAGGCGCTGACCCGACAATGGTTCAGCCTGCACCTGCCGGGCAAGTACGATCCTGATCTGAGCGCCGCCCAGGACGATACCCTGACGATCCTCAAGCAGGTGCGCCACAGCCGCAAGCTGCAGCGTGGCGCCCATGCGGCCAATGGCTTTACCCTGCGTCTGATCCAGCTCAAGGCCGAGCAGGCCGCGCTGGAGCAGCGCCTGCAGGCGATCCGCGAGCAGGGTATTCCCAATTACTACGGCGCCCAGCGCTTCGGTTTCGAAGGCGGTAACGTCGCCCATGCCCGACATTTCGCCCAGCGCGGTGAGCTGCCGGAAAAGCGCAATGTGCGCTCGCGGGTGTTGTCGGCGGCGCGCAGCTTTCTGTTCAACCGCGTACTGGCCGAGCGTGTGGCGGTCGGCACCTGGAACCAGGCGCTGCCCGGCGACCTGTTGGCATTCACCGACAGCCGCAGCTTTTTCGCCGCTGGTGAGGCCGAATGCCGGGATCCTCGTCTGGCTGAACTGGACCTGCATCCCACCGGGCCGCTGTGGGGCGAGGGCGCTTCGCCTGCCCTGGGCGCCACGCTCGATCTCGAGCAGCGCGTCGCTGCTGCCGAGCCACAGCTGACGGCGTGGCTCGCACAAGCGGACATGGCGCACGAACGGCGTATCCTGCGCCTCCCCATTAGCGGTTTGACGTGGCATTATCCCGAGCCTGACATTCTGCAACTGGAATTCGTCCTGCCGGCTGGATGTTTTGCCACCGCTCTGGTGCGCGAAATCGTCGAGCTTTTGCCGGCAGGGCAGACGGACAACCCATGCGTATTCTGATTTCTAACGATGACGGCGTGGCCGCACCGGGCCTCGCCGCGTTGCATGCTGCGCTGGCTGATTACTCCGACTGCACGGTGATCGCTCCCGATGGTGACCGCAGCGGCGCCAGCAGCGCGCTGACTCTGGATCGCCCGCTGCATCCGTGCACGCTGGCCAATGGTTACATCAGCCTCAACGGCACGCCCACCGACTGCGTGCACCTGGGTATCAACGGCCTGCTGCCCGACGTCCCAGATCTGGTCGTCTCGGGCATCAACATGGGCGCCAATTTGGGTGACGACGTGCTGTATTCCGGCACCGTCGGCGCCGCGCTCGAAGGCCGTTTTCTGGCCCGGCCGGCATTCGCCTTTTCGCTGGTTTCGCGGTCGGCCGAGAATCTGGGCACTGCCGCCCATTTCGCCCGCAAGCTGGTCGAGGCTCACGAGCAGCTCGACCTGCCGCCGCGTACGGTATTGAACGTCAACGTACCGAACCTGCCGCTCGAGAGTATCCGTGGTGTGCAGCTGACCCGCCTGGGCCACCGTGCCCGCGCCGCCGCACCTGTTCGGGACGTCAACCCGCGTGGCAAGGCCGGCTACTGGATCGCTGCTGCCGGGGATGTCGAGGATGGCGCCGAGGGCACCGACTTCCACGCCGTCATGCAGGGCTACGTGTCGGTCACGCCGCTTCAGCTGGACCGCACTTATCAGGATGGACTCAACCGCCTCAAACCCTGGCTGGAGGGGTTGATGAAATGAATCGGGAGCATGACCGCCACGGGATTGGCATGACCTCGCAGCGCACCCGCGAACGCCTGATCCAGCGACTCTATGAAGAAGGGCTGTCCAACGCCGGGGTGCTCGAGGTGATCAGGCGCACGCCGCGTCATCTGTTCGTCGATGAAGCCCTGGCCCATCGCGCCTATGAAGATACGGCGCTGCCGATCGGCCACAACCAGACCATCTCGCAGCCTTATATGGTGGCGCGCATGAGCGAGCTGCTGCTCGCCGCCGGGCCGCTGGACAAGGTGCTGGAGATCGGCACCGGCTCCGGCTACCAGACGGCGATCCTGGCGCAACTGGTCGAGCGGGTGTTCACCGTCGAGCGCATTCAGGGGCTGCAGGAACGGGCGAAGGAACGATTGATCAAACTCAGCTTGCGCAATGTGGTCTTTCGTTGGGGCGACGGCTGGGAAGGCTGGCCGGCTTTGGCGCCTTATAACGGCATCATCGTGACCGCAGCAGCCTCGGAAGTGCCCCAGGCGCTGCTGGATCAGCTGGCTCCGGGGGGGCGCCTGGTGATCCCCGTCGGTTCAGGTGACGTTCAGCAACTGTTATTGATCATTCGCGAGGAACAGGGTTTCTCCCGGCACGTACTCGACGCAGTACGGTTCGTGCCCCTGCTTAACGGCCCCTTGGCCTGATTCAAATCGAACGGAAGGATGCATGAAGAAAACCTTGTTGCTGTATACCAAAGGAATGGCGATGGGCGCGGTCGATGTGGTGCCTGGTTTCTCCGGCGGCACCGTTGCCCTCATCACCGGTATATACGATAAGCTTCTTGCGTCCTTCGCCGCCATGCCCAAGGCGCTTATGCTGGTCGCCCGCGGGCGCATCGGCGCGGCCTGGCGGGCTTGCAACGCCAGCTTTCTGCTGGTGGTTCTGCTGGGCATTCTCAGCAGCATCTTTACCCTGGCCCGGGCCATCAGCTACCTGATGAACGAACACCCGGTGCCGCTGTGGGCCTTCTTCTTCGGGCTGGTACTGGTGTCCGTCTACCTGGTGGGGCGCGAGGTGCAGGCCTGGCGCGGTAACCGGTTGATCGGCTTTTCCGTCGGCCTGGCATTCGCATTGTGGATTACCCTGGCGGTGCCCATGCAGCTATCTGCCGATCCACTGATGCTGTTCTTCGCCGGCGCTATCGCCATCAGCGCGATGATTCTGCCGGGCATCTCGGGCAGCTTCATTCTGGTCTTGCTGGGCCTTTACCCGGTGGTGCTGGGGGCGGTGAAGAATTTCGATCTGGCCGTGCTCGCGGTGTTCTGCGCAGGCTGCGTGCTTGGCCTGCTGACCTTCTCGAAGGTGTTGAGCTGGCTGCTCGCTCATATGCGCGACCTGACCATGGCCTTTCTTGCAGGGCTGATGCTTGGTTCGCTGGTCAAGGTCTGGCCCTGGAAACAGACGCTGACGTGGCAAACCAACCGGCACGGTGAATCGTTTCCTCTTGAGCAGGTCAATCTATTGCCCTGGCAGTTCGCCGATATCAGCGGCGAGGATGCACAACTGCTGCTGGCCATCGTGCTGAGTCTGTGCGCCATTGCCCTAGTGTTGGGCGTCGAGTGGCTGGCGCGCCGCCAGGTTGAAGAGGTATGAGGTTGCCGCGTTCGTTACCGGTCGCTCGAGGCCGTCTGCAAGGGAGATTGGGGTGAGTTCCACAGCCAAACAAGGACTGCGTTCCTCGGGCATGCTGCGCAACCTGCTGGTGTTGGTCGCCGTAGGTGCGCTGTCGGCCGGCTGCGCCAGCTCGCCATCCGGCGGTGTGCAGGTCGTGGATCGCAACAACGCGGCGGCGCAGCGTCAGCCGGTTACATCCGGCCAATACCGTGTGCAACGTGGCGATACACTTTACTCCATCGCCTTTCGCTATGGGTGGGACTGGAAAGCACTGGCAGCACACAACAGCATCGCACCGCCTTACATGATTCGTGTTGGCCAGGTTATTCGCTTCGGCTCGGGGAGTTCGAGCAGGCCTGTCGTGGCTTCTACGCCGACTGTCTCAACACCCGTGGTGACCACGCCTAGCCGGCCATCTACGTCAGTGCAGACTCCTCCAGCACAAACGCCTGCGCGGCCCTCGACACCGGTTGTAGTGACGCCTGCAACCACGCCCGTGCAGAGCGTTCCTCGCTCTTCGACCGGCTGGGCATGGCCCGCTGGTGGTGCGATTATCGGCCGATTTTCCTCAAACGGTAGTTTGAATAAAGGCATTGATATAGCAGGGGAATTGGGACAGCCTGTCCTTGCTGCGTCTGGTGGAACCGTTGTATACGCCGGGAGTGGGTTACGGGGCTACGGCGAATTGGTGATCATCAAACACAGCGATACCTACGTGAGTGCCTACGGCCACAACCGCAGGCTGTTGGTACGGGAGGGGCAGCAGGTCAAGGTCGGGCAACAGATTGCCGAGATGGGCTCTACGGGAACTGACCGGGTGAAACTTCACTTTGAAATTCGCCGCCAAGGTAAGCCTGTAGATCCAATGCAATACCTGCCAAGCCGTTGATCTGTCGCTCGTTCACCCGCTCACGTGGGATGGACGGGCTCGGATGTAGCCAAGGAGAAGGGCACATCGGAGCTTGCTGGTCGAACTCAGCAAGGGACGGAATAATAAAATGGCACTCGATACCAAGGCAGCGCCGGAGTTTGACATCGATGACGCCGTGCTCCTGATGGAGCCTGACATCGATCTTGACGAGGCTAATGACAAAGCGGCCTGTGCCAAGGTCGCCACGCGCAGCAAGGCCAAGCAGCCGGCCGGCAGCAAGCAGCATAAGTACATCGACTACACCCGGGCGCTCGACGCCACTCAGCTTTACCTCAACGAAATCGGATTTTCTCCCCTGCTTACCCCGGAAGAAGAGGTGTTCTTCGCGCGTCTCGCGCAGAAGGGCGACCCCGCCGGGCGCAAACGCATGATCGAAAGCAACCTGCGGCTGGTGGTGAAGATCGCCCGGCGCTACGTGAATCGCGGGTTGTCGCTGCTGGACCTGATTGAAGAAGGCAACCTGGGCCTGATTCGCGCTGTCGAGAAGTTTGACCCGGAGCGCGGTTTCCGTTTCTCCACCTACGCAACCTGGTGGATCCGGCAGACAATCGAGCGGGCGATCATGAATCAGACCCGCACCATCCGCTTGCCTATTCACGTCGTCAAAGAACTTAACGTCTACCTGCGCGCCGCGCGGGAGCTTACCCAGAAGCTCGACCATGAGCCTTCCCCGGAAGAAATCGCCAACCTGCTGGAAAAACCGGTGGGAGAGGTCAAGCGCATGCTGGGCCTGAATGAGCGCGTATCCTCGGTGGATGTGTCGCTGGGCCCAGATTCCGACAAGACGCTGCTCGATACCCTGACCGATGACCGTCCTACGGACCCTTGCGAGTTGCTGCAGGACGATGATCTGTCCCAGAGCATCGACCAGTGGCTTTCGGAGCTGACCGACAAGCAGCGTGAAGTGGTGGTACGCCGCTTCGGTCTGCGCGGCCACGAGAGTTGCACGCTCGAAGAGGTAGGCCAGGAAATTGGCCTCACCCGTGAGCGCGTGCGGCAGATCCAGGTCGAAGCACTCAAGCGCCTGCGCGAAATACTTGAGAAAAACGGCCTTTCCGCCGACTCGCTGTTCCAGTAACGCCCGGCCTGCCAGGCCCTCGGCCAGTCAGCTTGCTGACTGGCTTTTTATTGTCTCGGGCTTTGGATGGAGAAATGAAAACGGCGCCTCAAGGGCGCCGTTTTCGTCAGGCCATCGATCAGACCGGCGAGACATCTCGCAGCTGCAGCAGCGTATCGGACTGCGCCTGAACAGCACGGTACTGCTCGGCATCCTTGATCAGGACCGAGGCAGGCACGGGGAAGATCTCGTTCAGCTTGGTGCTCCACTCGGCTGAGGCCGCCTGCTCGGGGAAGCAGCGGCGAATCAGGTCGAGCATGATCGAAACGGTTACCGAGGCGCCTGGAGAGGCACCCAGCAGAGCGGCGATGGAGCCGTCCTGAGCCGCCACCAGTTCGGTACCGAACTGCAGGATGCCGCCTTTCTTGGCGTCCTTCTTGATGATCTGCACACGTTGACCAGCAATCTCCAGGCGCCAGTCGCTGGCTTTGGCCTCCGGGTAGAAGCCGCGCAGGGTATTGAGGCGCTGCTCCTGGGACTGCATGACTTCCTTGACCAAGTAACGGGTCAGGTCGAAGTTGTCGCGGGCAACGGCCAGCATCGGGCCGATGTTGTTCAGGCGCACCGACATCGGCAGGTCCAGGAACGAGCCCTTCTTCAGGAACTTGGTGGTGAAGCCGGCATAAGGCCCGAATAGCAGCGATTTCTTGCCGTCGACCACACGGGTATCCAGGTGCGGTACCGACATGGGCGGTGAGCCGACTTCGGCCTGGCTGTATACCTTGGCCTGATGCTGGTTGACCACCTCCGGGTTGTCGCAGCGCAGCCACTGGCCACTGACCGGGAAGCCACCGAAACCCTTGCCCTCTGCGATGCCGGACATCTGCAGCAGGGGTAGGGCGCCGCCGCCGGCGCCGAGGAATACGAAGCGCGCCTGGATCTGGCGATGATTACCGCTTTGCTGATCCTTGGTGCTCACACGCCAGCCGTGCTCGTTGCGGGTGAGATCAGTGACGCGCTGATTGAAGGTCACACGGGCATTGCTCTGCTGAACCAGATGATCGAGCAGGCTCTTGGTCAGCGCGCCGAAGTTGACATCGGTGCCATTGGCCACGCGGGTCGCTGCAATCGGCTCGTTCGGGTCACGGCCCGGCATCATCAACGGCATCCACTCGCTCATGGTGGCGCGGTCTTCGCTGTACACCATGTCTTCGAAAGCGTGATGCACGTGCAGCGCCTCGAAGCGCTTCTTGAGGTAGTCGATGCCTTTCTGGCCACGGACGAAGCTCAGGTGCGGTACCGGGTTGATAAAGGACTTGGGCGAGCCAAAGGTGCCTTTCTTGACCAGGTGGGCCCAGAACTGCTTGGACTCCTCGAACTGAGCATTGATGCTCACGGCTTTCTTGATGTCGATGGAACCGTCGGCGGACTCGGGGGTGTAGTTGAGTTCGCACAAACCGGCATGCCCGGTGCCCGCGTTGTTCCACGGGTTGGAGCTTTCTGCCGCGCCGGCGCTCATTGCCTCGACGACTTCCAGTTTGATGCCAGGGTCGAGCTCCTTGAGCAGCACGGCCAGCGTTGCGCTCATGATGCCGGCACCGACCAGCACTACATCTACAGCTTCGTAATCGTTCTGCGCCATTACCACATCTCCAAAAAATCAGCGTCCAGTCATAGGCCGTCGGCCTGGGCGTCAAAGGCGCCTGTCAGCAGCGGTTGCAGAGCTGTAATGAGGAATGGGATGACGGAAGGAGGTCGCCTTGTCCTGCCGCAAGCTGATTCATATGTTCGCCACACTCTTGTGAAGTTATTGAAACCGTTTTTTCACGTTCTTTTGGAACGCGAACCTCAAAAGTTCATGTGCCTGTTGGGCCGTCTCAGCCGGCAGATGTTCCGCGAAAACGCAGCTTCTGCAGCGGGTGATGGCCTTCGATATCGAGCAGCACGAAGTGGGCGACTCTCTGTGGCGTTGCCGATGGCATGAGTGCATCAGCGGTACGGCGATGCCGATCAGGAGGCGTCCTTATAATCGGGGCGCGATTATAAGGCGAAAGCGGGGGAAGTGATCAGCTGCGTGTGACTTTTATTGCACACGCATCAGGGTAGGAAAACGCCCCTATGAGCGCTCAGTGGCGGGTAAATGCGCTTTTAGGTAAGGGCGCGCCAAGCCAGCTCAGACGTTGCTCGTTGACCTCATGCCAGCCTGCAGGGCCCGGCGGCTGGGCGCTCTGGCGAAAGGCCCGGCAAATGCCGTGCTCGTCCAGACAGGCAAAAATGCGCGGGCTAGGGGCGCTGGCGACTTTCTTGAGGAATGCACGCATCAAACAAGCTCCGTTCATGCAAAGCGACCAAAGTCTTATACCGCCAGCATGTGACGAGCAGGTGACGCGGAACCGCGCTGACCGTTTACAGGTCGATTCGTTATACTTCGCCAGCCTTTAGCGCCCCTCATGGAGAACCGAGTATGAAACGCCTGTTGTTTGGTCTGGTTGCCGTTTTCAGTCTGGCTCTTGTTGGTTGTGCCCACAGCCCGCAGCAACTCAGCCCGCAGCCCAAACTGACCGGGCCGCTCAACGCGGTAGGCCAGGGCCAGCCTGTGGTGGTGCGGGTGGTCGATGGACGTCCTTCTCCGGTGCTGGGCACCCGAGGCGGTCTGTACCCTGAAACCAGCGCGATCAGCGTTTCCGGCCAGGACATTCTGCCCAAGCTGCAGGCGCAGGCCGAAGCTGCTGTGCGTTTGCTGGGTTTCACCCCGACGCCAAACGCTTATAACGCACCGCAGCTGACCCTGACCCTGGCCGAGCTGAAATATCAGTCGCCCAAGGAAGGCATGTACGTGACTGAGGCCGACATGACCGCCAGCTTCCGAGCTGATGTGCAGAACAGCAATCGTCGTTACAGCGGCCGCTACGGCGCTTCGTTGAACCAGCGTTTCGGCATGGCGCCGAACCAGGAAACCAACACCAAGCTGGTCAGTGATGTGCTGAGCGACGCGCTCACCCGTGCATTCAAGGATCCGACCCTGGGGCAGATCCTCAACGGTCAGTAACTGCCGGCAGATGCAAAAAAGCCCCGACTCGTCGGGGCTTTTTCGTTTTTCGGGGCAACTGAATCAGAGCGGCAGACCAGCCTTGACGCGATATTGGTTACGCACCGGCATCGCGTACTGCAGGATCAGGTAAGGCTGTTGTTCGCTCGGGCAGCGGCTCAGGCGCTGTTGCCACTGTTCCTTGGCGGCGGCCAGCTCGTCTGCGCCGAACAGCGATTCGGCTGCCGGCACTTCAAGCTGCGGATCGCGCTCGCTCCACATGGCGTAGGCCAGGTAGTGCACCGGGAACAGCCGGTAGCCGGTGAGGATCTGCGCATCGGTCAGCGCTGCCAGCTGCTTGGCATCCTCGAAGCCGCTGGTGATCGGGTCGCCGAAATGCACATGCACGCGGCCCTTGTAGCCAGTGATGCCAAGGCCGATGCTCTTGTCATCCTCGCCCGGCTGCTTGGTGTAGCTGCCGGTAGTAGCGCGGGTGTACAGCTCGCGCGCCTTGGCCTGGTCACAGGGATCGTATTCGTAGCTGATCGACACCGGGGTCAGTTTGAGGCTGGCGATGACGTCGGCGAACGGCTCGTCCTTGCGGCTCATGTGAAACATCTTGAGGATTGCCGAATCGGTGCGGTCATCACCGTCCTTGGCGCGGCCTTCTGCCTGGGCGATCCAGATCGATTCGCCATCCTGCCCGATCGAGTGGCTGATGTAGGCCGACAGCAGCTGGTAGGCCGCGAGTTTTTCGCGACGCCCGGTGATCGAGCGGTGCACGATGAAGCTCTTGTTCAGGCGCATCAGGTCGCTGACGAAAGGCCTCTGCAGTAAATTGTCGCCGATGGCGATGCGCGGCGTCTGTAGGCCGGCGTGATACACGGCGTAATTGACGAAGGCCGGGTCCATGACGATGTCGCGGTGGTTGGCCAGGAACAGGTAGGGGCTGCCGGCCTTCAGCGTTTCCACGCCCGAGTAGGTCACGCCATCGGTGGCGTGCTCGACGGTGCGGTCGATATACGGCTCGATAGATTCCTGCAGCGCGCGAACCGAATCGATATGGCGGAACTGCGAACGCAGCCGATGAGCTATAAAAGGTTTGAGCGCCCAGCCAAACGGGCCGGCCAGGCGCGGAAAACGAAACTGGGTAAGGATGTCGAGAAACGCATCGTCGGCCAACAGGCGCGCCAGAACCGCTGGAATTTCCGCGTCGGCGTAGGGTCGGATGCTGTCGAATTCGCCCATCATGATCTCTTGTGATTATCGCTGCGATTGAAGAGTTGAAAGCGCTGCGCCCCGTGCCGTGATAACGCCTGATGACAGCGTGACGGCAACCCGGGAGCGGCAAGTGGTCGAGCATTATACCCTGCAAGTCACCCGGAGGCGCCCCATGTTGGAAACCCAGGATTACCAGTGCCCCTATTGCGGTGAACCGGTCGAGGCTGTGCTGGATTTGTCAGCGGGCGATCAGCAATACATCGAGGACTGCCCGGTATGCTGCAGGCCCATCGTCTTTCTGCTCGAAACCGATGGGCAGAGCTGGCATCTGGATGTGCGCGGGGAGAACGATTGATGAAGCGCGTTTACGAGCCGCAGGACTTGATGGAGGGCGAGTTGCTCAAGGCCATGCTGGCCAGCGAAGGCATCCGGGCACATCTGGTCGGCGCCCATCTGTCTGGCGCCGTGGGCGAACTGCCGGCCTGCGGGCTGCTTGGCATGCTGGTCGAGGACGTCGACGCCGAGCGCGCCCGCTGGTTGATCGGCGAGTACAATGGCGCGCAACCGCTACCCGGTGACGAGCCGGACTCTGTTCAGGGCGTATTGCTGTGTTGAACAGCTTGCGCCACCCATCCCGATGAGCCCTTCATGAGTGGACGCTTCGCGCTGTTTCGCTGGACGCCCGCCTTCGCGGCGCAGCCTGGTTTTCCCGCTGACCAGCTACCGCACTGGAACCTGGCACCTGGCTCCCAGGTGTTGCTGCTGCGCAGCGCACATGAGCAGCCCGCCTTGGTTCGTGCGCGCTGGGGGCTGACGCCCGCCTGGCTCAAGGATCTGTCGAAGACGCCATCCCACGCCCGTGCCGAAACCCTGAGCGAGCAGCCGATGTTTCGCGAGGCGTTTCGTCTGCGCCGCGGCCTGATTCCTGCCAACGGTTTCTATGAATGGCGCGGCGCGGCGCGCAAGCGCCCGTACTGGCTGAGCGGCGAGGATTCGCTGCTGTATTTCGCAGCGGTATGGCAGGCCTATCCAGTGGAAGGGCACGTGTACCTGAGTACGGCCATGATCACCCAGGCGGCCGCGACGCTGCGTCGCCCCTTGATTCTCGATACCGAGCAACGGCAGCGCTGGTTGGCCGCCGATACGCCGCCTGAGGAATTGCAGGCGCTGCTCGTCGCCAAGCCGATAGCGCTGCGCGAACGCGTGTTGAGCAATCTGGTCAATGACCCGAAGCTCGACGGGCCGGAGTGCCTGACGCCTGCCTGAGGCTTTGCTTGCACTGAAATACGGGCAGCCCCTAGCATACCTTTCTTAGTTACCAGGGAGATCCAGCATGAAACCGTCGTTGTCCATCACCACGCTGACCGCGGCTCTGCTGCTGGCAGGATGCCAAGCCGTCAATACCACCAGCGGTGGCTCGGTCGGCGTCGAGCGCAAGCAGTACATGTTCAGTGCGCTGTCGACCGATGAGGTCAACCAGATGTATGCCCAGTCCTATCAGCAAACGTTGAAGGAAGCCTCCAGCCAGGGCGCGCTGGACAAGAACAGTGCCGAGGCCAAGCGCTTGCAGCGTGTGGCCGACCGCCTGATCAAGCAGGCGCCGCTGTTCCGTCCGGATGCGGCCCAGTGGCAATGGGAGGTCAACCTGATCAAGAGCCCTGAGCTGAACGCCAACTGCGGCCCAGGCGGCAAGATCATTTTCTACACCGGCATCATCGACAAGCTGAATCTTACCGATGACGAAATCGCCGCGGTCATGGGCCATGAGATCGCCCATGCCCTGCGTGAGCACGGCCGCGAAGCGATGTCCAAGGCCTATGGCGTGAACTTGGCGAAGCAGGGCGCTGCCGCGCTACTGGGCGTCAGCTCGGACCAGATGGCACTGGCCGATGCTGCAGTGAATTACGGCATGACGCTACCCAATAGCCGCGGCAACGAGAACGAAGCCGACCTGATCGGCCTCGAACTCGCTGCACGTGCAGGCTACAACCCCAATGCGGCGGTCAGCCTGTGGCAAAAGATGGCCAAGGCCAGCGAAGGTGCGCCGCCAGAGTTCATGAGCACGCACCCATCCTCGTCGAGCCGTATCGCCTCGCTGCAGGCGGCTATCCCGAAAGTCATGCCACTGTATCAGCAGGCCAAGAAAGGCTGATCACGATGTGAAAAGCCGCCACCGTCTGCTTGGTGGCGGCTCAGCTTCAAGGCCAAAACCTTGTGCCGGCGTTGGTTTTGTCCCTGGGAGTTCAGCCGTTTAAAAAGCCACTCAACAGCATGGCCTGGTACGCCGCATAGATCGCCAGTACGGCGAAGGCGAGGGCGGCAAGCCGGCGAATCAGAGTGAGCGGCAGGCGGTCGGCCGCAAAGTTGCCGGCCAGCACCACCGGTACGTTGGCGATCAGCATGCCCAGCGTAGTCCCCAGCACCACCATGATGAAGTGTGGGTACTGGGCGGCGAGCATCACTGTCGCCACCTGGGTCTTGTCACCCATCTCCGCCAGGAAGAAGGCCACCAGGGTGGTCAGGAACGGCCCATAGCGTTTGAGGCTGGAGCTTTCGTCATCGTCGAGCTTGTCGGGGATCAGTGTCCACAGTGCCACGGCGATAAAGGACGCCGCCAGAATCCAGCTCAGCAGCGCGGGCGAGAGCAGACCTGCGACCCAGTTGCCTACCGCGCCGGCGGCCAGGTGATTGGCAAGGGTGGCGGCGACCATGCCCCAGATGATTGGCCAGGGCCTGCGAAAGCGTGCGGCCAGCAACAGGGCGAGCAGTTGCGTCTTGTCGCCGATTTCCGCCAGGGCAACGATCAGAGTGGGAACGAACAGGGATTCCAGCATCAGGCTTCCTAAAGGGGCGGGTAGACACGGCTATGACACGGACGACCTCCCCGCCCCGGGTAAGGTGTTCGTGTCATAGGTCTTGTCAAACCCTGTGCGGCGTTCGAGCCGAACGGCGCAGATCCATCTCGGCGGATCTTGGGTCGCACGCACCATGGTCTGTGGACCAAGTATGTTGATGCATGCCGGGCGAGCTGGTGCTCGCGGGAGACTACTCCCCTAGGACGCGCGCATTCTGCCCAAACGCCTCACGTTGGGCAAGGCCTGCGCCGCTCTGCCGCAGGCGACCTGCGTTACGGGCGGGTCGCCTGGTAGATACGAAAGCCATCGGCATCGGCCAGGGTCTGGCAGGGGCCGATATGCTGTTCGATCAGCGGCGGGTACTTGAGAAAACGGTTGGCCACCAGGCGGATCTGGCCGCCCTTGCGCAGATGCTGCGAGGCCTGGCGCATCAGGTCTTCGCTGGCCTGGTAATGAGTATGTACGCCCTGATGGAAGGGCGGGTTGCTCAGAATTGCGCTCAGTTCGAAGGGCGCGGCGGCAATACCATCGCCGCTGATCACCTCGGTCTGCAGCCCGTTGGCGGCCAGGGTCAGGCGGCTGCTGGCGACGGCGAAGGCGTCGACGTCCAGCATCGTGACTTGGCTTTGCGGATAGCGGCGCTTGAGCACTGCACCGAGCACGCCTGCGCCGCAGCCGAAGTCGAGCAGATGGCCATCTGGCAATTGATCCAGGTATTCGAGCAGCAGTGCGCTGCCGATATCCAGGCGGCCGTGGCTGAATACACCGGGCAGGGTGACTATCTCGAGGGGGCCGTCAGCCAGCGGCAGGCTGTAGCGCTGAGCCAGTGCGTTCAGGTCGGGTTCGGCCGGAGCCAGATCAACCCGCACCTCCCACAGCTGGCAGTGGCGTGCGCTGTCGAGCTTGCGCGGCTTGCCGTAGGCGGCCATCTGCTTGGCGGCACGTTCGACGCCGGCGCGCTTCTCGCCCACCAGATACAGCGGTTTGCCGGGCAGGCGGGAGGCCAGGGCGTCGAGCAGATAGGCCGTCAATTCGCGGGACTTAGGCAGGAACAGCACGGCCGTCTCGCAGGCGGCCGCCGGCGGCATGACGCCAAAGGCGCTACGCCCGGCAAAACGCCCTTCCAGTCGGGCGTGATCGCCTGCATGCCAGCTCCAGCCTGCAGCCTGTGGTAGCTGCCCGAGCAGATCATCGGCCGGCAAGCCCGCGAGCAAGGCGGGGCCAGCGAATAGTTCGGCCTGGCGCAGCAGCACTTCACTTCGCGGATCCATCAGCTATACCCCGGCAAAAGCGCGAAGGGTAGGGGCGTGGACCTTAAGCTGCAAGCCCGAGGTACCAAAGGATCAGTTGACTTGGCGTTTGGCATGGCCTGCGAAAAATCCCGCGGCGTTTTCCGCCAGTTGGCCGACGATCCGCTGGCGCGCCTCGCGAGCGCCCCAGGCGCTGTGCGGGGTGATTATCAGTCGCGGAATGTCGTCGGCCAGCAATGGATTGCCTTCTCTGGGTGGTTCCTGGGTCAGCACGTCGGTGGCTGCACCGCCCAGCTTTCCCGCTCGTAGGGCGTCGGCCAGAGCCTGTTCGTCGATCAGGCCGCCGCGGGCGGTGTTGATCACGAAGGCGCCTGGCTTGAGCAGATCGAGCTCGCGGGCTCCAATCAGGTTGCGGGTCTGTTCGGTGAGCGGGCAGTGCAGGGTCAGGGCATCGGCCTGGGTGAGCAACTCGTCCAGCGCGAGCCGATCAGCGCGGGGCGGGCGCCCCGGCAGTTGGCCATAGAGCACGCGCATGCCGAACGCTTCGGCCAATCTGGCTACTGCGCCGCCCAGCTCGCCATGACCGAGCAGCCCCAGCGTCTTGCCTTCGAGCTCGACGATGGGGTGGTCGAGCAGGCAGAACATGGGCGACTGCTGCCAACGGCCAGCGCGAACATCACGCTGATAGTCTTGCAGACTTGTGGCCAGGGCGAGCAGGAGTGTCAGGGTGTGCTGGGCCACCGAAGGTGTGCCGTAACCCTGGCAGTTGCACACGGTGACGCCATGCGCCCGGGCGGCGGCGAGGTCGATGTTATTGGTGCCGGTGGCAGCAACGAGGATCAGTTCGAGCTCGGGGCAGCCTGCCAACACGTCCGCATCGATCACCGCCTTGTTGCTGATCGCTACGCGGGCGCCCTGCAGACGCTCGATGATCTGCACCGGGCTGCTTTGGTCGTGCAGTACCAGCTCGGCGAAGGGCTCGCGCAGCGGCGCCATGTCCAGATCGCCGAGGTCGAGGGAGCGATAATCGAGAAACACTGCGCGGCCTGTTTTACTCATCAGCTGTACCTTTCTGGCTGTCCTGTCGGGAAGTAAAGTGCAGCCTATCAGAAGTGCTCTGCCGCAGAGTGCGCCCTTGGACCCACTAGCCAATCCTGGAGTCGCCGTGTACTGGATGGAATTCTTTACCGTTGCCCTCATCCATCTGCTGGCCGTGGCCAGCCCGGGACCGGACTTCGCCATCGTGGTGCGTGAGAGCGTGGCCCATGGGCGCCGTGCCGGTGTGTTCTGTGCGCTGGGCGTGGGCACCGGAATTTTTGTGCACGTAGCCTATTCGCTACTGGGCATCGGCCTGATCGTGTCCCAGTCGATCGTGCTGTTCAACGCGCTGAAGTGGCTGGCCGCCGCCTACCTGCTGTATATCGGCTTCAAGGCACTGCGGGCGCAGCCGGCAGCGCCCGGCGCGGTTCAGGAACAAGCCGCCGCTCCAGCGAGAACGCCACGCGGCGGCTTCGTTACCGGCTTCGTGACCAACGGCCTTAACCCCAAAGCGACGCTGTTCTTCCTGTCGTTGTTTACCGTGGTGATCAACCCCCACACCCCGTTGCTCGTGCAGGGCGGCTACGGCGTTTATCTGGCCGTGGCGACGGCCTTGTGGTTCTGCCTGGTGGCAATGCTGTTCAGCCAGCAGCGTGTGCGCGACGGCTTCGCGCGCTTGGGCCACTGGTTCGATCGTCTGATGGGCGCGGTACTGGTTGGTCTGGGGATCAAGCTGGCGTTTACCGAGCTGAAATAAGGGGCGCGAGCGCGCCCCTGACTGGTCTCTTACAACACCTCAACCGCGACCGCTGTTGCTTCGCCGCCGCCGATGCACAGCGAGGCGATGCCGCGCTTGCCGCCGGTCTGGCGCAGGGCGTTGATCAGCGTGACGATGATCCGCGAGCCGGTCGAGCCGACCGGATGCCCCTGCGCGCAGGCGCCACCGTAGATATTCACCTTGGCGTGAGCGAGGTCATGCTCCTGCATGGCCAACATGGTGACCATGGCGAAGGCCTCGTTGATTTCAAATAGATCCACCTCGTTCTTCTGCCAGCCGGCCTTGTGCTGCACCTTGCTGATAGCGCCGATGGGCGCGATGGTGAATTCGCTGGGGTCCTGACTCTGGGTGGCGTGGGCAACGATGCGTGCCAGCGGTTTCAGGCCGCGGGCCTGGGCCTGCTCGGCGCTCATCAGCAGCAGCGCGCTGGCCCCATCGGAAATCGAACTGGCATTGGCGGCAGTGATGCTGCCGTCCTTGCTGAAGGCCGGTTTCAAGCTGGTGATCTTGTCTATCCTGGCGTTCAGCGGCTGTTCGTCTTCGCTCACTTCGATATCGCCCTTACGGCTCGCCACCGTCACCGGCACGATCTCATCGACCAGTGCACCGGACTGCATAGCCTGCTGCGCGCGTCGCAGCGATTCGATGGCGTAGGCGTCCATCGCTTCGCGGGTGATGCCGTAGCGGTCCGCGGTTTCCTGGGCGAAGGAGCCCATAAGGCGCCCAGTGCGGGCATCCTCCAGGCCATCGAAGAACATGTGATCCTTCACTTCGCCATGGCCCATACGCAGGCCGCCGCGTGCCTTGGGCAGCAGATAGGGCGCGTTGGACATGCTCTCCATTCCGCCAGCGATCATCACCTCGGCGCTGCCGGCCTTGATCAGGTCGTGGGCGAGCATCACCGCCTTCATGCCCGAGCCGCAGAGCTTGTTAATGGTGGTGCAACCGGTGGCGCTCGGCAGGCCGGCGGCCAGCGATGCCTGACGCGCCGGGCCCTGCTTGAGGCCGGCGGGCAGCACGCAGCCCATGATCACTTCCTGTACGTCGCTTGCTGCTACGCCCGCCCGAGCGATGGCGGCGCGAATCGCCGCGGCACCAAGATCCGTTGCGCTTAGCGAAGACAGGCTACCCTGAAAACCACCCATCGGCGTGCGAGCGCCGCTGACGATAACAATATCCGACATGAATCCACCTCAATTCGCAGTGAAGGGGCGAAACCGGCTTGTGCTCAGCTTGGGCCACAATCCTCCTTTCGGCTGATTGAGCAGGCGCTGGCGCAGGCTACTTTTAGGCAATGCCCGTTAACGATCAGGTTTCGCTTCAATTTCGACGCTTTCAACAATAGTCCAGAACAGGTGAGCCCATGTTGCAGACCCGCATCATTCCCCCCGCCGCAAATGCCCACCCATACCCGCTGTTGATCAAGAGCCTGCTGCTTTCCGGCAGCCGCTACGAAAAAAATCGGGAAATCGTCTATCGCGACACCTTGCGTTACAACTACGCGACCTTCAATGAGCGGGTGGCACGCCTCGCCAATGTGCTTACCGAGGCTGGCGTAAAGGCCGGTGATACCGTGGCGGTGATGGACTGGGACAGCCACCGCTATCTGGAATGCATGTTCGCGGTACCGATGCTGGGGGCGGTGTTGCACACCATCAACATTCGCCTGTCGCCCGAGCAGATTCTCTACACCATGAATCACGCCGAGGACCGCTTCGTGCTGGTCAACAGCGATTTCGCGGCGTTGTACCAAGGCATCGTCGGGCAGCTCACCACGGTGATCGGCACCATGCTGCTGACCGACAACGCCGCCGCCGTCGAGCTTCCCGGTTCGGTCGGTGAATACGAGAGCCTGTTGGCGGCAGCCGAGCCTAGCTACGCATTCGCCGATTTCGACGAGAACTCCGTCGCCACCACGTTCTACACCACCGGCACCACCGGCAACCCGAAGGGCGTGTACTTCACCCATCGCCAGCTGGTGCTGCATACCCTGTCGATGGCCACCACCCTGGGCAGCCTGGACAGCATCCGCCTGATGGGCAGCGACGATGTGTACATGCCCATTACACCCATGTTCCACGTACATGCCTGGGGTGCGCCCTACGTGGCGACGATGCTGGGTGTGAAACAGGTCTATCCGGGGCGTTACGAGCCGGAGATGCTCTGCAAATTGATCAAGCAAGAGCAGGTGACCTTCTCTCATTGCGTACCGACCATCCTGCAGATGGTACTGGCGGCGCCTGGCGCTCAAGGCCATGACTTCAAGGGCATGAAAGTGATCATCGGCGGCAGCGCGCTTAATCGCGCGCTGTACGAAGCCGCCAAGGCCTGCGGCATCCAGCTGACGGCCGCTTATGGGATGTCCGAGACCTGCCCGTTGATTTCATGTGGCTACCTCAACGAAGAATTGCTCGCGGTGGGCGAGGAGCAATCTACGACCTATCGCATCAAGGCTGGAGTTCCCGTGCCGCTGGTCGAGGCGGCGATCATGGACAGCGAGGGCAATCGCCTTCCTGCTGATGGTGAGACCCAGGGCGAGCTGGTACTGCGCGCACCCTGGCTGACTCAGGGTTACTTCCGCGAGCCGGAGAAGGGACAGGAGTTGTGGACCCACGGCTGGTTGCACACCGGCGACGTGGCAACCCTGGACGAAATGGGCGTTATCGACATTCGCGACCGCCTCAAGGATGTGATCAAGACTGGCGGCGAATGGATTTCCTCGCTGGAGCTGGAAGACCTGATCAGCCGTCAGCCTGCGGTCAAGGAAGTGGCTGTCGTGGGCGTGGTCGACTCGCAGTGGGGCGAGCGTCCGTTCGCCCTGATTGTCGCGAAGGAAGGCCAGTCGCTGAACGCAGGCCTGCTCAAGGAGCATCTCAAGCCATTCGTCGAGCGGGGCGTCATCAACAAGTGGGCCATTCCCTCACAGATAGCCCTTGTTACCGAAATTCCCAAGACCAGTGTGGGCAAGCTGGACAAAAAGCGTATCCGCGTTGATCTGGCGCAGTGGCAGGAGGCCGGAAGCGAGTTTTTATCGTCCCTGTAAGGCACGAATTTCAACGCCAAAAAAGTGACTGGTCAGTCAAACAAACGTTTGGCTTGCTAATTGCTGGATTCGGACCATCCTTGGCTTGTCACGGATGGGACTGATCCCTCTAAACCGGCGAGCCAGAGTGTCTCGGGCACTGCAAGCCACTCGTGGGAAGGCTCGCTGGATTTAGTCAATCAGCCATAACAAAAACAAATGGAGTAGCGTCGATGACCAACACAACAAGGCCGTTCTGGCGTCTGGCAAAACTGCCGCTGGCCGTCAGCCTCGCATCAACTCTTGCCAGCCCGGCATTCGCGGTGAACTTCAATATCGGGGAAATCGAAGGTCAGTTCGACTCGTCGTTGTCGGTGGGGGCTAGTTGGTCGACGCAGTCGGCGGACAAGGACCTGATTGGCGTCAACAACGGTGGGCGCGGTTTGTCCCAGACCTCTGACGACGGTCGCCAGAACTTCAAGCGCGGCGAGACGTTCTCGAAGATCTTTAAGGGCATTCACGATCTCGAGTTACGCTACAAAGACACCGGGATTTTTGTCCGTGGCAAATACTGGTATGACTTCGAACTGAAAGATGAAGGGCGTGAGTTCAAGGAAATCAGTGACTCTGGCCGCAAGGAGGGCGCCAAGTCGTCAGGCGCTGAATTGCTTGATGCATTCGTTTATCACAACTATTCCATTGGTGATCAGCCAGGTTCTGTTCGTCTGGGTAAGCAGGTTGTCAGCTGGGGCGAAAGTACGTTCATTCTGAATAGCATCAACTCGATCAACCCGATTGATGTCGCTGCGTTCCGCCGTCCGGGCGCCGAAGTCAAGGAAGGCCTGATTCCTGTCAATATGTTCTACGTGTCGCAGAGCCTGACGAATAATTTGTCTGCCGAGGCGTTTTACCAACTGGAATGGGATCAGACCGTCGTTGATAACTGCGGAACGTTTTTTTCCCAGTTCGACGTAGTTGCAGATGGCTGTAACGATAATTTGCGCCTGTTAACAAATAACAGTGCGCAAGTTTCAGCATTGAATACCGCGACTGCTCCGTTGCGGGCAGCTGCTCGTGCTGGTCTTCTGGCTGGCGCCGGAGTGCCGGCAGGCACTGTAATTAACCCTATTACCGGTAATGCTGAAGGTAATCTAGTTCGTCGTAGCCGCGATCGTGACGCACGTGACGATGGCCAGTGGGGGGTGGCCTTTCGGTACCTTTTCGAGCCGCTGGATACAGAGTTCGGCGCGTACTTCATGAATTATCATAGCCGGGCACCTGTGTTCAGCGGTACCGGGCCCTCCCAAGGCGTTATGAACGCTCTTAATTCCCCAGCTGCTGCTGCAGTGCCTGCGGCAGGTAAGGCACTGCTGGTTGCAGCCAACTCAAATTACTTTATCGAGTATCCCGAAGACATACGGCTTTATGGCTTGAGTTTTTCGACAACGCTCCCTACCGGCACAGCTTGGAGCGGTGAGTTGAGCTATCGCCCCAATGCGCCTGTACAACTGAATACAACCGATATTCTATTTGCCGCTGTTCGACCGCTGGGTGGCGCCTATACCAATGCGTCTGTTTTAACTCCTACTGTTGGTAGTGACTTGCATGGGTACAATCGCAAGGAAATCACTCAGTTTCAGACCACTCTGACTCATTTCTTCGATCAGGTGATGGGCGCTAGTCGGCTTACGCTGGTAGGTGAGGTTGGTGTCGTTCATGTGGGGGGACTGGAATCACAAAGTAAGGCGCGTTATGGCCGTGATCCTGTTTTTGGACCAGGCGCACTACCTAATGGCACTTGCCAGGGGCTTAACGCTGCGACAATTGGTGGCGCTGTCGGTAATACCGGGGCAACCCAAAACCTTTCCAAACACTGTAACAACGAAGGTTTCGTTACTTCTACTTCGTGGGGGTATCGCGCACGTGCGATTTGGGAGTACCCAGATGTATTTGCAGGCGTGAACCTTAAACCCAACGTCGCCTGGTCTCATGATGTGAATGGTTATGGCCCCAATGGCTTGTTCACTGAAGGTGCAAAAGCTGTGAGTCTGGGTCTGGATGCTGAGTATCAGAACACCTACACCGCCAGCCTCGCCTACACCGACTTCTTCGGCGGCAAATACAACACCCTTGTCGATCGTGACTTCCTGGCTCTCAGCTTCGGTATGAACTTCTAAGCGCCCGTATTCATAGGAAAACGCATTTATGAAAACAACAAAAAGGCTGTTGCAAACTGGCGCTCTGGCCCTGTCGCTGCTGGCCACCGGTGTGATGGCTGCAGTGTCGGCGGATGAGGCGGCCAAGCTGGGTAATACCCTGACGCCGGTTGGTGCGGAAAAGGCAGGCAATGCCGATGGCAGCATCCCGGCCTGGACCGGCGGGCTACCGGTCAATGCTGGTGCGGTGGATTCGGCCGGCTTCCTGGCCGATCCGTTCCCCAACGAAAAGCCGCTGTTCACCATCACCGCGCAGAACGTTGAGCAGTACAAAGACAAGCTGACGCCTGGTCAGTACGCGATGTTCAAGCGCTATCCGGAAACCTATCGGATGCCGGTCTACACCACGCATCGTACGGCGAACGTGCCGGACAGCATCATCGCGGCCACCAAGGAGAATGCCACCAATACCAAGCTGATTCAGGGCGGCGAGGGTCTGGAGAACTTCAAGTTCGCCAACCCGTTCCCGATTCCCAAGGACGGCCTGGAGGCAATCTGGAACCACATCACTCGCTACCGTGGTGCCAGCGTACGTCGTCATGTGGTGCAGGTGACGCCGCAGGCCAATGGCTCGTTCAGCCCGGTCAGCCTGGAAGAAGAGTTCGCCTTCCGCAGCATGATGAAAGGCGTCGATACCAGTCAGCCGAGCAACATCCTGTTCTACTTCAAACAGCGGGTAACCGCACCGTCGCGTCTGGCCGGTAACGTGTTGCTGGTGCACGAGACCATCGACCAGGTGAAGGAACCGCGCATGGCGTGGCTCTACAACGCCGGTCAGCGCCGCGTGCGTCGTGCGCCTCAGGTGTCCTACGACGGTCCGGGCACTGCGGCCGATGGCCTGCGTACCTCCGATAACCTGGATATGTACAACGGCTCGCCTGATCGTTACGACTGGCAGTTGCTGGGCAAGAAGGAAATCTACATTCCCTACAACAGCTACCGCCTAGATTCGCCGAAGCTCAAGTACACCGACATCGTCAAGCCAGGCCACCTGAACCCGGATCTGACCCGCTACGAGCTGCACCGCGTCTGGCACGTGACCGCCACCCTCAAGCAGGGCGAGCGCCACATCTATGCCAAGCGTGACTTCTACATCGACGAGGATACCTGGCAGGCCGCTGCCATCGACCACTACGACGGTCGCGGTACTCTGTGGCGCGTGGCGGAAGCCCACGCACAGTACTACTACGACAAGCAGGTGCCGTGGTATGCCGTCGAGGTGATCCACGATCTGCTCTCCGGTCGCTATCTGGCCCTGGGCCTGAAGAACGAGGAGAAGCAGGCCTACGAGTTCGATTATCCTGCCAAGGAGAGCGACTACACTCCGGCAGCATTGCGTCAGTCCGGCGTGCGTTGATCGCTGCTTGAAACCAGAAAGCCAGCCCTCGGGCCGGCTTTTTGTTGCCTGTTCGACTGGCTTTCGAGGCTAGGGTGCTAGGTAGCTGACGGCGATAGGTGACCTGCCGTTCCAGCGCGCGACGGTTACAATCGGCTATCGCCTGCCATCCGCGTTACAGGAAACCCTTATGCAACTCACCTCACCTGCCCTGATCCGCGAAACCTTTCCTGTCGGGCCTTTGCAGTGCAACTGCACCATTATTGGCGATCCAGTCAGCGGCAAGGCCATCGTGGTTGACCCGGGTGGCAATCCCGATCTGATCATGGCGCGGCTGGAGGCCCACGGCCTCAAGGTGGTGAGCATCATCCATACCCACGCACATCTTGATCATTTCCTGGCCTCGGGGCAGATGAAAGAAAAGACCGGCGCCACCCTGCACCTGCACAAGGATGACCAGTTCCTTTGGGACAACCTGGAGATGCAGTGCCAGATGTTCGGTGTTCCCTACACGCCCGTACCCGCGCCCGATCAATGGCTGGCCGATGACGAGGCACTGGCCTGCGGCTGCGGTGTGGCCCTGCATACGCCGGGGCACACGCCGGGCTCCATGAGCTTCTGGTTCCCCGAAGCCAAACTGTTGATTGCCGGCGACACGCTGTTTCGCCGCGGCATAGGCCGTACCGATCTGTGGGGTGGTGACTATGCGACCATCGAGCGCTCCATCAAGCAACGTCTGTATCGCCTGGATGAGGACGCCACCGTGGTGACCGGCCATGGCGCGGACACGCGATTGGGTGACGAGATGCGCGAAAATCCATTTGTGCGGGCTTGAAAAACAAGCGGTTACAGATTTTCTACGTGGTGATTGTTAGCCTTGGTCGGGAACTTGGCGGCGTTCGTTGGCTCGAAGCCGCGAATAAAACTGCCCCATTCCGTAACACGACTCTAAGGATTACCCATGTTCAAGTGCCGCTCCCTGATTGCCGCAACGGCCGTTCTCGTTGTTCTGTCCGGCTGTACGGTCAACCCCTATACGGGTGAAAGCCAGGCGGGCAAAGCCGGTATCTACGGTGGTGTGGGCGCGCTGGCCGGTGCGGCCGTCGGCGCCGCCACTTCGAGCAAGAAGGACCGTAAGAAAGGCGCCCTGATCGGTGCCGCCGTGGGTGGTGCCGCAGGCGGTGGTTACGGCTACTACGTCGATACCCAGGAAGCCAAGCTGCGCCAGCAGCTGCAGGGTACCGGCGTGCAGGTGCAGCGTAACGGCAATGACCTGACTCTGATCATGCCTGGCAATATCACCTTCGCTAGCAATTCGGCGGACATTTCCAGCAGCTTCTACCCGACGTTGAATTCCCTGGTGCTGACCTTCAAGGAGTTCAACAAGAACGGTGTGAACATCGTCGGCCATACCGACAGCACCGGCTCGGCGGAACTGAACCAGAACCTCTCCACCCGCCGTGCCCAGAGCGTGGCGTCCTACCTGGCGGCCAACGGCGTGGCGTCCTCGCGCATCTCGGCCTACGGCGCCGGGCCGAACCAGCCTATTGCCAGCAACGCCAATGAAGCTGGACGCGCACAGAACCGCCGCGTGGAAATCAACCTGCGGCCGCTGTAGATCAACTGCCCATTAGAACCCCCCGCTATGGGCGGGGAGTTCTAATGCCTGTCTCATTTCTGTCGCCTGCCTGGTGCGTGCTGGCTAGGCTGTGAGGCTCGACAGATTGCACCGCTCGGTGCAAGTCAGTCGAACTGACCTTGGAACGAGAGCTGTCGCGCTTAGCTTCAGTATCGGTATCGCCCGTGCGGCGGCGCAGCTGAAGGCCTGCTAAACGGGGCCGGTACGCTTTCAAGAAAGGGCGGACTGACTTTAGGAATGCTGCTGGCGAAGGTCATCCAGCAGGGCGTCTTTGGTTTCCCATAGCGCATTGACCCACTGCTGGAAATCCTTGCGATAGGTTTCGTCCTGATCGTAGGTGCGGCCAATGAAGCGGGCGGGGATTTCCAGCTGCTCGACGACCACAACCACCTGGTCCAACTGGCCGCTGAGCAGGGTCCAGAAACCGGGGCTGCCCTGTGGATAATGCAGGGTGACGTTGATCATGCCGTGCAGCTGCTCGCCCATGGCGTCGAGCACGAAGGCCAGGCCGCCGGCCTTGGGCTTGAGCAGATAGCGGTAGGGGGATTGCTGTTCCTGATGTTTGGCCGGGGTGAAGCGGGTGCCTTCGACGAAGTTGAAGATGCCCACCGGGTTGTGACGAAACTTGGCGCAGGTGCGGCGCGTGGTCTGCAGATCCTTGCCTTTCTTCTCCGGGTGTTTGGCCAGGTACTCCTTCGAATAACGCTTCATGAAAGGAAACCCCAGCGCCCACCAGCACAGGCCGATCACCGGCACCCAGATCAGCTCCTGCTTGAGAAAGAACTTCAGCGGACGGATACGTCGGTTGAGCAGGTACTGCAGCACCAGGATGTCCACCCAGCTCTGGTGGTTACTGGTCACCAGGTACGAATGCTCGTAATCGAAATTCTGGTTGCCCTCGATATGCCAGCGGGTCTTGCCCAGCAAGTTCATCCACGCCTGGTTGCAGCCGATCCAGCCTTCCTGAATGAAGATCATCAGCCGGTCACAGGCGCGCCGCACCAGCGGCAGGGGCAGCAGGATACGCAGCAGGGTTACGGCGAAAAGCGGCCAGCACCAGAACAGCGTGTTCAGCGCCAGGGAAAGGCTGCCCAAGAGACCAAGCAAGGGGGCAGGGAGAAAGTGCAGCATGGGCGTGCGAACCTCAGGCAGGTTGGCGCCCGCAAGCAGAGCGGGCGTGAATGGCGCACAGGGTAACGATTGGCGGGGGAACTGCAAGCCGATCCGAATGCGGGGTGTTTCACCCGCGTTCGGATCGGGCCGTATTCAGTGGCGCATGTTGGCGGCCTGAATGGCGGTCAGGGCGATGGTGAAGACGATATCGTCGACCAGCGCGCCGCGCGACAGGTCGTTCACCGGCTTGCGCAGGCCCTGCAGCATGGGGCCGACGCTGATGCAGTCAGCGCTGCGCTGCACCGCCTTGTAGGTGGTGTTGCCGGTGTTCAGATCCGGGAAGATGAACACCGTGGCGCGACCAGCCACCGGGCTGTTGGGCGCCTTTTGCCGGCCGACGCTTTCGATGGCCGCGGCGTCGTACTGCAGCGGGCCGTCGACCAGGAGCTCCGGGTTGGCTTCGCGCGCCAGGCGTGTGGCCTCGCGAACCTTTTCCACCTCCTCGCCACTGCCCGAATCACCGGTAGAATAGCTGAGCATGGCTACCCGCGGCGGAATGCCGAATGCCTGGGCGGAGCTGGCGCTCTGCAGGGCGATTTCCGCCAGTTGCTCGGCGTTGGGGTCCGGGTTGACGGCGCAGTCGCCATACACCAGCACCTGGTCCGGCAGCAGCATGAAGAACACCGACGACACCAGGTTGTAGCCCGGCGCGGTCTTAATCAGCTGCAGCGCCGGGCGGATGGTGTTGGCGGTGGTGTGCACGGCGCCGGATACCAGGCCGTCGACTTCATCCAGGGCCAGCATCATGGTGCCCAGCACCACCGTGTCCTCGAGCTGAGCGCTGGCCATCGGTGCGTTGAGACCCTTGCCCTTGCGCAGCTCGACCATCGGCTCGACGTAGCGCTCGCGAATCAGGTCCGGATCGAGAATTTCAAGGCCTGGTGGCAGTTCGATGCCTTGCGCCTGGGCCACGCTGCGCACCTCCTCGGGCTTGGCCAGCAGCACGCAGCGGGCGATGCCGCGGGCCTGGCAGATCGCCGCGGCTTGCACGGTACGTGGCTCGGCGCCTTCGGGCAGAACGATGCGTTTGTTGGCGGCCTTGGCCTGCTGAACCAGCTGGTAACGGAACGCCGGCGGCGACAGGCGCAGCTCCCGTGGGTTGCCGCAGCGGGCGGCCAGCCAGTCGTGATCCAGGTGGCTGGCGACGAAGTCGGCGACCTTCTCGGCGCGCTCCTTGTCGTCGACCGGGATTTCCTTGTTCAGGCGATTGAGGTTGGTGGCCGTGTCGTAGGAGCCGGTGCTCACCGTCATCACCGGCAGGCCGCTCTGCAGGGCGCCGCGGCACAGCTCCATGATGCGCGGGTCGGGGGCGAAGTCGCTGCACAGCAGCAGGCCGGCCAGGGGCATGCCGTTCATGGCGGCCAGGCTGGCGGCTAGAATGATGTCGTCGCGGTCACCCGGCGTGACCACCAGAGTGCCGGGCTTGAGAAGCTGCACGGTGTTGGCCACGGCGCGGGCGCACAGCACGATCTTCATCATGCGTCGCTGCTCGTAGTCGCCGGCATTGAGGATGCGCGCGCCGAGCAGCTCGGCGATATCGCGGGTACGCGGGGCGTTCAGCTCGTCGAGCCAGGGGATGCAGCCGAGCAGGCGAAACTCCGGATGGCGCAGCAGCGAGGACTGTTCGCGCAGGCGCGCGGTGAAGGCGTCGAGGCCGTCGTCGCTGCGGATCTTGTTGAGGATCACCCCGAGCACCTTGGGATCTTTCGGGCCGCCGAACTGCTGGGCCTGGATTTCCACGCGGTCGCACAGCTCGCCAAGACTTTCCTGCTCCTGAGCCGAGACGAGGATCACGTCGGCGTCCAGGCTCTTGGCCAGGTGGAAGTTGACCCGCGCTGCATAGCTGGCCTGGCGCGTCGGCACCATGCCTTCGACGATCACCACGTCCTTGTCCTTGGCGGCCTCCTGGTAGAGGCTGATGATTTCTTCCAGCAGTTCGTCCAGGTCGCCGTCGCCGAGGCGTCGTTCGACATGGGCGAGTGCCAGCGGTTTGGGCGAGTGCAGGCCGTGGGTGCGCGCTACCAGTTCGCTGGAGCGCTCGGGGCCAGCGTCACCCTGGTGCGGCTGGGCGATGGGTTTGAAGAACCCGACCTTGAGGCCGGCGCGTTCGAGCGCCCCGACCAGGCCCAGGCTGATTGAGGTGAGGCCGACGCCGAAACCGGTCGGCGAGATGAAAAAGGTGTGCATGGGGTTCTCCGGTTCAGTCGAGCAGCGCCAGGGTGTCGAGGGCGATCTGGCGCTCCTCGTTGGTGGGCACCACCAGCACTCGTGTATGGTCCTCCGCGTGGATCGGCCCGCTGACGCCGCGCAGGCAGCGGGCGTTGGCCGCTTCGTCGAGCTTGAGGCCGAGCAGGCTCAGGTGCGCCACCGTCTTGCTGCGGATCAGCGGTGAGTTCTCGCCGATGCCGCCGGTGAAGATCAGGCCGTCCAGGCGCGGCAGGGCGCAGCTCATGGCCGCCAGGGATTTGGCCAGGCGATAGCAGAATACTTCGATGGCCAGGGTGGCACCGGCATGACCTTCCTCACGCGCCTGCTCGAGGCTGCGCATATCGTTGGAAAGCCCCGACAGGCCCAGCAGGCCGCTGTCGTGATTGAGCATGCGATCGATCTGCTCCAGGCTCCAGCCCAGGGTGCGCGAGAGGTGGCTGTGCAGATTGGGGTCGACGTCGCCGCTGCGCGTGCCCATCACCAGGCCTTCGAGTGGCGTCAGGCCCATGCTGGTGTCGCGGCTTTGACCATTGACCACCGCACAGGTCGAGCAGCCATTGCCCAGGTGGGCGACCAGCCAGGCGCTGTCGCTCGCCGGCAGACCGGTGAGTTCGGCCGCGCGGGCACTGACGAAGCGGTGGCTGGTGCCGTGGAAGCCATAGCGGCGTACGCCGTGATCACGGTACAGCTGCTCCGGCACCGCGTAGCGGAAGGCGTGCTCGGGCAGGCTCTGGTGGAAGGCCGTGTCGAACACCGCCACCTGGGGCAGCTCGGGGTACAGCGCCAGGGCCGCCTCGATGCCCAGCAGGCCCGCCGGATTGTGCAGCGGCGCCAGGAGCGCGACGGCGCGGATCGCGGCGATCACCGCGTCGTCAAGACGTTGGGCGCTGGTGAAGTGTTCACCGCCGTGTACCACCCGGTGGCCAATGCCGTGCAGTTGGCCGCCAGTGGCCTCCTGCACGCGCTGCAACAGGTGGGCCAGTGCGGCGCGATGGTCATCGCCGGGAATGGCTTGGCTGTGTTTGACGCCGCCCAGTTGCCAGTGCAGCACCGCATCGGCGCTGCCGAGCCGCTCCGCCAGGCCGCTGATGGCGAACGCCTGCTGATCGGGGTCGACCAGGGCGAACTTGATGGAAGAGCTACCGCAGTTGATCACCAGAATATTGCGTGCGGGCATTCAGAAGTCCTTAGCATCCAGAAGCATTGGAACTGATGTTGCGACACACCAGCCACAGGTGAAGTTCGTGCCGATTCTCGCCTGACGCTGCGTGGCGTCGAGCACCCAGGCGCGATTTTGCCAGGGCGGTTGATGGCGCAAGTGTTGAGTATGGCCGCAGGATAGGACAGCCACCCAATAGCCGTCATGATCTTGCTCAAAACCGACCACGACGACCGTGGATGCGGCCCGCCCGTCTGGGCTTGGGTCGCTTTCGCCACCGCCGTTGGTTACACTTACACGTTCATTTTCCTCGAGCAAAAGGTTCGCCCCATGCAGATCGCCGCCAACAAGGCCGTTTCCATCGACTATACCCTGACCAACGATGCCGGTGAGGTGATCGATAGTTCCGCTGGCGGCGCGCCGCTGGTTTACCTGCACGGTGCCGGCAACATCATCGTCGGTCTCGAGAAGGCGCTGGTCGGCAAGCAGGCCGGTGACGAAGTCAAGGTTGCCGTCGAGCCCGAAGAAGCCTACGGCGAATACAGCGCCGAACTGGTTGCCACCCTGAACCGCTCGATGTTCGAAGGTGTCGACGAGCTGGAAGTCGGCATGCAGTTCCACGCCTCCGGCCCGGACGGCGGCATGCAGATCGTCACCATCCGCGAGCTGGAAGGCGATGACGTGATCGTTGACGGCAACCACCCGCTGGCCGGCCAGCGCCTGAATTTCGCGGTCAAGGTCGTCAACGTGCGCGACGCCAGCCAGGAAGAAATCGCCCATGGCCACATCCATGGCGAAGGTGGTCATCACCACTGATCCGTATGTCGGCAGCGAATCGGTCGCTGCTGGCAGATGGTCATGAGTGACTGCTAAGCTGCAGTCATGGAAAGGCGCCTTTTCAGGCGCCTTTTTCGTTTTATCTTCACTGCCTCGCTTTACCCGGAGCACCCATCATGAGCGCCTTCCACGACCTGACACTGCACGCATTAGACGGCCAGGAGCTGCCGTTGGCTCCGCTCAAGGGCAAGGTGGTGCTGGTGGTCAATGTCGCCTCAAAATGCGGCCTCACGCCGCAATATGCCGGCCTCGAGCGCCTGCAGCAGACCTATGCCGCCCAGGGTTTCAGCGTGCTGGGCGTGCCCTGCAATCAGTTCGCCGGGCAGGAGCCGGATGATGAGGCAGCCATCGCCCAGTTCTGCAGCCTGAACTACGGCGTGACCTTTCCGCTGAGCAGCAAACTGGAAGTCAACGGCAGCGGTCGTCATCCACTGTATCGTCTGCTGGCCGGTGAGGGCGCGGAGTTTCCCGGCGACATCACCTGGAATTTCGAGAAGTTTCTGGTGGGCCAGGATGGCCGTGTGCTCGCGCGTTTCTCGCCGCGCACCGCGCCGGATGATCCGGCGCTGATCCAGGCCATCGAGAAGGCACTGGCCTGACTCTCGGGCCGCGGTCTGCGGCCCGTCATCTTCCCGATCTCAATTCGCGCGTTTGCTCTCGATCGCCAGGGTTGGCTTGCGGCCGGCCTTCGGCACGCAGCTGTCCAGCCGTGCGGTGTGCAGGTGCTGTTCGAACTGTTCGACGATGCTCGACCAGCCTTGTCTGGCCGCGTGCTGCCGGGCGTTGAGGCGCACCCGACGCAGGTTCTCGCCGTTCTCCAGTAGCCAGCTGGCCGCGTCGATAAAAGTGCGTTCATCATCGGCGCTGGCCAGCATGCCGTTGTGGCCATCCTCGACATGCTGGGCGGCGGCGGCCTGATCGAAGGCGACCACGCCAAGCCCCGAGGCCATGGCTTCGAGCAGCACGTTGCCAAAGGTTTCCGAGAGGCTGGGAAACAGAAAGATGTCGCCGCTGGCGTAATGCTGCGCCAGCGCCTCGCCACGCTGGATGCCGCAGAACAGCGCATCCGGCAGCCGCTTGTGTAGGCCCTCACGCAGTGGCCCGTCACCAACCACCACCAGCCGCAGGCGCTTGCCGGCAGATTGGCGCTGCAGGGCCTGGAAGGTGGTGACCAGCAGCTCCAGGTTCTTCTCGGCGGCCAGCCGGCCGACATGCAGCACCGCGATGTCCTGCTCGCCCAGGCCCCAGCTGCGGCGCAGCTCTTCACTGCGCCGGGCCGGGTTGAACAGCGCTGCATCCACACCGCGGGCGAGCAGTTCCAGGCGCTCGAAGCCGCGACGTTGCAGCTCGCAGCGCTGGCTGAGGCTGGGCACCAGGGTCATGCGCGAGGCGTTGTGAAACCAGCGCAGATAATTGGTCAGCAGGCGGGTCAAGAGGGTGATGCCGTAATGCCCGGTGTACTGCTGGAAGTTGGTGTGAAAGCCGCTGATCACCGGTATCTGCAGACGCCGTGCTGCGCGCAGGGCGGACAGCCCCAGTGGGCCTTCGGTGGCGATGTACAGCACATCCGGGCGGTGACGCTGCCACAGGCGCAGCAGCTTGTGGCGCGCCGACTGGCCCCACTGCAGGCCGCGGTAACCGGGCAGCGGCCAGCCGCGGGTGAGCAGCAGGTCGTCGTCACTGGCGGCGGGGGCTTCGTGGTGCTGGCGGGGGCGGATCAACTGCAGGCGATGGCCACGGGCACGCAGGCCCTTGACCAGGTGGCCAAGGGTATTGGCCACGCCGTTGATTTCCGGGCTGTAGGTCTCGCTGACCAGGGCGATGAATAGCGGGGAAGTGCTCATGACAGCAGTCTGTGCTGCTGTCATGTAGCGTTTGTGACATCAGCGTGGCGTTTGCGTGACAGCGCCCGTGCCCGAACTCACCCCGCCTTCGCGCACCCAGAAGAGGGTCGCGCCCGCCACCGCAGCCGGCATCATCAGGATGTTGACGAAGGGCACCAGCAGCGCGGCGTAGGTAATGCCGCCAAAGCCCAGGGACTGCCAGCGCTTCTCGCGCAGCCAGGCGAGCATGTCCTGCCAACTGACCTTGTTGTTGTCGGCGGGGTAGTCGATGTACTGGATGGCCATCATCCACACGCCGAACAGCAGCCACAGCGGCGCCGCGACCAGGTTGACCACCGGAATGAACGACAGGATCAAGAGGCCCAGGGCCCGTGGCAGGAAATACGCCAGCTTGCGCCCCTCGCGGCCCAGGGTGCGCGGCACCATGGCGATCAGCTCGCCCCAGCTGAACGGCGGAAAGTTGTCTTGGCCGCGCACCACCACCTCGACCTTCTCGGCGAGAAAGCCGTTGAAGGGCGCCGCGACGATATTGGCCACCATGGTGAAGGTGAAGAACACCATGAGAATGACCAGCACCACGAACAGCGGCCAGAGGATGTATTGCAGAAAGCTCAGCCAGCTCGGCAGCGACGGCATGAAGGTGTCCACCCAGCCGCTGAACTGCTGCACCGCAAAGCCGATCATCAGGCTGAACAGGATCAGGTTGATCGCCAGCGGCAACAGCACGAACAGCCGCAGGCCGGGGCTCATGACCAGCTTCAGGCCTTCGCCCAGGTATTGCGGACCGGACAGCACGGGAGCGCGCATCGGGGTTGTCTCCAACAAGTGATCGTGGCGCGACCTTACCCATTTTGTGGCGTGGGTGAAAGCCGGGCAGGGCGATAGCGCGCCGCTATCCCGGGGATTGGCAAAGCGCATTTCCATGGCACGGGCCGCGCGGTCTAGTCTGCTCGCGTCCCTTGTTCAGCCGCCGATGTCCGACCGCTTGCGGCCGGTGGCGGCTTTTTTTGCAGCACTGCGCTGTGAGGAGTCTCTGATGTCGAATACCCGACACGCCCGTGTGATCATTCTCGGTTCCGGGCCGGCTGGCTATAGCGCGGCGGTCTACGCCGCGCGGGCCAATCTCAAGCCGCTGCTGATCACCGGCCTGCAGGCCGGCGGGCAACTGACCACCACCACCGAGGTCGACAACTGGCCTGGCGATGCCCATGGCCTGACCGGCCCTGAGCTCATGCAGCGCATGCAGGCTCACGCCGAGCGCTTCGAGACGGAGATCGTCTTCGACCATATCCAGGCCGTGGACCTGGCCGTGCGTCCCTTCACCCTGGTAGGCGACAGTATTTCCTACACCTGCGATGCGCTGATCATCGCTACCGGGGCCAGTGCCCGCTATTTGGGCTTGCCGAGTGAGACTGCCTTCATGGGCAAGGGCGTCTCGGCGTGCGCCACCTGTGACGGCTTCTTCTACCGCAACCGTGAAGTGGCGGTGGTCGGCGGCGGCAATACCGCCGTGGAAGAGGCGCTGTACCTGGCCAACATCGCCAGCCGCGTGACCCTGATTCACCGCCGTGGCGCGTTCCGCGCCGAGAAGATCCTGCAGAACAAGCTGCAGGCGCGGGTGGCCGAAGGGCGTATCGTGCTGGCGCTCAATGCCGAGGTGGACGAGGTACTGGGCGACGACTCGGGCGTTACCGGCGTACGCATTCGCGAGCAGGATGGCGGTACACGCGATCTGGCCGTGGATGGCCTGTTCGTGGCCATCGGCCATACGCCCAATACCGCGTTGTTCGAAGGGCAACTGGCGCTCAAGGACGGTTATCTGCAGGTCAATGGTGGGCGTGATGGCAATGCCACGGCGACCACCATGCGGGGTGTGTTCGCTGCTGGCGATGTGGCCGACAGCGTTTACCGCCAAGCCATCACCTCGGCAGGTGCCGGTTGCATGGCGGCGCTGGATGTGGAGCGTTTTCTCGACGGGCTGTAAATGTCCGGTGCGAGTCGCGCAACGAAAAATGCCCGTATCCATGGATACGGGCATTTTTTCATGTCTCGCCGCTGGTGACCGGTTTACAGATCGAAATCGTACTCGGCCAGCTGCTTGTGCAGGCGTCGCTCCTCGAGGAAATTGTCGATGATGCGTCGCTTAGTGAGGTTGGTTTTCGCCACTTCCACCGGGGCTTCGCTGCTGTCCGTTTCGTCGCTGACGAAGTCGTCGTCCAGTTCCAGGTCTTCTTTGCCGTTGCTCATGCGCTTCACTCCCGGCTACAGGGGCCATTTGCCGACCTTATAAGGGCAAACGTGAAGGGAGTAAAAAAGATTTTTTCAATCAACTCATATCAGAAAGCTATGAAGCATCAATCGTCCGACGTCTTCTGCTTGTATTCGCACAGGTCTTCGATACGGCAGCTGCCACAGCGCGGCTTGCGCGCCTGGCACACGTAGCGGCCATGCAGGATCAGCCAGTGGTGGGCGTCGAGCAGATAATCCCTGGGCACGAACTTGAGCAGCTTCTTCTCGACCTCCACGACGTTCTTGCCAGGGGCGATGCCGGTGCGGTTGCTGACCCGGAAAATGTGCGTATCCACGGCCATGGCCAGTTGGCGAAAGGCGGTGTTGAGCACCACGTTGGCGGTCTTGCGACCAACGCCGGGCAGGGCTTCAAGGTCCTCGCGATTGTCCGGCACCTGGCTGCCGTGTTTTTCGATAAGAATGCGGCAGGCCTCGATGACGTTCTTGGCCTTGCTGTTGTACAGGCCGATGGTCTTGATGTATTCGCTCAGCCCTTCTACACCCAGGGCGTAGATGGCCTCTGGCGTATTGGCCACCGGAAACAGCTTGGCCGTGGCCTTGTTGACGCTGACGTCGGTAGCCTGAGCCGATAGCGTTACCGCCACCAGCAGCTCGAAGGGCGTGCTGTAGGCCAGCTCGGTCTTGGGCTCGGGGTTGTCTTCGTGCAGGCGGCGGAAGATTTCAAGGCGTTTGGTGGCGTTCATGGTCGGGCATCAGGTCTGTCGTGGCGCTCTAACTGGCGCTGTTGTGCGCCTGCAGGCGGCGTTCTGCCTCTGCCAGGCGCGCTTGGGCATCGCGTATCTTGGTGCTGTCAGCCGGCTCACTGCGCTGCAATTTGCTGAGTTCGGCGCGAGCGTAGGCCAGGTCGGTCTTCAGCTGACGCAGCGGTGCGCCGAGCCCAGCCTTGTCGACCAGCACAGGGTCAGGCGCGGGCTTGCCGCAGCGTTCTTCAGCCAGGTGCAGAGCCTCTTGGGCGGCGGCATAGGCGCTGCGCAATGGCGCCAGGGCCTGTTCGTCGAGGCCGCGGCGCTCGGCGGCCTTCAGGGCCATGCGGTGGCCGGCCAGGTCGATCTTGGCCTGCTTGAGCGCCTGCTCGCCTGGGCTTGGCGCGTCCAGTGCGGGCGTCACCTGCAGCTCGGCGAGGCGCTGTTGATCGCGCTCGGCTGCCTGTTGCAGGGCCGCGAGTTGCTGGCGCTGTTCATCACTGGGCGAGTCACCAAAGGCCTTCTGGGCTTTCTGCCACTGGGCGCGGCTCATGGCGGCATCGATCTTCGCCTGCTTCAGCGAGGGCGTAGCGGCCGATTGTTGGACGGGCGTTTCCACCTGTGCGGGGCGTACCGGGCGAGCCGCGCGACGGCGGGCATCGTTGCGTGCCAGGCGGGCCTGGCGATGCTGGTGACGAGCGCGGAACTGGTCAGCATGGGCGCGTTGTACCTCGGCTTCGGCTGGCGCCAGGGTGATCAGGTCGATGCAGTCCACCGGACAGGGGGCGATGCACAGCTCGCAGCCCGTGCATTCGTCGCCGATCACCGTGTGCATCAGCTTGGCGGCGCCGACGATGGCGTCCACCGGGCAGGCCTGGATGCATTTGGTACAGCCGATGCACTCGGCCTCGCGAATCACCGCCACCTGGGCCGGCGTGGCAGGCAAGGCCAGCGGCAGCTCGGGCACCTGCAACAGGTCGGCGAGGGCATGAATGGTCGCCATGCCGCCGGGTGGGCACTTGTTGATCGCCTCACCCGCAGCGATGCCTTCAGCGTAGGGCAGGCAGCCGGGGTGCCCGCACTTGCCGCATTGCGTTTGTGGCAGCAGGGCGTCGATGGCAGCGATCCGCTGCGCATTGCTCATGGGCGCACCCAGGCTCGACGGCATAGGCGCGAGCCATGACGGTACGAACAGGCGATGTGGGGAAAGTCGATCATCGGCGGAGCAGGTCTGGTGCAAGCGTGAGCCGGCCATTATCCGGCATGCGCCGCGCCCGGTACAGGGCACGGCGACGGGTCAGGCTTTGCGAACGCGGCTGGCCTTGCGCCACAGCCAGCGGACCAGCAGGGCGAGCGGGAACAGGATGATGACGAAGGGAATGCCGTAGCCGAGCAGGCGGATGGCTTCGGTGGCGCCCTCGGTGGCGTTGTCGAGCATGCCGCTGGCGGCAGCACCGATACGCGCCAGGCGCCCGACCGGCTCGCCGTCGGTGCTGAAACTCAGGGTCAGCAGATTGGTGGTCAATCGCCGTTGTTGCTGCGCCGATTGCTGGGCGTTGCCGGCCAGTTGCACTTCCACATCGGCCAACTCGCGGGCCATGGCGAGCATGTCGCTGACACTCAGATCGGTGCGGGCCTGGTACTGCAGTAGCGTCTTGCGCTGGCGTTCCAGGCGCTGGCGTTGCTGCTCGGTATCGCTGACCGCCTGGGCGAGGTCTTCGGCGCGCGTATGCCGACTTTGCAACTCACCGCCGTCGCCCGCAAAGCCGACCATGGGCTCGACGCCGGCTGGGACGATGCGCACGGTAATGCTGGCGGCCTGGTAAGCGCCCTGGCTCTGCTCGATGCCCAGCAGATCACACTGGCCGAAGCGCTGGCTGCTGCACGCTTCACGCACGGCAGCCAGGCGCGGCTCGACCTGCTCGACCGGCAGGCGGATACCGACGCTGTGTTCGTAGGCGAGAAAGGCGCCTGGCTGTGCCGTTTCGCCAAGCAGCGCAGCGCCGGCCGGTGCGCGACCGTCACCAGACGGCGAGCAGCCGACCAGGGCCAGCAGGGCTAGAGCGGTGGTCAGAAAGCGGGATTTAGAGAAAAGCATCCCTGCACCTCGGAAACAGTTCGCGATCTTTCGCGCATGGCTTTCCAGCGCGTATGTTCGCCAGCAAAGGGACGATAGCGGACATCGACCTGCTTTCGTGGGAGCGCGCCATGCGCGCGAAATCGCGGGCGTGAACTAGGCGTCCCCACCCGTTCCCACAATTGGCCGCCAAACGGCCGCTTATCACTTGATTACCAGCTCCCGGCTCTGGGTGATAAGAGCCGGGGGTAGGCGATGATTATTTACTTGACCCGCTGGCCCGGCTTGGCGCCGCTGTCCGGGCTGAGCAGGTAGATTTCCTCGCCGCCAGGGCCGGCAGCCAGCACCATGCCTTCGGAGACGCCGAACTTCATCTTGCGCGCGGCCAGGTTGGCCACGTACAGGGTCAGGCGGCCTTCGAGCTTGCTCGGGTCCGGGTAGGCGCTCTTGATGCCGGAAAACACGTTGCGCTTCTCGTCACCAATATCCAGGGTCAGGCGCAGCAGCTTGTCGGCGCCTTCGACGAACTCGCATTTCTCGATCAGCGCGATTCGCAGGTCGACGGCGGCAAAGGCGTCGAAGGTGATTTCAGCGGCCAGCGGGTCCTTCTTCAGCTCGCCATTACCTTTGGGGGCTTCGGCGGCAGCCAGGTCTTCCTTGGACGCTTCGACCATGGCCTCGACCTTGGCCGGCTCGATGCGCGCGAGCAGTGGGGTGAAGGGGTTGAGCGGGTGATCGGCCAGTGGCGTGGCCAGGTCGGCCCAGGTCAGCGGTGCGACGTTGAGGAACGCTTCGGCATCGCGCGCCAGGTTCGGCAGCACCGGCTTGAGGAAGATCACCAGCTGGCGGAACAGGTTGACGCCCAGGGCGCAGATCGCCTGCACCTCGTCGGCCTTGCTGTCCTGCTTGGCCAGCGACCAGGGCGCCTTGTCGGCAATCCAGGCGTTGGCGCGGTCGGCCAGGGCCATGATCTCGCGCATGGCGCGGGCGAAGTCGCGGCTCTCGTAGGCTTCGGCGATGCCTGGCGCGGCGCTCTGGAAAGCGTTCCACAGCTCCGGCTCTGGATTGGCAGCGACCAGCACGCCGGCGTTGCCCTTGTGGATGAAGCCGGCGCAGCGGCTGGCGATGTTGACAACCTTGCCGACCAGGTCCGAGTTGACCTTCTGGATGAAGTCCTCGAGGTTCAGGTCTAGGTCATCGACGCCGCGGCCCAGCTTGGCAGCGTAGTAGTAACGCAGGTATTCGGGATTCAGATGATCCAGATAGGTGCGCGCCTTGATGAAGGTGCCGCGTGACTTGGACATCTTCTGGCCATTGACCGTCAGGTAGCCATGTACGTTGATGGCGGTCGGCTTGCGGTAGCCGGCGCCTTCGAGCATGGCTGGCCAGAACAGGGCGTGGAAGTTGACGATGTCCTTGCCGATGAAGTGATACACCTCGGCCTTGGAATCCTTGTTCCAGAACGCGTCGAAGTCCAGCTCCGGCCGGCGTGCGCAGAGGTTCTTGAAGCTGGCCATGTAGCCGATCGGGGCATCCAGCCAGACGTAGAAATACTTGCCCGGCTCGTCGGGAATCTCGAAACCGAAGTAGGGCGCATCACGGCTGATGTCCCACTCGTGCAGACCACCGTCCAGCCACTCGGCGAGCTTGTTGGCCACCGACTCCTGCAGGGTGCCGCTGCGCGTCCACTGCTGGAGCATGTCCTGGAATTGCGGCAGCTTGAAGAAGAAGTGCTTGGAGTCCTTGAGCACCGGCACCGCGCCGGAAATCGCCGAGCGCGGGTCTTTCAGTTCGGTGGGCTCGTAGGTGGCGCCGCATTTCTCGCAGTTGTCGCCGTACTGATCCGGCGTCGCGCATTTCGGGCAGGTGCCCTTGATGAAACGGTCGGCCAGGAACATGCCCTTTTCCGGGTCGAAATACTGGGTCACCGAGCGCGTGGCGATGTGGCCATTGTCGCGCAGCGCCTTGTATATCGACTCCGACAGTTCGCGGTTTTCCGGCGAGTGGGTGGAATGGAAATTGTCGAAGTCCACCAGGAAGTCGGCGAAGTCGCTGCTGTGCTCGGCCTTGACGCCGTCGATCAGCTGCTCCGGGGTGATGCCTTCCTTTTCCGCACGCAGCATGATCGCCGAGCCGTGGGCGTCGTCGGCGCACACGTAGATGGCCTGGTTGCCGCGCAGCTTCTGGAAACGCACCCACATGTCGGTCTGAATGTACTCGAGCATATGGCCGAGGTGGATCGAACCGTTGGCATAGGGAAGGGCGCTGGTAACGAGAATCTGGCGAGCTTGGGACATTGTCAGGCAGTCATCGGTTGGAAGGTGGTCGGTCACTATAAAGTAAGCGGGCGCGTTCCGGCCAGCGGGCAAATTTCACGGTGATGGGCTTGAATTTACGGGCATGGGCGGGTTCCAACAGGTACTTCCCGCCGCACCTCAGGAGATGACCTCATGCGTGCAATCCTACGTCCGCTCGCCTGCGCCACGGCGCTGGCTGTGCTGGTTGGCTGCGCCTCCAGCAACCCCTATGACAATGCCGGTGGCGGGGCGCCTAGCAGCAGCGGGCATCGTACCGCCACCTACGGCGGCCTAGCGGCTCTGGCAGGTGCGGCGGTCGGTGCGGCGATCAGCCATAACGACCGGGGCAAGGGCGCGGCCATCGGCGCCGTGCTGGCCGGCGCAGCCGGTGCCGGCTACGGCTACTACGCCGATCGCCAGGAAGCCGAGCTGCGCCGCAGCATGGAAGGCACTGGCGTGGAAGTGCAGCGCCAGGGCGATGACATTAAGCTGATCATGCCGGGCAATATCACCTTCGCCACAGACTCGGCGGAGATCGCCCCGAGCTTCTATGCGCCGCTGAACAACCTGGCCACGTCGTTCAAGCAGTTCCAGAACAACAGCATCGAGATCGTCGGCTACACCGACAGTACGGGGTCACGTCAGCACAACATGGCTCTGTCCGAGCGCCGTGCCCAGAGCGTGACCAGCTATCTCACCGCCCAGGGCATCGACGGCTCGCGCCTGTCTAGCCGCGGCGCCGGCCCGGACAACCCGATCGCCGACAACGCCAGCGCCGAAGGCCGCGCGCAGAACCGCCGTGTTGAGGTCAACCTCAAGCCGCTGCCGGGCCAGCCCGTGCAGTGAGTCCCGCCGGCTGGCGGCCTGCCGGTCGCCAGCCTGCATCGGCCGTGCGGCTCGGGTAGGATAGGCGTCTTTTCTGCCATCTCCGGAGCCAAGCATGAGCGCTGATATCCGCGCTGCGGTCGAAGCCGTATTGCGTCAGTACACCGACCCCCATCTCGACCAGGATCCGCTCAGCGCCGGCTGCGTGCGCGCCCTCGACGTGCAGGACGGCCAGGTCAGCGTGCAGCTCGAACTGGGTTACGCTGCGGCGCAATTCAAGCAAGGCTGGGCGCAGATGCTGCAGCTGGCCATCGAGAATCTAGAAGGCGTGCGCAGTGCCCGTGTCGAGGTCAACTGTGTGATCGCCGCTCACAAGGCGCAGGCCCAGGTGCCGGCGCTGGCCAACGTCAAGAACGTGATCGCCGTGGCCTCCGGCAAGGGTGGCGTGGGCAAGTCCACCACCGCGGCCAACCTGGCTCTGGCACTGGCCCGTGAGGGCGCGCGGGTGGGCATTCTCGACGCCGATATCTACGGCCCCAGCCAGGGCATCATGTTCGGTATCGCGGAAGGCACGCGCCCGCAGGTGCGCGAGCAGAAGTGGTTCGTGCCGCTGGAAGCCCATGGCGTACAGGTGATGTCGATGGCCTTCCTGACCGACGACAATACCCCGGTGGTATGGCGCGGCCCGATGGTTTCCGGAGCGCTGATCCAGTTGGTCACCCAGACGGCCTGGAATGATCTCGATTACCTGATCATCGACATGCCGCCGGGCACCGGTGACATTCACCTGACCCTGGCCCAGAAGGTGCCGGTGGCGGGCGCGGTGATCGTCACCACGCCGCAGGATCTGGCACTGCTGGATGCCAAGAAGGGCGTGGAGATGTTCCGCAAGGTGAACATCCCGGTGCTCGGTGTGGTGGAAAACATGGCCGTGCACATCTGCTCGAACTGCGGCCATGCCGAGCACCTGTTCGGCGAAGGCGGCGGCGAGAAACTGGCGGCGCAATTCGGTGTCGATCTGCTGGCCTCGATGCCCTTGTCGATGGCCATCCGCCTGCAGGCCGATGGCGGCAAGCCGACCGCCATAGCCGACACGGAAAGCCAGATCGCCATGCTCTACCAGCAGATCGCCCGCATGGTCGGGGCGCGTATCGCCACCAGCGCCAGCAGCGCGCAGGGCATGCCAAACATCGTCATTGCCGACGACTGATCGCCAGCGCAGGCGCGCCACGATGCGCCTGCTGCATGAACTGCAGATATAAAAAAACCCCGCCTAGGCGGGGTTTTTTTGCAGAAAGTGCAGGTTAGATAACCTGAACTTCCTCAGCTTGCATGCCTTTCTGACCACGGGTGGCCACGAAGGAAACTTGCTGGCCTTCTTTCAGGCTCTTGAAACCATCGCTCTGGATAGCTTTGAAGTGTACGAACAGGTCGTCACCGGATTGCGGGGTGATGAAACCGTAGCCTTTTTCATCGTTGAACCACTTAACGGTGCCAGTCTGACGATTGGACATGTGATGTCTCCTAAGAACTAAATAATTAACAGCCCTGGATAGAACCAGGCCGGGACTGAGTGCAACGAGTACTAGGAGTCGGACGATGTTTGGATCGAAATCTAGGCATCATGTAGCGATTCGCGGTGACACATGCAGCACAGTGGGATCACCATACCCGCTTTTTTCGCGAAGTGCGAATGGTCTGTCAGTCTTTCTGCGATTTACTTGCATTGGCGCCTGCGCAAGGGCGTCGCCGCGGGCCGTCGACAGGCTTTGAACCCAGCCCTGCAGCCCGGTAAGATGCGTGCACTTTTCACCGTAAAGACCTTCAGGACGGCCCCGCCATGAGCATCAAATCGGACAAGTGGATTCGCCGCATGGCCCAGGAACACGGCATGATCGAGCCTTACGTCGAGCGCCAGGTGCGCGGCGCGGACGACAGCCGGGTAATCTCCTACGGGGTTTCCAGCTACGGCTACGACGTGCGCTGCGCGGACGAATTCAAGGTGTTCACCAACATCCATTCGGCCATCGTCGACCCGAAGAATTTCGACGCCAAGAGTTTCGTCGATATCAAGAGCGACGTGTGCATCATTCCACCGAACTCCTTCGCCCTGGCGCGCACCGTGGAGTTCTTCCGCATTCCTCGCGACGTGCTGACCATCTGCCTGGGCAAGAGCACCTACGCGCGCTGCGGCATCATCGTCAACGTCACGCCGCTGGAGCCGGAATGGGAAGGCCACGTGACCCTGGAGTTCTCCAACACCACCAACCTGCCGGCGAAGATCTACGCCAACGAAGGCGTGGCGCAGATGCTGTTCTTGCAGTCCGACGAAGCGTGCGAAGTGTCCTACAAGGACCGCGGCGGCAAGTATCAGGGCCAGACTGGCGTCACTCTGCCAAAGGCCTGATGGTCGCTGCAGCGTGAAAGGAACCGGGCCCGGCCCGGTTTTTTTATGCCTGTTTTTTGCCTGAAAAGCGCACCGGTGCTGGACGCGGCGGCAAATCGCGGGCAAAAAAATGGGCGCCTCATGCGCCCGGAGAAATCAATCGATGCATAATTTCTGAGTGGTCATGGCAGGTGAAGTTCCCCGATATTTATAGGGCGAACTGTTTACCGACGACAGGTCTACATCTCTATCAGGGCACGCGCAGGCGTGCCACCACCTGCTGGAGACTCGCCATGAGCCAATGGATCATTACCTACAGCCGAGACGAAGCCGCCGAAGTCCTCAAGGTGAAAGCCAAGGAAAAGCCCAGCCTGGAACAGGCGGTCGCCTGGGTGCTCGAATGGGCACAAGAGAATCTCGAAGCTCTTGAGCCCAAGGAGCAACCCCACGAGGAGCAGACGCCGGCGGTGCGCCTGGAAGAGCGCTACGGCATCACCATCACCGGTATCGCCAAGGACTGATTTTTTACCTCCTCACGCCCGGGCGCGCTGCGGGTCGGCCGGCGCCGCAGCGCTACGCCGTTGCAGCGGTTCGACCTTACGCTGCTTTTCATGCAGGAAGCTCAACACCGCGTGGCGATAGGCGTTGTAGCGCGGATCATCGGCCAGGGCGATGCGGTCGCGGGGCCGCGGCAGGTCGATGGTCAGAATCTCGCCGATGGTCGCCGACGGGCCGTTGGTCATCATCACGATGCGGTCGGAGAGCAGTACGGCTTCGTCGACATCGTGGGTGATCATCATCACCGTATTGTGCAGCTCGCTCTGGATGCGCATCACTTCGTCCTGCAAATGCGCGCGGGTCAGGGCGTCCAGCGCACCGAAGGGCTCGTCGAGCAGCAGCACCTTGGGTTCCATGGCCAGCGCGCGGGCAATGCCGACGCGCTGCTTCATGCCCCCGGAAATCTCGTTGGGTCGCTTGTGCAGTGCGTGGCCCATGCTCACCAGCTCCAGATGATGCAGCGTCCAGTCACGGCGTTCGGCTCTGCTCTTGGTGCGCTTGAACACCTTGTCGACGGCCAGGGCGACGTTTTCCTGCACGGTCAGCCAGGGCAGCAGCGAGTGGTTCTGGAACACCAGGCTGCGATCCGGGCCAGGGCCACGTACCTCACGACCATCGAGAATCACCGCACCGCTGCTGGAATCGGTCAGGCCGGCGACGATGTTGAGCACCGTCGACTTGCCGCAGCCCGAGTGGCCGATGATGGAGATGTATTCTCCGCGCGCGACGTTGAGGTTGATCTGGTTCAGCACGTGGGAGGTGACGCCGTCACGCTCGAAGTACTTTTCCACATGCTCGATGCTCAGGTAGTGCTTGCTCATGTCTGTCTCCTCAGGCCGATGTGCCGCGGGTGATGCGATTGCCGACGAACAGCACCAGGCGGTCGAGCACGAAGCCGACCACGCCGACGTAGATCAGGGCGAGAATGATGTCGCTGATGCGCGAGGCGTTCCACGCATCCCAGATGAAGAAGCCGATACCCACGCCGCCGATCAGCATCTCGGCGGCGATGATCGCCAGCCACGACAGGCCCACACCAATGCGCAGCCCGGAGAAGATGTACGGCGCGGCGGCTGGCAGCATGATCTTGTGGAAGTACTCCACGCCGTTGAGGCGCAGCACCTTGGCGACGTTGCGGTAGTCCTCGGGAATGTTGCGGATGCCCACCGAGGTGTTGATGATGATCGGCCAGATGGCGGTGATGAAGATCACGAACAGCGCCGAAGGGTGGCTGTCCTTGAAGCCGGCCAGCGACAGTGGCAGCCAGGCCAGTGGCGGCACGGTACGCAGGATCTGGAACAGCGGGTCGAGGCCGCGCATCGCCCAGGTCGACTGGCCGACCAGTACGCCGAGGGCTACGCCGACCACTACAGCCAGGGCATAGCCGTAAGCTACGCGCTCCAGGCTGGCGAGCAGTTGCCAGGCCATGCCGACATCGGTGCCGCCGTTGTCGTAGAACGGATTGACGATCAGCTCCCAGGTGTCTTCGATGACCTGGCTCGGCGGCGGCAGGGCGGCATTGGCGCCGCTGCACAAGAGTTGCCAGATGAGCATCAGTGCAGCGGTGATCACCAGCGGCGGCAGCACCGACTGCATCAGGGTTTTCGACAGACGTTTGAGCCAACTGGGGGCGACGACGCCGGCCGGCAGGGCCAGGGATTTGACGGGCGCATTCATGGCGTTTCTCCGGTTAGGCCTTGAGAGTCAGGCTGTCGAGATAGGCTTGCGGGTTTTGTGGGTCGAAGGTCTTGCCGTCGAAGAAGGTCTCGACGCCGCGGGATTTGCCTTGAGGAATCTGCTCGGCGGGCACGCCCAGCTCGGCCGCCGCCTGACGCCAGATGTCCTCGCGGTTGACCTGGTCTATCAGCGCCTGGCTGTCGAAATCCTTCGGCAGGTAGCCCCAACGCTTGTTTTCGGTGAGGAACCACAGGTCGTGGCTCTGGAACGGATAGGAGGCGAACTCGCTCCAGAAGCGCATCAGATGCGGGCTGTTTTCCACCACGCGGCCGTTGCCGTAATCGAAGTTGCCCTGCAGGCGCGCCAGCAGGTCCTTGGCAGGCGCGCCGATCCAGCGACGCTTGGCGCAGATTTCCGCGACTTGTTCCTTGTTCGCCGCCGCTTCGCAGAACATCTGCGCCTCCATCACCGCCTTGAGCAGGGCGCGGGTCGCGTTGGGGTTGGCGTTCACGTAGTCGGCGCGCAGCGACAGGGCCTTTTCCGGGTGGTTGGCCCACAGCTCGCCGGTGGTCACCGCGCTGTAGCCGATGTTCTGATTGATCAACTGGGCGTTCCATGGCTCGCCGACGCAGAAGGCGTCCATGCTGCCGACCTTCATGTTGGCGACCATCTGCGGTGGCGGGATGACCACGGTCGGCAAATCCTTGTTCGGCTCGATGCCGCCGGCGGCCAGCCAATAGCGCAGCCACAGGTCGTGGGTGCCGCCGGGGAAGGTCATCGCCGCGGCGATCTTCTGGCCCTTGGCCTGCTTGGCGGCGATCGCCTGTTTGAAGGCGCTGCCGTCGGTACCGAGTTTGAGGTCCTGGTATTCCTTGCTGATCGAGATGCCCTGTCCGTTGAGGTTCAGGCGCGCCAGCAGGACCATCGGCAGCGGCGTATTGTTGGTGGTGATCTTGCCGGCGGCCATCAGGTAAGGCATTGGCGTGAGGATGTGAGCGCCATCGATGCCGCCACTGCCGGCACCGAGTACCAGGTTGTCGCGGGTGGTGCCCCAGGAAGATTGCTTGAGCAGCTCGACGTCGGTCATGCCGTGCTTGGCGAGCAGCCCGAGCTCCTCGGCGACGAACAGCGGTGCGGCATCGGTGAGCGCGATGAAGCCGAGCTTGGCCTTGGTGGTTTCCAGGCCATCGGTTCCCGCCGCCCAGACCGCGCTGCTCAGGCCCGCCGGCAGCATGCTCATCAAGGCGCCGCCGCCGAGCAGCCCCATGGACTGCTTGAGGAAGGTGCGGCGTGGCAGGCCGGTTTTTTCGTCGGCGGCGCGTGGCGTGTCGTCCATCTCGTTCTCCCCAAAAAGCACGCATAAAAAAACGGCGTCACACTTATGGCAGCGCTGGGCTGCATCGAGTGTGGACGCCGTTGTCCAGGAATTCGGATTGTGGAGGGGCAGAGCCTGCCCTCTCGCTTGGGATATAGCAGGTTGCATGCCAGCAGCGCCGGCGCCACGCCTTGCCGGCTTGCAATCGGCTCGCAGAGGTGGCGTTCGCGGAGTTAACTGGTTGAGTGGGAAGGCTTTTCAGTCGGTGCTGAGGCGCTTTGGCGAGCTGGCGTTTGAGGGGGCTGACTTGCGGTGCCGCACAGCTGCGGGGCGTCGGTCACCTGCGGTGCGCGGCACAGGTGCATGGGAGGGTGACCCTTAGCCTGCGGTTGAGCGAAGCGATACCCAGGATGGATTCCGAATTGGCGCTGGCTTTGTGGCGCAAACCCCTTCCCGGGCATCGCTACGCTCAGCGCCGGGCTACCAGGGCGCAGCGTATGCCCCACGGGCTACGGTTAAACGGGGCGTTACGCGGAGCCTGTTCAGATGCGCTTGCCCTTGTCGCTACGCGGCTTTTCCTGGGCCTTGCGCGCCGCAAAACTGAGCAAGCTCTGGGCGACGTCGACCAGGCGCATGCTGCGCTCCATGGCCGATTGACGCAGGCGGGCGTAGGCTGCGTCTTCGCTCAAGCCGTAGTCGGTCATCAGCAGCTTCTTGGCGCGCTCGATCAGCTTGCGTTCGTTGAGGGTTTCGCGAGTTTCCTGCAGTTCGTCGCTGACCTGCTGCAGGCGCTGATTCTGCTCGTGCAACAGATCCAGTACCGAGCGGGCCAGGTGATTGCCCACCGCGTCCTGGGGCGCGGTGTCGAGGGTGCTGCTGTGCACGCTGAACAGCAGCGCCTGGTCGCTGCCGGCATCCATCTGCGCCACGCGGCCGAGCAGGGCGCGATGGTTGTCCAGGTCGGCATGGGCTTCGGCGATGCTGCGGCGGCAGCGTTCGAGCAGGCACTGGGTCAGGTGGCTTTCCACCTGTTTCATGGCGTCGATGCGCCTGGTGTTGAGGTCGAACCACAGCTCGCACAAACCCGGATCCACCTGGGCGATGGCCGAGGTGCGCTTGGCGACCCCGCGCAGGCTGATCACCTGGGCAACCGTGTCGGTGTCGAGAATCTGCTGCCACAGGGCATTGGCCTCGGCGTCGGCGAATTCGCCGAAGATGTCGAAGCAGCGCTCCTGGCCTTCCTGCAGGTGCAGCAGGCGGGCCTGCAATTCATCGTCGAAATGCCCACGGGAAAACCCTTCGACGCCGGCTGCGCGTTCCTGGCCGGCGAGTTCCTTGCCCTGCATGAAGTTGAACAGCGCCACCAGCACGCGGGTGATGCCGGGGTCGGCAGCGGTGTCGGCCGCCTCGAAAACCACCGCCAGCAGCCCACCGATCAGGCGGGTGAAGGCCTGGGTCGCCTGCCTTGGGGACAACTGCCGCTCGCGGATGCGCCGACGCAGCCCGGGCAACTCTTCGAGGCCATGGAGCACGTAGGCGATGCGGTTGAACAGTCGGGCGCGGTCGGCGGCATTGGCCTGGGCGGTGTCCATGGATAGAAAACAATCGTGCACCTCGCGCTCTACGGCGGCAGAGCCTGCACTGTGCGCATCAAGTTGGTGCAGGTAGTGATCCGTCCGGTTGCCCAAGTAGACGTTCGAGTAGCCGCGCTCCTTCTGCAACTGGTGCACCAGTTGGCTGATCCGGGTGACCAGCTCGCAGGTGACGGACAGGCTCTCCAGGCCGTGCAGCTCGCAGCGGCGGGCGGCCAGCATGAAACGCAGGGTGGGGGGCATCTTGTGATCAGGCATGGGAACGTCTTGTTGGTCGCAGTGTTGAACCACAACGGTGCAAATAACAGTCCAGTTCTGGCGCGGTGCAGCCAGGCGGGCAGGCAGCGATGCACTACAACGGGCCCCAGGGCGCCCCGAGGATGCAGCCGTGCTTATCGCTGTATTGATTTCAGGCGCTGTGCACCTGCAATTGTTCGGCGGCCAGGATGGTGGCGGCGCCGACTACGTCGCCGATCACCAGGATGGCCGGGCTTTTCAGCTCGAAGGCCTGGGCGTCGTTGGCCATCGCCAGCAAAGTGCTGCGGCATTCGCGCTGATCGGGCAGCGAAGCGTTTTCGATCATCGCCACGGCGGTGTGCGCGGCCATGCCGGCATCCAACAGGTGCTGGCGGGTGTCGGCCAGGGTGGCGATGCCCATGTACACCACCAATGTCGTACCACTGTGGGCCAGCGCCTGCCAATTGGGCGAGCTGCCGTCCTGAGTGTGGGCGGTGACCAGCGTCACCCCGCGGGCCACGCCGCGCAGGGGCAGGGAGATACCGCAACGCGTCGCTGCGGCGAGACCGGAGGTAATGCCATTGACGATCTCGCACTGCACGCCGCGCGCGGCCAGCCAATCGGCCTCTTCGCCGCCACGGCCGAAGATGCACGGGTCGCCGCCCTTGAGGCGTGCCACCACCTTGCCCTGGCGGGCATAGCGCAGCATCAGGCGGTGGATGAAGGCCTGTGGCGTCGAGCGGCAGCCGCCGCGCTTGCCGACGCGAATCACCCGGGCGCCCGGGCAGTGCTCCAGGACCTGCGGATTGACCAGGTCGTCGATCAGCACCACGTCGGCCAGACCGAGGGCGCGCACCGCCTTGAGGGTGAGCAGTTCCGGGTCGCCGGGGCCGGCGCCGATCAGCCATACGCTTGGGTTCATGACGGTAATCCTCATGGTTCGGGTCGACCTGATCTGCGTCAGGCTTCGAGGGTCTGTAGCGCCAGCAGGCGTTTGATTTCCGGGACGCAGGAGCCGCACTGGGTGCCGCAGCCAAGATTCTGTTTCAGTGCGTTGAGGTCGCAGCCGCGTTCGATGCCTTCGCGGATGGCTGCCTCGCTGACGTTCATGCAGGTGCACAGGGTTTTGCCGGTGCGGGTCGTGGTCTGCCCGGGCGGCGACTCCAGCGGTGCCAGCAGCCAGCGCCGCAGGGCGCGGCCGGTGTCATCGTCCAGCGAGGTCTGGTTCTGCCACAGTTCACGCAGCCAGTTGCGCGCGCGGGTTTCGCCGCTCAGGCAATAGCCGGTCAGGCGGCCTTCTTCGAGGCGTACCCGTTTGTGAATGGGCATGCAGCCCCTTTCATCGCGTGGGTCGTCGTAGCGTATCACCGGGCCATCGCTCAGGCCCAGGCACTCGTGCAACTGGTCGAGCAGGTCCGCCGCGGGAGCCTGATGATGGGCGGCGCGCAACACCAGCGCCGGCGTCTCGCGGCCGACCAGGCCGAAGCTGGCATGGGCGAAGCTTTCGCACAGCGGGCGCAGGGCCTCCAGGCGCTGCTGTACGTCACCTTCGATCAGCGCCTCGAGGGTCCAGGGCAGGTCAATGGCCTGGACCTCGATGCCGGCGTGCTTGAGCTCCGGTTGTTTGGATAGCGCATCGAATGCCGGCAAGGTCAGGGCGTTGATGCCCAGGCCCTTGAGAAAACGGTCGCCCCAGTGCATGGGCAGGAATGCCTGGCCTGGTTGCAGGCTGACATCGGTCTGTACGCGCACCACCAGTGCGCCGCGGCGGCTACGTGCTTCGACCAGTGCGCCGTCCTGCAACTGCCGCTGCACCATATCCTGGGGATGCAGGCCCAGTAGCGGTTCCTCGACATGGGCGAACAGTCGCGCAGCAGTACCGGTGCGGCTCATGCCGTGCCATTGATCGCGCAGGCGCCCGGTATTGAGCGTCAGCGGATAGCGCGCATCGCGTCGCTCCCTGGGCGGTTGATAGGCCTCGGCGATAAAGCGTGCCCGGCCGCTGGCGCTCGGGAAACGGCCATCGCCGTAGAGGCGCGGCGTACCGGATTCGGCGCCCTGGGGAAACGGCCATTGCTGCGGGCCACGGGCTTCCAGCAGGCCATAGCCGAGCCCGCTGAGGTCCAGGTCGCGCCGGCGGGTGAGCACCTTGTATTCCTCGAACAATTGCTCGGCGGTGTGGAAGGCGAAGTGGCCGGGCGCCACGCCAGGCAGCCTGGCTTCCAGGCGCCCGGCGAAGTCGCAGGTGATCGACCAATCCGCCCGCGCTTCGCCAGGTGCCGGCACGGCACGGCGCACGCGGCTGATGCGGCGCTCGGAGTTGGTCACCGTGCCTTCCTTCTCGCCCCAGCTGGCAGCGGGCAGCAGCAGGTCGGCGAAGCGGCAGGTTTCGGTGGTAGCGAAGGCCTCCTGCACCACCACGAATGGGCAATCGCGCAGGGCCTGATGAATCTTGTGCTGGTCGGGCATCGACTGGGCCGGGTTGGTGCAGGCGATCCACAGCGCCTTGATCCTGCCGCTGCCGACGGCCTCGAACAGCTCGATGGCGCTGAGCCCCGGCGCTTCCGGCAACTGGTCGACGCCCCAGTAGGCGGCGACCTCGGCGCGGTGCTCGGGGTTGGCGACCTCGCGATGGCCGGGCAGCAGGTTGGACAGGCTGCCGGTCTCTCGCCCGCCCATGGCATTGGGTTGGCCGGTCAGCGAGAAGGGGCCGCTGCCAGCCTTGCCGATCTGCCCGGTGGCCAGATGCAGGTTGGTGATCGCGGCGTTCTTCGCGGTGCCGGCAGTGGATTGGTTGACGCCCATGCACCACAACGACAGAAAGCGCGGCGAGCGGCCGATCCAGTCGGCGCAGCGGCGCAGTTGCGCCTCGCTGATCGCGCACAGTTCGGTGACGCGCGCGGGTTCGTATTCGGCAACCAGGCTTTGCAGCGCGTCGAAGCCTTCGGTATGCGCTTCGATGAAGGTGTGGTTGATCCGCCCCTGTTCCAGCAGCAGGTGCAACACGCCGTGCAGCAGCGCCACATCGCTACCAGGGGCGATGGCCAGGTGCAGGTCTGCCAGCTCGCAGGTGTCGGTGCGCCGCGGGTCGACGACGATGACCTTCATCTGCGGATTGCCGGCCTTGGCGGCTTCCAGGCGACGAAACAGGATCGGGTGGGCATAGGCCATGTTGCTGCCGATGATCAGCAGGGTGTCGGCTTCTTCGATGTCTTCGTAGGAGCAGGGCGGCGCGTCGGCGCCCAGGCTGCGCTTGTAGCCGACCACCGCCGAGGACATGCACAGGCGCGAGTTGCTGTCGATGTTGTTGGTACCGACCAGGGCGCGGGCCAGCTTGTTGAAGGCGTAGTAGTCCTCGGTCAGCAACTGCCCGGAAATGTAGAAGGCGACGCTGTCCGGGCCGTGCTCGCGGATGGTCTCGGCGAATCGCTCGGCGGCGTGATCCAGCGCGCTGTCCCAGTCCGTGCGAGTGCGGCCCAGGCCTTTGCCGAGGCGCAGCTCGGGGTACAAGGCGCGGGCGGCGAGGTCGCCGGTCAGGTGCAGCGAAGCGCCCTTGCTGCACAGCTTGCCGAAGTTGGCCGGGTGCGCCGGGTCGCCGGCAACGCCGAGAATGCGCTTGCCGTCGTGCTCGATCAGCACGCCGCAGCCGACACCGCAGTAGCAGCAGGTCGAGGCGGTGGTCTGTGTGGCGCGGTCGTTCATCAGGCTGCTCCCTGCAAGAGCAGCGGTTCGGCAGGCACGGTCGGTGCCTGGCCGGCCGCGGCCGCTTCGCCGAACATCAGCAGGTCGCGGATGGCGGCCACATTGCGGCCTTCGCAGATCAGTTGCAGGTACCAGGCGCTATCAGCGGTATCGCCGTACAGGCAGGCACCGACCAGCACGTCGTTCTTCAGCACCAGCTTGCGGTAGCTGCCGGTGGTCGGGTCGTCCAGGGTGATGCTCCGGGTGCCCGGGCCACCGGCGAAATCCCCGGCGGAAAACAGCTCGATGCCGGTGACCTTGAGCTTGGTGGAGGTCAGCGAGCCGAGGTAACGACGATAGCCCTGCATGGCCAGGTGGCTGGCACACACGCGAGCCTGCTCGAACAGCGGCGCCACCAGGCCGTAGGCGACGCCCCGGTGGCTGACGCATTCGCCCACTGCGTAGACGCGTGGGTCGAAGCTCTGCAGGGTGTCGTCGACCAGGATGCCGCGTGCGCAGGGCAGGCCGGCGCGCTGGGCCAGTTCGATATTGGGACGAATGCCGGCGGCCATCACCACCAGGTCGGCCGGCAGGCTCTCACCGTCGCTGAAGCGCACGGCGCTGACCCGGCCGGCAGCATTGCCGATGAGTTCGCTGGTCTGCTTGCCAAGGGCGAAGTGCAGGCCGCGGTGTTCCAGCGCAGCCTGCAGCAGGCGCCCGGCGCGCTCGTCGAGTTGGCGCTCCAGCAGGGTCGCGCCGTTATGCACCACGCTGACCTCCATGCCACGCAGCTTGAGGCCGTGGGCCGCTTCCAGGCCCAGCAGGCCGCCGCCGATCACCACCGCTCGGCGGTGCCGGCTGGCGCTGTCGAGCATAAGGCGGGTGTCGGCGATGTCGCGGTAGCCGATTACGCCGTCCAGCGTGTTGCCGGGGATCGGCAGCATGAACGGCCGCGAGCCGGTGGCGATCAGCAGGCGGTCGTACGCGGCGCGGCTGCCGTCATCAGCGATCACCTGGCGGCGGACGCGGTCGATCTCCAGCACCTTGCGACCCAGGCGCAGCTCGATGCCGTGGTCGGCGTACCAGGCGAGGTCGTTGAGCACGATGTCGTCGAAGGTCTGCTCACCGGCCAGTACCGGCGAGAGCAGGATGCGGTTGTAGTTGGGGTGCGGCTCGGCGCCGAACACGGTGATGTCGTAGAGATCGGGGGCGATCTTCAGCAGCTCTTCGAGCGTGCGCACGCCGGCCATACCGTTGCCGATCATCACCAGTTTCAAGCGTTTCATCCGCGACCTCCGTTGAGCTGACCCGGGCCAACGTGGGGCCGAAAAAAAGGCGTCCTGCACCGTGAGTGCAAGGACGCCTTTGTCCGGTCCCGATTCGCTTCGGGGCGTGTACCGATGGCCGGCACGCGCTATGTCTGGAAGGTCAAGAGCAGAGACTGTGCCAACTCGTCAGAGCCCGCCGGAACGGGCCATTCGTGAAGCGCTGCTCTAATCGAAGCAGCACCTGCTGACTTTTATTGGTGCGCGGCGCACCGCTGCTGTGCGTCAGGGCGTCAGCAGCAGGCGTTTGCTGCCGTAGGTCTTCTCCAGGTTCTGCTGCAGCATCGGGAAGCTCACGTACTGGGCGCGACGCCAGGCGTCGATGCCGTCGGCATAGTGCGGGCTGGCCGGGTTGCCCGACTGCCCGGTGCTGTTGAGGCCGATCATCGGCTCCTCGCGGCCGAAGTCGACGATCATGCGCATGCTGGGGATCAGCCAGGTATCGAAATCCTGGCCCCAGTTGTAGGCCGAGACGTTTAGGGTGCTGTGGTCGCCACCGGCGGGGTAGGGGCCGCGGTCCAGATAGCCCTTGAGCGAGGCGATGCTGGCGCGCTGGCCGGCGCTCAGGTACGGCGCCATCTGCGTGGTGACGCTGCGCCACTCGTAGGTGTGTAGCTTGCCCCACTGCCAGGCGCTGCCGTCGGCGCCCAGACGCTGTTCGAGCAGCTCGATGCTGGCCGCCAGGCTGCGCGCCAGGATCGCCGGTTTGTCTTCCTTCTGCGCGGTACGCACGTCATCCCAGAACGGGCTGTCGTCGCGGCCGAGCAGGTGGTCGGCCTGGGCCGAGTAGGACAGGTTGGCGGTGCCCACCAGCGCCTGCCAGGCCGGCGAGGTTTCCGGGCCCAGTTCGTCGAGGAAGATTTCCCGGGCGCTCTGCTGCAGGAAGGCGCCATAGATGGCGGCATCGGCCGAGGTAGCCGAGAGCTTGCCGTCGAAGGCCATCAGCCGGCTAAAGGCTTCGCGGGCCTTGCCGCGCTGTGGCTCGGGCAGGCGGTCGATGGCCTGGCGCAGCGGGCCGGCCATGTGCGGGGCTTCGAACATGCCCTGCAGCTTGGCCACGAAAGGCGAGGTCTGGTCGTACTGCATGGCGATCATGCTTTGCGTGTCATGACGGCCGCTGCCGGCCAGTTGGGCGATGCGCTCATAGCGCTCCGGCCCGTACCAGGAATTGGACAGCTGCATGCCGTAGCCGCGCGGCACGCTGCGCTGGTTGGCGCTACCAAGCCAACCCTGCTGCGGGTCCTGATCGTAAGGGTGGAGCATCGGGTCGGCGAAACCGTCCCATTCGTAGCGGCTGTCCCAACCCGGCGAGGGCACCAGGCCCTGACCTTCGCGGCGGTTGGGGAAGCGCCCGGTGACCTGCCAGCCGATATGTTCGGCATCGGCGAATACCAGGTTCAGCGGCATGGCGCGGATTTCCCGGGTCGCCTCGAAGGCCTGCTCGACCGACTGGGCGCGGGACAGATCGAAGAAGGCGTCCAGGCTGGCGTCGTTCTCGAACTGCGCGGTCTGTAGCGCCAGGCCATAGCCGCTCTGGGTCTGCAGGGGTTGCATGGGGTGCTTACGCTCGCCCAGCACGCTGTTGAGCAGCGGGCCGTGGCGGGTCTCGTAGATAGCTTCGCGGATCGGTTTCTGGCCCTTGATGAAGAAGGTTTCCTGGCGCTGCACGGCTGGCTGCCACTTGCCATCAGCCAGATACAGTAGGCGGTTGCCTTCGCGCTTGACCTGCTCGAGGAACAGGTCCTGGTTGTCGGCCATGACCATGGTCATGCCCCAGGCGAGCTTGCCGTTGAAGCCGGCGACCACCGCGGGAATGCCCGCGACCGTGACACCCGAGGCCTGGAATTTCGGCGCGCGGATCTGCACGAAGCTCCATACCGAAGGCAGCTCGATCGGCAGATGCATGTCGTTGGCCAAGAGGCTCTTGCCGCTGCGGCTGCGCGACGGGCCGATGGCCCAGTTGTTCGAGGCGGCCACGCCGAGCATGTGCTGTTCGGACACCTGCGCCGCGGCGCTCTTCACCGCCTGCAGGCCGGGGATGCTGCCGCCCAGGTTCAGGCCCTTGAGCTTGTCGGCCTCCTCGAACGGCAGCGGCTCGTCCGGGTAGGTGGGCAGCAGCCAGGCGAGTTTGTCGGCGCCGACCTTCTGGGTCAGGCTCAGAGCGGCGATTTCTTCCTGCAGGTTCACCGACAGACCGAAGTTGAGCAGGCAGAACACCAGCACCGAGTCTTCCGGCTTCCAGTACGGCGGGCGATAGCCGGCTTCGGCCAAATCCATCGGCAGCTTGTCGCGATAGCGGAACAGGTAGGCGTTGACGCCGCGGGCGTAGACCTCGAAAAACGCCTTCATGCGTGGCGAGGCATTCTTGTAGAGCACCTCGGCGCTCTTCTTGAGGTTCACCGCGCGCATGAACCGGTCCATTTCCAGGGCGCCGGGGCCGGTCATCTCCGCCAGGCGACCCTCGGCCATCAGGCGCAGGCTGACCATCTGGCTGAGGCGATCGCTGGCATGCACGTAGCCCAGGGTGAACAGGGCGTCGTGGAAGGTGTGGGTCTCGATCAGTGGCATGCCGAGCGGGTTGCGGCGCACCGATGCGGTCTGCGCCAGGCCCTGAACGCGAAAGGAGCCCTGATCCGGCGCCACGCTGCTGCGGTAACGGCTGTCGAGCAGGGATTGGCAACCACTCAGCGCGACCATACCGGTGACGAGGCCGGCCAGGCTCAGGGTGGCGAGAGGGCGGAAAGCGCGCGGCAACATGCGGCGGACTCCTGAAGGATAGAGAAGGTAGTGGGCGGGCGCCCGGGCGCGAAGGCGCTAAAGGTAGAGAGCCCCATGGCGCCTGGCAAGTGGCGCGAGAGGCGATGCGACGTGGGGTTATGGCCGGGCGGCCAGTCCTATGTCGAGCAGCCAGCGTGCCGCCTCGTGAGCCTGCTGCTGGTGGGCCTCGGTCAGCTCGGCGAAGCGCGCCTCGTGCTGGCGGCGTTCGGCGCGGCTCAGGGCCTGCCAGTCGGCGTGGGTCGGCACATGGGACGTGGTGTCGTATAGCTGTTGGAACACCTGAGCCTGCGGCGCGAGGGTGAGCGCGCTGTCGTAGTTATCGAGCAGCACCTTGATGCGGATGGCGCCTTCGATCAGTGGCAGCTGGCCGTCGAACAGGGAGCTCGCCAACACCCGCAGATCGTCATGCAGGCGCTGGCGTCGCGCGCGGTGCACCTCGACCAGCTGACGCTGCTTGGCCCAGACCTGGCGCCAGAGGTGAGCCGCGTAGAAGGCGAGTGTACCGACGATCAGTACCGCAAGCAGAATCAGGAGGCGATCAGGCCCCATGGCACTTCTTGAATTTCTTCTCGCTGCCGCATGGGCAAGGATCATTGCGGCCAACGTCCTTCAGGGAATTGCGCACCGGCTCCTGAGGCGCGTGGTTGCAGTGAGGGCCGTGCACGTGGCCGTGGTGGCCATGATCATGGTCGTGATCGTGGTTGCAGTCAGGGCCATGGACGTGGGGTTGCTGGGTCATGCGGGTCACTCCGGAAGATAATCGCCGGGAATTATCTCGCCATTGCGCGCCATGTGCACGCGGCGGCCGAAGAATAATCCGGTTTTTACCTGGCCTTGCAGGCGGTAGCGAATCGGCTCATCGGGGTTCTCCAGCAGCTTGACCACTTGGCGTACGTGGCGCCACAGGTTGGTGCGCACTGGCACGTCGAACTCCAGATGACCATTGGCCGGTACGGTGAACCAGACCTCTGATTCGCCATCGGCGAGCAGCACGTCGTTCAGGTGCACCACGTATTCGAGGCCACGTACCGGAAGGCTGACGTCATTGGGATTGTCGATGCGAAAGCGCAGCATGAAGCGCTGTTCGAGCAGCTTGGCCTTGACCACATTGACGTCGACGAGGCGTACGTCCGGATCCTTGAAGCTGTCCGAGAACCAGGTCGAGCAGCCGCTGAGTGCCGCGCCCATACCCAGGAATACCATTAGGCTAAGAATTCTTATCATTTGCGCCCGAGAAAACATTTCATACTCCGTTCGAGGCCTCAGTGTAACAAGAGACGGCGTTACTGCCCTAGTGCTGTCGCGCGTGATTGGCCGTGAGGAAATTGCCGACTGTCACTCGTGTGTGCGCAAAAAGCTGCGTCATACTGGCCTGCATGCATTTAGGTTTTATTGCCGTGGCCGAAATGGCGCGGCGAGCCGACAAGAAGGAAGGGATGATGGCGCGATACGAAATCGCATTTTCCGGTGAACTGGTGCCCGGCGCTCAGCTGGAAGCGGTTCAGGCTAACTTGGCAAAGCTGTTCCAGGCCGACGCCCAGCGAATCGCCCAACTGTTTTCCGGGCGCCGCGTGGTGATCAAAAACAATCTGGACGAAGCCTCCGCGGAAAAGTACCGCAGCACGCTGGAGCGTGCTGGCGCTCGGGTCGAGGTGGTCGATACCGAAGCGCAGGTCATCGAGGAAATCGAGCTGGCGCCGCCACCGCCGGCTGCTCCGGTCAGCCAGACCTCGGTGCAACCCACTGGCCGCCTGGTCGTCGCGCCGCGGGATGAGTACATGGCCGCGTTTGCGGACGTGGACGCACCGGATTTCGGTGTGGCGGCACTGGGCGCCGATCTGCAGGATGGCAAGGCCGAGGTGGCAGCGCCGAATCTGGATCTCTCCGCATTCAGCCTGGCGCCGGTAGGCAGCGACATGGGCCAGGCCAAGGCGGCACAGGCCGCGCCTGCGCCGGATACCTCGCACCTCAAGCTACTGTGAGATCCGCCGCTACAGATAGGTCGCGCAGCACTTCTTGAATTTCTGGCCGCTGGCGCAGGGGCATGGATCGTTGCGACCCGCCTGCAAACCCACGGTCGGGTCGATGAAATACCAGCGGCCGCCGTTCTGCACGAAGGCCGAGCGTTCGCGATGGCTGTGCTCGCCATCGGCATCGTGCCAGCGTGCCACGAAGGTCACTCGCGCATGTTCGGGCTGGCCGCCGAGCAATTCCGAGTGCTCAACCTCCAGGCCCAGCCAGGTGCTCTGCAGGCTCCAGGCGCGAATGCCGTCCACGTCCAGCTTTGCCTGTTGCGCCGGCAGCGAGGTCGCCACCAGATAATCCACATTGCCCAGCACGTAGGCGCTGTAACGAGAGCGCATCAGGCTTTGCGCACAAGGCGCAGCGGCGCCCTCGTGATAACGCCCGCAGCAATCGGCGAGCGAGTCGCCGCTACCGCACGGGCAGCCGCTTGAAGTCGCGTCGGGTTTCATGCTTACCACCAGTACTTGCCAAAATTCTCCGGGTTGGCCCAAAACTTGGCGTTCAGCCAGTCGGGCGCCTGTTTGTATTCAAGCAGGTCATAGGTGAACAGACTCAGGACCTGCTCGTCGCGTGCGAAGCGTTCACTGACCTGCAGCGCCAGCGCGTAGAAGTCGGTGTCCTGCCAGCGGCAGGCCGATAGGTCGACCAGCACCGCCATGCGGCTGGCATTGAGGTTGCGGATACCACCGAGCAATTGCAGGCCGTCCCGGCGCGGCAGGTGTTCCAGGCAGTCCACTACTACCGCTAGGTCGAAACGCTGGCTTGCCAGGTCACTATCAAGATTGCCGGGGACTGCGTGAGCGACAAAAGTGTGCGGATGCGCCTGCTGAAAAGCATTTATTGCGGGTTGTTCGCTGGCACTCACCAAAAGCAGCCTGGCGGGCGCATAGCGTTGTAGTAGAGCGGCCAACGATTGTTGGGGGGTACGGGGGGATGTGATCTGAATCATCAGAAACCTCGAAGCGATCACGACAGACTACCGCGCATGCTCACATTCAACTAGAACTGTTCGGCCGACAGTGATGTCGTAGTGCTGTCTGGCAGATTTAAAAGCGGGCGTCTTTAATCCAGAGTGTCGGTTTTTGCGCCGATTCCCATTAGGAGACTTGCATATGAGTATTACAAGGAAAGCGGTACCCCTGATCATTGCGTCCACCTTTCTGACGGGCTGCGCTGGCGTCCAGAAATCCGACTGGCCGACCTGTGCTGCCGTGGGCGGCGTGGGTGGCGCGGCTCTGGGTGCTATCGAAAGCTCGGCCTGGGCGGGTGGTGGTGCGGTAATTGGCGCCGGCTTCGCCGCTGCCTATTGCTGGGTTCACGGCGCTGACGATCAGCAAGTGGCAGTGGTAGAAGAAACTGTCATGGTCGAAGAAACCGTCGCTCCCGAGCCGGTTGCCGAAGCCGTACGTGTAGAGCTGGACGTCAAGTTCGATTTCGACAAGGCGCAAGTCAAGTCGGAAAGCATGGGCGACATCCAGAGCCTGGCTGATTTCATGAAGCAATACCCGCAAACCACCACAGTGGTTGAAGGCCATACCGACTCCGTTGGTACCGACGCCTACAACCAGAAACTGTCCGAGCGCCGTGCTAATGCCGTGCGTGAAGTGCTGGTCAACCAGTACGGTGTGGGCGGTACCCGCGTGAACGCAGTCGGCTACGGTGAAAGCCGTCCGGTTGCCGACAACGCTACCGAAGAAGGCCGTGCGATCAACCGTCGTGTGGAAGCGGAAGTCGAAGCCCGGCCATAAGCCTGACTCGATCTTCGTGAGCATCCTGGCCGGCCCTCGGGTCGGTCAGGAGTACGGTGTTACGCAATGGACACCGTTTTTGGTTTGACCCTCTATTTCCCAGCCCGTAAACGCAGTAATGTGCCGCACATAACGAGTGGGGTGGGGCGGGTAATGAAAACTATCACGAGGCTGGGCAAACTGCTGGCGACACTGTTCTGGTGCGTCGTGCTTGCTAATCTAATCTCCCCGTTCGCGCAACCCTTCGCGCAGATGCTGAACGTAGCCGGCATGGCCATGCTGTGCCTGCATCTGGCCGAACTGGCACTGTTCAAGGCCGAGCTCGGTACGCAGCCGCAGCTGACCATCGAGCGAGCCAAGGTTCTGGCCTTCGGCATCTTTCATATCTGGTCGCTGCCAAGTGCTGTGGCTGAGGTAAAGGTTGAGCCTGAGTCCGCGCCGGAAACAATGGCGACTCCAGCGTCGGCGAGTGTCGAGGAGGCCGTCCCATGCGCAAGCTGATCCTGGCGGCCGCCTTGTGCTGCCCGCTGGCTGCTATGGCTGCGGCCGTCATCGAAGTCGATTCCAACCACATGACCCGTCTGCCTGCCCATGGCAGCGTGCTACAGCTCGACCGCGTGGCCATTGCCGAGCGCGGTACGCTGCTGATTCCCGCCGGGGTCAGCGAGTTGCATATCGGTGAGCTGTATCTGGGCCACGATGCGCAGATCGCTGTCGCGCCTTCAACCGAACGTCTGCTGCTGGATATCGGCACCGGCGACATCGCCGCCGGTGCACAGATCAATGCACCGGGTGCGCCTGGTACTGCGCAGCGGGCCGCGCTGCCTGGGCGCACGCTGGTCATCCGCATGAAATCGGTAACCACCGAGCCCTGGGTACTCGACGCTCGTGGTGGTCGTGGTGCAGCGGGTTACGCTGGCCTGGACGGCGCCGATGGCAAGCCTGGCGGCTGCGCCTGGGGTCAGGCCAGCGGAGGCTATGACGGTCAGGATGGCAGCGATGGTCATCCAGGGGCGTCCGGTGGCCAGATTCGTCTGGAAGTACCCAGCGACTTTCCGGTCGAGCATGTACAGGCGCGCCTGGATGGCGGAGCAGGCGGGCTTGCCGGCACGGCAGGCAATGCCGGCAGCGGCGGTGCGAGCAAGGGCTGCTGGATCTACAGCACCAGCGCCGGCCTCGATGGCCGTTCTGGTGTACCCGGCCGGCCTGGCGAGGCCGGTCAGGCGGGGCGGCTGGACATAGTACGCTTCTGAATGAAAAAGGGCCTGTAGAGGCCCTTCTTTATTAGTGCTTCAAGCTGCCGTCAGAGGCTGGGGCGCGCTGCTGCGAGCGATACCACGCTTAGACCAAGCAGCAGATTGAAGGCGACCAGCCGGCGGATACGGCCCAGCCCCGCACCGGCTGCCGGCCAGTCCTGCGCTTCCACCGCGCGGCGCATGGCCGGCAGTTGCAGAGCCTGAATGCGTAGGAACAGCGCCAGCATCGCCAGGTACAGGCCGATCATTACGTGAACGTAACGCGGCGCACCATCGAAACCGCTGAAGCCCATGTGCAGCATGCCCACGCCGGTTATCGGCAGCGCCACGACGGCGATCCACACCCACACGAAGAAGCGGCGAAACACCTCAAGCCACAAGGTAAGGCGCTCCGGCAACTGCAGGGTGCCGGCGGCCGGGCGCAGCACCATCCACGCGAAAAACATGCCGCCGACCCAGATCAGCGCCGCCAGCAGGTGCAAGGTGTACAGAGGGGAATAAGGTGGCATTCAGGCACTCCGGTATTTCAACTGATCACCTCGGGACGCCGTTTGGCCATCCAGGTTGTTCAAGGCGCGGCTGCGCCTCACAGTGATCGATTTCAGAAGTCGGGCCCGGCGGCTTGCAAGTCGTGCGCTTCATCGGGAGCAGGCAAGCGAGTCAGCACGCAGGCGATAGGCGCGTTATGATAGCGGCCGTTTTCGAATACTGAAAATATATCCAGCCTTTTCGTAGTCAAGATCCTTAATGCTCAGCACCGAACTCAAGGCCCAGATTCAGGGCGCCTACACCCGTTTTCTCGAAGCCAAGGGCCTCAAGCCTCGCTATGGGCAGCGCCTGATGATCGCCGAGGTGGCCAAGGTGCTGGGCACCATCAAGACCGACGATGAAGGGCGTCGCCTCGGTGACCCGGCCGTGGTGGCCGTCGAGGCCGGCACCGGTACCGGCAAGACCGTGGCCTACTGCATGGCTGCCATCCCCACCGCTAAAGCGGCGGGCAAACGCCTGGTGCTGGCCACCGCCACCGTGGCGCTGCAGGAGCAGATCGTGCACAAGGATCTGCCCGACCTGATGCGCAACAGCGGCCTGAATTTCAGCTTCGCCCTGGCCAAGGGCCGAGGCCGCTATCTGTGTCTGTCCAAGCTCGACGTGTTGCTGCAGGAAGGCCAGGCGCAGAGCTCCACGGCGCAGTTGTTCGAGGAAGAAGGCTTTCGCATCGATGCGGATGAGGAAGGCCAGAAGCTGTTCACCAGCATGATCGAGAAGCTTGCCGGCAACAAATGGGACGGCGACCGCGACAGCTGGCCTCAGGAACTGGAAGACAGCCGTTGGGCGCAATTGACCACCGATCATAGCCAGTGCACCGGCCGCCACTGCCCGAATTTCGGGCAATGCACTTTCTACAAGGCCCGCGAAGGCATGGGCAAGGTCGACGTGATCGTCACCAACCACGATATGGTGCTGGCCGATCTCGCCCTCGGTGGCGGCGCGGTGCTGCCTGACCCGCGCGACACCCTGTACGTTTTCGACGAAGGCCATCACCTGCCGGACAAAGCCATCGGCCACTTCGCCCACTTCACCCGGCTGCGTTCCACGGCCGATTGGCTGGAGCAGATCGCCAAGAACCTCACCAAGCTCCTGGCCCAGCACCCGCTGCCCGGTGATCTCGGGCGGCTGATCGAGCAGGTGCCGGAGCTGGCCCGCGAGCTCAAGACCCATCAGCAATTCATGTTCAGCGCTTGCGAGCAGGTGGCCGACTTCAAGCCTGGCGAGGACATGGAAGGGCGTGAGCGCCCGCGTCACCGTTTCGTCGGCGGCGTGGTGCCCGAGCACTTGATCGAGCTGGGCCTGGAATTGAAGAAGGGCTTTTCCAAGCTCAACGACCTGTTTACCGGGGTGACCGAGAAGCTCAAGGAGGCCATGGACGGCGAGACCAGCATCGGTATCGCCAGCCATCAGGCCGAGGAGTGGTACCCGCTGTTCGGCAGTCTGCTGGCACGGGCCCAAGGCACCTGGGAGCTGTGGCTGGCGTTCACCAGCGAAGATCCCGAAGACAGCCCGCCCATGGCGCGCTGGCTGACCCTGGCCGAGAGCGGCGCGCTGTTTGACATCGAAGTCAACGCCAGCCCGATCCTTGCCGCCGAAACCCTGCGCCGCAACCTGTGGAGCGTCGCCTATGGCGCGCTGGTCACCTCGGCCACGCTGACCGCACTGGGCACCTTCGACCGTTACCGCATGCGCGCCGGCCTGCCCAAGGTAGCGGCCACTGCAGTGGTGCCAAGCCCGTTCCACCACGCGGACGCCGGGGTGCTGCGGGTGCCGGATCTCAAGGCCGATCCGCGCAACGCCGCCGAGCACACCGCGGCAATCATCCGCGAGCTGCCCGATCTGGTGCAGGGCTCGCGCGGCACGCTGGTGCTGTTCTCCTCGCGCCGGCAGATGCAGGACGTGTTCGACGGCCTGGAGCGCGACTGGCGCAAGCGCGTATTCATCCAGGGCAACCTGTCCAAGCAGGAAACCCTCAACAAGCACAAGGCGCGGGTCGACAGCGGCGAGGAGAGCGTGTTGTTCGGCCTGGCCAGTTTCGCTGAGGGCGTCGACCTGCCGGGCGCATACTGCGAGCACGTGGTGATCGCCAAGATTCCCTTTGCCGTGCCGGACGACCCGGTCGAGGCCGCGCTGGCCGAATGGATCGAAGCGCGTGGTGGCAACCCGTTCATGGAAATCGCCGTGCCCGATGCTTCGCTGCGCCTGGTGCAAGCCTGCGGGCGCCTGCTGCGTACCGAGGCGGACCGCGGCACCATTACGCTGCTGGATCGCCGCGTGGTGACCCAGCGCTATGGCAAGGCGATTCTCAATGCGCTTCCGCCGTTCCGGCGGGAAATCAGCTAGGGTCTGTTCCCGCTTCACGCACGGCCGCGCCGGATCCAGTTTTTGCGCGAGGCAAGGCACGAGGTGCGAAGTTTGGCAGGCCAAATGAGCCATCGAGTAACGCCGCATCGCGCAAAAATTGGCCCGGCCTTGTGGGTTGCGCCTAGCCGGAGGCCATTTCTCGCGGCAACGCGGCTCGCGCTGAAGCGGGAACAGACCCTCGTCTCCCGCCGCGCCCCCCTCGACGAAAAAAAACGCTCCGCAAGTCAGTCATCGGACATGCGGGCTTTGCGGTAGAGCCCCCATCTGTCGCACTATTGCGCCTGCGCGTTTAAGACGCAGCAAAAGGCTTGTGACGGGACTGTCGCGGGCACTCATATTTGGCGTCGAGTTGCGGGGAGAAGGGGTCTTGAAGGTCAACACCTGGCTGCTGTCGGCCGATCGTTCGGGGCAGTGCGACGCGCACGCACCCGCCGGTCTGGTCACCAAAGTTCTGTCACTGTGCATCGCTGCAGCCCGTCCTCGACATCCATTGGCGATGAGGCGCCTGGCGCTGGTGACGCTGCTCGGCCTGCCGACGCTGGGCGTTGCTGCCGATCGCCAGGAACTGTTCAACTTCGTGCGTCCCATGGACGCGGTTCAGGTCTCCGGCGACAACGCCTACCTGCCCAGCGTGACCGCGGAAAGCGCCGCCCAGGGCGAGATCCTGCGCCGTGTGACCTTCAATCCGGGCGAGCGCCCGACCCTGCGCCTGACTCCGCAAAACGGCAGTTGGGACTGGTCCCAGGCCAACGCCATGAGCCTGCGCGTGCAGAACGCCATGGATTGGGCGCTGACCCTGGACGTCACCATCGAAAGCGCCGACGGCAAGCGGCTGACCACCCAGATCGCCCTGCCGGCCGGCCCGGCGCAGACATTGCTGATCCCGCTGGGCGCCACCTCGCCGCGTGCCCAAGGCATGCGCGCCGGTGCGCCGATGCCCTGGCGTTACGACGGCCGCCTGCTGCTGCTGGCGGAAACCGTCAATGGCGAGATCGACGTCAAGAACGTCTCCGCCGTCACCCTGTCGATCCCCAACCCCCAGGCCACGCAAAACATCCTGCTGGGCCGCTTCGGTGTGCGCGGCAGCGGCGATCTGGAGCAGGCCTATCGCGGTATCGTCGATGGCTACGGCCAGTACACCCGACGCGACTGGCCGGGCAAGATCAAGAACGACGAGCAGCTGCGCCAGGGCATGGCCCAGGAAGACAAGCAGCTGCAAGCCTGGCAGGCCGGCCGTCCCAAGCAGGACATGTACGGCGGCTGGATCGGCGGCCCGTCGTTCGAGGCCACCGGTTTCTTCCGTACCGAGAAGCGCGGTGCCCGCTGGTTCCTGGTCACGCCGGAGGGCAATCCCTTCTACTCGCTGGGTGTGAACACCGTGACCGGCTCGCAGAGCCAGACCTACGTCGAAGGCCGCGAGATCATGTTCAGCGCGTTGCCGGCCGAGGGCGAGCCGCTCGCCGCGTTCTACGGCAGTGCCAGTAACGAGTCCGACACTGGCGCCAACCGCGGCCGCGACTTCGACAAGGGCCGCTGGTACGACTTCTACGCCGCCAACCTGCAGCGCACCTATGGCGCTCAGGATGCCAAGGCGTGGCGCGAGCGCGCGCAGAATCGCCTGCAAGCCTGGGGCTTCAATACCCTGGGTAACTGGAGCGACAACGAGTTCGCCGAAGACAAACGCATGCCGTACAGCATTCCGTTGTCGATCCATGGTGACTACGCCACCATCAGCACTGGCGTGGACTGGTGGGGCGGCATGCCCGACCCCTTCGATCCACGTTTCGCCATGGCCGCCGAACGTGCCATTGCCATCGCCACCCGTGGCCATCGCGACGATCCCTGGGTGATCGGTTACTACGCCGACAACGAGCTGGCCTGGGCCGGCCCGGCTGATGATCCGCTGTCGCGCTACGCCTTGGCTTACGCCACGCTGCGCCTGACCACTGACGTGCCGGCCAAGCGCGCCTTCCTCAAGCAGCTGCGCGACAAGTACCGCAACCAGGAAGGCCTGTCCAAGGCCTGGGGTATCGACCTCAAAGCGTGGGAGCTGATGGAGGATCCGGGCTTCCAGGCGCCACCGATCAATCCTGAGTACCCGGCCATCGAAGCCGACATGCAGCGCTTCCTGCGTCTGTTCGCCGATACCTACTTCAAGACCATCGACGATTCGCTGGAATGGCATACGCCGAACCACCTGCTGCTCGGCGGCCGTTTCTCGGCGAGCATTCCCGAGGCTGTGGAGGCCTGCGCCCAGTACTGCGACGTGCTGAGCTTCAACTTCTATACCCGCGAGCCGCAGCAGGGTTACGACTTCGAAGCCCTGCGCAAGCTCGACAAGCCGCTGCTGGTCACCGAGTTCCACTTTGGCTCCCGCGACCGCGGCCCTTTCTGGGGCGGCGTCGCCGAGGTGTACAAGGAGGAGGAGCGTGGCCCGGCCTATGCCAACTTCCTGAAGAAGGCCCTGGAAGAACCGCAGATCGTCGGTGTGCACTGGTTCCAGTATCTGGATCAGCCAGTCACCGGGCGCCTGCTCGATGGCGAGAACGGTCACCTGGGCCTGGTGGCGATCACCGATCGGCCGTGGGATGGCTTTGTCAGCGCCGTGCGCAAGGCCAACCTGACCGTGCCACCGCTGGTACTCGAGCAGGCCGCCAAGGAGCCCGCGCCCAAAACGGGTGCCGCGCCTGCTCAGGAGTCTCCGTCCAAAGAGGACGCAGCACCTTCGCAAGAGGCAGCGCCCGAGGCCGCGCCGGCTGCCGAGGGCGACGCCCCGGCGGCTGAAGCCAAGCCTTAATCCGTACGCGCCAGCCCTGCTGGCGCTTTTATTTGAAGCAGGAGCCGTCAGTGCAGATTCAGGGTTACTTCGACCTCAAATTCGAAGCGGTAAAGGAGGCCTTCGCCGCGCTGTTCGATGACCCGCAGGAGCGCGGCGCCGCGCTGTGCGTGCAGGTAGGCGGGGAAACCGTGGTGGATATCTGGGCCGGGGTCGCCGACAAGGACGGCCAAGAGGCCTGGTATAGCGATACCATCCTCAACCTGTTCTCCTGCACCAAGCCTTTCGCCGCGGTCACCGCGCTGCAACTGGTAGCCGAAGGCAAACTGGAGCTCGACGCTTCAGTGGCTCGCTACTGGCCCGAGTTCGCCGCCGCCGGCAAGAAGCGCATTACCGTGCGCCATCTGCTTTGCCATCAGGCCGGGCTGCCGGCGATTCGCGCGAATCTGCCTGCCGAAGCTCTCTACGACTGGCAGACCATGACCGACGCACTGGCCGCCGAGGCGCCCTGGTGGCCGCTGGGCGAGGGGCATGGTTATGCGCCGATCACCTTCGGCTGGCTGATCGGCGAGCTGCTGCGCCGCGTCGAGGGTCGCGGCCCGGGTGAGTCGATCGTTGCCCGTACCGCCAAGCCGCTAGGCCTGGATTTTCACGTTGGTTTGGCCGACGAGGAATTTCACCGCGTCGCCACCATCAGCCGTGGCAAGGGCAATATGGGCGATGCGGCAGCTCAGCGCATGCTCAAGACCATGATGACCGATGCCCAGGCCATGACCACCCGGGCGTTCACCAATCCGCCGTCGATCATGACCAGCACTAACAAACCAGAGTGGCGACGCATGCAGCAGCCAGCGGCCAATGGCCATGGCAACGCCCGTAGCCTGGCCGGTTTCTACAGTGGCCTGCTTGATGGCAGCCTGCTCGACAGCGAGCTGCTGGCTGAACTCACCCGCGAACACAGTGTCGGTGAGGACAGAACGTTGCTGACCCCGACGCGTTTCGGTCTGGGCTGCATGCTCGACCAGCCCACCGTCGCCAATGCTACCTACGGAATGGGCAAGGGCGCCTTCGGCCACCCCGGCGCGGGCGGCACCACAGGTTTCGCCGATCCGGAACGGGACGTGGCTGTGGGGTTTGTTACGAATAACCTGGGGCCGTTCGTCTTAATGGATCCGCGGGCACAGAAACTTGCGGGTATCTTATGCGAGTGTTTCTAGGAACCGCGCATAACCGCCTGCGCAATAACGCTTTTAGCTGCTGACTCCGGGTTGCCCGGGTGACTACGACCGATTACTTAGTGGATGAACCGATGCTTTCCTACAAGACTTGCGCACTGGCGCTTTGCGTACTGCTGACAGGTTGCTCCCTGTTCGAGAAGAAGGAAGATCCCAAGCCGGTCCCCATGCCACCGCCGGAAGTTACCCAGGCCTGGCTGGATGAATACGAGCCGCTGGTGCGCGAAGCGATCAAGGACAGCAACTTCGAGATGGAGCGTCGCGAGAACCTGCTGGTGGTCACCGCGCCGGTCAAGGGCAACTTCAACCCGGATCGCCCTGGCATGCTGCTGCCTGTCACCCTGGGCCCGATCACCCGGGTGGCCAAGGTAATGGAGAAAGACAGCAAGGTCGGTGTGCTGGTACTCGGCCACGCTGATAGCAGCGGCGCGCTGGATACCAATCGCTCCCTTAGCCTTGAGCGCGCTCGTGCCTTCACCGCCATCTTCCGCCTAAGCGGCCTCAAACAGGACCGTCTGATGGTCAAGGGCATGGGCCCGGACATGCCGCGTGCTGCCAACGATAGCGCCAATGGCCGTGAACTGAACCGCCGGGTGGAAATCCTCCTGACCCGTCAGGACACCCTACAGGCGCTGATAGCCAAGTACAGCACGCCAGATCCGGCGCCTGCTGCCGCCACCGCTGTGGCTGCTGCCGAAAAGCCGGCGGACAAGCCTGCCGAGAAACCGGCTGCCAAAGCTACTGCCAAGCCGGCAGCCAAAGCCGTAGCCAAGGCGCCTGCAAAGGCCAAACCCAAGGCAGCGGCCAAGCCAGCAGCGAAACCAGCGGCCAAGGCCGTGGCGAAAACCGCTGACAAATCGGCCGACAAGAGCACCACCAAGCTGGCCGATGCCAAGAAAGTGGTTGCCGCAGATCAAGCCAAATAAGATCCGTACCGTTAAGCTAGGGTCTTTGCCGCTTTCGAGAGCTTTCTCATGACTCAGACCCTGGCCGACATGCGCCGTGATTACACCCGTGACGGGTTGAGCGAGGATCAGGCGCCGCTTGAGCCTCTCGCGCTGTTCAGAAGCTGGTTCGCCGATGCGGTGAAAACTGAGCAGCCCCCCGTGGAACCCAACGCCATGACCCTGGCGACCGTCGATGGCGAAGGCCGGCCGCACTGTCGTGTGCTGCTGCTCAAGGGCCTGGATGAGCAAGGGTTCACTTTCTTCAGCAATTACCAGAGCGCCAAGGGCGAGCAGCTGCAGGCCAATCCCTTTGCCGCATTGACCTTTTTCTGGCCGACCCTGGAGCGCCAGGTGCGCATCGAAGGGCGGGTCGAAAAGGTCACAGCTGCCGAGTCCGACGCCTATTTCCAGGTGCGCCCGCTGGGCAGCCGCCTCGGCGCCTGGGCCTCGCCGCAGAGCCGGGTGATTCATGATCGCGGTGAGCTGGAAGGCCTGCTGGCACAAACCGAGCGACGCTTCGCCGACCAAGCGCCTGAATGCCCGCCGCATTGGGGCGGCTACCGCCTGCTGCCCGAGCGCATCGAGTTCTGGCAGGGCCGTGCCAGCCGTCTGCACGACCGCCTCGACTATCGGCTCAACGGCGAAGCCTGGCTGCGCCAGCGCCTGGCTCCCTGAGTTTTGTGGCCGGCCCTGGTGCCGGCCTGGTCTGAACCGTCGACTCCAATCACCAGGCCCGCCCATGCTCGAACTCGACTCCACCCTGGCGCAGCACATCGTCGACCGCGCCATGGCCATCCTGCCGTACAACATCAACGTGATGGACGCCCAGGGCATGATCATCGGCAGCGGCGACCCGGCGCGTTTGCATACCCGTCATGAAGGTGCCCAGTTGGTGCTGGCCAACCGCCGAGTGGTAGAAATCGACGAGCAGGCCGCCGCCTGTCTGCGCGGCGTTCGCCCGGGCGTGAATCTGCCGCTGCTGCATGCCGACGAGTTGATCGGCGTGCTGGGCATCACCGGCGATCCCGAGGTGGTACGGCCCTATGCCGAACTGGTGCGCATGGCCGCGGAGATGTTGGTCGAGCAGCGTCAGGTGCAGGCCGAGCGCCATTGGCAGCGGCACCAGCTCGATGCCTGGCTGCGCCAGCTGTTCGACCCGGCGGCCAGCGTCTCGACGCTGGCCGCGGATGCCGAGCGGCAGGGGCTGGCACTAGGCTGGCCACGTCAGGTTTGCCTGCTGGAGTTGCAGGAGCAGGGCGAGCCCCTGGTGCAGCAGGCTCGGCTGCTCGGGGCCTTGGCCGGTAAGAAGGAACACCTTGCTGCACCGCTGGGCATGCGCGAGCTGCTCTGGTGTCGTCCGCTGATGGCGGGGCAGGATGATCAGCATTGGCTGGACGTCGCGGACGAGCGGAGCTGGGGCGTGACGCGGCTGCTGGTCAGCGATCCGGTGCAGTCCCTCGAGCAGCTGCGTCAGGCCTGTCTGGCGCTGCGCGATCTGCAGGCCTTCGCCACGGCGCGGCATCCGGCGTTGCGCGTATTGGCCCTCGAAGAACATCGCCTGGCGACCTTGCTGCACGCCCAGCGCCACAGCTGGTTGCTGCAGGGCTGGCTGGCACCGTTGAAGAAGGTGCTGGCTCAGGACGCCAACGGCGTACTGCGCGCCACCCTCGAGGCCTGGTGCGCCCATGACGGCCAGGTGCAGAGCTGCGCCGATGCCCTGGGCATTCACCGCAATACCTTGCGCTATCGCCTCGACCGTATTGCCGAGCTGAGCGGCGTCGAGCTGACGCGCCTGGACCGGCGTCTGCAGTTATCCCTGGGCCTGGGGCTGATCGAGCCGAGCTGAGCCTGTGGTTGATGCGCTTGCACAGGAGTTGATCGTACTTTTCCCTCTGCCGTTGTGCGGGTGAACAGGGTTAAGCCTGCAGGTCCTGAGTGACAATGCCGGGCACTTGGAAACTCCTATAACAACAAGAGGAAACCGCATGGCTCTGGTTCTGATCCTGGTCGCACTCATCGCCTTTATCGTGGTGTCGACGACGCGTCTCAAGCTGCATCCCTTTCTCGCGCTGCTGGCGGCTGCGGTGCTCGCCGGCTTCGCCTATCAACTGCCTCATCAGGACATTCTCAAGACGGTTGCCACGGGCTTCGGCAACATCTTGGGCAATATCGGTATCGTTATCGTGCTCGGCACCATCATCGGGGTGATTCTCGAGCGCAGCGGCGCGGCGATCACTATGGCCGAAACGGTGATCAAGCTGCTCGGCGAACGCTTCCCGACGCTGACCATGTCGATCATCGGTTACCTGGTGTCGATCCCGGTGTTCTGCGATTCGGGTTACGTCATTCTCAACTCCCTGAAAAACGCCCTGGCGGCGCGCATGAAGGTCTCGGTGATCGCCATGAGCGTAGCCCTGGCGACCGGTCTCTACGCCACGCACACCTTCGTGCCGCCGACGCCGGGGCCGATCGCCGCGGCCGGCAACCTTGGTCTGGGTTCCAGCCTGGGGCTGGTTATCGCCGTCGGTCTGGTGGTGGCGCTGGTCACCGCGCTGGCCGGCATGTTGTGGGCCAACCGCTTTATCGGTAAGGACATCGCCCTGGAAGATGACGGCACGCCTATGCCCGGCAGCGAAGACTTCGCGGCGCTGCGTGCTCAGTACGGCACGCTGCCCAGCGCGACCCAGGCCTTCGCACCGATATTTGTGCCGATTCTGCTGATCTGCCTGGGCTCTATCGCGGTGTTCCCGAGCCGGCCTCTGGGCGATGGCACGTTGCTGAGCGTGCTGAGCTTCCTCGGCCATCCGGTGATGGCGCTGCTGGTTGGTCTCGCCCTGGCTTGCACCCTGCTCAAGGGCAACGGCAAGCGCCAGAATCTGCATGACCGGGTATCCGAGGGCATCGTCTCGGCAGCGCCGATCATTCTGATCACCGGGGCAGGGGGCGCCTTTGGCGCCGTGCTCAGCGCCACGCCACTGGGTAATTACCTGGGCACCACGCTGTCCGCTCTGGGCGTCGGTCTGTTCATGCCGTTCCTGGTCGCCGCTGCGCTGAAGACCGCTCAGGGCTCCACCACCGTGGCGCTGGTGACCACCTCGGCGATGGTCGCGCCGCTGCTCGGCCAGCTGGGCCTGGATAGCGAAATGGGTCGCGTGCTGACCGTGATGGCCATTGGCGCAGGCGGCATGACGGTTTCCCACGCCAACGACAGCTTCTTCTGGGTGGTCACCCAGTTCAGTCGCATGCCGGTGGCCGTCGCCTACCGGGCACAAACCATGGCCACGCTGATTCAGGGTGTGGTCGGCATCATCACCGTCTGGCTGCTGAGCCTGGTTCTGCTGTAAAGCTATTCAATCGGGGCGCCTGCGGGCGCCTCGCCGTTTTCGAGGTTGTCCACATGAAAATCGTCATCGCTCCTGATTCGTTCAAGGAGAGCCTGAGTGCGCCTGACGTAGCCCAGGCTATCGCCCGCGGCTGGCTAGCCGTATATCCGGACGCCGAGATCGTCCTGTGTCCGATGGCCGATGGTGGCGAAGGCACCGTGGATGCGGTGCTGGCGGCCGCCGGTGGCGAGCGTCGTGAACAGGTGGTGCAGGGGCCGCTGGCGACATCGGTAACGGCGCACTGGGGCTGGCTGGGTGACGGTACGGCAGTCATCGAGATGGCGGCGGCCAGCGGCCTGCATCACGTACCGAGCGGCCAGCGCGACCCACGGGTAACCAGCAGCTACGGCACCGGCGAGCTGATCATTGCGGCGCTGGATGCAGGCGCCAAACGCATCATCCTTGGCCTCGGTGGCAGCGCCACCAATGATGGCGGCAGCGGCCTGCTGCGGGCACTGGGTGTGCGTTTTCTGGATGCTGGCGGCAACGAGCTACGCCCCGGCGGCGCGGCCCTCGCGGCGCTGCAGCGTGTCGACCTCAGCGCGCTGGACACGCGTCTGCACGACGTCCAGGTCGAGGTAGCCGCCGATGTCGACAATCCGCTGTGCGGCGCCAAGGGGGCGTCAGCGGTATTCGGCCCACAGAAGGGCGCCAGCGCGCAGCAGGTCGAAGAGCTCGATGCCGCCCTGGCGCGCCTAGCCGAGGTGGTCGGCGAGGCGCTGGGCGAGGACTTCAGCACCTTCCCCGGCGTCGGTGCCGCCGGCGGTCTGGGCTTTGCGGCCAAGGCCTTTCTCGGCGCGCGCTTTCGCCCCGGTATCGAGCTGGTGGCCGAGCTGTCCGGCCTGGCCGATGCAGTACGTGGCGCTGATCTGGTGATCACCGGAGAAGGGCGCCTGGATGACCAGAGTCTGCACGGCAAGACGCCGGTTGGCGTGGCTCGCGTGGCGCGCGAACAGGGCGTGCCGGTGATCGCCCTGGCAGGCAGCCTGGGCGAGGGCTACCAGCAGGTGTATGAGGCGGGCATCGAAGCCTGCTTCAGCCTGGCGCCAGGGCCGATCACCTTGGAGCAGGCCTGCGCCAGCGCCGGGAAAGAGCTCCAAGCGCGGGCTGCCGATCTCGCCAGGTTGTGGCGCGTCGCCCAGGCCGCCCGTCGCTGAGAGCCCTGTGGGGCGCGGTGACGATTGGCCGGTACGGCTGTCTATAAGCGTGTCGGGGTGATCAGACGCCGACCCTGTACCTACGCTGAACGGATGAAGTAATTTGTCGGCAATTACAGTGACCGTCCTGACGGCCAAGTTGTCGTAGGGTTATCAGTCCAGTCTGGAGAATCGTCATGCTTAAACCTGGTTTTTTTGCCGCTCTATTCGCTGCTGCGACCCTTACGCTCGGCGGTTGCGCCTCCAGCCTGACCGGCGACAGCTACTCGCGTGATGAAGCGCGTGCCGTACAGACCGTACGTATGGGCACCATCGAATCGCTGCGCCCGGTGAAGATTGAAGGTACCAAGACCCCCATCGGCGGCGGTGCCGGTGCGGTAATCGGTGGTGTGGCCGGTAGCGGCGTCGGTGGTGGCCGTGGTTCGGCTGTCGCGGCGGTGATCGGCGCGGTAGCGGGGGGCTTGCTAGGCGCCGCTGCAGAGGAAGGCATCACCCGCACCCAGGGTGTGGAAATCACCGTTCGTGAAGACGACGGCAGCATGCGCGCTTATGTACAGGCGGTTGAAGAAAACCAGATCTTCCGCGTCGGTGATCGCGTACGCATCATGACCGTCAATGGCACCAGCCGCGTAACCCACTAACGGGTATATCGCGTTGCGCGTACCAGGGCCGGATCAGTTAGCTGATCCGGCCTTTTCGTTTGCGCCGTATGAAGCCCGGATTAGAGAGGCTGGTGGCCGGCGCCCAGGCTAATCCGAAGGCGTACCGGGGATAGTTTTAGTAATAATTCTATCCATGACGCCAAGTCGATAGCTAAGCATAATCGAAGGCGTTTCTTAGCCGGATTTTCAGGCTTCGTCTGGAAAAACAAGTCGAACGCTCAGGGTAGTTCACCAGTCAGTTACAGCGGGTCGCACGATATGCGAACACCAGATCGTAACTGGCTTGGTAATGCTCCGAGCCGGACTGCCGGAGGTGGTTTCTCCACTTGCCGGGTTGGCATCACGCACACCATTGCAGGGATCGGCCGGACGCCAGGCGACCGGCATTTCTGGCACACACTAACTGGCCGTCAGGCTACATGGCGGGCTTGTACAAGGGGTTTAGTGTATGGCGCTTGCGCTGATCATCGCCTTACCATTTTTAGGTATCTTTCTTCCGCTTCTGGCTGACCGCCTGGGGCGGTCGCTCTGCGCGCTGGCCGCTGCAATAGGCCCGGCTGCCGCCTTGGTGTTGCTGTGGCTGCAGCAGCCAGCGGTATTCGCCGGCGAGGTGCAGGTGGTCAGCCATCCATGGCTGCCCGAGCTGGGGCTCAACCTGAGCCTGCGCCTCGATGGTCTGGGCTTTCTGTTCGCCCTGATGATCCTTGGTATTGGTCTGCTGGTGATTCTTTATGCCCGCTATTACTTGAGCAAGCAGGAGCCCATGGGGCGTTTCTTCGCCTATCTGCTGCTGTTCATGGGCGCCATGCTGGGCGTTGTGTTGTCGGAGAACATGCTGCTGATGCTGATGTTCTGGGAGCTGACCAGCCTGTCGTCGTTCCTGCTGATCGGTTTCTGGAGCGGCAGTTCGGACGCCCGGCGCGGCTCGCGCATGGCCCTGACCGTCACCGGTGGCGGTGGCCTGGCACTGCTGGCCGGCATTCTGCTGCTGGGCAGTATCGCCGGCAGTTTCGAGCTGAGCGATGTACTGGCAGCCGGCGACACCATCCGCAGCCACGGCCTGTATCCCATCACCCTGATCCTGATTCTGCTTGGCGTGTTCACCAAGTCGGCGCAGTTCCCGTTCCACTTCTGGCTGCCCCAGGCCATGGCGGCGCCCACCCCGGTTTCCGCTTACCTGCATTCGGCAACGATGGTCAAAGCGGGCGTTTTCCTGCTGGCCCGTTTCTACCCGGCCTTGGCGGGCACGGAGTGGTGGTTCTACCTGGTCAGCATGACCGGCATGGCGACCCTGCTGTTCGGGGCGATCATGGCGCTGTTCCAGCACGACCTCAAAGGTCTGCTGGCCTACTCGACGATCAGCCATCTCGGGCTGATTACCCTGCTGTTCGGCTTCAACACCGACCTGTCCTCCGTCGCCGCGGTGTTTCACATCATCAACCACGCGACCTTCAAGGCCTCGCTGTTCATGGCCGCCGGGATCATCGATCACGAGACCGGCAGCCGCGACATGCGCCGCATCGCCGGCTTGTGGAAATACATGCCGCACACCGCCGTGCTGGCCATGGTGGCCGCCTCGGCGATGGCTGGCGTGCCGCTGCTCAACGGTTTCCTGAGCAAGGAGATGTTCTTTACCGAAACGCTCAATCAGGACCTGCTGGGCATCTTCAACTGGATGATCCCTACCGTGGCGACCCTGGCCGGGGTGTTCTCGGTGGCCTATTCGCTGCGCTTCATCCACGACGTGTTCTTCAATGGCGAGCCGAAGGATCTGCCCAAGTATCCGCCCCACGAACCGCCGCGCTACATGAAGATTCCGGTGGAGATTCTGGTGTTCCTCTGCCTGCTGGTCGGCATGCTGCCGGCCTACACGGTAGCGCCGCTGCTGGCCTCGGCGGCCAGCGCCACCCTGGGCGGCGAGGTGCCGTATTACAGCCTGGCGATCTGGCACGGCTTCAACCTGCCGCTGGGCATGAGCGTGGTCGCGCTGATCGGCGGCATCATCGTATACGCCTGCCGCGAGCCACTATTTCGCTGGTACAACGGCATGCCGGAAGTCGATGCCAAGGAACTGTTCGAGCTGCTCAACGCACGGCTGGTCAAGAGCGCCCGCTGGGTGACCAAACTGATGGAAAGCGGCTCCCTGCAGCGTTACGTGGCCTTTCTGCTACTCAGCGCGCTGATCCTGATCATCACCGCCTTGTCGCCCATGGAATCGCTCAGCGGTGATGTGCCGCTGACGCCGCTCGATGGCATCACCGTGCTCGGCATGGTCGTGCTGTGCGTGATGGCGGTGCTGACCGTGGTGTTCCACCGCAATCGCCTCAAGGCGCTGATGACCCTGAGCTGCGCCGGCCTGATGGTGGCCCTGGCGTTCGCCCGCTATTCGGCACCGGACCTGGCCCTGACCCAGTTATCGGTCGAGGTGGTGACCATCATCCTGCTGGTGCTGGCGCTGTTCTTCATGCCTGATCGCACGCCGATGGAATCGAGCAGCCTGCGCGGGCTGCGCGACGTACTGCTGGCTGGCGGCACCGGGATCGCCGTCACTCTGTTGGCCTATGCGGTGATGACCCGGCCGTATGACAGCATCGCCTCGTTCTTCCTGGAAAACAGCGTCAGCGGGGGCGGTGGCACTAACGTGGTCAATGTGATTCTGGTCGACTTCCGTGGCTTCGATACGCTCGGCGAGATCACCGTGCTGGCGATCGCTGCGATTGGCATCTACGGGCTGTTGGCCGGGCTGCATTTGCCCCATCCACTTACCGACCCGAACGGCAAGCCCTGGTCGAAAGACAGTCACCCGATGGTGCTCGACAGCATCGCGCGCATCTTGCTGCCGATTGCGCTGCTGGTCTCTGCCTTTATCTTCCTGCGTGGTCACAACCTGCCAGGCGGCGGTTTTATCGCCGGGCTGATCACCGCTATCGCACTGATCCTCCAGTACGTCGCTCATGGGGTGGAGTGGACCCAGCGGCGCATGCCCTGGAGCTTCCACAGCATCGCCGGCCTCGGCGTACTGATCGCCGCGCTCACCGGCCTGGGCAGCCTGGCCTTCGGCGCACCATTCCTGACCTCGGCATTCGATCACTTCCACCTGCCGCTGATAGGTGAGTTCGAACTGGCCACCGCGCTGCTCTTCGACCTCGGCGTGTACCTGGCGGTGGTCGGCTCCACGCTGCTGATCCTCTCCAACATCGGCCACGTCAGCCAGGATGAAACCAGCAAGGAGGTTCTCTGATGGAAGCGCTATACGCCATCACCCTGGGCGTGCTGGCCGCCAGCGGTGTTTACCTGCTGATGCGCGCACGTATCTACCCGGTGGTCATGGGCCTGACCCTGATTTCCTACGCGGTCAACCTGTTCCTGTTCGCCATGGGCCGCCTCGGCACCGGCGTGCCGGCGGTCATCGGCAAGAGTGCCGAATACGGTGATCCGATTCCCCAGGCGCTGGTGCTCACTGCCATCGTCATCGGCTTCGCCATGACCGCCTTCGTGGTGGTGCTGTCGCTGCGCGCCCTGGGTGAGCTGCGCACCGATCACGTCGATGGCGAGGAGTCGCGCTGATGAATCATGCGTTGATCCTGCCGATCCTGATTCCGCTGTTCACCGGCAGCCTGCTGTTGATTCGCTCGCAACTGTCGATCACCGCCAAGCGCTGGATGTCGCTGCTGGCCACCTGGTCGCTGCTGCCGCTGAGCGCCTGGCTGTTGCTGCAGGCGGACAACGGCGTGTTGCAGGTCTACGCACTGGGCAACTGGCAGGCGCCGTTCGGCATCGTCCTGCTGCTCGACCGCCTGGCGGCGCTGATGCTGCTGGTCACCGCCGTGCTGGCCGGCTTCGCCATGCTCTACGCGGTGCGAGGCGATGACGAGCGGGGCCCGAATTTCCACGCGCTGATGCAGTTCCAGTTGCTCGGCATCAACGGCGCCTTCCTCACAGGTGACCTGTTCAACCTGTTCGTGTTCTTCGAGATCTTGCTGATCGCGTCCTACTCGCTGCTGGTTTACGGGGGCGGGCCGAAGCGCATCAAGGCCGGCATGCACTACGTGGTGCTCAACCTGGTGGCATCGTCGTTCTTTCTGATCGGCGTGGGCATGCTCTATGGCCTGCTCGGCACCTTGAACATCGCCGACCTGGCGCTGAAGGTGGCCGAAGCCGACCCAGACCGCCAGCATTTGCTGGCCGCCGCCGGGTACCTGCTGCTGATCGTCTTCGGCCTCAAGGGCGCCATCCTGCCGCTGTATTTCTGGCTGCCCAATGCCTATGCGGCGGCCACCGCGCCGGTGGCAGCGCTTTTCGCGGTGATGACCAAGGTCGGGCTGTACGCGATCATCCGCGTATTCACCCTGGTGTTCGGCAGCGAAGCGGGGCAGCTGGCCCATCTGGTCGATTACCTGTTGTGGCCGTTGGCGGCGCTGACCCTGCTGCTCGGCGTGACCGGCGCGCTGGCGGCGCGCAGCTTGAGCCGGCTGATCGGTTATCTGGTGATCGTCTCGGTCGGCACCCTGCTGGCCGGCGTCGCGCTGGGCAGCGCGCAAAGCCTCAGTGCGGCGCTTTACTACCTGATTCACAGTACCTGGATATGCGGCGGCCTGTTCCTGCTCGCTGATATGCTGGCGCGTCAGCGCGGCGAAATCGGCCTGCGTCTGCGCAAGGGGCCGCAGCTGCTGCAGCCGAAATTGCTCGGCGGGCTGTTCTTCATTGGCGCGATCTCGGTGGCTGGTCTGCCGCCGTTCTCGGGTTTTCTGGGCAAGGTCATGCTGCTGCGCTCGGTGGAAAGTGGCTGGCAGACCTTCGTGCTGTGGCCGGTGGTGCTGTGTGGCGGCCTGGGCATGGTGATCGCCCTGGTGCGTGCCGGCAGCACGCTGTTCTGGCGCTGCAGCGGCGAGCCTGCAACGAATGCACAGTTCGACCATATCCGAGTCCTGGCCACGATCTGCCTGCTGGCCGGTGGGCCGCTGCTGGTGGTCGCGGCGCAGCCGATTCAGGAGTACACCCAGGCCGTCGCCCAGCAGCTGCTGGATGTGAATAGCTATTTGCAGATCGTGCGCGGAGGTGAGCGATGAGCCGTCTGTTCCCCCATCCCATGCTCAGCGTGCTGCTTACGGTGATCTGGCTGCTGATGGTCAATGAGCCGAGCGTCGGCCATCTGCTGCTGGGCGCGTTTCTCGGCTGGGGTATCGCCCTGCTGTGCAGCGGCTTCATGCTCGACGTACCGCGCCTGCGCCGGCCGCTGTTGCTGTGCCGTTACCTGCTGATGGTGCTGTGGGACATCGTCATCGCCAACCTGCACGTTGCCCGGCTGGTGCTCGGCCCCACGCGCAAACTGCGCCCGGCGTTCGTTGAAGTGCCGATGGAAATCGAGAACGACTTCATGCTCTCGGTGCTCGCCTGCATCGTCTCGCTGACCCCGGGCACCGTGTCCTCGGGCCTGAGCAGCGACCACAAGACCTTACTGCTGCACGGCCTGGACGTTGCCGATGATCAGGCGCTGATCGCCGAGGTCAAGTCGCGCTATGAAGCCCCGCTGATGGAGATTTTCGAATGCTCGCGTACGTGATTCCCTTCTGCATGGCCCTGATGGGCGTCGCCGTGACGCTCAACGTGATTCGCCTGGTGCGTGGCCCGGACATGCCCGACCGGGTGTTGGCGCTGGACACGCTATACATCAACGCCCTGGCATTGATCGTGGTGTTCGGCATCTGGCTGCAATCGGATCTGTTCTTCGAAGCGGCGCTGCTGATCGCCGTCATGGGCTTCGTCGGTACCGTGGCGGTGGGCAAGCACCTGCTGCACGGCGAAATCATCGACTAAGGAGGTCATTTCCATGCCATTCTGGATCGAAGCACTGGTGGCGTTCTTTCTACTGGTCGGCTGCTCGTTCGCGCTGATCGGCGCCATCGGTCTGTACCGCCTGCCGGACTTCTTCACCCGCCTGCACGGCCCGACCAAGGCCACCACCCTGGGCGTGGGCAGCATGGTGGTGGCGTCGATGATTTTCTTCAGCAGCCATACGGACGGCCTGAGCCTGCATGAACTGCTGATCACCCTGTTCCTGTTCATCACCGCACCGGTCAGCGCGCACATGCTCGCCAAGTCGGCGATGCAGGAGAAGGTCAAGCTGGTGCGCCGTACCCGCGGGCGGCCCTGGGAGTCCTGAACTGGGCTGTCGCTTTGCTGGCCAACTGTGCCTGCCGACAGAATTGAGCTAACCCTAGACTGCTTCTGTCCCATCCCCTACGAGGTTAGGCAGATGCAGTGGCAGCAAAGGGTGGCAAACGCCGCCGACATCGAAGCGCTCCTCGCGTTGATCCTCGAACATGGCTCCAACCCCTGGAACTACCTGCCGCCGGCCGAGGTGACCGCTCACTTGCGGGGCATCGCCGATGGCAGCAGCCATGCGCTGCTGGCCGAGGGGCAGGGCGCGCTGTTTGGGCTCGTCAGCCATGTGCGTACCCGGCGCTTTCGTTCTCACCAGCCCGACAGTCGTATCGATACCGAGCACGCTTACATCTGCGAGGCGGTGATCCATCGTAATGCCGCGGGGCAGGGAGTCGGCTCGGCGTTGCTGCGCCAGGTGGTGGCGGACATCCAGGCGGCGGGCATCGTGGATATCTACATCGATCGCCATGAGGAGAACGCCGCCTCGGCCGGCATGATGCGCAAGGCCGGTTTCGTCGAGATCGCCACGGTCGCCGATCCCGAGCGCCGGTCCAATGGCTCGCGGCGTACCACGCTGTGCCGCTGGCAGGCGCCTTAGTTGGCTTGCTCGCCCATCAGCGCACGTGCCAGGCCTTCGGCGACACGGATCCCGTCGACGCCCGCTGACAGGATGCCGCCGGCATAGCCAGCGCCTTCCCCGGCCGGGAACAGACCGCGTACGTTGAGGCTTTGCAGGTCTTCGCCGCGGGTGATGCGCAGCGGCGATGAGGTGCGCGTTTCGATACCGGTCAGCACTGCGTCGTGCAGGTCGAAGCCCCTGATCTGCTTGGCGAAGGCCGGCAGCGCTTCGCGGATCGCCTCGATGGCGAAGTCCGGCAGCGAGGGCGCCAGGTCACCGAGCTTGATCCCCGGCTTGTAGGATGGCTCGACGCTGCCCAGCGTGGTGCTCGGCTTGCCGGCGATGAAATCACCGACCAGTTGCCCCGGCGCCTCGTAGTTGCTGCCGCCCAGCACGTAGGCGTGGGATTCCAGGCGCTCCTGCAGTTCGACGCCGGCTAGCGGGCCGCCTGGATAGTCCTGATCCGGGGTGATGCCGACCACGATGCCCGAGTTGGCGTTGCGCTCGTTACGCGAGTACTGACTCATGCCGTTGGTGACCACCCGGTGCGGCTCGCTGGTGGCCGCTACCACGGTTCCGCCCGGGCACATGCAGAAACTGTAAACCGAGCGGCCGTTCTTGGCGTGGTGCACCAGCTTGTAGTCGGCTGCGCCGAGTTTCGGGTGGCCGGCATATTTGCCGAGACGCGCACGGTCGATCAGCGACTGCGGGTGCTCGATGCGAAAGCCCACCGAGAACGGCTTGGCTTCCATGAACACGCCGCGCCTGTGCAGGGCACGGAAGGTGTCGCGCGAGCTGTGGCCAAGGGCCAGGATGACGTGGCGGCTGAGCACCTGCTCGCCGCTTTCCAGCTCGACACCGACCAGCTGGCCATCCTCGATCAGCACATCGCTGACGCGCTGCTGAAAGCGCACTTCACCGCCAAGGGCCTTGATCTCCTCACGCATGGTGGCGACCACGCCGGTCAGGCGGAAGGTGCCGATATGCGGCTTGCTGACGTAGAGGATCTCCTCCGGCGCGCCGGCCTTGACGAACTCTTCCAACACCTTGCGCCCGTAATGGTTCGGGTCCTTGATCTGGCTGTACAGCTTGCCGTCGGAAAAGGTGCCGGCGCCGCCCTCGCCGAACTGCACGTTGGACTCGGGATCGAGCACCTTCTTGCGCCACAGGCCCCAAGTGTCCTTGGTGCGCTGACGTACTTCTTGGCCGCGCTCCAGCACGATGGGCTTGAGGCCCATCTGCGCCAGAATTAGCGCAGCAAAGATGCCGCACGGGCCGAAGCCGATCACCAGCGGGCGCTGCGCCGGATGTTGTTCAGCGCTGACGGTCAGTGGCTTGTAGCTCACGTCTGGAGCGATGCCGAGGTGGCGGTCGTTGGCCAGGCGCGCCAGCAGCGCGGCCTCGTCGCGCACGCTGAAATCCAGAGTGTAGATGAACGGCATGTCGCCGGACTTCTTGCGGGCATCGTAGCTGCGCTTGAACACGCTGAATTCGAGCAATTCGTTGTCGTCGATGCCCAGGCGCTCGACCAGGGCTGGGCGCAGGGCGTCATCGGCGTGATCGAGGGGCAGTTTCAGTTCGGTGATGCGCAGCATGAGATCGTCCTTTCAGGGCCGGAGGCAACCCGGCAGCTTTTTCGAGGGCGGCGATTATGGACGAAAAATGCCCGGCAAGCTGCAGTTGGCGTTTCACAGTCGACGGGCAGTGGGGCGATCGGATGTGTCGCGTCGCTCGAGGATCACGTCACTGAACGGACACTCATGACACCAAAAGGACGCACCATGTACAGCAACGGGACGCTCAAAGCCGGGTATTTCGCAGGATTGATCACGCCTTTGTGGCTGGCGCTGGGGGTGGCCATCGCCGGTGCGCTGTATCCCGGCTACAGCCATGTCGATCAGGCCATGAGCCTGTTGGGCGCCGAGGGGGCGCCGACGCAAAGTATCTCGCCGCTGATCAACAACTTCCCATTGGGCGTGCTGTTCTTGCTGTTCGGTGCCTGCGTGCTGCGGCGCTTCGATAATCTATGGGCGCGTCTGAGTGGCTTGCTGATCATGCTCCACGGCCTGGGCAGTTTCGGCACCGGTTATTTCGCCTGTGACGCCGGCTGTGCGCCGGCGAATCCGTCGACCAGCCAGAACCTGCACAACCTCGCCGGGCTGATCATGGCCTTCAGCCTTTTGCTGGCCAGCGGGCTGTGGGTTTGGCTGGCTCGCCGCGTGCTCGCCTTGCCTGGTTTCTCCTGGTTTTCGCTGGCCTGTACGCTGGTCGCCCTTGGTGCCTTGCCGCTGATGGCCGGCGCGCTGGAGAGCGGCCATGGTTTTGGGCTCTTTCAGCGCATCAATTACGGCGCATCGCTGCTGTGGGTTGCTGCGCTGGCGCTGATGCTGCTACGCCGCCCGGGCTGACGGGTGCCGTGCTCAGCTGACGCGGCTATTCATCCAGCGCTGACGCTGCTCGGCCGTATGGAAGGTCCAGGCCACAAAGCGACTCTGCTTCTGGCCCTGGCTCATTTCTACCGTGCGGGTGTCCACGGCTCCGACCTTCTTCAGCGTGGCGTATACGCCGGGCAGGTTGCCGGCCTTGGAGATCAGCGTGCTGAACCACAGCACCTGGTCACGATGCTCGGCGCTTTCGCCGATCAGTCGCGTCACGAACGCGGCTTCGCCACCCGGGCACCACAGCTCGGCTGCCTGGCCGCCAAAGTTGAGCACCGGCAGTTTGCGCTTGGGGTCGAGCTTGCCGAGGTTGCGCCATTTGCGCTTGCTGCCGCTGCTGGCTTCGGCTGCCGAGGCGTGGAAGGGCGGGTTGCAGAGGGTCAATTCGAAACGTTCGTCGCTCTGCAACAGATTGCTGAAGACGTGCCCGGCATCCGCCTGCAGGCGTAGCTCGATCTGATCGCTCAGGCCCGAGTTCGCTTGCACGATGGCCGTTGCCGAGGCAATGGCCTCGGGCGCGATGTCCGCGCCCAGAAAACGCCAGCCGTATTCGCGGTTACCCAGCAGCGGGTAAATGCAATTGGCGCCCACGCCGATATCCAGTGCCCGTACTGCCGCGCCGCGGGGAATTTCACTGCCGTTGTCATCGGCCAGCAGGTCGGCCAGATAGTGCAGATAATCAGCTCGCCCGGGGATTGGCGGGCACAGGTAGTCAGCCGGAATATCCCAGTGAGCGATGCCGTAGAACTGCTTGAGCAGCGCACGGTTGAACACCTTCACCGCCGCGGGGTTGGCGAAGTCGATGCTCTGGTTGCCATACGGATTGATGATTACGAACGCCGCCAGCTCTGGGCTGGCCTTGATCAGCGCTGGAAAATCGTAACGGCCCTGATGGCGGTTGCGGGCGTGCAACTGGCCTTTGTCGACGGACTGGGCGAGCTGTTTGGGCGGGCGTTTGCTGGGCATGCTGATCATTGCAGAAGTGGCGGGCCGGGCATTTTCCCACAGCTGTGGGTGGTGTGCTTGGTGGTTGTTGGTGCAAGCATTGATTCGCTGCGTTTGTGGGAGCGCGCCATGCGCGCGAATCGCGGGCATGGACTCGGGGGGGGCCGCCCGCTCCCACAGGTTATGCCTAATGCCCGAGCCAGTAGCCTGTTACAGCGGAAATATCCACGGCACCATCACCACGCTGACGATCATCACTAGAATGGTGAACGGCACGCCGATACGCACGAAATCCCCGAAGCGATACTGACCAGGCCCCAGCACCAGGGTGTTCACCGGCGAGGAAATCGGTGTCATGAACGCTGCCGAGGCGGCGAGGGCGACGGTCATGGCGAACGGCAGTGGCGATACGCCCAGCGCCTGGGCGGTAGCTATGGCCACTGGCGCCATCAGCACGGCGGTCGCGGTGTTGGAGATGAACAGGCCGATCAGTGCGGTAACCGCGAACAGACTGGCGAGGATCACCCGTGGCCCGGCATTGCCGAGGGCGCCGACCAGACCGTTCACCGCCAGGTCGATGCCGCCGGTTTTCTGCAGGGCGAGGGCGAACGGCAGCATGCCGACGATCAGGATCAGGCTCGGCCAGTGGATGGAACGGTAGGCGCTGGGCATGTCGATACAACGGAAGGCGCCCATCAGCAGGCAACCGATCAGCGCGGCCATGACGTTGGGAACCAGGCCACTGATCATCAGCCCGACCATCACCGCGAGGCTCAGCAGGGCATAGGGCGCCTTGCGCGCGGCGGGCGCCACCTCGTCGACCTCGGCGGGCAGGCTGAGCACCAGAAAATCACGGTTGAGGCTCTGCAGGTGATGGATCTGCTTCCAGCTACCGGCCACCAGCAGGGTGTCGGCGTGGGTCAGTTTTTCGTCCACCAGCAGGCCTTCCAGCGCCTGGCCGTGACGACGCAGGCCGACCACGTTGAGCTTGTAGCGACTGCGCAGGCCCAGTTCCTGAATGCTCTTGCCCGGTAGGTGCGACTCCGGCGGCAGGGCCACTTCGGCAAGGCCCAGCTCGTGGGAGTGCACGCTGTAGTAGGAGTTACGCAGCGGCAGCGCTTCCAGGCCCAGTTCCTGATAGGCGCCGAGCACCGCAATGGCCGGGCTGGCCAGGTCGACCAGCAGGACGTCGCCGGGCAGCAGTAGGGTGTTGCCGGTGGCCATCAGCAACAGGGTGCGGAACTGCCGCTGGCGCTCCACGGCGATCACGTTGATGCCGTAGTGCGAACGCAGTTGCAGCTCGTCCAGCGCCTGGTTGGCCAGCGGCGAGTCGGCGCACACCCGCAGGCGGCGCTCGCGTTCGTTGAGGCGATAACTGTCGGCCAGATCGGCGAGCGTCAGGCGTGGCGGCGCGCAGGCGTCGCTATCGATGTCTCGCTGCAGCCAGCGCCGCGTGGCGAGCATGTAGAACACGCCAAGCACCAGCACGGCGAGGCCGATGGGCGTGAAGCTGAAGAAACTGAAACCTGGCAGCCCAGCCCGCAGCAGCTCACTGTGCACCACCATGTTCGGCGGCGTGGCTACCAGGGTCAGCATGCCGCTGATCAGGCCGGCGAAGGCCAGGGGCATCATCAATCGGCCCGGCGCGATCTTCAGCCGCGCCGCCACGCCAAGTACCACCGGAATGAAGATCGCCACCACGCCGGTGGAACTCATCACCGAGCCCAGCCCGGCCACAGCCACCATCAGCAGGATCAGCAAGCGGGTTTCGCTGCTGCCGGCCTTGGCCACCAGCCAATCGCCGAGGCGATAGGCGATGCCGGTACGCACCAGGCCTTCGCCGATCACGAACAGTGCGGCGATCAGGATCACGCTGGGGTCGGCGAAGCCGGCCAGGGTTTCCTGGATGGTCAGCACGCCGGTCAGCGGCAGGGCGACGAGGATCATCAAGGCCACCACGTCCATGCGCGGCTTGTTGATGACGAACAGCACCACGGCCGTGAACAGCAGGCCGAGCACCATCAGCAGGTCGATATTCATTTGGGCTCCTTGCCGGGGAGTATCTCAGGGGTAACCCAACACCGCCTTGATCTGCTGCAGGTTGGCGGCGATCCAGCGCTTGTCGATGGCGCCCCAGTCGCGGATCACGTAACTGCCGGCATTGTTGCGCTCGCCATCCTGCTGCTGGAATTCGCAGCGGATGTCCAGTTCCTCTAGGGCGTTCAGGGTGTCCTGGGCGGTGCGCCGTGGCATGCCGGTGGCGGCCATCAGGGCGGGCACGCTATCGGCAGCACCGCTGTCGATCAGCCAGGCGACGTAGAGGCGGCGGTAGAAGCTGGTCTTGGTCTTGCTCACGTCCATTTGCATCGTCCGATCGTGTGATGAGTCGAGAGCATACTGCCTGATGCGACACGGCATGCCCATAAACGAAAACGGCCCGCCGGGTCGTTACCGCGGCGGGCCGTTTTTCAGCGCACTGGTTTACAGGCTGGCGATCTTGCCGCGCTGCTCCAGCAGATTGGCAAGGGCCTGTTCGGCCTCGGCCAGCTTGGCGCGTTCCTTCTCGAGCACTTCGGCCGGTGCCTTGGCGACGAAACCTTCGTTGGCCAGCTTGCCGCCAACCCGCTTGGCTTCGCCTTCCAGGCGCTGGATTTCCTTGTCCAGGCGCGCCAACTCGGCTTCCTTGTCGATCAGGCCGGCCATTGGCACCAGCACCTGCATGTCGCCGACCAGGGCGGTGGCGGACATCGGCGCCTGTTCGCCGGCAGCCAGTACCTTTACCGACTCGAACTTGGCCAACTTGTTGAGCAGCGGGGCGTTGTCGTTGAGGCGGCGCAGGTCTTCGGCATTGGCGTTGGCGAGAATGACGTCGATGCGCTTGGCCATGGAGATCTTCATCTCGCCACGGATCTGCCGTACGCCGAGCATCAGTTGCTTGACCCACTCGATGTCACCTTCGGCGGCGGCGTCGATGCGGGCTTCATTGGCCACTGGCCAGGGTTGCAACATCAGCGTATCGCCCTGCACACCAGCCTGACCCTTGATGCGCTGCCAGATTTCTTCGGTGATGAATGGCATGAACGGGTGTGCCAGGCGCAGGATCACTTCCAGCACGCGCACCAGGGTGCGGCGGGTGCCGCGCTGGCGCTCGATGGGCGCGTTCTCGTCCCACAGCACCGGCTTGACCAGCTCCAGGTACCAGGCGCAGTACTCGTCCCAGACGAATTCGTAGAGTGCCTGGGTGGCCAGGTCGAAGCGGAAGGCGTCGAGGTGGCGGGTCACGTCCTGCTCGCAGCGCTGCAGGGCAGAGATGATCCAGCGGTCGACCGGCGACAGATCAACGTCCTCGCCGTTGATGCCGGTGTCCTGGCCATCGGTGTTCTCGATGACGAAGTTGGCGGCGTTCCACAGCTTGTTGCAGAAGTTGCGATAACCCTCGACGCGGCCCATGTCGAACTTCACGTCACGGCCGGTGGTGGCCAGCGAGCAGAAGGTGAAGCGCAGGGCGTCGGTGCCGTAGCTGGCGATGCCTTCCGGGAATTCAGCCTTGGTTTGCTTGGCGATCTTCTCGGCGAGCTTGGGCTGCATCATGCCGCTGGTGCGTTTGGCCAGCAGGGTTTCCAGGTCGATGCCGTCGACGATGTCCAGCGGGTCGAGCACGTTGCCCTTGGACTTGGACATCTTCTGGCCCTGGCCGTCGCGCACTAGGCCGTGCACGTAGACGGTCTTGAACGGGATCTGCCCGGTCAGGTGGGTGGACATCATGATCATCCGGGCGACCCAGAAGAAGATGATGTCGAAACCGGTGACCAGCACGTCGGTGGGGTGGAAGGTCTTCAGGAAATCGGTCTGCTCGGGCCAGCCGAGGGTGGAGAAGGTCCACAGGCCGGAGCTGAACCAAGTGTCCAGGACGTCATCGTCCTGGCGCAGGGCGATGTCGCCCAGGCTGTGCTTGACACGCACTTCGGCTTCGTCGCGGCCTACGTAAACGTTGCCGGCTTCGTCGTACCAGGCCGGAATGCGGTGGCCCCACCACAGCTGACGGCTGATGCACCAGTCCTGGATGTCGCGCATCCAGCTGAAGTACATGTTCTCGTACTGCTTGGGCACGAACTGGATCTCGCCGCTCTCGACCACCGCGATGGCCTTTTCGGCCAGCGGTTTGGTGGAGACGTACCACTGATCGGTCAGCCATGGCTCGATGACGGTGCCGGAGCGGTCGCCCTTGGGCACCTTCAGGGCATGGTCATCGATCTTGTCCAGGAGGCCCAGGGCGTCGATGTCGGCGACGATGCGCTTGCGTGCCTCGAAGCGATCCAGGCCGGCGTAGGCGGCGGGCAGGCTGGCGTCGAGCAGGGCGTTGACGCTGCCGTCGAGGTTGAAAATCTGCGCGCCCGGCAGGACGGCGGCGTCCTTGTCGAAGATGTTGATCAGCGGCAGGTTGTGGCGCTTGCCGACTTCGTAGTCGTTGAAGTCGTGGGCCGGGGTGATCTTCACGCAGCCGGTGCCGAATTCCGGGTCGCAGTAATCGTCGGCGATGATCGGGATGCGGCGGCCTACCAGTGGCAGCTCGACGTACTGGCCGATCAGCGCCTTGTAGCGTTCGTCCTCCGGGTGCACGGCCACGGCGGCGTCACCGAGCAGGGTTTCCGGGCGGGTGGTGGCGACGATCAGGTAGTCGTTGCCTTCGGCGGTCTTGTTGCCGTCGGCCAACGGGTAGCGCAGGTTCCACAGGTGGCCCTTCTCGTCGTGGTTTTCCACTTCGAGGTCGGAGATCGCGGTGTGGAACTTGGTGTCCCAGTTGACCAGGCGCTTGCCGCGGTAGATCAGGCCGTCCTCGTGCAGACGCACGAAGGCTTCCTTGACCGCTTCGGACAGGCCGTCATCCATGGTGAAGCGCTCGCGCGACCAGTCCACCGAGCTGCCCAAGCGGCGGATCTGCCGGGTGATGGTGCCACCGGACTCGTTCTTCCATTCCCAGACCTTGCCTAAGAACTTCTCGCGGCCCAGATCGTGGCGGTCGATGCCTTGGGCGGCCAGTTGACGCTCCACCACCATCTGAGTGGCGATACCGGCGTGGTCGGTACCCGGCTGCCACAGGGTGTTGCGGCCCTGCATGCGGCGGAAACGGATCAGCGCGTCCATGATCGCGTTGTTGAAACCGTGGCCCATGTGCAGGCTGCCGGTGACGTTCGGCGGCGGGATCATGATGGTGTAGGGCTCACCCGAACCCTGCGGAGCGAAGTAGCCCTTCGCCTCCCAGTTTTCGTACAGGGCGGTTTCGATGGCGTGGGGCTGGTAGGTCTTGTCCATGCGCGGCGGGACCCTTCTGGCGTCTGATCGGAAAAGCCGAGCAGTATAACCAACCGCCGCGCAGTTTTCTTCCGCTCTCGCGGCTATCGGTCGAGCGGGAAAACGCTGTCAGGGCAGGGGGAGGGTCAGCGACGTGGCGGCAGCAGGCGGTTGAGGCGCGCCTGCAGGCGGCGCTTGAGTTCGGCCTCGATCTGCGGCACGAAATCGTCGATCACGTCCTGTAGTAGCAGTTGCGCTGCAGCGCGCAGCTCGGTGTCCAAGCGGTTGATCTCGTTGTCGCGGCCAATGGCGCGCTGCACGGTCTGGCGCAGCTCGTCCTCGGAAGCGATGCCGGCGGCGCTGACCGGAACGGCGGGTTGCGCGGCGAGCACCGGTTCGGGGGCGCGCACTACGTCGGAGAGCACAGGGATGTCGGCCGGGTCGAAGGTGTCGGTGAGCAGCGGCGGGTCGAGGTCGTCGTCGAGCAGTTCGCGAATCGATTCGAGGTCGCTGAGCAGAGCGGCAGGCTTGTGGGGAGGGTTCAGGTTGTCCATGGCAGTGGTCTACAGTTCGACACGTTTGGGATCATAGCCGCGCTGCCGGTAGCTGCGGAAATTCTCCCGGCAGGCGGTCAGCAGGTCGGGTTCCTGGTTGACGATCTCGATCACCCGGCTGAAGCGGTCGATATGCGGGCTGAGCGTGCTGCTGAGGTTGATCAGCACCGCCTGTTGCGCCGCGGGCGCTTCGTCCAGGCCGATCACCACCGGCCCGTGTGGATCATCCTGATGCAGGCCGTGGGGGATGAAGCTCTCCTGGCGTACGCGCCAGAGCAGCTCGTCGAGTTCGTGGCATTGCGCGCTGTCGCGACCGCGCAGAAACACCGGCAGGCCGGCTCGCCAGGCTTTACCCGCCAGTTGACAGGCAGCGCGCAGGCGCTCGGCTGGAGTGGCCGACGACAGTACGTAGAATTCGATTCGGGGCATGGCGGCAAGTGTCGGGCTTCAAGCGGCAAGCTTCAAGCGAAAAGCGCGGTGGGCAGCATCGTCATGTGTTCGGCGGTGAGGGTAGCCAGGGCGGCCACCCTCACATCATTGCCGGTCAGGCCTGTACGCGGTCGAGCAGGTACTGAGTCAGCAATGGCACCGGGCGGCCAGTGGCGCCCTTGTCCTTGCCGCCGCTGATCCAGGCGGTGCCGGCGATATCCAGGTGCGCCCACTTGTAGGCCTTGGTGAAGCGCGACAGGAAGCAGCCGGCGGTGATGGTGCCGGCTTTCGGCCCGCCTATGTTGGCGATGTCGGCGAACGGGCTGTCCAGTTGCTCCTGGTATTCATCGTACAGCGGCAGTTGCCAGGCGCGGTCGTCGGCCTGGCGGCCGGCGGCGAGGATCTGGTTGACCAGTTCGTCGTCGTTGCCCATCAGGCCCGAGACGTTGCTGCCCAGGGCGACGATGCAGGCGCCAGTAAGGGTGGCGATGTCGATCACCGATTGCGGCTTGAAGCGCTCGGCGTAGGTCAGGGTGTCGCACAGCACCAGGCGGCCTTCGGCGTCGGTGTTGAGGATTTCCACGGTCTGGCCGCTCATGGTGGTGACGATGTCGCCCGGGCGGGTGGCGCCGCCGCTCGGCATGTTCTCCGCGCAGGCCAGCAGGCACACCAGGTTGATCGGCAGTTGCAGTTCGAGCACGGCGCGCAGGGTGCCGAACACGCTGGCAGCGCCGCCCATGTCGTACTTCATTTCATCCATGCCGGCGGCCGGCTTGATGCTGATGCCGCCGGTGTCGAAGGTAATGCCTTTACCGACGAGGGCGTGGGGCTTCTGGCCTTTCTTGCCGCCGTTGTACTGCATAACGATCATGCGCGGCGGCTGCTCGCTGCCCTGGCCGACGGCCAGGAAGGCGCCGGCGCCGAGGGCCTGCAGTTTCTTCTCGTCGAGGATTTCGACCTTGAGGTTCTTGTGCGCCTTGCCCAGTTCCTTGGCCTGCTCGGCGAGGTAGCTGGGGTGGCAGATGTTCGGCGGCAGGTTGCCCAGATCCTTGGTCAGCGCCATGCCGACGGCGATGGCGCGCGCTTCGCGGGTGGCGCGCTCGACGGCGGCGGTGTCGGCCTTGTCGGTGATCAGGGTGATCTTCTTCAGAGCGCCGGGCGTGGCCTTCTGGCTCTTGAAACGGTCGAACTGATAGCCGGCATCGACCAGACTTTCGACAATGAGGCGGGCTTTGCCGTAAGCATCGCGACCCTTTACCTGCAAATCCTGCAGGGCCAGCAGCGCATCGCTGCCGCCCAGGGTTTTCAGCACGCCATAAACAGAGGCGATCAATTTGCGCAGTTGGCGGTCAGACAGTTCGGCGTCTTTACCGGTGCCGACCAGCAGTACGCGCTCGGCCTTGAGGTTGGCTACACCGTGAACCAGCAGGGTCTGGCCAGGCTTGCCGGCCAGGTCGCCGCGCTTGAGCAGGGCAGCAATAGCGCCGCCGCTGGCTGCGTCCACGGCCTTGGCGGTAGCGGCGAGTTTGCCGCCTTCACCAACAGGGATGATCAGAGTGGCGGTTTTCAGTGTTTCCGGGCGAGCGCTTTTGACGAGAAATTCCATGCGTGGTGTCCCCAAGACAACGAGTCGCGAATTCAGGATAATGACGACAAATTTTTCGGCCGGTTCGCTTGAAAGTGCGCGCCAGCATGCAGTTCGGCTAGTTTGAGCACAGCCGCCTGAGCCTGACAACCCTGGAGTGTCTGTTTGATCGTCTTCCGATATTTGTCCCGAGAGGTTCTGGTTACCCTGAGTGCGGTGAGCGCCGTACTGCTGGTAATCATCATGAGTGGCCGCTTCATCAAGTACCTGGCCCAGGCGGCCCAAGGTGTACTCGATCCGAGCGTGCTGTTTCTGATCATGGGCTTTCGCTTGCCCGGTTTCCTGCAGCTGATCCTGCCGCTGGGCCTGTTTCTGGGCTTTTTGCTGGCGTATGGACGGCTGTACCTGGACAGCGAGATGACCGTGCTGTCGGCCACCGGCATGAGCCAGCAGCGGCTGTTCCTCTACAGCCTGGCGCCGGCCACCGTGGTGGCGCTGCTGGTGGCATGGCTGAGCATGGGCTTGGCGCCTCAAGGCGTGACCCAGGTGGCGAGGATCCTCAATCAGCAGGATGCTTTGACCGAGTTCGATACCCTGGTGCCCGGGCGCTTCCAGTCCATGCGCAACGGCTCGCGGGTCACCTACACACGTGAGCTGTCGGACGATCGCACCGAATTGGGCGGTATCTTCATCTCCGATAAGCGCGTGTCCCGCGAAGGCGACAAGGATCGCGGCATCAGCGTGCTGGTCGCCGAGAGTGGCCGCCAGGAAGTGCAGCCCGACGGCAGCCGCTACCTGATTCTGGAAAATGGCTACCGCTACGACGGCAATCCCGGCCAGGCCGATTACCGGGTGATTCAGTACGACACCTACGGAGTGCTGCTGCCCAAACCGTCGGTGGCGGCGGACATCAGCGAGCGCGAGGCGATTCCGACCTCGCAGCTGTTCGGCAGCGACGAGCCGCGCATGCAGTCCGAGCTGCAATGGCGTCTGTCCATTCCGCTGCTGGTGTTCATCGTCACCCTGATGGCCGTGCCGCTGTCGCGGGTCAATCCGCGCCAGGGTCGCTTCCTCAAGTTGTTGCCGGCGATTCTCCTGTACATGACTTACCTGGGGCTGCTGGTGGCCGCGCGCAGCGCTCTGGATAAGGGGCGTATTTCGCCCTACATCGGGCTGTGGGGCGTTCACCTGCTGTTCCTGCTGGTTGGCCTGGCGCTGCTGTATTGGGAGCCGCTGCGTCTGAAGTTGGTTAGCCGTCGGGAGAATGCACGTGTCTAAGCTGGATCGTTACATCGGCGTGCAGGTGCTGCTCGCCATTCTGGCTGTGCTCGGCATCATCGTCGGCCTGGCCCTGCTGTTCGCGCTTATCGACGAGCTGGGCGATATCGAAGGCAACTACGGCATCGGCGATGCGCTGTGGTACGTATTCCTGACCGCACCGCGGCGCATTTACGACATGCTGCCGATGGCGGCGTTGGTGGGCTGCCTGATCGGTCTGGGTACCCTGGCCAGCAATAGCGAACTGACCATCATGCGCGCGGCCGGTGTGTCCATCGGGCGCATCGTCTGGGGCGTGATGAAGCCGATGCTGGCGCTGATGCTGGTCGGCATTCTGATCGGCGAGTACGTGGCGCCCTGGACTGAAAACCAGGCCCAGGCAAGCCGTGCCATGGCTCAGGGTGGTGGCGAGGCGCAGACCGCCAAGCGCGGCATGTGGCACCGCCAGGGCCAGGAGTTCGTGCATATCAACGCCGTGCAGCCAAGCGGTGTGCTGTTCGGGGTGACCCGTTATCGCTTCGATGACGAGCGTCGTCTGGAAGCGTCCAGCTTCGCGCGCCGGGCCACCTATGAAGGCAACTATTGGGAGCTGGAGGATGTGACGACCACGCTGTTCCATGATCGTCGCACCGAGGTCGTCAAGGCGCCGACCGAGCGCTGGGATATCCAGCTCAGCCCGCAGCTGCTCGGCACCGTGGTGCTGGAGCCCGAGGCGCTGTCGATCACCGGCTTGTGGAGCTATATCCACTATCTGAAGGAGCAGGGGCTGAACAACAGCAATTACTGGCTGGCGTTCTGGACCAAGGTGTTGCAGCCGCTGGTCACCGCCGCACTGGTGCTGATGGCGATTTCCTTCATCTTCGGCCCGCTGCGTTCGGTCACCCTCGGCCAGCGCGTGTTCACTGGTGTGCTGGTGGGCTTCGTGTTCCGCATCGCCCAGGATCTGCTGGGGCCGTCGAGCCAGGTATTCGGCTTCTCGCCGCTGCTGGCCGTGCTGATCCCGGCGAGCATCTGCGCTATCGCCGGGCTCTGGCTGCTACGCCGGGCTGGCTGATCGACGCGTGCCCTTTCCTTTAATGGGAGAGGGCACGCCGTTTCATTTCTTCTTCAAGCTTCCAGCTCTCTTCATTTGCGATGCGCCTGCTTGGGTAGGCGCACGATGATGCTGTTCGAGTACAGGTCGTGCCAGCTGCGTTTGCGCTTGTCGATCAGCACCCATAGAAAGCCCAGTCCCAGCGCCAGCCAGGACGCCATCGCGATCAGAAAACGCAGCAGCGCCTGCCAGAGACTGATCGCCGTGCCGTCCGCGTTCTGGACGCGAATGCCCCACACCTGCATGCCCAGGGTCTGACCGCCGTGGGTCCAGAACTTGGCGAAGAAGCCGAACAGGCTCAGCAATAGCAGGCTGGAAAGCAGCGGGTCATGATCCAGGGCGCCGGCGTCGGCCCATTGCCGCAACTGCGCTTCGCCATAGATGGCCATCTGAATCAGCTTGTAGACAAAACCCACGACGATCAGCAGGGCGATGCACAGAAAGCTGTCATACAGTATGGCGGCCAGGCGCCGGCCGAGGCCTGCCGAAGGGAAATCGCCCTGGGGGCGCAGTGCGTGGTTGGGCATTGTCGGGATTCGCGTGGATGACAGTTAAAGCACGGATGCTAAGTTGCAGGCATAAAAAAACCCCTGACGTGAGTCAGGGGTTTTTTAGAGCAGCGGCTTATTCCTGGATTTGAACCTGGTCAGCCTGCATGCCTTTTTGACCTTGTACAGCAACGAAGCTAACTTTCTGGCCTTCTTTCAGGCTCTTGAAGCCGTTACCTTCGATAGCGCGGAAATGTACGAACAGATCCGGACCGCTTTCTGGAGTGATAAAACCAAAACCTTTCTCGTCGTTAAACCACTTGACGGTACCGTTCTGACGATTCGACATGTCTCTTATCCTTGGAACTTGAGTTGATGACAGCCTCCATGTGTAGAGGACTGAAGACTGGTTGCAAGGAGTGATGGAAGTCGAACGGGATGTAGCGGATCTAGGGCGATCTACTGCATCAGGTCACGATTCTCGGCGACCCATGCAAACACAGTGGCTGAACTCTACGCTAACTTTTGCGCAAATGCCAACCCTTCGGGCACGCGAAAACCCACGTAATTTACGTGAGTGTTTGGTGCAGATTCAGATGGGTTTTTATAATGGCTGAAGCAAGTGCATCCAGGCGACACACGGCACTGTTTCAGTGCGAACTGTCACAAACTGGCAACAGTTGAAGGATATATGGTGCCCCGGGGGAGACTCGAACTCCCACTTCTTTCGAAAACGGATTTTGAATCCGCCGCGTCTACCGGTTCCGCCACCGGGGCACAATGGCGGCGCAGTATAGGGAGCAAGATGCCATTGGTCAATGCGCTCGCGTGGTCACTTGCAGGGAATTCCGGTAAGCTGCTCCGCCCTGCAGTACGACACACTTCCGATCATGCGCGTTGCCGACTTTCATTTCTACCTGCCTGACGAGCAGATCGCCCGTCACCCCCTTGCCGAGCGTCGTGCCAGCCGACTGCTGATCCTCGATGGCGCCAGTGGTGCGCTGGCTCACCGGCAGTTCGCCGACCTGCTCGAATACCTGCGTCCCGGCGACCTGATGGTGTTCAACAACACCCGGGTGATCCCGGCACGTCTGTTCGGGCAGAAGGCTACTGGCGGCAAGCTGGAGATCCTGGTCGAGCGCGTGCTCGACGAGCACCGCGTGCTGGCCCATATCCGTTCGAGCAAGTCGCCGAAGCCGGGTTCGCTGATCGCTATCGATGGCGGCGCCCAGGCGCAGATGCTGGCCCGTCACGATGCGTTGTTCGAGCTGCGTTTCGAGGAGCCGGTGCTGCCGCTGCTCGAGCGTGTCGGGCACATGCCGTTGCCTCCTTATATAGACAGGCCGGATGACGCCGCCGACCGCGAGCGCTATCAGACCGTCTATGCGCAGAAAGCCGGTGCCGTCGCAGCGCCCACGGCGGGGCTGCATTTCGATGACGAGCTGCTGGCTGCGCTGCGCGAGAAAGGCGTCGAGAGCGCCTTCGTCACCCTGCATGTGGGCGCGGGTACCTTCCAGCCGGTGCGCGTGGAGCGTATCGAAGATCACCATATGCACAGCGAGTGGCTGGAGGTCAGCCAGGACGTGGTCGACGCCGTTGAGGCCTGTCGCGCCCGTGGCGGTAGGGTGGTGGCGGTGGGTACCACCAGCGTCCGCTCCCTGGAAAGCGCTGCCCGCGATGGCGAGCTCAAGCCCTTCAGTGGCGATACCGACATCTTCATCTACCCGGGTCGGCCCTTCCATGTGGTCGACGCCCTGGTCACCAATTTTCACCTGCCGGAATCGACCCTGCTGATGCTGGTGTCCGCATTCGCCGGCTACCCCGAAACCATGGCGGCCTATGCCGAGGCCGTGGCCGAGGGTTATCGCTTCTTCAGTTACGGTGATGCCATGTTCATCACCCGCAATCCCGCCGCGCGCGGGCCCGAGGTTTCAGTATGACGCGCAGCTGCCGCATGTCCTTCGAACTGCTCGCCACCGACGGCAAGGCCCGTCGCGGCCGTTTGACGTTCCCCCGTGGTGTGGTGGAAACCCCGGCGTTCATGCCGGTGGGCACCTATGGCACGGTCAAGGGTATGCTGCCGCGCGATATCGAAGCCATCGGCGCGCAGATCATTCTTGGCAACACCTTCCACCTGTGGTTGCGTCCGGGCACCGAGGTGATCAAACGCCACGGCGACCTGCACGATTTCATGCAGTGGCAGGGGCCGATCCTCACCGATTCCGGTGGTTTTCAGGTGTTCAGCCTGGGTGCGATGCGCAAGATCAAGGAGGAGGGCGTGACCTTCGCTTCGCCGGTCGATGGCTCCAAGGTGTTCATGGGGCCGGAGGAGTCGATGCAGGTGCAGCGTGATCTGGGCTCGGACATCGTGATGATCTTCGACGAGTGCACGCCTTATCCGGCCGAGTTCGACGTGGCCAAGACCTCCATGGAGCTTTCGCTGCGCTGGGCCAAGCGGTCCAAGATCGCCCATGGCGAAAGTACCGCGGCGCTGTTCGGTATCGTCCAGGGCGGCATGCACGAGTCGCTGCGCATGCGCTCGCTGGAAGGTCTGAGCGAGCTGGAGTTCGATGGTCTGGCCATCGGCGGTCTCTCGGTGGGCGAGCCGAAGGAAGAAATGATCAAGGTGCTCGACTACTTGCCAGGGCAGATGCCGAGTGACAAGCCGCGTTATCTGATGGGCGTCGGCAAGCCCGAAGACCTGGTCGAAGGCGTACGTCGTGGCGTCGACATGTTCGACTGCGTGATGCCGACCCGCAATGCGCGCAACGGCCACCTGTTCGTCGACGCTGGCGTGCTGAAAATCCGCAACGCCTTCCACCGTCACGACGACTCGCCGCTGGATCCGACCTGCGACTGTTACACCTGCAAACACTTCTCGCGTGCCTATCTGCACCATTTGGATAAGTGCGGCGAAATGCTCGGCAGCATGTTGAATACAATCCACAACTTGCGCCATTACCAGCGCCTCATGGCTGGTTTGCGCGAGGCAATTCAACAGGGTACATTGGCCGCCTTTGTCGATGCCTTCTACGCCCGGCGCGGCCTGCCAACGCCGCCGCTGGACTGACTTTCGATGGCCAAAAGATCTTTCAACAGGAGTGTCAAATGAGCTTTTTTATTCCCGCTGCCTACGCTGATGCCGCTGGCCCTGCTGCCGGCCCAGCTGGTACCGGTTTCGAGTGGATCTTCCTGATCGGCTTTCTGGTCATCTTCTACCTGATGATCTGGCGCCCTCAGGCCAAGCGCGCCAAGGAGCACAAGAACCTGCTCGGCAATCTGCAGAAGGGTGACGAAGTGGTAACCAGCGGCGGCATCGCCGGCAAGGTTTCCAAGGTCAGCGACGACTTCGTGGTCATCGAAGTATCCGACACCGTCGAGCTGAAGATCCAGAAAGCAGCCGTTGCGGCAACCCTGCCGAAAGGCACGCTGAAAGCCATCTAATTCCTCTGTTCCAGTTTCATCCATCCCGCGGGGCGCATATTGCGCCCCGCGTCATAAGCGGGCGGCGTCATTCATGCTCAACAAATACCCTTTGTGGAAGTACCTGCTGATCGCAGCTGTGCTGATCGTCAGTCTGATTTATTCCGCACCCAACCTTTACCCCGATGACCCGGCGATCCAGATCAGCGGGGCCAGTTCGGCGCAGACCATCACCGAGGCTGACCTCGACCGCGTCAGCAAGGCGCTGACCGAGGCGGGTCTTGAGGTCAAGGCGGCGAGCGTTGGCGAGCACGGCCGTAGCGGTCTGATTCGCCTGGCCAGCCAGGGCGATCAGCTGCCGGCCAAGGATGTCGTGCGCAAGGTACTGGGCGACAACTTCGTGGTAGCCCTGAACCTGGCCCAGACCACTCCAGAGTGGCTGCGCAAGGTTGGCGCCAGCCCGATGAAACTCGGTCTCGATCTCTCCGGCGGTGTGCACTTCCTGCTCGAAGTCGACATGGACAAGGCCCTGGAAGTCCGTCGCCAAGTCTACGAGGGTGAGCTCAAGAGCCTGCTGCGCAAGGAGCGTGTGCGTTATCGCAGCATGCCGCAGCAAGGTGGCGCCATTCAGCTGGGCTTCGCTGATGCCGACACACTGGCCAAGGCCGAACAGCTGATCCGCAAGGATTACAAGGATTTCAACCTCGAGGCGCAGGAGCGTGGCGGCCAGCAAGTGCTGCGCGTGACCATGACGCCGGCCAAGATCGCCGAAATCCGCGAATATTCGATCCGCCAGAACCTGACCACCGTGCGCAACCGGGTCAACGAACTGGGCGTCGCCGAGCCGCTGGTGCAGCGCCAGGGCGCCAACCGCATCGTGGTCGAGCTGCCGGGCGTGCAGGACACCGCCGAAGCCAAGCGTATTCTCGGCAAGACGGCCAACCTGGAATTCCGTCTGGCGGCCGACCCGAATGCGCCACGCGGCACCACCGAGCAATTCGGTTTTCGCGAGGAAGGCCGTCCGCCGGTTCAGCTCGAGCGTGAGCTGATCATCACCGGTGACCAGGTCACCGATGCTCAGGCCAGTTTCGACGAGAACGGCCGCCCGCAGGTCAACATCCGTCTGGATGGCCATGGCGGCGACCTGATGAACCGCGCTACCCGCAGCAACGTGGGTCGCAGCATGGCGGTGATCTTCATCGAGCAACGCCCGCTGACCCGTTACGTGAAGCAGATGGTCGACGGCGTCGAGAAGGAAGTGCAGGTCGACTCCTTCAAGGAAGAGAAGCAGATCATCAGCCTGGCAACCATTCAGTCGCCGCTGGGCAGTCAGTTCCGCATCACCGGCCTGAACGGCCAGGGTGAGTCCTCCGAGCTGGCGCTGCTGCTGCGTGCCGGTGGTCTGGCCGCACCAATGTACTTCGCCGAAGAGCGCACCATCGGCCCGAGCCTGGGTGCCGAGAACATCGTCAAGGGCATCGAGTCCACCGAGTGGGCGATGATCTTCGTGTCGCTGTTCATGATCTGCATCTACCGCTTCTTCGGCTTCCTGGCCACCATCGCCCTGGCGTTCAACTTGACCCTGCTGGTCGGGCTGATGTCGGTAATCGGTGCCACTCTGACCCTGCCGGGTATCGCCGGTATCGTGCTGACGCTGGGTATGGCGGTCGACGCCAACGTACTGATCTACTCGCGTATTCGCGAGGAGCTCAATAATGGATTGTCGGTACAGCGTGCCATCCACGAAGGCTTCGACCGTGCCTACACCGCGATTCTCGACAGTAACCTGACCACGCTGCTGGTCGGTGCGATCCTGTTCGGGTTGGGGACCGGGCCGATCAAGGGCTTCGCCGTCACGCTGTCGATCGGGATCATCACCTCGATGTTCACCGCGATCATGTTCACCCGAGGCATGGTCAACCTGATCTTCGGTGGCCGTAACTTCAAGAAACTGTGGATTTGAGGTGAAGGCTATGAAACTTCCATCCCGCATTCCGTTCATGGCGATACGCAACGTCGCGTTTGCCATCACCGTGGTTATCAGCCTTATTGGCCTGGGTAGCCTGTTCAAGCATGGCCTCAACTTTGGCCTGGATTTCACCGGTGGTACGCTGATCGAGCTGACCTACGAGAAGCCGGCCGATCTGGAGCTGATCAAGCGCGAGCTGGGTCAGGCCGGTTATGCCGACGCCGTGGTGCAGAGCTTTGGCTCCACCACTGACGTGCTGGTTCGTCTGGCCGGCGACTCGCCCGATCTGGGCAATCAGGTCGCTGGCGCGCTGCGCAATATCGATACCGAGACCTCTTTCGAGGTCAAGCGTGTCGAGTTCGTCGGTCCGCAAGTGGGCGAGGAGCTGCGTGATCAGGGCGGCCTGGCCATGTTGCTGGCCCTGGGCGGCATCCTGCTGTACCTGGCGTTCCGCTTTCAGTGGAAATTCGGCGTTGGCGCCATTGCCTCGCTGGCTCACGACGTGATCGTCACCCTCGGCATCCTGGCGTTCTTCCAGGTGCCGTTCGACCTGACGGTGATGGCGGCGGTGCTGGCGATGCTGGGTTACTCGCTGAACGACACCATCATCATCTACGATCGCATTCGCGAGAACTTCCGGATGCTGCGCAAGGCCGACATCATCGAGAATATCGACGTATCGGTCACCCAGACCCTGTTGCGTACCATCGCGACCTCCACCTCGACCGCCATGGCACTTGTCGCCCTGCTGGTTTTCGGTGGTGACAGTCTGGCCGGCTTCGCGCTGACCCTGCTGATCGGTGTCGTGGTCGGTACTTATTCCTCGGTCTACATCAGCGCCCCGGTGCTGATCTGGCTGAAGCTGACCTCTGAGGATCTGATTCCGCCTGCAGCCACTGCAGAAGGTGTGGATGAGCGCCCTTAAGGCGTGATGCGTTCACCATTTCACGCTGCATAAAACGGCGACAAGGGAACTTGTCGCCCGTTTTGCATTTCCAAGGCTGGGAGTAGGGCGCATACAGGCGCCGCAGTTGTGATCAGGAGAATCGCATGAATAAGTCATTGTTGGTTGGTGCTGTGCTGGGTGCCGTCGGTGTCACTGCTGGCGGCGCTGTGGCGACCTACAGCATGGTGAGCGCGCCCAAGTACGCCGAGGTTCTGGCAGTCAAGCCGGTGACCGAGACCATCAAGACCCCGCGTGAAGAATGCCGCGATGTAGCCGTGACCCGTCAGCGTCCGGTGCAGGATCAGCATCAGATCGCCGGTACCGCTATCGGCGCCGTGGTGGGTGGCCTGCTGGGCAACCAGGTAGGTGGCGGTAACGGCAAGAAGATCGCCACCGTGGCGGGTGCAGTGGGCGGCGGTTACGCTGGCAACAAGGTGCAGGAAGGTATGCAGGCACGTGATACCTACACCACCACCGAAACCCGCTGCAAAACCGTCAACGACACCAGTGAGAAGATCGTTGGCTATGACGTGAAATACGACCTGGACGGCAAGATCGGCCGGGTGCGCATGGATGAAGAGCCGGGCAGCAAGATCCCGGTTCGCGACGGCAAGCTGGTGCTGGCCGATTCCGATTCGGATGAATAATCCGGCTGTCGAGATATATGAAGAGGCGCTCCTTGGAGCGCCTTTTTTATGGGCAATAAAAAAACCGTCTCGACGCCGGTTTTTTGTAAGTCGGGTTTTAAAGTCTAGCGAGCTAGGGCAATGCAAGGCAAAAGCCGGCGAGGAAGCGGAGTGTACTTTTGTACATGAGCATTCCGAGCCTGCTTTTAACGCCGCAGTGCCGACGCGCAGCAGACTTTCGCTATTCTTAGCGCTTGAGCGATGCCGACAGGTGCGGCTGGATGGCGGTCAGCACGGCCTTGAAGCACTTGGTGTTGCCGGCAACGATCTGGCCCTTCTCGAGGAATTCGTGGCCACCGCTGAAGTCGCTGACCAAGCCGCCCGCTTCCTGAATCAGCAGGGCGCCGGCAGCCATGTCCCACTCGGACAGGCCGAATTCCCAGAAAGCATCGAAGCGGCCGGCAGCCACATAGGCCAGGTCGAGGCTGGCAGCGCCGGCGCGGCGTACGCCGGCGGTCTGGCCGACCAGGCTACGGAACATGCCCAGGTAGTTCTCGAGGTTATCGAGCTGGTCGTTGCGGAACGGGAAGCCGGTGCCGAGCAGGGCGCCGTCCAGGCTCTTGCGGTTGCTGACGCGCAGGCGACGGCCGTTCAGCGCAGCGCCGCGGCCGCGGCTGGCGGTGAATTCTTCCTGGCGAACCGGATCGATGATCACGGCGTGCTCCAGGCGGCCGCGGTATTTGCAGGCCAGGCTGACGGCGAAATGCGGAACGCCGCGCACGAAGTTGGTGGTGCCATCGAGCGGGTCGATGATCCACTGATAGTCGGCGCCTTCGCCGCTGCCTTCGAGCAGGCCGCCTTCCTCACCGAGGAAGCTGTGGGTCGGGTAGGCCTTGCGCAGGGCCTGGACGATCATCAACTCGGCCGAGCGGTCGATCTCGGTCACGTAGTCCTTGGCGTCCTTTTCATCTACGGAGATGACGTCCAGGCGTTCGATTGAGCGGAAGATCATTTCACCGGCGCTACGGGCTGCGCGCAGCGCGATGTTCAGCATGGGCTGCATGGAAGTTCACCTGGGGTCGTAATAAAGCCGGCCATTCTAGCAGAAAAGCCCGTGGCATGAAGTGCCGTCGGTGTCCTGCATGACACAAAGGAGGGTGCTTCTGTAAGATTTGTCACCTCATTTATCCGATGCGGGCGTCTACCTTGCTGCAGAACATTCGAGTGGTACTGGTCAATACCAGTCATCCCGGCAATATCGGTGGGGTGGCCAGGGCCATGAAAAACATGGGGCTGTCGCGGCTGGTACTGGTCGATCCGCGCCAGTTTCCCAGTGAGGAAGCCGTAGCACGTGCCTCTGGCGCTACCGATATCTTCGACTCTGCTCAGGTGGTGTCCTGTCTCGAAGATGCGCTGGTCGGTTGCAGTCTGGCCTTCGGCACTAGTGCGCGGGAGCGCCGCATTCCCTGGCCATTGATCGATCCGCGCGAGTGCGGCGTGGCTGCGGTGCAGAAGTCGGTTGAAGGCGGTGAGGTGGCGCTGGTGTTCGGTCGTGAGCATGCGGGCCTGACCAACGAAGAGCTGCAGCGCTGTCATTTTCACGTGCATATTCCCTCCGACCCGGCGTTCAGCTCGCTGAATCTTGCGGCTGCCGTGCAGGTGCTGACCTACGAAGTGCGCATGGCGGCCCTGGCTCTTGAAAACGCGCCGGTTGCGCCTCGCCAGGAAGTGGTTGTCGAGGAGGGTGATCTACCGGTGACGGCAGACGAGATGGAATCCTTTTACGGGCATCTGGAAAAATCGCTGGTGGAAATCGGCTTTCTCGATCCCGCCAGCCCTCGACATTTGATGAGTCGCCTGCGCCGTCTGTACGGGCGCGCCGAGGTGACCCGGCTGGAAATGAATATCTTGCGCGGCATCCTGACCGAGACTCTCAAGGCGGCGCGCGGTGAGCACCACAAACGGGGAAAGACTGATGTTTGAGCGCATGCGGGAAGATATCCAGGGCGTATTCCATCGTGATCCGGCGGCGCGCAATGCCTTCGAGGTGGTTACCTGCTATCCCGGGCTGCACGCCGTGTGGCTGCATCGCGCCGCGCATGCGCTTTGGGCTTCCGGCTGGAAGTGGCTGGCGCGTGGCGTGTCGAATTTCAGTCGCTGGCTGACCGGCATCGAGATTCATCCGGGAGCAGTGATCGGCCGGCGGTTCTTCATCGACCACGGCATGGGCATTGTCATCGGTGAGACCGCCGAGATCGGTGACGACGTGACGCTCTACCAAGGCGTGACCCTGGGCGGTACCAGTTGGAACAAGGGCAAGCGCCATCCGACCCTCGAAGATGGTGTGGTGGTCGGTGCCGGCGCCAAGGTGCTCGGCCCGTTCACCGTGGGAGCGGGCGCCAAGATCGGCTCCAATGCTGTGGTCACCAAGGCGGTGCCGGCGGGTGCCACCGCGGTCGGTATTCCGGCCAAGATCATCGTCAAGGGTGATGACGGGCTCGAGGCGCAGCGCCAGGCCATCGCCGACAAACTGGGCTTCGATGCCTACGGTGTCAGTCAGGATATGCCCGATCCGGTGGCGCGTGCGATCGGTCAATTGCTCGATCATCTGCATGCGGTCGACAACCGCCTCGAAGGCATTTGCGGCGCACTGGGCAAGCTGGGCAGTGATTACTGTGCTAAGGATATGCCGCAATTGCGTGACGAGGACTTCGCCGGCGTCTGCAAGGATCAGGGCGACAAGCCGGCTGCGTGATGCGGGGCGGGTCTGGCTTTGCTATGATCCGCCGCCAGTTTTGAAGGGCGGCGGAGCTAAATCCGAGTAATTTGGTCGGTCTTATAGTTGACTCAAATACTCGGAAAAGCAGATAATCGCCCCACATTGTGAATCCTTGGTAACCCTTCATGCGACTGACTACCAAAGGCCGCTACGCCGTGACTGCCATGCTCGATCTGGCGCTGCATGCGCAGGATGGGCCGGTATCCCTCGCCGATATCTCCGAGCGTCAGGGTATTTCCCTTTCCTATCTCGAGCAGCTGTTCGCCAAACTGCGTCGCGGCAGTCTGGTTTCCAGCGTACGCGGGCCGGGCGGTGGTTATCAGCTGTCGCGCAACATGCAGGGCATCCAGGTCGCTGAAGTGATCGACGCGGTCAACGAATCGGTCGATGCCACGCGCTGCCAGGGGCAGGGCGGTTGCCACTCCGGCGACATTTGCCTGACCCACCACCTGTGGTGCGACCTGAGTCAGCAGATTCACGAGTTTCTCAGCGGCATCAGCCTGGCCGACCTGGTCACGCGCCGCGAAGTGCAGGAAGTCGCCCAGCGTCAGGATCAACGTCGCTGTGCCAGCAACGGCAGGGCGCAGCATCTGGATAAGATTGAAGCGTCCACCGTCGATTGAGCACGCAAGGCGCCGGCCTGATACCTGATTAGGAGATACCGAAAATGAAATTGCCAATCTACATGGATTACTCCGCGACAACGCCGGTCGACCCGCGTGTCGCGCAGAAAATGATCGAATGCCTGACCAATGAAGGCAACTTCGGCAACCCGGCTTCGCGCTCCCACGTCTTTGGCTGGAAGGCCGAGGAAGCGGTCGAGAACGCCCGTCGTCAGGTCGCCGAGCTGGTCAATGCCGACCCGCGCGAAATCGTCTGGACCTCCGGTGCCACCGAGTCCGACAACCTCGCCATCAAGGGGGTCGCCAGCTTCTACGCTAGCAAGGGCAAGCACCTGATCACCTCGAAGATCGAGCACAAAGCGGTGCTGGATACCATGCGCCAGCTCGAGCGTGAAGGTTTCGAAGTCACCTACATCGAGCCCGGTGAAGATGGCTTGATCACCCCGGCCATGGTCGAGGCGGCGCTGCGCGAGGACACCACGCTGGTGTCGATCATGCACGTCAACAACGAGATCGGCACCGTCAACGACATCGCCGCCATCGGCGAGCTGCTGCGTGCTCGTGGCGTGTTCTTCCACGTCGATGCCGCCCAATCGACCGGCAAGGTCGAGATCGACCTGGAGAAGCTCAAGGTCGACCTGATGTCCTTCTCGGCGCACAAGACCTACGGCCCGAAAGGTGTCGGCGCGCTGTACGTGCGTCGCAAGCCGCGTATCCGTCTGGAAGCCCAGACCCATGGTGGCGGCCACGAGCGCGGCATGCGTTCCGGCACCCTGGCGACCCATCAGTGCGTCGGCATGGGTGAAGCCTTCCGCATCGCCAAGGAAGAGATGGCCGCCGAGAACGCCAAGGTACTGGCGCTGCGCGATCGCTTCTTCAAGCAGGTCGAGAGCCTGGAAGAGCTGTACATCAACGGCAGCATGACTGCCCGTGTGCCGCATAACCTGAACCTGAGCTTCAACTACGTCGAAGGCGAGTCGCTGATCATGGCCCTCAAGGACCTGGCGGTATCGTCCGGTTCGGCTTGTACCTCGGCGTCCCTGGAGCCTTCCTACGTCCTGCGTGCCCTGGGCCGCAACGACGAACTGGCGCACAGCTCGATTCGTTTCACCTTTGGCCGCTTCACCACCGAAGAAGAAGTCGACTACGCCGCACAGAAGGTCTGCGAGGCCGTTACCAAGCTGCGCGAACTGTCGCCGCTCTGGGATATGTTCAAAGAAGGTGTCGACATTTCCAAGGTGGAATGGGCAGCACACTAAAAGCTGCCGGTGAGCGGCGCCTGATGAGAGAGGATTGAAAAATGGCTTACAGCGAAAAGGTCATCGACCACTACGAGAACCCGCGCAACGTCGGCAAGATGAACGCGGAAGACCCTGACGTCGGCACCGGTATGGTCGGCGCGCCGGCCTGCGGCGACGTGATGCGTCTGCAGATCAAGGTCAACGAGCAGGGCGTCATCGAAGATGCCAAGTTCAAGACCTATGGCTGCGGTTCGGCCATCGCTTCCAGCTCCCTGGCCACCGAGTGGATGAAGGGCAAGACGCTGGACGAGGCGGAAACCATCAAGAACACCCAGCTCGCCGAAGAACTGGCGCTGCCGCCGGTGAAGATCCACTGCTCGGTACTCGCCGAGGACGCCATCAAGGCGGCCGTGCGCGACTACAAGCAGAAGAAAGGTTTGCTCTAAGGAGGTTGGTCGATGGCCATCAGCATGACTCAAGCCGCTGCCCAGCATATCCGTCGTTCGCTCGACGGTCGTGGCAAGGGTGAGGGCATCCGTCTCGGGGTTCGTACCACCGGGTGTTCCGGCCTGGCCTACGTGCTGGAGTTCGTCGACGAAACCGCCAGCGAAGATCAGATCTTCGAGAGCCATGGCGTCAAGGTGATCATCGATCCCAAGAGCCTGGTCTACCTCGACGGCACCGAGCTCGATTTCGTCAAGGAAGGGTTGAACGAAGGCTTCAAGTTCAACAATCCGAACGTGCGTGGCGAGTGCGGCTGCGGCGAAAGCTTCAACGTCTGATGAAGAACGCCGGCCCCTGTCACTTCGCCCTGTTCGAGCTGCAGCCCAGCTTTCGCCTGGATCTCGATCAGCTCGCCGCTCGCTACCGCGAGCTGGCGCGCAGCGTGCACCCGGACCGTTTCGCCGATGCCTCCGAGCGTGAGCAGCGCGTGGCGCTCGAGCGCTCGGCGAGCCTCAACGAGGCATACCGCACATTGAAGAGCGATTCGCAGCGTGCGCGTTACCTGCTAGCGATGCGCGGGCCCGAGCTGCCGCTGGAAGTCACCGTGCAGGATCCCGACTTCCTGCTGCAGCAGATGCAGTGGCGTGAAGAGCTCGAAGACCTGCAGGATGAAGCCGATCTGGCTGGCGTGGCGGCTTTCAAGGGACGCCTCAAAGTCGCTCAGCAGGAACTCAACGAACGCTTCGCCGAAGTTTGGGAGGACGATGCGCGCAGAGAAGAGGCCGAACGCCTGATGCGCCGCATGCAGTTTCTCGACAAGCTTTCCCACGAGGTGCGCCAGCTGGAAGAGCGCCTCGACGATTAACGCTCGCGCGGCTGCCGTGGCCGTGCCTGATACCCAGATAAGCACCGACTACCTATGGCTTTATTGCAGATTGCTGAGCCCGGCCAGAGCCCCCAACCCCACCAGCGTCGCCTGGCGGTAGGGATCGATCTGGGCACCACCAATTCCTTGGTCGCAGCCGTGCGCAGCGGCGTCAGCGAGCCGCTGGCCGATGCCGAGGGTCGCCTGATCCTGCCGTCGGCTGTGCGCTATCACGCCGATCGCGTCGAAGTCGGCGAAGCCGCGCGCGCCCAGGCTTCCAGCGACCCGTACAACAGCATCCTGTCGGTCAAGCGCCTGATGGGGCGTGGCCTGGCCGATGTGAAGCAACTGGGTGAGCAACTGCCTTACCGCTTCGTCGCCGGCGAGTCGCACATGCCGTTCATCGACACCGTGCAGGGCCTGAAAAGCCCGGTGGAAGTGTCCGCCGATATCCTCAAGGTGCTGCGTCAGCGTGCCGAAGCGACGCTGGGGGGCGATCTGGTTGGTGCGGTCATCACCGTGCCCGCTTACTTCGACGACTCTCAGCGCCAGGCCACCAAGGATGCCGCACGTCTGGCCGGCCTGAGCGTGCTACGCCTGCTCAATGAGCCGACTGCCGCTGCCGTGGCCTACGGTCTCGACCAGAAGGCCGAAGGCGTGGTGGCGATCTATGACCTAGGCGGCGGCACTTTCGATATTTCCATCCTGCGCCTGACTGGCGGCGTGTTTGAAGTGCTGGCGACCGGCGGCGACAGCGCCCTGGGCGGCGACGACTTCGACCACGCCATCGCCGGCTGGATCGTCGAGCAGGCGGGCCTTTCCGCCGATATCGATCCCGGCGCCCAGCGTAGCCTGCTTCAGGCGGCCTGCGCCGCCAAGGAAGCGCTGACCGCGGCTGACAGCGTCGAGGTGAGTTATGGGCAATGGCGCGGCGTGTTGTCCCGCAGCCATTTCCAGGCGCTGATCGAGCCGATGGTGGCGCGCAGCCTGAAGGCCTGTCGCCGCGCCGTGCGTGATGCCAGCATCGAGGTCGAGGACGTCGGTGCGGTGGTCATGGTCGGTGGTTCGACCCGTGTGCCGCGTGTACGCGAGGCGGTCGGCGAGTTGTTCGGTCGTCAGCCGCTGACCGATATCGACCCGGATCAGGTGGTCGCCATTGGCGCCGCGATCCAGGCCGACGCCCTGGCCGGCAATCGCCGCGCCGACGGTGAAGAATTGCTGCTGCTCGACGTCATTCCGCTGTCCCTGGGGTTGGAAACCATGGGCGGGCTGATGGAGAAGGTGATTCCGCGCAACACCACCATTCCGGTGGCGCGCGCTCAGGAATTCACCACCTACAAAGATGGCCAGAGCGCCATGATGATTCATGTGCTGCAAGGCGAGCGCGAGTTGGTCAGCGACTGCCGCTCCCTGGCGCGCTTCGAGCTGCGCGGCATTCCGCCGATGGTGGCGGGAGCGGCGAAGATCCGCGTGACCTTCCAGGTCGATGCCGACGGCCTGCTCAGTGTCAGTGCTCGCGAACTCGCCTCGGGCGTCGAAGCCAGCATCCAGGTCAAGCCGTCCTATGGGCTGACCGATGGCGAGATCGCGCGCATGCTGCAGGATTCCTTCCAGCATGCCGGTGGCGACAAGGCCGCCCGCGTATTGCGTGAGCAGCAGGTCGACGCCCAGCGTCTGCTCGAAGCGGTCGAGGGCGCGCTGCAAGCCGATGGCGAGCGCTTGCTGGATGCCGAGGAGCGCATGGTCATCGAGCTGCAGATGCAGGAATTGCGTGATTTGTTGACGGGCACCGATGGCCTGGCCATCGAGCAGCAGACCAAGCGTCTGTCGCAGGTGACCGATGCCTTTGCCGCCCGGCGTATGGATTCGACGGTAAAAGCCGCGCTGGCCGGGCGCAGCCTGAATGAGATCGAGGAATAAGCGATGCCCGTGGTAACTTTTCTGCCCCACGAGAAATTCTGCCCCGAGGGCCTGGTGGTCGAGGCGCCGTCCGGTACGTCGATTCTGGAGTTGGCCCACGAGCACCATATCGAGATGGAAAGCGCCTGTGGTGGCGTGTGTGCCTGCACCACTTGCCACTGCATCGTGCGCAAGGGCTTCGACTCGCTGAACGAAGCCGACGAACTCGAAGAGGATTATCTGGACAAGGCCTGGGGGCTGGAAGCGCAGTCGCGCCTGGCCTGCCAGGCGATCGTCGGTGAGCAGGACATTACCGTCGAGATTCCCAAGTACTCGCTCAACCACGCCGCTGAAGCGCCGCACTGATCAGGAAGCCACGACATGAGCCTGAAATGGGTTGATGTGCTCGAAATCGCCATCCAGCTCGCCGACAGCAAGCCGGACGTCGATCCCCGTTATGTCAATTTCGTCCAGCTGCACCGCTGGGTGGTCGAGCTGCCGGAGTTTTCCGACGACCCGCAGCGCGGTGGCGAGAAGGTCCTCGAAGCCATTCAGGCTGCCTGGATCGAAGAAGCGCAGTAAGTCAGGGCCGGACGATATCCGCCTCTTTTATGCCGAGCAGATGCCACCTTGGGGCATCGCTCTTATGCTTTTGACTGGAACCCGCGTATAATTCGCGGGTTTAATTTTTGGCTTTAATCCACCGTTTCTGGAGTTTCACATGGCTGTTCAACGTACTTTCTCCATCATCAAGCCGGATGCCGTTGCTAAAAACGTTATCGGCAAGATCACCACTCGCTTCGAAGAAGCCGGCCTGCGCATCGTTGCTTCCAAGCAGCTGCAACTTTCCGAGCGCGAGGCTGCTGGCTTCTACGCCGAGCACAGCGAGCGTGGCTTCTTCAAGGATCTGGTTGCTTTCATGACTTCCGGTCCGGTCATCGTTCAGGTTCTGGAAGGCGAGAACGCCATCGCCAAGAACCGCGAGCTGATGGGCGCTACCAACCCGAAAGAAGCGGCTGCCGGTACCATCCGTGCTGACTTTGCCGTCTCCATCGACGAGAACGCCGTTCACGGTTCCGACTCGGAAGCTTCCGCTGCTCGCGAAATCGCTTACTTCTTCTCCGCTACCGAGATCAACGCCCGCATTCGCTAAGGCGAAGCGTGCGAAGGTGACGTCATGACCGACACGAATGGCAAAATCAACCTGCTGGGCCTGACCCAGCCGGAAATGGAGCAGTTCTTCGAGAGCCTCGGGGAGAAGCGCTTTCGTGCCGGTCAGGTCATGAAGTGGATTCACCACTTCGGCGTCGACGATTTCGCCGCCATGACCAACGTCGGCAAGGCCTTGCGCGAGAAGCTCGAGGCCGCTGCCTACATTCGCGGGCCCGAAGTGGTCAGCGAAGACATTTCTTCCGATGGCACGCGCAAGTGGGTCGTGCGTGTGGCGTCGGGCAGCTGCGTGGAAACCGTGTACATCCCCCAAGGTGGGCGTGGCACCCTGTGCGTTTCCTCGCAAGCCGGCTGTGCCCTGGACTGCAGCTTCTGCTCCACGGGCAAGCAAGGTTTCAACAGCGACCTGACCAGTGCCGAGATTATCGGCCAGGTTTGGATCGCCAATAAATCCTTCGGTAGCGTGCCGGCCAAGATCGACCGCGCCATCACCAACGTGGTGATGATGGGCATGGGCGAGCCGCTGCTGAACTTCGACAACGTCGTTTCCGCCATGAAAATCATGATGGACGACCTGGGCTACGGCATCTCCAAGCGCAAGGTCACCCTGTCGACCTCCGGCGTGGTGCCGATGATCGACAAGCTCGCCGAGGTCATCGACGTGTCCCTGGCGTTGTCGCTGCACGCGCCCAATGACGAGCTGCGCAGCCAGCTGGTACCGATCAACAAGAAGTACCCGCTGGACATGCTGTTGGCTGCCTGCAAGCGCTACATTTCCCGCCTTGGCGAGAAACGTGTGCTGACAATCGAATACACCCTGCTCAAAGATGTGAACGATAAACTCGAGCACGCCGAGCAGATGGTCGCGCTGCTGGCCGACGTACCCTGCAAGATCAACCTGATTCCCTTCAACCCGTTCCCCCATTCGGGTTACGAGCGCCCGAGCAACAATGCCATCCGCCGCTTCCAGGAGCTGCTGCAGAAGGCCGGGCACAACGTCACGGTGCGTACCACCCGTGGTGAAGACATCGATGCGGCCTGCGGGCAACTGGTCGGCCAGGTCATGGACCGCACCCGTCGTAGCGAACGCTACATTGCCGTGCGTCAGCTGAATGCCGACGCCGAGGCGGCGCGTCCCACCGCCAGCCGTAACTGAGAGGATCTCCATGACCGTGCTGCGTTCCCTGCTGTTCCTGTTCGGCGTCAGTCTGCTCACTGCGTGCGTATCGACCGGTGACGTCGACCCGATGAAAACCTCTGAAGGGCGCAAGAAGGCCTACGATTCGTTCGTGCAACTGGGCATCGGGTATCTGCAGCAGGGCGAGACGGGGCCGGCCAAGGTGCCGCTGAAGAACGCGCTGGATATCGACCCGTCGGGCTCCGATGCCCACGCGGTGCTGGCCCTGGTGTTCCAGCGGGAAATGGAGCCCAAGCTGGCCGATGAGCACTTTCGCAAGTCGCTGTCCAAGAATCCCAAGGACGCGCGCCTGCTGAACAATTACGGCGGCTTCCTGTTCGAGCAGAAACGCTACAAGGAAGCCATGGAGCGTTACAGCCTGGCCGCCGAGGATAGCCTCTATCCCGAGCGCGCTCGGGTCTTCGAGAACATGGGCATGACTGCCATGATGCTCAACCAGCGCCAAGAGGCCAAAGGCTATTTCGAGCGCTCGTTGCGTCTCAACAGTCGCCAGCCGCGTGCCTTGCTGGAAATGGCCAACTTGTCCTTTGAAGATCGCGAGTACGTGCCGGCGCGCAGCTATTACGAAAGTTTCAGCGCCATTTCCGAGCAGAACGCCCGCAGCCTGCTGCTGGGCGCCCGCCTGGCGACGATCTTCGACGATCGTGACCGCGCTGCCAGCCTCGGCCTGCAGCTGAAACGTCTTTATCCCGGTACGCCGGAATATCAGCAATATCTGTCGGAGCAAAGATGAAAGCGGCCCAACCCGAAGTTGCAGCAGCTCATCGCGTCAATCCTGGAGAAGCCCTGCGTGCAGCGCGCGAGAGCCGGGGCTGGTCGGTGGCCGAAGTCGCCACCCAGCTCAACCTCACCCCGACGCGCCTGAGCCAACTGGAGGCCGGCGAGTTCGAGAAGCTGCCGGGTAATACCTTCTCTCGTGGTTACATTCGCGCCTACGCCAAATTACTGGGGCTGGAGCAGGCGCCGCTGGTGGCTGACTTCGACCAGTTCACCGGCAGTAACGCAACCGGCGCCAGCGTGCATGCGTTGGGCCGTATCGAGGAGCCGACTCGTTATTCGCAGAGCATCCTGCGTCTGGTCAGCTTCCTGTTGCTGCTAGGCGTGGGGAGTGCCTGTTTCTACTGGTGGCAGGAACAAGGCTGGCAGCTCGACGACCTGAAGAACGTTGGCCTTGGCCACGTCGAGGTCGAAGGCGCCGACGGCAGCACGCAGATTCATCAGCTCGACGAGCCGGAAGATCAGGCCGTTGCCGAGGCGCAGAGCCAGGGCACCGAACTGCCGCTGCCGGGTGTGCCGACCGAGCAGGCCCAGGAAGAGGCGCCGAGCGAAACACCGCCGGCGACCGCCACCGAGTTGCTGCAGCAGAATCCGCCCGCCCAGCAGCAAGCCGCACCTGCTGAACAGGCGCCTGCCGAATCCCATGCTGCCGCGCCGGCTGCTCAGGCACCTGCTGCAACCACGGCTCAGCCGCCAGCCGCTGCTCAGCCGCAAGCGCCGGTCGCTGCCGGTGAAGGGTTGATCAGCCTGAAATTTACCGCTGACTGCTGGATCCAGGTAACCGACGCCAATGGCAAGGTCATCGCCAGCGGTCTGAAACGCGGTGGCGACAGCCTCGATGTTCGTGGCCATGCCCCCATGGAACTGCGTCTGGGCTTTGCCCGTGGCGCCCAGGTGACTTACAACGGCGCTGCCGTGGACGTGACGCCGTATATCTCGAACGAGACCGCACGTATCAAGTTAGGTGGGCAGTAATATGCACGGTGAATCGCCGATCAAACGTCGTCTGTCTCGCAAGATCTGGGTGGGCTCGGTGCCGGTCGGTGGCGATGCCCCGATTGCAGTGCAGAGCATGACCAACACCGACACCAACGATGTCGCCGCCACCGTCGAGCAGATCCGTCGCCTCGAAGCGGCCGGTGCCGACATCGTGCGTGTCTCGGTGCCGGACATGGACGCCGCCGAAGCCTTCGGGCGCATCAAGCAGCAGGTCAACCTGCCGTTGGTGGCCGACATTCACTTCGATTACCAGATCGCCCTGCGCGTGGCCGAACTGGGCGTCGATTGTCTGCGTATCAATCCGGGTAACATCGGCCGCGAAGATCGCGTCAAGGCGGTGGTCGAAGCTGCCCGCGACAAGGGCATCCCGATTCGCATCGGCGTCAACGCCGGCTCCCTGGAGAAGGACCTGCAGAAGAAGTACGGCGAGCCGACGCCCGAAGCGCTGGTTGAGTCCGCGCTGCGCCACGTCGAGCACCTCGACCGATTGAACTTCCCGGACTTCAAGGTCAGCGTGAAGGCCTCCGACGTGTTCATGGCCGTCGAAGCCTATCGCCTGTTAGCCAAGCAGATCGAACAACCCCTGCACTTGGGCATCACCGAAGCCGGCGGCCTGCGCTCCGGAACCGTGAAGTCCTCAGTGGGCCTGGGCATGCTGCTTGCCGAAGGTATCGGCGACACCATCCGCATCTCCCTGGCCGCCGATCCGGTGGAAGAGATCAAGGTCGGTTTCGATATCCTCAAGTCGCTGCGCCTGCGTTCGCGGGGCATCAACTTCATCGCTTGTCCGAGCTGCTCGCGTCAGAACTTCGATGTGGTCAAGACCATGAACGAGCTGGAAACCCGGGTCGAGGACCTGCTGGTGCCGCTGGATGTGGCGGTGATCGGCTGCGTGGTCAACGGCCCAGGCGAAGCCAAGGAAGCGCATATCGGCCTGACCGGTGGTACGCCGAACAATCTGGTGTACATCGACGGCAAGCCGGCTTCCAAACTGACCAATACCAACCTGGTGGATGAGCTGGAAAAGCTGATCCGCGAAAAGGCGGCCGAGAAGGCCGCAGCCGATGCGGCTGTGATCGTGCGCGGCTGATCCGTGCTTAAGGAAAACAAGTGAGCAAGTCCCTGCAAGCCATTCGTGGCATGAACGATATCCTGCCGCAGCAGACCCCGGCCTGGCGCTATCTGGAAAGCACGTTGGCGACCTTGCTGGATAGCTATGGCTATCAGGAAATCCGTCTGCCGATCCTTGAGTTCACCGACCTGTTCGCCCGTGGCATCGGCGAGGGCACCGATGTGGTCGACAAGGAGATGTATACCTTCCTCGACCGCAACAACGAATCCCTGACTCTACGCCCCGAAGGCACCGCAGGCTGCGTGCGCGCCGTGCTCGAACATGGCCTGACCGGCGGCGGCCAGGTGCAGAAGCTGTGGTACGCGGGCCCGATGTTCCGCTACGAGAAGCCGCAGAAGGGCCGTTATCGCCAGTTCCACCAGATCGGTGTGGAAGTGTTCAACCTGCCCGGGCCGGACATTGACGCCGAGCTGATCACCCTGACCTGGCGGCTGTGGAAGCAGCTCGGCCTGGCCGATGCGGTGACCCTGCAGCTCAACAGCCTGGGTTCGAGCGAAGCCCGCGGTGTGTATCGCGATGCGCTGGTGGCCTATCTTCGCGAGCGCTTCGATCAGCTCGACGAAGACAGCCAGCGCCGCCTGACTACCAACCCGCTGCGCATCCTCGACAGCAAGAATGCCCAGACCCAGGCGCTGCTTGCCGATGCCCCGACCCTGCACGACTATCTGGACGACGAGTCCCGCGCTCACTTCGAGGGCCTCAAGGCGCGTCTGGATGCCGTCGGCATCAAATACGAAATCAATCCGAAGCTGGTGCGTGGCCTGGATTACTACGGCCGCACCGTATTCGAGTGGGTGACTGACAAACTCGGTTCCCAGGGCACCGTATGTGCCGGTGGCCGCTACGATGGCCTGATCACCCAGTTCGGCGGCAAGCCGACCCCGGGTGTGGGCTTCGCCATGGGCGTCGAGCGCCTGGTGCTGCTGCTTGAAACGCTGGAATGCGTGCCCGCCGAACTGAGCCGTCCGGCCGATGCCTTTATCTGCGCGTTCGGCGAAGCGGCTGAGCTGGCAGCCCTGGCCCTGGCCGAAGACATTCGTAACCAGGTTCCGGGGCTGCGTCTGCTGGTCAATGCCGGCGGTGGCAGCTTCAAGAGCCAGTTCAAGAAGGCCGACAAGAGCGGAGCCCTGTATGCTCTGATCCTCGGTGAGGACGAACTGGCCAAGCGCGTGGTAGGTTGCAAACCTTTGCGCGGCGACAGCGAACAACAAAGCATTGCCTGGTCGGATCTTGCCGACCATCTGGCATCCTGCACCCAGCAGGCTTGAGCGATTTAGCGATTAAGGAGTATTGGGGTGGCGTTGAACAGCGATGATGATGAACTGGCCGGCCTGAAAGACTGGTGGGATCGTAACGGCAAGCCACTGCTGGCGGGCGGCGCCCTGGCGCTGATCGCGGTATTCGGCTGGCAGGGCTGGCAGAAGTACCAGACCAACCAGGCGCAGGGCGCGTCGATTATCTATCAGCAACTGCTGGAGTCGGCCATGACCCCGAGCGGTCAGCCAGACGCCGCCAAGGTGGCCTCGCTTGCCGGTGAGCTGAAGAAAGACTTCGGCGGCACCCAGTACGCTCAGTATGGCAGCCTGTTCGTAGCCAAGGTTGCGGTCGAGTCCGGCAAGCTGGACGACGCGGCAGCCGAGCTGCGCAGCGTGGTCGACAAGCCCGCCAACGACACCCTGGGCGAGCTCGCCCGTCAGCGTCTGGCTCGCGTGTTGGCCGCCCAGGACAAGGCCGACGAAGCGCTCAAGCTGCTCGACGGCGACGCCGACCAGGCGTTTGTGGCCAGCCGTGAAGAACTCAAGGGCGACCTGCTGGTGAAACTGGGCCGTACCGACGACGCCCATGTCGCCTATGTGAAAGCCAAGGGTGCGCTGGCCGAAGAAGCTGCCGTCGGTGGTCTGCAGATGAAGATCGACGACCTGGCCAAAGGGGATGCATGACGTGATGCGTTGGAAGAATGCCGCAATGCTGGCCCTGGCCGTTCTGGCCGTAGGTTGCAGCAGCAACAGCAAGAAAGAACTGCCGCCTGCCGAGCTTCCCAAGTTCACCGAGGAAGTGAAGCTGCAGAAAGAGTGGAGCCGCTCGATCGGTGACGGTCAGGGCGACATCTACAACATGCTCGAGCCGGTAGTCGATGGCGAGCAGATCTTCGCCGCCGACGTCGAAGGCCTGGTCGTGGCCATGGACCGCATGACCGGCAAGGTCGCCTGGAAGAAGAAGCTGGAAGTTCCGGTTTCCGGCGCCGTGGCGGCTAGCTATGGCATGGTCGTGGTCGGCACCCTCAAGGGTGAGGTGATCGCCCTGGATTCGTCCAACGGTGAAGAGAAATGGCGCGCCCGCGTGCCGAGCGAAGTGCTCTCCGCCCCGGCCATCAGCAGCGACACCGTGCTGGTGCAGACCCAGGACGACACCCTGGTTGCGCTGGACGCCTACAGCGGCCAGCAGCGCTGGATCTTCGAGAACACCCCGGCGGTACTGACCCTGCGCGGCACCGGCAGCCCGCTGCTGACCAACCAGTTGGCCATCGCCGGCCTGTCCAGCGGCAAGGTGATTGCTCTGGATGCGCAGCGTGGCATCCCGGTATGGGAACAGCGTGTGGCCATCCCGCAAGGTCGCTCCGAGCTCGATCGTATCGTCGATATCGACGGCGGCTTGCTGCTTTCCGGCGGCCAGTTGTACGTGGTCAGCTACCAGGGCCGCGTTGCGGCGCTGGATCTGCAGAGCGGCCGGGTGATCTGGCAGCGCGAAGCCTCCAGCTCCATGGGCGTGGCCCAGGGCTTCGGTAACGTCTACGTGACCTTGGCCAACGGCACCGTGGAAAGCATCGACGAGCGCTCCGCCTCGGCGCTGTGGACCAACGATGCTCTGGCACGTCGCCAGCTGTCCTCGCCGGCGGTGTTCTCCAGCTACGTCGCGTTCGGTGATTTCGAAGGCTACCTGCACCTGGTCAGCCAGGTAGACGGTCGCTTCGTCGGCCGTACCCGTATCGACAGCGACGGCCTGCGTGCCCGTCCGCTGGTGGTAGGCGACTGGCTGTATGCCTTCGGCAACGGCGGCAAACTGGTGGCCCTGACCATCAAGTGAGCCCCGGCTCTGTTCGCCCGATAGCATCGGGCGAGCGGGGCAGATAGTGCGAGATTTGCGGCCGCTGCCTGTGCAGCGGCTTTTGTATTTTTTGAAATAACGAAGTGGAGAGCCGAATGGTTCCCGTAATTGCCCTGGTGGGCCGGCCGAACGTCGGCAAATCCACCTTGTTCAACCGCCTGACCCGCACCCGCGACGCGATCGTCGGGGACCTTTCGGGTCTGACCCGCGACCGCCAGTACGGCGAGGCCAAGTGGCAGGGGCGCACCTACATCGTGATCGACACTGGCGGTATCTCCGGTGACGAGGAAGGCATCGACGCCAAGATGGCCGAGCAGTCCCTGCAGGCCATCGAGGAAGCCGACGCCGTGCTGTTCCTGGTCGATGCCCGTGCCGGATTGTCTGCCTCCGACCAGATGATTGGCGAGCACCTGCGCAAGCGCAACAAGCGCAGCTTCCTGGTGGTCAACAAGGTCGATAACCTCGACCCGGACCTGGCCCGCGCCGAGTTCTCGCCGCTGGGCATGGGCGAAGCCCTGCCGATCGCCGGTGCCCACGGCCGTGGCATCACCCAGATGCTCGAAGCGGCCCTGGGCAGTTTCCCCAAGGATGCCGGTGAGCCGGAAGAAGGCGAGGAGGCCGAAGAGGTCGCCGAGGGCGAGGAAGCCAAACGGATTCCCGGCCCGAGCGAGAAGGACGGCATCAAGCTGGCCATCATCGGCCGCCCCAACGTCGGCAAGTCGACCCTGGTCAACCGTATGCTCGGCGAAGACCGGGTCATCGTCTACGATCAGGCCGGCACCACCCGCGACAGCATCTACATCCCGTTCGAGCGTGACGACGAGAAGTACACGCTGATCGACACCGCCGGCGTGCGTCGCCGCGGCAAGATCTTCGAGGCGGTGGAAAAGTTCTCGGTGGTCAAGACGCTGCAGGCCATTCAGGATTCCAACGTGGTGGTGTTCGTCATGGACGCCCGCGAAGGAGTGGTCGACCACGACCTCAACCTGCTCGGCTTCGTGCTCGAGAGTGGCCGTGCGCTGGTCATCGCGCTCAACAAGTGGGATGGCATGGAGCCCAGCGAGCGCGATTACGTGAAGACCGAACTGCAGCGCCGGCTGTTCTTCGTCGACTTCGCCGATATCCACTTCATCTCCGCCTTGCACGGCACTGGCGTTGGCCATCTGTACAAGTCGGTGCAGGCCTCGTTCAAGTCGGCGATCACCCGCTGGCCGACCAGCCGCCTGACGCAGATTCTCGAAGACGCCGTGCAGGAACACCAGCCGCCGCTGGTCAACGGTCGCCGCATCAAGCTGCGTTACGCCCACCTCGGTGGCGCCAACCCGCCGCTGATCGTGATCCACGGTAACCAGGTCGACGCTGTGCCGCGTGCCTATTCCCGCTACCTGGAGAACACCTACCGTCGCGTGCTCAAGCTGGTCGGTACGCCGATCCGCATCGAGTACAAGGGCGGCGAGAACCCCTATGAAGGCAACAAGAACACCCTGACCGATCGCCAGGTGAACAAGAAGCGTCGCCTGATGAGTCACCACAAGAAGGCCGAGAAGAAGCGCAAGGACAAGCGCTGATTCATAGCCTGCAAAAAACAACAGGGGTAGCTCTCGAAAGGAGCTACCCCTGTTTCGTTTCAGCCTCCGCAAAGCATCGACCCATTGAGGGGCGCCGCCTTGTTGCTGGGTCAGAACCGCGTGCGCAGGGTGACGGACATGCTGCGCGGGTCGCCATAGATGGCGCCGGCATAGAAGCCATAGCGGGTGTAGTAGGTCTTGTCGAACAGGTTGTTGATGTTCAGCGTTACGTCGGTGTCATCGTTGATGTCGTACTTGGCCATGGCGTTCCAGATTGCGTAGCCGGACCAGTTGACCTCGGTGGCGCTGCGGCTCTGGCCATTGGTTGGAATGCCGGCCGGGCTGGACAATGCGCGGATATTGCTTTGCGCACTGACCCCGGTGCCCAGGGTTATGCGATCCAGCATGCCGCTCAGGCGGTAGGTGGTCGAGGCCTTGAACAGGTGCGACGGGTCGCTGCGGCCATCGCTGTCCAGGCGGCGGAAGTGCAGGTAGGTGTAGCCGCCGTAGACGTTCCAGTTTTCGGTCAGTGCACCGGCCACCTCGATATCGATACCGTCGGTTTCGGTGCCGCTGCCCGACACGTAAGCCTGGGCGCCGGATGGCGTCAGGCTGCCGGGATCGGTGACCGCCTTGTTCTCCTGCTTGGTGCGGAAGTAGGCGACCTGGGCGTTCAGGCTGCCGTCGAACCACTCACCCTTGATGCCGGTTTCGTAGCTCTGACCGATGATGGGTTCCACTCGGCTGCCGCCGGTGGTTTCCTCTGTCTGAGGGGTGAACAGATCGGTGTAACTGGCGTACAGCGAGTAGGTGTCGTTGAGGTCGTAGACCACGCCCGCGTAGGGCGTGACGATGCCTGACTCGGTCTGGCTGGTCTTGACGCCCGCGGCGGTTGCGCTCTTGGTGTGGTAGTCGCTGACCCGCACGCCGAGGATGACCGACAGCGGGTCGGTGATGCTCAGGCGCGTGGCCGCGTACATGCCCTGCAGGCGGGTGACGCTCTTGCCGTGGCGGCCGGTCTTGCTGGCCGTCATATACAGGTCGTCATCCACGCCGTTGTGCCAGTTGGTGATCGGCAGGCCGTTGTTGCTGCGGAACTGGCAGCCCACCACCGGGGCAGTCTGGCGGCTTGCGCTGGACATGATGCAGCTGTATTCAGGCGTCCAGCCCAAGGTACGGCTGTCGCTGTAGCCGAACATGGCCTGGTGGCTGCGGCCGAACAGCTCGAAGGCGCCGCTCAGGTCGAACTGCACGGATTGCTGGGTGGTGTCGCTGGAGCTGTGCAGGCCGTTGAGGATCATGCCGCTGCCATCGCGCTCCGGGTAACCGGTGTAGAGACCACGACTGAACTGGTTGACCTTGCCCAGACCGTAATGGTTGAGCGCCTCGGTGACGCTTTGCGCGGCCTTCACGTCCAGCGTCCAGTCTTCGTTGAAACGGTGGCTGAGGGAGGCGAAGGTGGTGCGCGTTTCGTTTTCGCCGTGGCTCCAGCTCGGCACCAGGTTGGTACTGCGCGACCACTTGGTCTTGCTGCCGTCGGCGTACCAGATCGGGATGTTGGCGCCCCAGCCACCACCGATCGTCTTGTCGTATTCGTATTGATAGCCGGCGCCCAGGGTGGTGGCGTCGGTGAGATCAAACTCGAAGTTGGCCAGGGCAGCGCGCGAGCGCTCGGACTGGTGGTCGCGGAAGGAGTTGGCGTCTTCCTGAGTGATCACGAAGCGCGAGCGCAGGCGGCCGTCTTCACTGAGCGGCAGGTTGAGGTCGGCGCCCAGGCGCGTGCGGTCCCAGCTGCCGTAGGTCATGTAGGCGCTGCCGCCGAAGTCCTTGCGCGGGGCCTTGCGGATCAGGTTGACGGTCGCCGACGGGTCGCCAGTGCCGCCGAGCAGGCCGTTGGCGCCACGTACGATATCAATGCGCTCGTACATGTCCATGTTCAGCGAGTTGCCGGCGCCGCTGAAGCCCGAATCGCCCTGATACTGCAGGCCGTCGACCTTCCAGTTGGTAACCTTGTAACCGCGGGCGCGGAAGTCGGTGCGGCCGCCCACTTCGTACTTGCTGGCCGTCACGCCCGGAGTGACTTCCAAGGCCTGCTCGACGTTGGTGATGCCACGGTCGGTCATCTGCTGGTTGGTGATGGTGGTGACGCTCTGCGGCGTTTGCCGCGGCGTTAGCGCCATACCCGTGGAGCTGGTAGTGCCGCGCACCGTGTAGCCCAGCTGTTCGGTGATGTCGTCGATGGCGTTGTCTTCGATACTGATTGCGCCCAGCTCAAGGGCGCCCCGGGATGCGGGCTCTTCAGCGTAGCCGAGCGGGCTGCACAGCAGGCTGCTTAGGCTGACGGCAGCCGCCAGCAGGCTGCGTTGCGACGGAAAGCGGGCGAGGGTACGACGATGGGAAATGGCGTTCATGATGGCTCGTGTTGGTTGGCATTCATTCTCATATGCATGAGATTTTTGTTACGATTCTAAATACAGCGCAGGCTGGCTAATTTCTCGATTTGTACGGGCGTGTAATGGAATGTAATCAGGGGCGCTCACTGCTCTCGCACGGGGCGCAGGCAACGCAGGAAACCGTGTTGGTGGTGGACGATGACGACGAGATTCGCGAGCTGCTCTGCGAGTACCTGAGCGACTCGGGTTACCACGTACTGGCGGCTGCCGACGGTCGACAGATGTGGCCGCTGCTCGAACAACACAGTGTGCAGTTGCTGATTCTCGACCTGATGCTGCCGGGCGAGGACGGCCTCAGCCTGTGCCGCCGTGTGCAGGCGCAAGGTGGCCCGGCGGTGATCATGCTGTCGGCCCGGGGCTCGGCGCTGGATCGCGTGGTGGGTCTGGAAGTGGGCGCCGACGATTACCTGGGCAAACCCTTCGAGCCACGCGAGCTGCTGGCGCGGGCCAAGTCGGTGCTGCGCCGTTCGGCTGCCGTGCCATCGCGTCCGGAACCGGTGAGCCCGTTCGAGGCGCCGGTGTTCTTTGCCGGCTACCGGCTCGATCCGGTCAAACGCACATTGAGCCAGCCCTACGGCTCTGCGGTGCTATTGCCACGTTCCGATTGCCGCGTGTTGAGCGAGCTGCTGGCCGCGCAAAACCGTGTGCTGAGCCGAGATCACCTGACCCGTTGTGCCTTCTCCCGGCCCCATCTGCCCGATGATCGCTCGGTAGACATGTGCATCAGCCGCTTGCGCCAATGTTTAAAGGGCAGCGTCGAGCGGGTACAGATCCTCACCATTCGCAACGAGGGTTATCTGCTCAGCGTCACCGCCAATGATTCGGTGAGTTGAGGTGCCCGCGTTTGCCGCTGCCTGGCTCAAACGCCTCTGGCCACAAACCCTGTTTGCCCAACTGCTATTGATCATGGTCTGCGGCGTACTGGCCATTCAGCTGTTGTCGAGCAGCATCTGGTTCGACGTGCGTTTCGCCCAGGCGCTGGAAGCGCCGGTGCGTTTGGCTGCCAGCCGGACCGCCACTCTGGTCGCCCAAGGCTGTGACGCCGTGGAGACGCAGACCATGCCAACCGGTTACCAACTGAACTGCATGGATCAACAGCCCCATGTCGAGGCCGCGGACAAGCGCGGCCTCAGGCGCATCGAGCCGCTGCTGCGCCAGGCGATGGCCCACGAACTGGGTCATGAGCCAACTGTGCACCTGCTGGAAGCACGGCTGACCGATACCCAGGGCCAGCCTCTGGTCTGGCGCAGCCTGTTCGGTCTGGATACCGCTCAAGCCCATCTCCGTTTTGCTGTCGCCCAGCCCGATGGACGTTGGCTGCAGGTGGGCGGCCACGAGCAGCAGGGCTGGAGCGGCGAGTCGGCCTGGGCATTGATTGCCGATTACGTGCTGCGCGTCTACGTGCTGCGCATCCTCGCAGTACTCGGTATCTGCTGGTTGGCGGTGCGCCTGTGCCTGCGCCCGCTGCAGCGCCTCGGCGAGGCGGCCCGCGGCCTGGGCGACAACCTCGAACGGCCGCCGCTGCCGCTCAACGGACCGTTGGAGGTACGCGAGGCAGCCCAGGCCTTTAACGTCATGCAGCAGCGACTGATCGCCATGCTGCGCGAGCAGGCGCATTTTCTCGCCGCGGTGTCCCACGACCTGCGCACGCCGCTGACGCGTATGCGTCTGCGCATCGAGCGCCTGACCGATGATGAGCAGCGCGAGCGCCTGAAAAACAGCATCAATCAGATGGACGCCATGATCGCCCAGGTACTCGACTTTCAGCGCGCCACCGAGCCTGGCGTGGCGGAGCCCGTGGATGTCATGCAACTGGTCACGGCGCTATGTGACGAGCTGGCCAGCTCCGACGAACCTTTGCCCGTCAGCGGCAGTGCAGCGCCGATACCTGGCAACCCGCTGTTGCTGCAGCGTTGCCTGCAGAACCTGCTGGAGAATGCCCTGCGTTATGCCCGTGCGGTCGAGGTGGTGGTGATCGAGAAAGAGCAGGGCGTCGCCATTCGCATCCAGGATCGCGGGCCAGGCATCGAACCGGCGCTGCTGGAACGCATCACCGAGCCCTTCGTACGGGGGGAAACCTCGCGCAATGTGCGCTCCGGCGGCTATGGCCTCGGTCTGAGCATCGCCAGCCGTATCGCCCTGGCCCACGGAGGTACGCTCAGTCTGGAAAATCGCGCTGGAGTCGGCCTGGCTGTCGAGCTGTGGTTGCCAGCCAGCCATGGGTGAAAAGCTTCGGGCACTCCGCGGCGTTTTAGTCGACTAACTCAGAACCCTAATCGCCACAAGCAAGGAGTTCATGATGAAAGTACTGATGGTGCTGACTTCCCACGACCAGCTCGGCAACACTGGCGCGAAAACCGGCTTTTGGCTAGAGGAGTTCGCTGCTCCTTATTACGTGTTCAAGGATGCCGGTGCCACGATCACCCTGGCTTCGCCAGCCGGTGGCCAGCCGCCGCTGGACCCGAAGAGTGACGCGCCCGACGCGCAGACCGACGCCACCCGCCGCTTCAAGGCCGATGCCGAGGCGCAGCGTCAGCTGGCCAGCACCGTGAAACTCGCCTCGGTGAACCAGCAGGATTTCGACACCGTGTTCTATCCGGGCGGCCACGGCCCGCTGTGGGATCTGGCCGAGTCCCGCGAATCCATCGCCCTGATCGAGTCCTTCGAGCGCGCCGGCAAGCCCATTGGTTTCGTCTGTCACGCGCCGGGCGCACTGCGCCACGTCAAGGCGGCCGATGGCCGCCCGCTGATCAAGGGCCGTCGGGTCACCGGCTTCAGCAACAGCGAAGAAGCCGGCGTGCAGCTGACCGACGTGGTGCCGTTTCTTATCGAAGACGAGTTCCAGGAGCTCGGCGGCCAGTATGAAAAAGGCGAGGACTGGAGCTCGTTCGTGATCGAGGACGGCAAGCTGGTCACCGGCCAGAACCCGGCCAGCTCGGAGGCTGCTGCCGAAGCGCTGCTGGCAAAGCTCAAGTAAGTCTCGGCCCGCTACGGCGCCACTTCATGTCGCCGTAGTCAGGGCACTTGAAGCGGTCCTGATGAAAGGGGATGAAGGTGATTATTTAATGCAATTGTGATCGAATCGCAGTTGGATTATGATCGCGACCCCTCCCATCTGGACCGTCTTTTCATGCGCTGGAGTCGTGCTTCAATCTGCCTGTTGTCCCTGTGTTCCGTCGGCGTTCATGCCGCTTCGCTGACAGTGCCGGAAGATGGCACGCTGGAGTTGCCCGACTCCGTCGTGACCGGCAGTGCAGAGAGCGCGACCGGCCCGGCGCAAGGCTATGCGGCGACTCGCTCGGCCAGCGCCACGCGCACCGATACCGCCCTGCATGAAACGCCCCAGTCGGTGAGCGTGGTGCCGCGCGACGTGATCGACGACATCTCCGCCACCCGCCTACAGCAGGCGCTGGACCAGGCCGGCGGTGTTGGCCGCGCCAACAACTTCGGTGGCCAGGGCCTGACCAACTTCACGGTGCGGGGTTTCACCTCTTCCGAGTTCTACCGCAACGGTTTCCCGATCAACCGCGGCTACCCCAATTCGCCGGATGCCAACACTCTGGAGCGTGTGGAAGTGCTGCGCGGTCCATCTGCGACCCTGTATGGCCGTGGCGACCCCGGCGGCACCTTCAACGTGGTTACCAAGCAGCCGCTGGACGAGCAGCGCACCACAATCGGCAGCCAGTTCACCGACCAGGGCCTGCGCCGTGGGACCCTGGACACCAGTGGCCCGCTGGACGAAGAAGGCCGCCTGGCCTATCGCCTGAACGTGGTGGGCGAGGGCGGCGACAGCTTCCGTGATGATGTGCAGAGCGAGCGCTACGGCATCGCCCCGGTGCTCAGCTGGCAGGTGTCGGACGCCACGCGCATCACCCTCGAAGGTGATTTCATGCGTAATAACCACCCGCTCGACCGCGGCCTCACGCATTTCGCCGGCCAGCGCGGCACGCCCAGCCATTCCACCTATTACTGGGGCAAGGGCAGCGACAACATGCTGCATAACGACAACGACATGGTGCAGCTGCGTTTCGAGCATCAGCTCAATGACGACTGGTCCCTGGCCGGCGGTTATCAGTACCTGGACGGCTCCCTCAAGGGCAACGCGGTCGAGGGCAATGGCATCGCCGCCGATGGTGTGACCCTGGGCCGTAACTTCAACTATCGCAAGCTGGAATGGACTGACCACAACTACCAGCTGAACCTGACCGGTCACTTCGAGACAGCAGGTTTTGCCCATACGCTGATCACCGGCGTGGAGTACGAAGATTACGATTACCGCTCGATCATCAGTCGCTCGCCTGGTGGCGTTAACGACTACCCGGTGAATATCTTCGATCCGGTACTCAACCAGCCACGGCCTGCACTGACGCGCACGCCAACCCACGACCATGAAACCCTGAAGACCTGGGCTGCCTTCGTGCAGGACCAGGTCGCGCTGACCGAGCGTTTCAAAGTGCTGGGAGGTGTGCGCCTGGAGCGTTTCGAGCATAAATACGATGACCTGCGCCCGGTCAATGCCGACTGGAGCAAGGCCGACAACGCCGTGACCCCGCGTGTCGGCGCCATCTATGACCTGACCGACAGCGTTGCCGTCTATGCCAACGCCTCCAAATCCTTCAAGCCCAACTCCGGCGCCGCACGCCTGGGTGGCGGTTTTGACCCGGAAGAGGGCAAGGCCTATGAACTCGGCATGAAGTGGGCAGCGCTGGACGGTCTGCTGAATATCGACGCGGCGGTTTTCCACACCATCAAGGAAAACGTGCAGGGCATCGACCCAGCTGACCCCAACTACCGTATCGTCGCTGGTGAAGTGCGCAGCCGTGGTTTCGAAGTCAACGTGGCAGGCCAGCTGACGCCCGAGTGGCGAGTGATCGGTGGCTACGCCTACGTGGATGCCGAAGTCACGGAGGACAGCACGCTGCCCAAAGGCACGCGTCTGGTCAATATCCCGCGCAATGCATTCAACCTGCTCAACGTCTACGAGTTCCAGGATGGCGTTTGGCGCGGTCTGGGTCTGGGTGTGAACATCAAATACGTGGACGAGCGTGCCGGGCAGACGGCCGTACCGACCTTCACCATGGACGACTACACCGTCACCGACCTGCTGAGCTTCTACAAGGTCAACGAGCAGCTGCGGCTGAATCTGGATGTGCGCAACGTGTTCAACAAGGGCTACGAAGAAAGCTCGTGGAACAACTACGCCTACCCGGGCGAGCCACGTACCGTGCAGACCGGCTTCACCTACACCTTTTGATAACCCGTAGCGCTCAGAACCTATTCATGATCGTCCAGACCTGATTCGTCGATTTTGGTAGATAAGCGGCGGGAGCGGACATTTGCAGCGGTGGGCTGAAGCCCACCCTACAGATTGTGCCAGGCCGTAGGATGGGTGAAACCCATCGCAATTGATGGGTTTCACCTGCGCGGCCCGACCCTTCCTACGGTCACCGGCTGCTTTTGCCTTTGTAGTTGCCGCTTTAGCGCATAAAGATCGTGAACAGCTTCTCAGGCGAAGGCGTGAGCGCTTAGCGGTTGCACCACTGGCCGCCCCTGACGGTCCTTCAGAATATCCACCGCCACGCCATAGGTGCTCTGCAGCAACTCTGCGGTGACGATCTCGCCTGGGTGGCCGCTGGCGGCCAACTTGCCGTCGACCAGCACCAGCAGGTTGTCGGCGTACTGGCAGGCCAGGTTCAGGTCGTGCAGCACCACCACCGTCACCAGGTCGCGGCTGCGGGTCTCCTGGCGCACGCGGTCGAGCAGGGCGATCTGGTGGCGCAGGTCCAGTGCGCTGACCGGCTCGTCGAGCAGCATCACCTTGGGTTCGCGCATCAGCACCTGGGCGAAGAACGCCATCTGCCGCTGCCCGCCGCTGAGCGAGCCGATGCTGCGCCCGGCCAGGTGGGCGATGCCGACCTGGGAGAGCTTTTCCATGGCGCGCTGCAACTGCGCATCATCGAGGCGTAAGCCGATCTGCCCGAGGTTGCCCAGCACCACCACTTCGAGTACCGACAGCGACACCTCGGTGCTGCAGTCCTGCGGCATATAGGCGAAGTCGCGGCGCCAGGCTTCCAGCACGCGCCGGCCTGGCGCCTGGGCGCCGCGGCTGTGTTCGCCACGGGTGATGGTGCCGCCGGCCAGCGGCAAATCGCCGGCCATGGCGCGCAGCAGGGTGGTCTTGCCGGTGCCGTTGGGGCCCAGCACCACATGGATGGCTCCGGGCTCCAGCGTAGTGCTCAGGCCATGCAGGATGGTGCGCCCGGAGCGGACGAGGGCGAGGTTGTCGAGCTGGATCATGAGCGGCCTCGCTGTGGGGCGAAGATCAGCCAGAGCAGGAACGGCACGCCGACGATGGCGGTGACGATGCCGATGGGAAACAGCGCGCCCGGCACGATGGATTTGGACAGCACCGAGGCCGCCGACAGCATGAACGCGCCGCAGATGGCCGATAGCGGCAGCAGGAAGCGCTGATCCTCGCCGACCATCATCCGCGCGATATGCGGTGATACCAGGCCGACGAAACCGATCACGCCGACGAAGCTGGTTGCCGTGGCGGTCATCACCGCCACCAGAATCAGGATTTTCAGGCGCAGCACGCGGATGTTCACGCCCAGGCTCACCGCACGAGTTTCGCCCAGGCTCAGGGCCGCCAGCTTCCAGGCATCGCCCATCAGGATCACGCAGCACAAGAGGGTCACGCCGGCGGTGATGCCGAGGGTCGTCCAGGTCGCCTTGCCGAGGTTGCCGAACAGCCAGAACAGGATCTGTTGCGACAGCTCCGGCGAGGACAAGAACTGCACCAGCGACAGCAGCGACTGGAACAGGAACAGCATGGCGATGCCGCCCAGGATGATCGTGTGGCTGCCGGCGTGGCGCAGGGTGGCCAGGGCGAACAGGAACACCACCGCGAGCATCGAGCAGGCGAAGGCGCCCAGCGGCACGCCGATCAGCGGGCCCAGGCCAAAGCTGCCGAAGGCCAAGCTCAGCGCCGCGCCAAAGCCGGCCGCGGCGGCCATGCCCAGCGTATAAGGGCTGGCCATGGGGTTGTTGAGCAGCGTCTGCATCTGCGCGCCACCGGCGCCGAGGGACGCGCCGACGGCCAGGGCCATCAGCGCCACCGGCAGGCGCAGGTCATGGACGATGGTATCGGTCATCGCCGGGCGCTCGCCGATATCCAGCAACGAACGCAGCACGTCCCACGGCGAGAGCATCGACGGCCCGGTGGCGATATCCAGCACCAGGCAGGCGCCGCACAACAGGGTGAACAGCAGGCAGTTGCGCCAGCGCTTGCGCTCGCGCATGCGGTGCTCGGCGATGGCGTCGCGCTCGACCGCAGTCGGCAGCGCGGTTTCCGGCTTATTCATGGGCGCTGATGGCATAGGTGCCCTCTAACGGAATCGGCAGGTACTTGCGGTAGTAATTCTGGTAATTGGCCATCGGGTCGAGGTCGGCGAACAGATCCGGGTACAGCTGCTTGGCGATGAACTGCAGCATGGTGAAGTCGCCCAGGCTGCGCGACGCGCCCTGGTAAACGCCGTACAAGCGACCATCACGAATCGCCGGCAGTTCCGACCAGCCCGGTCGTGCGGCGAAGGCCTGCAGCTGTTTGCGCGCCGTGGCTGCGTCCACGCCTGGGCCCATGGACAGGGCGGTGGGGTTGGTGTTGTCTTCACGGCCGGAAATGATGATCACCTCGGGGCGCGCGACCAGCACCTGCTCCGGGTTGATCTGGCCCCAGTCGCGCACGTACGGCGCGGCGATATTGTCGCCACCGACCGCAATTGCCATGGCGCCCCACATGTTCTTGCCGTAGGTGAAGGAGTATTCGGCCGGGCCCTTGTTGCCGAACTCGATATAGATGCGCGGCTTGGACTTGTTGGCCTTGGCAATGCGCGACTCGATATCCTTGACCGCCTCGCTGTACAGGTCCGCCAGCTCACGGGCGCGGGCCTGCTGGCCGGTCACTTCGCCGAGCAGTAGGGTGGACTGCACATGGCGTTCGAGGGTCTGGGCGTTGTAGTCGATCACCAGCACCGGCACGCCGGCCTTCTCCAGCCGCGCCACCTCATCGGGCAGCGCCTGGAATTGCCAATCGGTTAGCACCAGCAGATCCGGCTCCAGGCTCAGCACCTTCTCGACCGAAAAACTCTGGGTTTCCACCTCACCGACATCGGCCAGGGTGTTCAGCCGCGGGTAGTGCTCTACATAGCGCTTCCAGATCGTCGGCACCTTGCGCTCCCAGGCCCCGCGGGAAATCCCCACCACCGAATCGAACGCCTTCTCGCCACCGACGGCCGCGTAATCCTCGAAGTTGAACCCCAGCACCACGCGCTTGGCTGGCAACGCCACCTCCACGCTACGGCCCAACACATCGACCACCTGCGCGGCCTGGCAAAGGCTAGAAAGAAGAAAAGCGATAACCATTACTACTAGCGGGTAAGCGCGTTGCTTGCTCATCGTCTTGTTGTCCGTTTTTACCGTGGTAGGCGTTGCTGGGCCAAGTATGCCGTATGCCAGGCAGATACAAAAAAGCCCTGCAAGGGCAGGGCTTTTTGGTTTTTGATCTGGAGCGGGCTAAGGGAATCGAACCCTCGTCATGAGCTTGGGAAGCTCAGGTAATGCCATTATACGAAGCCCGCTTGAGGGCGCCTTTATACCCGAATCCTTCAGCAAAATGAAGCCCGCGTTGCCCGGTGGTGGTTGGCTGGGGCAGCGCGGGCTGCTCTGCTGTGCGTCATACGGCCATGGCGTGCAGGCCAGTGTGGACGGTGAAGCGTTTGCCCGTGGTGTTGTGTTGCAGGAAGCCCAGCAGGGCGTTCTGGGTCTGCAGCCAGGCGCCTTTGTGTTCCATGTCGATGAAGTGGCCGGCGTTGCTGACCGTGGCGAAGTGGCAGTCGTTGATGTGTTGGGCCATCAGCCGGGCATCGGCGGCGGAGGTGTATTCGTCATGCTCGCCGTTGATGAACAGCAAGGGGATGTCGATATCGCTCAGGCAATCGAGTTGGCAGTGAGCTTCCATACGCAGCACCTGTTGCACGTGAGCGTTCATCTGCCGGTATTCGTGGTTGCTCAGGCGGCTGATGTGCTTGTGGTTGTAGCGTTTGAACAGCGACGGCAAGTGCTTGCCGATGGTGTCGTTGACCAGGTGGCCGACCTTGTCGCCGTCCTCCTGATTGAGGCACACCAGGGCGCGGCCCAGGTAGTCGAGCATCGGTTCGTTGAGGATCGGTGAGAACGACGCGAAGATGGCCTTTTCCAGGGTAGGTGGGCGCTTGGTGAGGGCGAGCATGGTGGCCACGCCGCCCCAGGAAAACGACATCACGTACTGGGCTTGGTAGTGGTCGATCAGGTCGAGCAGGATCGCCGCTTCGTCTTCCTTGCTGATGCAGTGGTCGTTGCGATTGTGCGCCCGCGACTGGCCGGCGTAGGGCTGGTCGAAGAGCACCACGTTGAAGCGGGTGCCGAGGTATTTGACCGTTTGCGCGAACGAGGCGGTGGTCGCCAGCGAGCCGTTGACCAGGATGATGGTCTTCTGGGCCTGGGGGTTGGCGTGAAACTCCGTGTGTACCTTGTACTTCCTGTGCACATCGATGACAGCGATTGCTGGCTTCATATGTATTCCCTCCTGGCGCAAAAGATGAACGCGGCTGACGGCGAACCGTAAACCGGGCAAGTCGGATAGCTAGGAAAACGCCTGGACATGACAAAGCAATGTCAGGCTGGAGGATCTTGTGATTAGAGGGTTAACGCAGGTTTCAGGGCTGTAATCGAACGGCTTGAGCGCACGTTCTTCTCACCAGGCAGGAGCCCCTTTTGCGGGTGTTGCCCGGCCGCGCAGTGGCGGCCCGGTAGCGCCTGATGCTATGGAGCGGCATGGCGTTACCTGTCTCGAGTTAAGCAGTGGCTCAAAGGGCTGGCAAGGCAGCTGAAAGGATTGCGCACGACCGCCTGTCGGCTCAGACGCTGGCGACTTCCGCGGCGGTGAGGGCACGGTACTGGCCGGGCGCCAGGTGCGGGTCGAGCACGATCTCGCCCATGCTCTCGCGGTGCAGTGCGACGACGCGGTTGCGAAAGTGGCCGAACATGCGCTTGACCTGATGGTAGCGCCCCTCGAACAGGGTCAGCCGGGCGTGGTGACTATCCAGCACCTCGAGCCCGGCGGGCAGGGTGGTGAGGTTCTCGAAGGCGAAGTACAGGCCGCGGGCGAAGACCTCGGCGTACTCCTCGGTGATCGGTTGTTCGGTGGTGACGTGGTAGACCTTGGGCTTGCGCTGCTGCGGCTGGGTGATGCGCCGCGACCAGCGCCCGTCATTGGTGATCAGCAGCAGGCCGCTGGTATTGAGGTCCAGGCGGCCGGCCAGGTGCAGCTCGTGCTTGTCCGGCTCGTCGAGCAGGTCTATCACGGTGCGGTGTTCGTCGTGTTCGGTGGTGCTGACCACGCCGACCGGTTTGTGCAGCATCCAGTAGCACGCGCTGCGTCCGGCCTGTAGCAGGTCGTCGTCCAGCTCCACACGCTGGAAGTCGCGGATGTCGAAGCGCGGATCAGAGATGACCACGCCGTCCACGCGCAGTCGACCGGCGCTGATCAGCAGGCGGCTGTCCTGGCGGCTGAAACGGGGGAAATTGCTGAGGAAACGATCCAGGCGCATGGTTCAGTCGCACCCGCCGTCTTGCTTGCTGGAAGCGGCTTCGCGCACGGCGCCCGCGCAGGCGGGGCAGAGGCAGGCGCGATTCAAGGCTTCGGGCGGCAGATTCTGCAGCGCCTGCGGCTTGACCTCGATCTCGAAGCACCAGCAGTGCGTCACCTCGCTGCCGCTGGTGGACTGGGCGCAGTTGTTGAGCTTGCCGCAGGCTGGGCACAGGTTGGTGTTCATTGGCTTTCTTCACACAGGCGGTTGCGCCCGGCCTGCTTGGCGCGATACAGGGCGCGGTCGGCACGGGCGATCAAGGCCTGCAGGTCGTCGCCGTCTTGCAGGGTGGCCAGGCCGATGCTGGTGGAAGTGTGCAGCGTCTGCTCGGCGAAGTTGAAGGCGCTGGTAGCGGTCTGCTGGCGGATCTTCTCACCGAGCTGGCGAGCGGCGTCGAGCGGGGTGTCCTTGAGCAGCAGAATGAACTCTTCGCCGCCCCAACGGCAGATGATGTCCGATTGGCGCAGGTTCTGCTGCAGGTGCCGGGCGAAGCCGCGCAGCACCGCATCGCCGGCCAGGTGGCCGTGGCTGTCATTGAGCAACTTGAAACCATCGAGGTCGAAGAGTAGAGCGCACAGCGTGCTCTGGCTGCGCCGCGCTTCCTGAATGGCCTGGTTGGCCAGCAGTTCGAAACCACGTCGGTTGGGCAGTTCGGTCAGCGAGTCGGTGGTCGCCAGGGCAGTGATGCGCGCCTGGTAGCGGCGCAATACCAGGGTGACCAATACCAGCACGAGCAGGGTGACCACGCCGCAGATCAACAGATTGATGTACAGCGACTGACGGATGCCGGCCACGGCGCCGGTTTCGTGCTTGTCGACTAACAGGTACCAGTCCAGTTCGGGAATGAAGCGCACGTTGAGGAAGTGGCCGCGGCCATGCTCCTGATAGAAGAAGTTGCCGCTCTTGGGATGGGGCAGTTTGCTGTGTAGCTCCTCGAGGCCCTCGACGTCGCTCAGCTGGTCGCCAATGCGTGCGCCCATGGGGCCGCCGCCGGCACCGGTGAGCACGATGCGTCCGGTGGTGTCGACGAAGTACACGCTGCGGTCATAGCGGCGCTGATATTGGTCGATCAACTGCACCACGGCGTCCACCGTCAGGCCAACACCGGCGGCACCGATGAAGCGGTGCTCGTAGTCGAACACCTTGTAGTTGATGAACACCGTCATCCGGTCGCCGTTGGCCATGTCGATATCGACATTGATCTCGTAGGGCTCCTCCTGATCGCGCAGACGGTAGTACCAGACGTCGCGCTCGGCCTGCTGGTCGATTTTTTTCAGCACGCCTTTGGCCTGGTAGTAGGTCTTGCTCTGATCGGAGACGAAGAAGCTGGTGACTGCACCGTAGTGGCTCTGCACTTCCTGCAGATAGCGGATCATGGGTTCGGTGTTTTGCTCGCCGCCGATCACCCAGTCACGCAGAAAGGTGTCACGGGACATCATCGAGGAGATGAGTATGGGGCGCACCAGGTCCTTCTGGATTTCCGAGTAGACGTTGTCCGAGGTCAGCGGTAGTTCGGTGTTGACGATGCTGTCGCGGATCGAATCCAGCGCTGCGTGATAGCTGGCCAGCGAGGTGGCGATAAAACCGCAGGCGAGCAGGACCAGCAGAATGAAAACCAGCGAGCGAGGGCTGGCAGCTTTGGCGGATTGTGATGGCATCGTGCTGGCTTCTGTATAGATGGCCGCAATGCTAGGTGGGCAAAAGGCAGTGTGCAAGCCGGGCCGTGTGAAGCACTTGCTTCACACGGCCCGGCCGGTGACCGATGGGCTTACGCCTGTTCAATAACCGCCACGCGTTGGCCGGCACGCACCGCGGCGCCCGGTTGCACGCGCACCTCGCGCACGATACCGGCTACCGGGGCGGTGATCGGGATTTCCATCTTCATGGATTCCAGAATCACCAGCACGTCGCCGGCTTCCACCGCTGCGCCTGCCTCGACCTGCACCTGCCAGAGGTTGCCGGCGATGTGGCTGTCGACGCTGCACTGACCGGCTTCGAGCGGTGCATCCTCGGTGACTTCGACCACGCCTTCGTCGCTCTCGAAATGCGCCTGGCCGGAGTCGATCCAGCGTTGGCGCTCGGCGGCGAAGGCGGTGCGCTGCTGATCGCGGAAGGCGGCGATGCCGTCGGCTTCGTCGGCGAGGAACTGCTGGTAGTCGGCCAGGGCCAGCTCGCTCTCCTCGATGCGCAGCTCGAAGCGGCCCAGGGGGAAGTCGCGGCGGATGCGCAGCAGCTCGTCGGCACTGACCGGGTAGAAACGGATCTGGTCGAAGAAGCGCAGCAGCCAGGGCTTGCCGCCGAAAGCCTCGACCGCGCGATAGCGGTTCCACATCTGCAGGGTGCGGCCGACGAACTGGTAACCGCCGGGGCCTTCCATGCCGTACACGCACATGTAGGCGCCCCCGATGCCCACCGAGTTCTCGGCGGTCCAGGTGCGCGCCGGGTTGTATTTGGTGGTGACCAGGCGGTGGCGCGGGTCCAGCGGGGTGGCCACCGGTGCGCCGAGGTAGACGTCGCCCAGGCCCATCACCAGGTAGCTGGCGTCAAACACGGTGCGGTAGACCTCGTCGAGGTTTTCCAGATCGTTGATGCGGCGGATGAACTCCAGGTTGCTCGGGCACCAGGGTGCGTCCTTGCGCACGGTGGTCATGTACTTGTTGATCGCCAATTGGCAGGCCGGGTCATCCCAGGACAGCGGCAGGTGGACGATGCGTGACGGCACTTTCAAGTCGCATGCGGCGCACACGGCATCCCACTCGCCGGCAACGATATCGAGCAGCGTTTGTAGGGCCAGGGTTTCCGGTTGGTAATGCACCTGCAGCGAGCGGATGCCCGGCGTCAGGTCGATCACGCCGTCGAGTCGCTCGGCTTCGAGTGCCTGCATCAGCGCATGGCCGCGGAAACGCAGCACCAAGTCGAGTTCCGGCTGGCCGATTTCCAGCAGCAGATGGGTGTCGCCGGAGAGACGCGCGACCAGGCGGGTGTCGTCCTGGCCGATATCCAGCACGATGGGGCTTTGTAGTTCGGATGCCTTTGTGGGAGCGGATTTATCCGCGATATGGGTGTCGCCTGCATCGCGGCTAAAGCGGAGCGCCGCCCGGCCGCTCCCGCCATTATCTTGTGCCAACTCCCGCGCCGTGGCGATATCCACCGCCACGAAACGCACCTTGTCGCCGGCCTTGAGCTGGCCGAGCTGCCACAGGTCGGCCTCGATGATGGTCACCGGACACACGAAGCCGCCCAGGCTCGGGCCGTCCGGGCCGAGGATCACCGGCATGTCGCCGGTGAAATCCACCGCGCCGATGGCGTAGGGGTTGTCGTGAATATTGGACGGATGCAGGCCGGCCTCGCCGCCGCTCTCGCGCACCCACTCGGGCTTCGGGCCGATCAGGCGCACACCGGTGCGGCTGGAGTTGAAGTGCGCCTCCCAGGCGGTGGCGAAGAAGGTGTCGATATAGGCGGGCGTGAAGTACTCCGGCGCGCCATGGGGCCCGTAGATCACGCGGATCTCGCGCACCGCGGGCAGGGCGGGGTACAGCTCGACAGGCAGATGGTTGCCGGCCTGGCGATCCGCCAAGGCCGGGATGTGCAGCACGTCGCCGGCACGCAGGGCGCGGCCGCCGTGGCCACCGAACTGGCCGAGGGTGAAGGTGCTCTTGCTGCCCAGGTAATCCGGCACCTGGATGCCACCGCGAACGCTGAGATAGCTGCGCGCGCCGCTACCGGCGATGGTGCCGAGGGAAAGGGTGCTGCCCGCTGCGATCAGCAGCGCGGTGTTCATCGGCTGGGCGATGCCATCGATGCTCAGGGGAATCTCGGCACCGGTCACGGCGATCACCGCGTCGGTGTTGAAGCGCAGTAGTGGGCCGCTCATGGTGATTTCCAGCGCGGCGGCGCCTTCTTCGTTGCCGAGCAGGCGATTGCCCAGGCGCAGTGCGCGGCTGTCCATCGGCCCGGACGGTGGCACGCCCACGGCCCAGTAGCCAATGCGGCCGGGGAAGTCCTGCACGGTGGTCTGGGTGCCGGCGCTGAGTACCTCGAATGTGGTGGCCTGGTAGAGCAGGTTTTCCAGGCAGCGTGTCCACGGCGAGCCGCTGGCGAAGGGCTCGTCACTGAGGATCTGGCGCAGGTAGTCGCGATTGCATTCCACGCCATAGAGCACCGAGTCGGCCAGGGCTTTATCGAGGGCAACGCTGGCCTGCTCACGGCTTGGCTGCCAGGTGATCAGCTTGGCGATCATCGGGTCGAAGTAGGGTGGAATCTCGCAGCCGGCTTCGACCCAGGTATCGATGCGCAGGGCTTTGCCGTCGGCTTCGGGAAACTGCACGGCGGTGAGCAGGCCGGGGCTGGGCTGGAAGTCACGGCCCGGATCTTCTGCATACAGACGTGCCTGGATGGCATGGCCACTGGGCTGCAGGCGCGCGGCCAGTTCGCTGAGCGGCTGCAGATCGCCGGCGGCGAGCTCGATCATCCAGCGCACCAGGTCGACGCCCCACACCTGTTCGGTGACGCCGTGCTCGACCTGCAGGCGGGTGTTCACTTCCAGGAAGTAGAAACGCTCGGCCTCGCTGTCGTAAACGAATTCGACGGTGCCGGCACTGCGGTAGCTGACCGCCTTGGCCAGCTTGATCGCCGCGGCGCACAGTTCGTCGGCCATGCCCGCGGGCAGGTTGGGGGCCGGGGTTTCTTCCAGCACCTTCTGGTTGCGGCGCTGCACCGAGCAGTCGCGCACGCCGAGGGCGATCACCTCGCCCTGGCCATCACCGAACACCTGCACTTCCAGGTGGCGGGCGCGCTGGATGTACTTTTCGATGAACACGCCACTGTCGCTGAAGTTGTTCTGGCCCAGGCGCTTGACAGCCTCGAAGGCGTCGCAGAGCTCGACCGCCGAACGGCAGACGCGCATGCCGATGCCGCCGCCGCCGGCGGTGCTCTTGAGCATCACCGGATAGCCGACCTGCTCACCGGCGACCATGGCTGCGTCGAGGTTTTCCAACAGCTCGGTGCCTTCGAGCATCGGCACGCCATGCTGTTTGGCCAGGGCGCGGGCGGTGTGCTTGAGGCCGAATACGCGCAGCTGCTCGGGTGTTGGGCCGACGAAGGCAATGCCGGCCGCTTCGCAGGCTTCGGCGAAGGCGGCGTTTTCGGAAAGAAAGCCGTAGCCCGGGTGAATGGCTTTGGCGCCAGTCTGCCGGGCGACAGCGAGAATCTTGTCGACCACCAGATAGGTCTGCGCGGCCGGGCCTTCGCCGAGGGAGAAGGCCTCGTCGGCCTGTTGGATATGCAGGCTGGCTACGTCGGCTTCGGAGTAGACGGCAACGCCCTTGACGTCGAGCTCACGTAGGGTTCGCAAGATGCGGCAGGCGATAGCGCCACGGTTGGCTATCAGCAGTTTTTCAAACATTCGAGGAACCCTCGAAGGAGGCGGGCCGTCCCGCCGGTATTCGGTCTGCACCACGGCCGTCCGTGGTGGCTTTGTTCGAGTAACGAGGTGTCTTTCGTTGGGTTGCGTAGGTGAAATCCGCGAGTGCATTGATGGGGTTCACCTACGCGGCCCGACCCATCCTACGTGTCGCGGTTTTGCCGGGGATCGGTGCTCAGGCATTGCCCCGAGCGGCTCTGGCAGATCAGCAGCAGGAAGCGGCGCAGGCGCTGGCTCAGTTCCATACCAGCACCTCGGCAGGGGTCGGGTTCCAGCCGTTGCAGGGGTTGTTCAGCTGCGGGCAGTTGGAGATCAGCACGATCACATCGGTTTCGGCGCGCAGTTCGACGTACTTGCCTGGCGCGGAGATGCCGTCCTCGAAGGTCAGGCCGCCTTCCGGTGTGACCGGCACGTTCATGAAGAAGTTGATGTTGGCGCCGATGTCGCGTTTTTCCAGGCGGCCGTCGTGCAGGCTGGCGCGCAGGAAGTTGTCGCGGCAGCTGTGCATATAGCGCTTATCGAGTGCATATCTGACGGTGTTGCTTTCCTGGGCGCAGGCGCCGCCCAAGGTGTCGTGGCGGCCGCAGGTGTCGGCGACGATGGTCAGCAGGGGTTTGCCGAGGTTGGAGTAGAGCACCGTGCCGGTGGTCAGGTAGACGTTGTTCTGCTTGCGCAGGGTGCGCTGCGGGTCGAAGCGCTCGCGCGGGTTTCTGGCGGCGAAGAACAGCGTGTCGATGGCTTGGTTGCCTTCCAGGTCGTGCAGGCGCAGGGTCTGGCCGGCCTTGACCTCGAACAGGTAAGGCTCGCCCGCCGGGATGGTGTGGCGGAAGGCAGCGGTTTCGGGATGCAGGTTGCTTGCGGTCAGGCTCATGTCGGCACCCTCAGATGTACTGGCGTTCGGTGTTGTGAAAGGCGCGGCCGTTTTCCGGGCGCGAGGTGCGGCACAGCACACTGATGCCGTCGCTCTCAACCTTGCTCCAGGCGAGCTGTACCGGCTTGGGCGCGTACTGCGGGTTGGGGTCCATCGGGTGCTGCAGGGCGGTGAGCACCACCAGGATGTCCATCGGTGCGTACAGCTCGACGTAGTCACCGGCCTGGCTGTTGCCGAGCTGGAACTGGAAGGCACCGTTGGCATCGACGTCCACGCGGCTGAACAGATTGAGGTTCATCAACAGGTCTTGCAGGTTGAGATTCCACTTGCCCATTTCCACCAGCAGGTTGTCGGTGCCGTTGCGGAAGAAGCCGTTGCGCAGTTCCTGGTAGCGGCCCTGGCCGTACTTCTCAGCGACTTCGTCGGCGTTCAGTACGCCGCCGAAGCTGTCGTGCCAGCCGCAGGTGTCGGTAGTGATCGCCGCCAGCACCTTGCCCATGTCCGAATACAGGCAGTGGCCGGCGGTGAGCTTGGCGGTGTGCTGGCCCTTGAGAGTATCGGGCAGGTTCAGTCGCTCGCTTTTCTCGGCCGCGTTGAACAGCAGCAGGCTGACGTTGGCGCCGCCCTCGATATCGGTGAGGCGCAGCAGCTGGCCGCGCTTGAGCACGAAGGAGGTGTGGCCACCGCCGGGGACGGTTTCCTCATAGAGGGTGGGGCGCAGGGTGAGGGCAGTTGTCATGGGTACCTCGGATAAACAGGTGTGCGTCGGGCTCTGCGTGGAGCCCGAAGGAGATTTCTCGTGGGCTCAGAGCTTGCCGTCGACTGCCATCTGCACGTAGGTGGGGTCGAAGCGCAGCTTGATGTTGGCCTTGTCGCCGGTGGTCACGTCACGGGCGAAGGTCATGCCGATGGCATCGGCGCTGCTGGCGCCTTCACCGAGAATGCCGTGGTCGAAGCTGAAGCTGGCGACCTTGCCCATGGTTTCCGGGAGGGCCGGGCTGGTCACGAAGTCCAGGGTCTCTTTCGGCGTGTAGAACAGCTTGGTGGTCGCCAGTTGCGACTTGTAGCCGGCCAGATCGGTGCCGGAAGCCTTGGCCATTTCGGTCAGGGCATCAGTGGCTGCCGGCGTGCCGGATTGCATCAGCTCGAGAATTTCGAACCAGGCGCCGACCAGGGCCTTGCCAAGGGCTGGGTTGTCTTTCAGGGTCTGGGTGTTGACGACCATCATGTCGAGAATCTCACCGGGGATCTTCGAGGAGTCGAATACTTCGGTACTGCCCGGCTGGGCCTTGATCTCGGCGAGCATCGGGTTCCAGGTGGCCGCGGCTTCTACACTGGGCGTGGCGTAGGCGCTGATGATGTCGGCGTCGGAGGTGTTCACCACCGTCACGTCGCGCTCGCTCATGCCGGCGGTTTCCAGGGCGCGGGCGAGGAAGTAGTGGGAGACCGACAGCTCGACCAGGCTGACTGGCATGCCTTTGATGTCCGCCAGGGTCTTGCCTTCGCCCTTGATCAGCAGGCCGTCGTTGCCGTTGGAGTAGTCGCCGACGATCAGCGCGGTGGAGTCCACGCCGCCAGCGGCAGGAATGGTCAGGGCGTCCATGTTGGTCATGGTGCAGCCGTCGAACTGGCCGGCGCTGTACTGGTTGATCGACTCGACGTAGTCGTTGAGCTGCACCACATCGATATTGATGCCGTACTTCTTGGCCCACTTGTCGATGATGCCGGAGGTGCTGGCATAGCCCCAGGGCATCCAGCCGGCATAAAGCGTCCAGCAGACGCTGAAGCTGTCTTTTTTCTCGGCGTGTGCGGAGAAGCTCAGTAGGGCGGCGAGACCTGCGGTCGCGAGAATCAGCAGACGGTTCTTGCGCATTGGAACCTCCAGTCGTGGTTGGGTGCGGGCAGGAGTCGCAGCACATTCCGAATCACTTCGAAAGGCGCGTTCTCCCGGGCTTTTATCCCGCCGTGTAACCTCGCTGGAGGTCGATAACTCTCGGACCAGTCATCCGCTTACGCGGATCGGAACCCTAGTCATCCATTTCGCAAATTGTGGTGCTGCAACGGCGGGACATCCCGCTTGGAACCTGCACACCCGTAGCAAAGCGAATTGCGTGCCAGCCCGCTGGCGCCCCAGTGGTCGGGTATTGGCGCCGTTTTTGTCCGTTGCTGTGCTGCTTCATGGGGCTTGGTGGGTGGGTGTCGCACCGTAAGAGGGCGAATCACGGGGCGCGGCTGGATGATTGGCGGCGTGGCGCTGGCATGGAAATCGCTACCGATCCGCTTGCAGGGGTGGCCTTGCGGCTGCCCTCGGGACGACCCGACCCGCTGCTCGTCTGGACGACCAGGTAACTCACTTGTTCAAGGGAGCTTGCCATGGCGCATACCCATTTCACCTCCATTCCGGTGATCGACGTTTCCGGGCTTTACGCCGAGGATCTGGCCGAACGCCAGCGCGTCGCTGACGAGCTGGGGCGAGCGGCGCGTGACGTCGGTTTTTTGCAGATCACCGGGCACGGTATTTCCGCTGAGCTGCGCGACGGGCTGATCTGCCAGGCCCGCCGCTTCTTCGCCCGCCCGCTGCAAGAGAAGATGCGTTTCTACATCGGTCAGTCGAGCAACCACAGCGGCTACGTGCCGGAGGACGAGGAGCAGTTCGCCGGCGGCAGCAAGGATCTCAAGGAAGCCTACGACGTCAATTACGATTACACCGATGCGCCTCAGGTCTATCCGCTGCTGGGACCAACGCAGTGGCCGGACTCGGCGGACTTCAAGCGCGAGGTCGGCGCCTACTATCGGGCGGCGCTGGCCCTGGGTGACACGCTGTTTCGCGGCTTCGCCCTGGCGTTGGGGCTTGCCGAAGACACCTTCGCCGGCATCACCCGGCAGCCCACCAGCCAGTTACGGATGATTCATTACCCGCTCGACCCGGACCCGGTGGCCGACCGCCCCGGTATCGGTGCGCACACCGACTACGAGTGCTTCACCATCCTGCTGCCCACCGCCGAGGGCCTGCAGGTGCTCAATGGCGAGGGCCAGTGGATCGACGTGCCACTGGTAGAGGACGCCTTCGTGATCAACATCGGCGACATGCTCGAGGTACTCAGCAACGGCCATTTCGTCGCCACCTCGCACCGCGTGCGCAAGGTCAGCGAGGAGCGCTTCGCCTTTCCGCTGTTCTGCGCCTGCGATTACCCGACGCGCATCGCCCCGATCGCCGGCCTGCCGCCCCGTGGCGAGCGGGTATACACGCCCGTGAGCTGCGGCGACCACCTGTTCGCCCAGACGGCGCAGACCTTTCATTACCTGCGCAAGCGCCTGGAGGATGGTTCGCTGCAACTGCCCGAGGGCGCGGCAGGCTTGTCCAGCTTTGGCATGGGCAATCGAGAGGTGACGGCATGAACCTGCTCGAACTGGCGGCCCGTTACCCGCAACGCGTTGAAGGCAGCGTGCCGGACTGGATGCTCGGGCACTTTCGCCGCCGCACCATCAGCTTCGCCGATGGCCGCAGCGATGAGCGCACCCAGGTGCACTGGCTGCAGAGTCGCACCTTCACCATCGACCTGCGCCTGCCGGACGCGCCCGCGCTGCCCATGCGTGCCTGGCAGGACTACACCGTCGCCGAGCTGCGCCAACTTGCCAACCACGAGGGCTGGGTGGCCGACAGTCTCTGGGAGAACGGCTACCTGAGCTGGCACGGCGGCGTGAGCCTGCAAATGCACAACCGCTGGCCGGAGCCGGCGCAGTTGCAACGCATCGGCAACTGCATGATCGAGTTCGGTACCAGCGGCGCCTATGTCGAGGACTGGCGCCTGCAAGCCAGCAGCGGGCCACTCATCGGCCTGCGTTTGCTGGAGGAGTGCGACGCCGAAACCGGCGAAGTGCTGCAGCGCGGTGGCGGCTTGATTCTCTGCGGCGAGCAGCTTGGCTGGGTGCAGGGGCGGGCGGTAGAGCCGCTAGAGCCGGGGCTGCAACTGCGCGAACGGGTTGAGCAGGCGCAAGGTGATGGCGAGGCGTTGGCGCTGCTATTGGGCTGCGAAACCTCGCTGGCGTATGCCGATAAGCAGGGGCGTTATCAGGTGGCGCTGTCCACCCAGCCGGCGCGGGTGGGGCAGAGCGTGGTGCTGGACGGCTTTGATATTCCGGTGGCGGGGCGTGTCTGCCAGCATCTGCTGCGGGCGGACGGCCGCGCGGTGGTGCGAACCTTCGTCATCGATACCCTGGAGCTGGATTGGCGCGCTGACCTCACCACATCATCCACCGTGGATGCGCAGCGGTGGTTCGCCGCCGAGCGCGAAACTCTGTCGCGGTATCTGCAGGTGCTGAGTTAGGCCGTGAGGCACGTCCGTCTCGATGCCTGCCGCTGAAGCGCCTCCCACAGTCGTGTGGCCCTACGCGATGCGTGGGAGGGGCTTTAGCCTCGATACTTTGACCTTGTGGTCAGCCTGCGGCGATGCGCGCGGTCAGCTCGCCGGGTAGCGGCGACTCTGCCTTGCGGGCCTCGTTGAGCGGAATGTCGTAGGTGATGCGGGCCCCAAAGGCATTCGGCGCGTGCGGGTCGACGCGGGTCTTGTCGAACACCATCAGGCGGGTGCCGAGGCTGAAGCCTTCGGACAGGTCATGGGTGACCATGAACACGGTCAGGCCGGTCTCGCGCCACAGATCGAGCAGTAGGGCATGCATGTCCTTGCGGATGCCGGGGTCCAGCGCGCCGAAGGGCTCGTCGAGCAACAGCACGCGCGGCTTCATGATCAGTGCCTGGGCAATCGCCAGGCGCTGCTGCATGCCGCCGGAGAGCTGGCTGGGGTATTTGTCCAGGGCATGGCCGAGACCGACTTTTTTCAACAGCTCGGCAGCTTGCTCACGGGCGGCGCGCTTGGCATTGCCGAACAGCCGGCCGAGCAGGGCGGAGCGCGGCAGCTCCAGGCCGATGGCGACGTTATCCAGCACGCTCAGGTGCGGGAATACCGAGTAGCGTTGGAACACCACGCCGCGGCTGGCGTCCGGCTCTCCAGCCAATGGTTTGCCGTCCAGCAGGATCTCGCCCTTGCTGGGGCGTTCCTGGCCCAGCAGCAGGCGCAGAAAGGTCGACTTGCCACAGCCGGAAGCGCCGACCAGGGTGCAGAACTCGCCTTCGGTGATGGACAGGTTGAGGCGTTCCAGGACGGTCTGGTCGCCATACTGCTGCCAAACGTTCTTGACTTCGATGAAAGCGCCTGCTGCGCCGGTTTTGTTATTGCTCATGCCTTGGCCCCCTCGTACCAGGGAAAGCACAGCCGGGTAAGCTGGCGCAGGCCCAGGTCCATCGACCAGGCGAGTAGGGTGATCCACACCACGTAGGGCAGGATCACGTCCATGGCCATGTAGCGGCGTACCAGGAAAATGCGATAGCCCAGGCCGTCGGTGCTGGCGATGGCTTCGGCGGCAATCAGGAACAGCCAGGCCGAACCCAGTACTAGGCGCAGGGCGATCAGCAGGCGTGGCAGCAATTGCGGCAGCACCACGCGCAGGATCAGCGTCCAGGTGCTGGCGCCCAGGGTCTGCGCCTTGATCAGCAGCTCCTGGGGAATTTCCCGGGCACGCTGTTCCAGGTCGCGGGCGAGGATCGGGGTGATGCCGATGACGATCAGCATCACCTTGGACAGCTCGCCCAGGCCGAAAACGATGAACAGGATCGGCAGGATGGCCAGCGGCGGCACCATCGACAGCACGGTGAGTAGCGGCGACAGCGGCGCGCCGAGCAGCGGTAGGATGCCGGCGGCGATGCCCAGGCACAGGCCGACCACGGCGGCGATGCCGATGCCGGTAGCCAGGCGCGTGAGGCTGGAGGCGGTGTCCTGCCAGAAAGCGTATTCGCCGGTGCGCTTGTCTTCGGTAAAGGCCAGGCGGTCAACGGCGGCGACCATCTGGCTGGCGCTGGGCAGCAGCTTGTCATTGGGGTTTTCGGCCAGGCGCTGCGCCGAGCCAGTGAAATAGGCGAACAGCAGCAGGGCGAAGGGCACTAACACCAGCAGCAGGCGGCCAGCCCGGTCGGGATGTCGGTTGATCAGGCGCATGGCGATCTCGTTACAGGAGTTGGAAGTGCAAGGTGGCGGTCCGGTCCAGCCTACAACCTGGGCAGGTGGATGCTGGTCGTCTGCTGAAGATGGAGGCTGCCACGAGATCCGCGGCGAGAACGGAGAAGCGATGGGGCGTGGGCATAGGACCTCCAGTTCGAGAAAGTGCGGGCAGGAGGGCGCGGCATGTCCCATGGCTGGGGCGCGTTCTCCCGGGCTTTTGTCCCGCCGTGTAACCTCCTCGGAGGTCGCCAACTCTCGGACCAGTCGTTCGCCTATCTCTGGCGAACCGGAACCCTAGTCGGCTATTGCAAATTGTGATGCCGCAGTCCTGGCCAAGGCCGAGGACATTCCTGCATATCTGTTACAAAGCGAGGATCATGCCAGACGCTGAAAAGCACCGCGGCAGCGCACTGGCTGGTCTCGTATGGAAAATAGGTGCGCCGTGCTGGTGCGTGAATATTGATGTGTGCGCACTTTCAGCGCGTCGAATACTCATGGCGACGCTGAAATGATTTGTAGCGACTGAGCGACGAGTGGAACGGATTCGGCAATGTCGAGGTTGTCTGATGGGCTGGGGATATCCCCGGCATCGGCAGCCGCCGATGCGCTATTCGCGGTCGAAGGAGGCCGCCTATGATTCGCAAATCCATGCTCATCGCGTTGTTGGGTTTTTCGCTGGCTGGCTGCGCTGTGTATGGCGATAGCCGTTATGGCAACCGCTATTACGAACGTCAGTATTACCCGGGCACCTATGTGGAACGCACCGAGGTCTATGGCGCACCCAGGGTTTACGTCTACGAGGACCGCCGCTACCCACCGCCGGTTTACTACGTACCGGCGCCCCCACCACCGCCTCGGTACTACAGCACACCGGCCTACGACCCGCGTTATTACGGCCGTCACGACCGCAATCGTCCTGACTACCGTCCGGCACCGCCGCCGGGTTGGGAGGGGCAGCGTTATCACTACCAGCAACAGCAGCGGCCGCGCCCGTCACCCCCGCAATGGCAGCCGCGCGAGGCGCCTCAGCGTATCCAGGGCATGCCCATGCGCGAGCGCTGACAGCCCCACCGATGCGCACCCCGGTGCGCATCGGCACGTTCGTCGCCTGTAGTGGCATCTAGCAATTGTTTTTTAGCCTTACGCACCGCACCATGATGGCGTTGCCTGTCTGGAAGCATGGTCGTGCCCATCGGCGGTTCTGGCGTTCTCTCACTTCGTTCTCGCTGGCCTGTGCTGGTGGCGTGGCTGCTCGCCCTGTCGCTGGTGGCGGGCGGGCTGCAGGCGCAGTGGGACTTCCAGCGTATTGCCGCCCGCGCCGAAAAACTCTACGGCCCGCTGGGCGCCGGCAAACCGCGTATCGATGCCTGGCAGCGCCTGCTCGACGAGCAGCGCAATGCTCCCGAGGCCGACCAGCTCAAGGCTGTGAACCGCTTCTTCAATCTGCAACTGCGTTTTCGTGATGACCAGGAAATCTGGGGTGTTGCCGACTACTGGGCGACGCCTGTCGAGGCGCTGATGCGCGGCGCGGCCGATTGTGAAGACTACGCCATCGCCAAGTATTTCAGCCTGCGCGAGCTGGGCGTGCCGCCTGAAAAGCTGCGCATCACCTACGTAAAAGCCGTACGCCTTAACCAGGCGCACATGGTGTTGACCTATTACCCGACCCCCACCTCGGTGCCGCTGGTACTGGATAACCTGATCGATGCCATCGAACCGGCGACCGAACGCCGGGATCTGGTGCCCGTGTATGCCTTCAACGCCGAAGGGCTGTGGGTGCCCGGGCCGGCAGGCGGCAAGCAGGTGGGAGACAGCAAGCGCCTTTCGCGCTGGCAGGATTTGTTGAAGAAAATGCGCGCCGAAGGGTTTCCTTAAGGCGTAGCGAGGAGTTGTGCATGTCACTGTTCAAGCAGTTGTGTGTCGCCATCTGCGTGCTGATGCTGGTGAGTTTCGCCGGCAGCGTCGTGGTCAACGTGGAGAGCTCGCGCGAGCAGCAGGTCAACCAGTTGCGCTCCCATGCGCAGGACGCCGCCACGGCGCTGGGCTTGTCGCTTGGCTCGCACCTGGACGACCCGGCGATGCTGGAACTGATGGTCAGCTCGATCTTCGACAGCGGCTATTTCGAGAGCATCCGCGTGATCAGCCCCGACGACAAGGTGCTGGTCGAGCGTTCCGGCCCGAGCCTGGGGCGCGGCGCGCCGCAGTGGTTCGCCGATCTGGTAGACCTGGCGCCGGCCCAGGGCGACGCCATCGTGAGTGACGGCTGGAGCCAGGCAGCCCATGTCGAAGTGGTCAGCCATCCGTATTTCGCCATCGCCAAGCTGTGGCAGACCGCCTACGCCACCTTCCTGTGGCTCGCGCTGATCAGCCTGCTGTGCATTGGCCTGGGGGTGCTGCTGCTCAAGCGGCAGCTACGCCCGCTGGAGTATATGGTCGAGCAGTCCAACGCCATCGCCCGCCGCGAGTTTCTCAGTGCCTCCAAGCTGCCACGCACGCCGGAGTTTCGCCGGGTGGTGGCCGCCATGAACCAGATGGTGGAAAAGCTCAAAACACTGTTCGACGAGGAAGCCTCGCGCAGCGAGAAACTGCACGCCGAAGCCTACCAGGACAGCCTTACCGGGCTGGCCAACCGTCGCTATTTCGACCTCGATCTGGAGGCCCGCCTGACAGGTGAAGAGCGGGCCAGCAGCGGTGTGCTGATGCTGCTGCGGGTTAATGACCTGGCCGGGCTGAACCAGCGTATTGGCGGACAGCGCACCGACCAACTGCTCAAAGCTGTGGCCGAACAACTGCAGCAGGTCAGCCAGGGGCGTTTCCTGCTGGCGCGTAACCGCGGTGGTGAATTCGCCTTGCTGGCTGCCGGTGTCGACCGGCAGGAAGCCGAGCAACTGGCCGAGCAACTGAGCAACGCCTTGCTGTCGCTGCAGCAGACCGGAGCTAGCGACTGCTCACCCGTGGCGCATATCGGTATCACCAGTTTCGCACCAGGGGCGAGCAGCAGCGAGCTCTATAGCGCACTTGATGCCGCACTGGCTGAAGCCGTCAGCAACAGCCACAGCCAATGGGCGTTCGTCGAGCATCGCCCGCAAGCCGCTGCCCCCGGCGAGCGCAACGACTGGCACCGCCTGTTGGACAGCGCACTGCTGGAGGGGCGTTTCCTGCAGTACGCGCAGCCGGTGGTCAATGCTGCCGAGCCGACTCAGGTGTTACACAACAAGGTACTGGCGCGTTTGCTCGATGAGCGCGGCGAAACCATTCCCGCCGGCCAGTTTCTGCCGTGGCTGGAGCGCTTTGGTTGGACCGCACGTCTGGATCTGGTGATGCTTGACGCCTTGCTGGCGCAGCTCGCTAGTCACGACGGCAAGCTGGCGCTGAGCCTGTCCGGCAGCAGCGTGCGTGACGCACGGGTGCTGGAGCAGATCTACGAACGGCTACGCCTGCATCCGGCAGTCGCTGGCCGTCTGATTCTGGAACTGGACGAAGGCCAACTGCCCGGACCTGCCGAGCTTGAGACGATCACCCGAAAGCTGCGCAGCCTGGGTGTCGAGCTGGGTCTGCAGCATTTCGGTGGGCGCTTCAGCATGATCGGTAACCTGGCCAAACTCGGCCTGGCTTACCTGAAGGTCGATGGCAGCTTTATTCGCGGCATCGATCAGGAAGGCGACAAGCGCCTGTTTATCGAGGCCATGCAGCGGGCGGCCAACAGCATCGATCTGCCTTTGATCGCCGAGCGGGTGGAAACCCGTGGGGAGTGGCAAGTACTGCAGGAAATGGGCGTCAGCGGGGTGCAGGGGCGCCTGTTCAGCGAGCCGGCGGCATGGGCCTGATCAGATCAGGCCGCGCTCTTCGTCGTTGATTAAACGGTTCATGCCGCCGAGTGCGTCACGCGCTCGGCTGCGGCCCATCAACTTGCTCTGGGCCGCCTCCGGCAGGTCGGTGATGCGCACCACGCCTTTCTTTATCAGCACGTCGATCAAATCCTCGAGCACGCGGATCATATCCAGGTCGCTCTGCTTGAGTTGCAGCAGGCTGCTTTCCACGTTCTGATTGGAAAACCAGGCTCGCGCCTCTTCGCTATCGGCCGTCAGCTCGCCGTTCATTCCCTCGAAAGGCTCGGGCTGCACGCGCAGCAGTTCGCCTTCGGCATTACGTTTTATGTAGAACACGGCCTTCTCCGCTAAAACCTGTCTGCTATAGCTTAGGGTCTGTTGACGTTTCGCGCACGGCTCGCGCTAAAACATCAACAGACCCTAACACCCCGCCACAAAAGTGTGGCGGGGCACTGGCCTATCAGGGGTCGACCTTGATCGTGTGGTTGGCGATCAGCGTGTTGATGTCGTAGCTCGGCAGGCTGGCCTGGCCGAGATCAATCTGCACGTCGGCCTTAGCTGCGACTTGCTGGGTGGTGGTGTCGGCGTTGTTGAACTCGCCCTTGGTGCTGATCAGCAGGGTAGAGCTGCCGTTGTCCGTCACCAGCTTCAGGTAGCTGTCCAGGTTGTTGCTGTGATCCTGCAGCAGCGAGCTGAGGTCGATGGTGTCGCCCTCGGCCACGTTGAAGTCCTTGATCACGTCTTTGCCGAAGTCGCCTTTCTGCCAGGCGAAGGTATCGGCACCGGCACCACCGAACAGAATGTCGTCACCTGCACCACCGACCAGCAGGTCGTTGCCGCCCTGACCGTAGAGGATGTCGTTGCCGTTGCCGCCGTACAGCTTGTCCGCGCCGCCGCGGGTATCGCCGGCCACGTTGAAGGTGTCGTGGTTGGCGCGGATATAGTCGTACAGGTCTGCGTTGGTCGGTGCGACGCCGTTCTTCAGCTCCAGGAAGGTCTCCAGGGCTTTCACTCCCGAGCCGTTGTACATGTCGGCGGGTTTGGCCGGGTTGCCATTGAGACCCCAAGGTAGCGCGTCGGTGTTGATCACGTCGCCGAAGATGATGTCGTTCCCATCGCCGCCGAAGATGGTGTCGTTGCCCACGCTCACCGGCACATTGGCGTTGGAGCCACCGTGCAGGGCCACCGATAGCTCATCGGCCGAATTGACGATCTCGACCTTGCCGACCGGCACCTTGGTGTAGTCCACGCGGGTAATATTGTCGATCGACATGGAGGCGCTGTTGAGGTTGAACGACTTGTCGTCAACACTGAACTCCAGGCGATAGGTACCTGCACCGACCACCGAGGTTTCGACGTTCGTCCAGTTGCCGCCAGTGGTTCCGCCGCCCGTTTGTACATCGGTCCAGGCGCCATTTACCAATTGCTGCAGCTTCCAGGTGAGCGAGTCGCCGCTGCCGGTGTCCGTTGTGCCGTAGGCAAACTTCAAGCTGCTGAAGGAGCCGTCCGCAATCGTCAATGTCGGGGTTGCCGCTGTGACAGGCGTGCCGCCCCAGGTATCCCGGATTACCAGCGTGTCGGCGCTGCGGCTTACGGAGCTACCGCCACCTGTTCCGGACGTGTCCCAACTGCCCAGGTTGTTCCAGCCGCTGGTGTTGTTGTTGAAGTTGGCCAGCACGGCTTGCGTGCCATTGGTCAGGTAGGTGGATGCCGGTGTATCCGTGGTGTTGTCGTACAGGCTCAGGTTCTTCTCACTGACCCCCGAACCGATGCCGATGGCCTGCACCGAGCTCTTGCCGGCGAGCACGTTGAAGGTATCGAGCGAGCCCAGCAGTACCTGATCGGTAGTCGCCGAGCCGTTGCCACTGAGCGCAGTGGTATTGCCGTTGTAGTAGTAGGTTGGGTCGCCGTCGGACAGGAAGAACGTCAGGTTCTCGTAACCGGCTGCCTTGGTATGGCCGGCAGTGCTCTGTGCGTCGAACCAGGCGCTCGCTTCCTTGAAGGCGGCCTCATAGTTGGTGCCGCCACTGGCGGTGAGCTTCTGGATATTCGCCAGCAAGGCGTCGAGGCTTGTGCCACTTTGCAGGTCTTCGACCTTGGCACTGAGGGTTACCTTTTCAGCGAAGCCCACCAGCGTGACGTTTACCACACCATCGTGGCCCGCCAGGGTTTTCACGAAGTTCGACAGCGCAGTCTTGGTCAGGCTCATGCGGTCACCCTGCATGCTGCCTGAGGTGTCGACGAGCAGGGCGATGTTGTAGTTGGTCGCCGGCTGAAGGGTGGTCAGCGTACCGCCGGCATCACCCAGCAGCACATCGTTGCCGGCGCCTCCACGGATGGTGTTGTCGCCGTTGTCGTTGGCGCCGTCGCCAGCCACGTGGATAACATTGGCGGCCTGGTTGACCTTTAGGGTAACGGTCGCCGTATCGCTGCCGCCTTTGCCATCGCTGATGGTGTACTGGAAGGTGGCGTCGCCGTAGAAGCCCGACTTGGGCGTGAACACGACATTGCCGTTGTTGAGCGTGACCGTGCCGTTGGTGGCGTTCTGAACGCTGGTGATGGAGAGGCTGTCGTTGTTCGGGTCGGTGTCATTGCCGAGCAGGGTGCTGCTGGCGATGGTCAGGCTGTCGCCGGCGTCCATCGTCAGGCTGGAGGTGGTCGGCACGTGGTAGAGCATGTCCGAGTCGACGACCTTGAAGTTGCCTCCCTGGCCTACCTCGACCTTCAGGCGTGCATCGCCGCCCTGATCCCAATAGATGATCTCGATCTGCTGAGGTCCGGCATTGGCAGCGCCGATGGTGAAGGATTTGCCAGTGGCGGTCGCACTCGACTGGATGTTGTTGAATTCGGCGACCACCTGGCCATTGATACGGATACTGTAGCCGTCGTCCGCGGTCACCCGGAACTGGTAAGTACCTGCGGCCAGGTTGATGTAGCCGCTCATCTTGATGATGGCGTCGGAAGTATCACCGGGGTCCGTGGACAGGGCGTTGGCCTTGGCGCCATTACCCGTTGTGGTGTTGACGCCCAGGAAAGCCTGCAGGTTGGTGCCGTTGCCCAGGCCCGTGGCGTTGCTCAGGTTGCCGTAATCCAGCGTCGTGGCATTGAAGGTCGCCGCGGCTTTGTGGGTGTCGATGAACTGGCGAACCTGGCTCAGGTTCGTCAGGTTGGCGCCGTCGTTGCCGGCACCGGTGCCGGTGTCGTTATAGCCGAAGTACTCGGCTTTCAGACCGGTGACCTTGGTGTAGCTGTCGTCCTTCGCATCCGGCGTGCCATCGATGATGCCGCCAGTGGCGCTCTGGCCGCCGATGTCCAGCTTCACCGTCTCCAACGGCTCGCCTACTACGTTGTCGGCAAGGGTCTGCACGGTAACCGAGAAGCTGGTGACACCTGCTGGCACGGTGATCTTGCCGGTGTTGGCATCGTAGGTCACACCGTTGCTGAAGCTCTGAGCGTTCAGCTTGTAATCGACGTTGGCGGTTGCCGTGCCGGTGGCGTTGAAGGACAGCAGGGTCGGCGTCGAACTGGCGTTGCTCAGGGTGACGTTGAACACCAAGTTGTTGCCTTCGACCACATTGTCATCGGCCGTGCCAGGCTGACCGACTTCGATGGTTTTCACCGTCGGAACCGGGTCGTTGTCGATGATGGTCGCAGTACCGACCTTGCCGCCCACATTGAGCGTGAAGGTTTCGGTTGGCTCGTAAACGGTATCGTTGATGGTTGGTACGGTGACGGTGAAGCTGGTGACGCCGGCCGGCACGGTGACGGTGCCGTTTGCGGCGTTATAGGTCACGCCGTTGCTGAAGCTTTGGTTGGTCAGGGTGCCGTTGTAATCGCTACCGGCAATCGCAGTACCGGCATTCAGGGCAAGACTGAAGGTGGTCGGCGTGCTGCTGGCGTTGGTGAGGTTGACGGTGAAGACGGCGTTATCGCCTTCATCGACCTGGCCGCCGGAGCTGTCGACCGCGGAGCTTACGGTGCTAACGGTTGGAACCGGGTCGTTGTCGATGATGGTTGCCGTACCGACCTTGCCGCCTACATTGAGCGTAAAGGTTTCGGTTGGCTCGTAAACGGTGTCATTGATGGTCGGTACCGTGACGGTGAAGCTGGTGACGCCAGCCGGAACGGTAACGGTTCCATTTGCGGCGTTATAAGTCACGCCATTACTGAAGCTCTGGTTGGTCAGGGTGCCGTTGTAATCACTGCCGGCAGTGGCAGTACCGGCATTCAGCGCGAGGCTGAAAATAGTAGCGGTACTGCTGGCGTTGGTGAGATTGACGGTAAAGACGGCGTTGTCGCCTTCGTCCACCTGGCCGCCGGCGTTATCAACTGCCGAGCTCACAGAGCCTACAGTCGGCGCCGCATCGTTATCGATGATGGTCGCGGTACCGGTTTTCCCGCCGACCGTCAGTGTGAAGATTTCGGTCTGTTCGAAGACAGTGTCGTCAACGGTCGGCACGGTGACGGTGAAGCTGGTGACGCCAGCCGGAACAGTGACGGTGCCGTTCGCGGCGTTATAAGTCACACCATTGCTCAAGCTTTGGCTGGTCAGCGTGCCGTTGTAATCACTACCGGCAATCGCAGTACCGGCATTCAGCGCGAGGCTGAAAGTGGTAGCGGTACTGCTGGCGTTAGTGAGGTTGACGGTGAAAACAGCGTTGTCGCCTTCATCGACCTGGCCTCCGCTGCTGTCCACCGCCGAGCTGACGGTGCTGACTGTCGGAACCGGGTCATTGTCGATGATGGTTGCCGTGCCGACCTTGCCGCCCACATTGAGCGTAAAGGTTTCGGTTGGCTCGTAAACGGTGTCATTGATGGTCGGTACCGTGACGGTGAAGCTGGTGACGCCAGCCGGAACGGTTACTGTGCCGTTTGCCGCGTTGTAGGTCACACCGTTGCTGAAACTCTGGTTGGTCAATGTGCCGTTGTAATCGCTACCGGCAGTCGCAGTGCCCGCATTCAGCGCGAGGCTGAACGTGGTCGGCGTGCTGCTGGCGTTAGTCAGGTTGACGGTGAAGACGGCGTTGTCGCCTTCATCGACCTGGCCACCGCTGCTGTCCACAGCAGCACTGACGCTGCCGACAGTCGGCGCCGCATCGTTGTCGATGATGGTCGCAGTACCGGTTTTGCCGCCAATGGTAAGGCTGAAGGTTTCAGTGGGCTCGCTGACGGTGTCATCGATGGTCGGCACGGTGACGGTGAAGCTGGTCACGCCGGCTGGAACGGTAACGGTTCCATTTGCGGCGTTATAAGTCACGCCATTACTGAAGCTCTGGTTGGTCAGGGTGCCGTTGTAATCACTGCCAGCAGTGGCAGTACCGGCATTCAGCGCGAGGCTGAAGGTCGTCGGCGTGCTGCTGGCATTGGTGAGGTTGACGGTGAAGACAGCATTGTCGCCTTCATCGACCTGGCCGCCGGCGCTATCAACCGCCGAACTTACAGAACCAACAGTCGGCGCGGCATCGTTGTCGATGATGGTTGCCGTGCCGGTCTTCCCGCCAACGGTAAGGCTAAAGGTCTCAGTAGGCTCACTGACGGTATCGTCAATGGTAGGCACGGTGACGGTAAAGCTGGTTACACCCGCAGGCACGGTTACTGTGCCGTTTGCAGCGTTGTAAGTCACGCCGTTGCTGAAGCTCTGGTTGGTAAGCGTTCCGTTATAGTCGCTACCGGCGGTTGCCGTGCCAGCGTTCAGCGACAGGCTGAAGGTGGTTGCCGTGCTGCTGGCGTTGGTGAGGCTGATGGTGAAGACCGCGTTGTCGCCTTCATCTATCTGGCCACCGCTGCTGTCCACAGCAGTACTGACGCTGCCGACAGTCGGCGCTGCATCGTTGTCGATGATGGTCGCAGTACCGGTTTTGCCGCCAACGGTAAGGCTGAAGGTTTCAGTGGGCTCGCTGACGGTGTCATCGATGGTCGGCACGGTGACCGTAAAGCTGGTGACGCCGGCCGGAACGGTGACGGTGCCGTTTGCGGCGTTATAGGTCACGCCGTTGCTGAAGCTTTGGTTGGTCAAGGTGCCGTTATAGTCGCTGCCGGCAGTCGCAGTACCGGCATTCAGGGCGAGACTGAAGGTGGTCGGCGTGCTGCTGGCGTTGGTGAGGTTGACGGTGAAGACGGCGTTGTCGCCTTCATCGACCTGGCCGCCATTGCTGTCCACCGCAGCGCTAACGGTGTTTACGGCAGGCGCCGTATCGTTATCGATGATGGTCGCAGTGCCGGTTTTCCCACCTACGGTCAGGCTGAAGGTTTCAGTTGGCTCGAAAACGGTGTCATTGATGGTCGGCACCGTGACGGTAAAGCTGGTCACGCCCGCCGGTACGGTGACGGTTCCGTTGGCGGCGTTGTAGGTCACGCCGTTGCTGAAGCTCTGGTTGGTCAGCGTGCCGTTGTAGTCACTGCCGGCCGTTGCGGTACCGGCATTGAGCGCGAGGCTGAACGTGGTCGGCGTGCTGCTGGCATTGTTGAGGTTGACGGTAAAGACGGCGTTGTCGCCTTCATCGACCTGGCCGCCAGTGCTATCGACTGCAGCGCTGACGGTATTGATAGCCGGAGCGGCATCATTGTCGAAGATTGTCGCGGTACCTGTCTTGCCGCCAACGGTCAGGCTGAAGCTTTCGGTCGGCTCGAACACGCTGTCGTTGATGGTCGGCACGGTGACCATGAAGCTGGAAACGCCTGCAGGCACGGTGACGGTTCCGTTGGCGGCGTTGTAGGTCACACCATTGCTGAAGCTTTGGTTGGTCAGCGTACCGTTGTAGTCATTGCCCGCTGTTGCGGTGCCCGCGTTAAGCGCCAGGCTGAAGGTCGTGGTGGTGAGGCTGGCAGTGCTGAGGTTGACGGTGAAGACGGCGCTGTCGCCTTCATCCACCTGGCCCCCGGTGTTGTCCACGGCATTGCTGACCGCACCGATACTCGCAGCCGCGTCGCCCGTCACGTTCACCGTGACCGTGGCTTTGCTGGTTCCACCATTGCCATCGCTGACGGTGTAGCTGAACGAAGCGGGGCCGTAGTAATTGCTTGCGGGTGTGAAAGTGATGGTGCCGTTGTCGTTCAGCGTAACGGTGCCATGCTTGGGATTATCCACGCCGACGATACGCAGGCTGTCACCGTCCGCGTCGCTGTCGTTGGCGAGCAGCGTTGCCTGGGAGATCGTCAAGGCATTGTCGTGCCCGGTGACCAGGGCAGGGTTGGCCTGGGCCGGAGAGTAGTTGCCCAGCGGCTGGTAAGGGCCGCCAGCGAAACTCAGCGTGGGTTGCAGTACGGCCTGACCACCCTGGTCCCAGTAGATGATTTCGATGGTGTGCGCGCCAGGCTCACTGATGGTGAACGAGCCGCTGTTGGTGCTCGGCGACTGGTTGCCATCGAACCTCGAGACGATCACGCCATCGATCGCAATGCTGTAGCCATCGTCCGCCCTGACCTGGAACTGGTAGTTGCCCGCCTGCAGTTGCAAGGTGCCGCTGAGTCTGATGATCGCGTCACTGCTGTTTTCCGGGTCGACGTTCAACGATGCCGCGTCAGAGCCCAGGAATGACTGCAGGTTGTTATTTCCGCCGAGGTCGCCGCCACTCAGGCTGTAATTGATGTTCTTCGCCACGAAGGCGGCATCAGGCGAGTTGGCGGCGATAAAGGCGCGCACCTGAGCCAGAGAGGTCAGGTTCGCCCCATCCAGGTTCGCCCCTTCGTGGTAGGCGTAATATTGGCCGGTGAGACCGGCTGCCATGCCTGGGTCGTTAACCGCGATCGGATCCTGGTTGGCGATGATGGTGACTTTCTGGGTGTCGGTGGAGCCCACGTTACCCGCATCATCGATGACGCGTACCTGATAGGTGTGATCACCCAGCGACAGGGTGCGGCCATCCGCGTAATCCCAGTTTCCGTTGCTGACGGTCAGGTCCTTCCAGGTGCTGCCGCCGTCCACGCTGATCTGCGCTTTCTCGCCGGCGCCCAGAGGGCCGACCGTACCGCTTACGGTCAGGGTGCTGTCACGGGTGATGAAGTCCCCGGGAGTTCCCGTGTCTTCAGAGATCTTGACGATATCGATTGCCGCTGCAGGCGGTGTGATGTCGACGCGGTAGCTTTCGGTATCCGCGCCAATGCCAACGTTGCCTGCGGCATCGGTGGTTCTGACGCTTGCATCGATGGTGCGATCGCCATCAGCGGCCAGATCGGCGCCGGGCACGTTGATGCTAAAGCCCAGCGTGCCATTTGAACTGGCAACGACCGAACCGGTGAATTCTTTGCCATTGACGGTCAGGGTGACGGTATCGCCAACCTTGGCATCGCCACCGACAGTGCCGGTAACCGGGATCTGCTGACTCGATTCGGCGATGTTGATCACGTCATCGGCGGTGATGTTGGCGTCGAGGGTGATGGTCGGCACAGGTGCGGTGACGTCGACGCTATAGCCTTCGGTGTCTGTCGCGGTGCCGGTGTTACCGGCAGCGTCGGTGGTGCTGACGCTGGCTGTAATGGTCTTGCCGGCATCGGCAACTAGGTCGGCGCCCGGCACATTGATGCTGAAACCAAGGGTGCCGTTGGCATTGGTTACCAGACCGGTGAAGCTCTTACCATTCACTGTGAGGGTGACGGTATCGCCAATCTTGGCGTCGCCGCCGACGGTGCCGGTGACCGGGATCTGTTGGCTCGACTCTGCAATGTTGATTACGTCGTCTGCAGTGATGTTAGCGTCGAGCATAATGGTCGGCACTGGAGCGGTGACATCTACGCTGTAGCCTTCAGTGTCTGTCGCAGTGCCGGTGTTGCCGGCGGCATCGGTAGTGCTGACGCTGGCATTGATGGTCTTGCCGGCATCGGCGACCAAGTCGGAACCTGGGACGTTGATGCTGAAGGTCTTGTCGGTCTGTACCTGACCAGTAAAGGTCTTGCCATTAACGGTCAGGGTGACGGTGTCACCGACCTTGGCATCGCCACCGACAGTGCCGGTGACCGGGATCT